>NZ_CP042437.1:1802633-2403511 GCF_007971525.1 Mucilaginibacter ginsenosidivorax
CGCAAACATTTTGGGGCGGATACAGCGGCTTTTTTACCGACCCGGAAGATAATTTGTGGGAACTGTGCCACAACCCCATACCCGGTACAAGGGCCTGACCTATCTATTTAAAATGAAAATTCTCGGCCTTTAACCGCTTCTGCATTTCCTGTTTATAATTGCGACCAATGGGTAATTCGTGCCCGTTTACTTCTACACTATAGGCGTAAAAAGAACTGATGTGCGCAATAGCTACAATAAAAGACCGATGTGCACGCACAAACTTATTTTCGGGCAACATACCCTCCAGCAGGCTTATTTTTTGTTTGCTGATATAAACGTTACCGGTAGTTATCACCTTAACGTAATCACGCAGGCTCTCAACCCATAAAATATCATTTACATTTATTTTAATGGTTTTACGCTCAACCTTCAGGTACAGGAATGCTTCGGTATCGCCGCCAAACTTTTCATAACTATGGCCTGTGCCTGCATTATTGCCGCTAAGCTGGTAAACTTTATCAATGGCCCGCATAAACCTGTCAAGCGGAATGGGTTTAACCAAATAATCAACCACATTTAAATCAAAGCCATCAAGGGCATACTGGCTGTAGGCCGTTGTAAAAATAGTTTTGGGCGGGTTTTTAAGGGTTTTTAAAAAATCAATCCCGGTTATACCGGGCATCTGGATATCCAGAAACATTAAATCAACAGTTTTTTGCTGCAACAACTGGAAAGCCTGAATAGCATTGTAGCATTTACCCACAATCTCCATATCATCAAAATTGCGCAGGTAATTCTCCATCACCTCAATGGCATATGGCTCGTCGTCAACTATGAGTATACGCAATTTCATGGGTAGTTATTTGAGATGGGGTTTGAGGCGCAAAGTTGAGTCGGACGTCAAGCACAGCCAAAAAAGTATCATGGTCGTCCATTATTTTAAGGCTGTGGGTGGTTGGATATATCAATTCCAGCCGTTTTCTAAGGTTTTGCAGCCCGATGTTACCGGTTTTACCGGCGCCTTTATTTGCGCCTGCTGCTTTACTGTTTGATATTTTGAGTTTAAGTTCATCGCGCATAACATATAAATTGATATTTATCCAGGCATCGCCCATTTGCTCGCCGGCGCCATGTTTAAAAGCATTTTCAATAAGCGGCAACATCAGCAACGGGGCTATCAGCTTGCCATCGGTATCGCCGTAAATATTAAAATTAATATCCAGCCTGTCTTCATAGCGCAGCTTTTCCAGGCTTATAAACTGCTGCAGCATTTTTATCTCCTGGCTTAACAATACCTCGCCGGTATTGCATTCATATAGCATGTAACGTAAAATATTACTCAGGTTAAGGATCAGCTGCGGCGACTTTGCAGATTGGTTTAAGCTTAAAGCGTAAAGGTTATTTAGCGTGTTAAATAAAAAGTGAGGGTGTACCTGCGCTTTTAGTGCATTTAGCTCGGCCTGTAAAGTGGCTTGTTTACGCTGATACCACATTTTAAACAACTTAATGGCCAAAACAAAGCCTATTACCAGGTTGGTCCCCTTTAATGCGTTAATCATGTTTTGTAAATCAAACAGCTTCATTAAAAACGGCCGCCGCGAGGCTTCAAAATAGTCGCCTTCGGTAACATGCATCATCCGGATGGTATAGGGGGTTACAAACAAAATACCAACTATGCGGGTAACAACAACCGACAATACAAACACTCCTAACGCCAGGCAACCAAACTTTAAATACCTGCCCGGAAACAGGTATTTAGGGATAAGCCAGCCGGCTATTGCATAATAATAGGCTATTTGGATGGGCATAAAAATAAGGTTGTTGCGCAGCGATACCATGAAATTGGTTTGTACCGAATACATCATGATAATAATAAAGCTCACCGTTAGCCAAAATAATATGTGCTGCAGGGGCCTTGGCATTTTAAAATGGGCAACATCTAAATCAGCAAGCTGTTTCATATAGCTAAATTACTTATAGTCAATTAAAAGAGTGAACTATTTGGTGTTCCTGTCGACGGATGACATGTCTGCGTCGACAAAATGCATTAAAATAGTTTTATCCGGCATGCTTTTGCATATAAATGAAACCTGTGCCTGCAACAAGTCCGTTTGTACGTGGTATCCTGCTATATGACGCTGTTAGTTTATAAAGTGTTACCCGGCCTATAATTTAGTTTTCGGATTTAAAAATAAACAACATGAAAAAGACTGTATTAACACTTGCCATTATTTGGATGGCGGCTACAGGCAGCATAGCCCAAACAAAAACCAGTAATACCGCTACCTGGGTTGTAGAAAGCAACCTTAACCACCCGGGCATACAAACGGTAAGGTTTTATGATAGTGATAAGCACCTTATTTACACCGAAACCATTAAAGCCCGCATAAATGTGAGCAACAAAAAGGTACAGCGAAAGCTTAATAGCATGCTGGATATTTTAATGACAACCGGCAAACCGGTAAACGACAGCAACCTGCTTGCGGCATCTTTTAAAGTAAAAAAGAACTAACGCGCACAACAGATTTGAGAGATGTTGATTTGCCCTAAAAATTATATAAAGATGCTTTTTAATTATACTCAGGGGAGCGCGAGGCGACCCTGTTTATTTTCACCGATGCATTAATTAAAAGCAAAAAAGGCAAACCTGTTATAAGTCTGCCCTTTTTTTATGTACCAATATATAGTGAAGCCTTTAACGGCTGCTTGTTTTTGTAGTGTTTGTTACCTATAGTTCTTAATTATCCTACGCCTTGATTTGTAATCTGTTACGCCAACAGGATACCGGGCTTTCAGCCTTGAGCATTCTGCTTTAAGCTTTACTATTACCTGTAAATGATGGTTAATATCTGGTAAGTACCAAAGTACAATTGCAGTAACCTGCTTTTTATGAGTTCGAGGTTTTGCTTTTTCATGACCGTATTGTTTGATTGACATGTCAAAGGTACTGCGCGTAGCAGGGCGCATCAATCTCAATAAATCGGTTTTAACAACCAATTTTTCCTGAGGCCGGTTATTACCGTCAGTCGATAGTCATAACGGTGATTTGGGCAAGATAAATTGGAGAGAATTTTATTGAAGCTGTTTAAACTCCGAAGGATTATTACCGGCAAAGCGTTTGAAAAAACGACTGAAATGCGAGCTGCTATCAAAGTTAAGCCGCTCGGCAATTTCTTTGATACTCAAACCCGATGAAGATAGCAGGTATTGCGCCTCCAGGTACATCCGGTTATGGATAACGTGCAAGGCGTTTTGGCCGGTCTCGGCCTTCACAATTTCGGTTAAATATTTTGCCGAAATAAACAAGGCATCGGCATATTCCTGCACCGTTTTAAGAGTTAGAAACTGATCCTCAACCAGCTTCTTGAATTTATAAACCAGCTGATATTGTTTACTCAGGTGGCGGGTTGAATGCAGCAAGCAGTTTTCACAAGCCCGGTTCATTTCGTAAAGTAAATCTGTTAACAGCAACCGTAGGATGGGTAAGTGAAAAGCGCCTTTCTCCCGGCTTTCGTCGCTTATTTTTTCATAAAGGGCTTTTAGTGAAGCACAGCTTTTTTGCGACAGGCCATAAATTGGCGGGTAATCGGGGTTTACCTCCAGCAGGTTATCCAGTATATTTTCTTTAAGCAGGTTATTGATCAGGAATTCTTTTTTAAACAATACCTCGTACAATAACAAATCGGGCGAGGCATCTTCAAAAGAAGTTATAAACTGGGGCGATACCAGGTGGATAGAATTGGTATACACCTCGAACACAAAATGGCCGATTGTTTTTTTACAGCTGCCCCTTAAACATAAAATAACCGAGTAATAATCTGTTTTAACAGGCAGTCCATGAGTAAGGCCAGGGTGGTTATTGAGCACAGCAAAATCGTCCTGGTTCCAGCCATCGTTAATTATTCCAAAATCGGGCGCGCGATCACCTGCCGATGCCAGGTGCTTTTTTAGCGTTGATGGAATATCTAAAACGGTGATCTTATCGCTCATAAATTAGGTTTATTCCTGCTCAACCCAGTTGCCGTCGTCTTTTATGATGCCAATAAGCTCATCCAAAGCGTTTGCCGCGCTGATGTTTTTCTTTACGGCTTCTTTACCACGGTAAAGGGTGATTTTATCGGTACCCGAACCAACGTAGCCATAATCAGCATCCGCCATTTCGCCGGGACCATTTACGATGCAGCCCATAATACCAATCTTCAAGCCTTTAAGGTGACTTGTGCGGCTACGGATCATCTGCGTTGTAATCATCAAATCAAACAAGGTACGTCCGCAGCTTGGGCAACTGATATATTCTGTTTTGGAAATGCGCGAACGTGTAGCCTGCAAAATACCAAAAGCCGTAGAAGTGATCACTTTGGTATCAACCCCGGGGGCATCAATCCAAATGCCATCGCCAAAGCCATCAACCAATAAAGCGCCAAGGTCAGTGGCGGCAAATAGTTGTAGGTTTTGAGTTTTGAGTGCCGAGTTTTCGTGTTCCGACTCTATACTCATAACTCCAAACTCATAACTCCTTTTTACTATAACAGGCACATCCAAACCCAGCTCTTCCATTTTGAAGAAGAAGCCGCGTTGGTCGGCCATGCCGTGCAGCGCATTGGTTTCTAAAACAAACACCAGCGAATTATCAAACGGTAACGAGCCAAAATCTTCCGAATCAATATCCTCCGGAAACAGTTTCACCAGGTTTAATGCTGATGTTTTGTTGGTGGCTGCGATATATTCTTTCAGCGTAAACAACGGGTGACAAAGGGTTTTATCGGCCAGTTTTAACCAGGTTTGGTAGTTATAAAGCTGTTTTAAGTTACCCGGCAAGTTAAACGACGGCAACTCATCTGCCAGGTAAACAAAATCGACCGATTGCTCGGCCATGTTATATTTATCCAGCAAGGGCGAGTAGATATAACCGGCATCGGCCATAATACCAGGATCTTTCAGGTTCTTTTTTGACAGATCGAGCACCACCCTTGGCACCATATGCCCGCCAATGAAAGCGTTGGCCTCGTAGGTGTGGCGTTTTTTGTATTCGTAGGGACTATGCGTTTGAGGCGAAAGGTGAAAGGTAAAAGGTAAAAGGTTTTTATCTGTAATAATCTCATTGCCTTTTGCCTTTAACCTTTCGCCTTTAACCTCCTTCTCCCTCAAAGAGTATCGTTTCACCAACTCGATAGCTACGGGTGCTTCTGCCTCCGGTTCTTCGGTTAGGGATACCCGTACGGTATCGCCCAGGCCGTCTTCCAATAAGGTGCCTATGCCTACGGCTGATTTAATGCGGCCGTCTTCGCCGTCGCCGGCTTCGGTTACGCCAAGATGCAGGGGATAGTTCATGCCTTCGGCAACCATGGTTTCTACCAGCAGGCGGTAGGCTTGCACCATCACTTGCGGATTGCTCGATTTCATGCTGATCACCAAATTATAATAATTCAGCGTTTCGCACATGCGCATAAACTCCATAGCCGATTCAACCATGCCCTGCGGGGTATCGCCATAACGGCTCATGATCCTGTCGCTTAAGCTACCGTGATTGGTGCCAATGCGCATGGCGGTGCCATACTCTTTACAGATGTTTACCAGCGGGGCAAATTTTTGGTAAATGCGTTCCAGTTCGCCCTGGTACTCCAGGTCGGTATAATCAATCTGGTCAAATTTCTTTTTATCAGCGTAGTTGCCGGGGTTTACGCGTACTTTTTCAACAATACGGGCAGCTACCTCGGCGGCATTTGGCGTAAAGTGAATATCGGCCACCAGGGGTACATTATACCCGCGGGCGCGAAGCTGCTTTTTTATCTCGGCCAGGTTTTTGGCCTCTTTAATACTTGGTGCGGTAATACGTACGTACTCGCAGCCGGCATCAACCATGCGGATAGATTGCTCAACCGTACCCATGGTATCCATGGTATCGGTAGTAGTCATGCTTTGTATGCGGATGGGATTATTACCACCCATAGGCACATCGCCAATATTTACCTCGCGGGTAACAAAACGCGAATATTGGGTTAACGAATTACAATAACGGCCTTGCAGCAATTTAACAGCATCAGTATTCATGCAGCGGATAATTAATAAGCTGCAAATTTAACGATTATGTTGGGGAATAAGTTGTTTGGATGTAAATGATAAATTAATGGGAGGTTAAATTATGATGAGGATAAAATTTATATTTTAGGGATGCCAAAAAATGCCGATTCAACAGAATTGGTTTTGGATAAATTGAGCTACAGGTTGGTGAGGGTGAATTAAATTGATTAATAGTGTCCTTTTAACGATAGGATATAAACAATATCGCCGTCAATTTCATAAACCAATCTGTGTTCCTGATTGATCCTTCGAGACCAAGCTCCAGACAATCCATGTTTTAATTGCTCGGGTTGACCTATACCGTGATAAGGATTATTGGTTATAGCCTCAAGTAATTCCTTTATTTTTTTAATTGCCTGCTTATTTCCGCTCTTTTTGAAGTATGCCAAATCTTCATCGGCTTGCCTGGTAAATTCTACAATCACAGGTCATCAATATTTACAACTCTCGTTTCACCACGTTTTACCTGTCTCCTGCTTTCCTGGATTTTAGCCACAAATTCAGGATCATAAGGTTTTTCCGCCTCAAATGAAATTTTAAGTGCTTTCATAAAAGCTTTTAAAGCATCCAGTTGCTCTTTGTTTTGCGGATGTACAATTAGCGTTTCCATATCCAAATTTAAACATTTATGTTTACTAAAACAACCTCTCCTTAATTACCAGCGTGCCGGCCATCATATCATGTAAACATTGCTGCTTCTTGTTAAAAAAGGCCATCAGGTAGCCGATAAAAAACGTAAGTACCGAAAAGATTTTGCACAGGTTACGGGCTACGGCTTTGCCAAACGTAATGCGGTCGCCATTCATGTCAACCACTTTTATTTTGAGCATCTGTTTGCCATAGGTGGCCTGTTTGGCCGAACTTTCCATCACCATATGGTAAATAATCTTGGCAAATGGTATGCAAGCCAACAACCCAAAGCTGGCTGTCATGCGCGTTTCTTTATCCTGCAATTTCAATAACACTACCACAAAAATAACGATCACAAATGCGCCGAAAACTATAAACCAATCTAAAAATGAAGCCAGCAACCGCTGGTCGAAACTGCCAAAATACTGCATCAGCAACGCCGGCTTTTTAAAACCAAAAAGCTCCCTCAATTCGGCAATTTCCTGGGCTTCCTTGTAATCGGGCATTTCGGGCGTTTTTACAAAGTCAGCAGGCTTTATTTTCCGGGCTTTTAGCTCATCAATACCGAAAGGCCCTTCGGGCCTGCCATTGATCACTAAAATGTATTTTGGAAACATGTGCGGACTTCTTTTTACTAAGAATAGTTTAACTCCGAAAAGTTACAAAATCAGTATCAAGTAGTTAGTATCAAGTCGCAAGTATTACTCATTATTTAACCTTTCGCGTTTAACTATCCAAAAAAAATCTTGATACTTGATACTAAATACTTGCTACTATCCTATGCATTACGAGGACGAAACATTTACCAAAGCCCCTGCCGCTCAGCTTACCGGGCGCAACCATACCTACGAAAACTGTAAATTCATCAGCTGCGATCTGTCGCATGCCAACCTGTACGGTTTGGTTTTTATCGACTGTGTGTTCGACGGCTGTAACCTGGCCCTGGCCGATGCCACCGACACCGGTTTTCAAAACATCCGGTTTAAAGATTGCAAACTAAGCGGACTAAACTTTGGCAAAGCCCGCGACTTTCTGTTCGAAGTATACTTCGAGAACTGCATTTTAGATAACGCCATCTTTTACAAAAAGAAAAACAAAAAAGGCCGGTTTACCGATTGCTCCATGACAGAGACCGACCTCACCGAAGCTGATTTAACAGAAGCTAAATTCATCAACTGTAACCTTAACCGGGCCTTTTTCAGCCGCACCATATTGAAGGGGGCCGACCTGCGCAGTTCCTACAATTACACCATCGACCCCGATGATAATATGATAAAAAAAGCCATGTTCTCGCTCCACGGCCTCCCTGGCCTGCTGGCCAAATACGATATTAAAATTGAGGGATAATATTCTGGCAGATATTTAGTTATATGTATTCTTCAGGATAAACCTTATGCGAAAAATTGTACTGCTTGTTGGATTATTGGCAGCCTGTTTTGTGGCGGCGGCGCAAGAGATTGAGATTGCCTGCGATAAATTCAATAGCTTCAATAACGAAGTGTTAAAAACACCAACAACAAAGGCCTTAGCAGCCCAACAGTTCAAAGAACTGATTGGCCACATTCAACACGCACTGATAATACGTAGCGAGGTTAGGATAAGCGAGCCTGCATGGATTTTTCCTTTACAGGGTTATAACTATCACGCCGTAGGTGGCAATGGTAATGGCTATTTTGACAAAGGATATCGTTACATCGATGGCAATAAACACGCTGCCCACCCAGCGCACGATATTTTTATTAACGATAGAAACCAGGATTGTATAGATGACCATACCAAAAAACCAGTAAATGTGGTGGCGGCAGACGAAGGCATTGTTATTGCCTGTAGTAATGAATGGGAGCCGGCAAGCAGTTTGCGTGGAGGCAAGTACATTTGGATATATCACAACTATTCTGGAGTAATTACCTACTACGCGCACAACAGCGCAATCTTTGTAAAACCCGGACAGGAAGTTAAACCCGGCCAAAAAATAGCCGAGGTTGGCCGCACCGGTTACAATGCTTATAAAAAACGCTCGCCAACACATTTGCATTTTTCGGCGTTCAGGCTGGTTGATGATATCCCGGTGCCCTTTAACCCTTATCAGCAATTAAAAAAAGCTAAAACATTATGAAAGCGATTTTAATGCTCATAATACTGGGGTTGATGAACAGCCTTGTAAAAACTGACAATGTAACAACCCGTTTTAAACCTCCCACAGGTTATAAACAATCGGCCGCTACGGCCGGAAGTTTCGGCGCCTGGCTGCAGGCTGTCCCATTGAAACCTAATGGATCGCAGTGCCTTACCTACCAGGGCAAGGTGGCACGTACCGAAGCTTATACAGCGGGCATAGTTGATTTGAGCGTTGGTAAATACGACCTGCAGCAATGTGCAGATGCCGTAATGCGCCTGCGCGGCGAGTACCTGTACAGCCAGAAGAGGTACAATGAAATATCCTTCAACTTTACCAGTGGTTTCCGCTGCGATTTTGTGCATTATGCCAATGGTTACCGTTACAGTAATGATCATTGGATACTTAAAGCCAAAAAAGATTATGGCTACGATAACTTCGTGCGGTACATGACCCTGGTATTTAGCTATGCCGGCACCCTATCGCTACAAAAAGAGTTGAAAACCGTAAGCAATCCCTCAACCTTAAAAACCGGCGATGTATTTATAAAAGGCGGTTCGCCGGGGCATTGTTTTATAGTAATGAACGTGGTAGAAGATGCGGCCCACCATAAAAAATTCCTGCTGGCGCAAAGCTATATGCCTGCGCAAAGCATCCAACTGCTCCAATACCAGGAAAACCCCTGGTTTAGCCTTGATGAACCAGCCTATATCCTATATGGCGAACTGGTAAGTCCGGAATATTTAAAACGTTTTGAGTGATCCTGGTCATTTATTAAACTATATCGTGCTTGTACATTTGCATGTATAGTTAACCAATAATGATCATGAGAGAGTTTTTTATAAACGGCCTGCACGTTTTTGTTATTGTAGTGATAAGTGGCTTCGTCATTTTGGGCAACATGGCATTATCGGGTAAATTCGATCATTGGGACTCGCGTTTTATCAAAAAAGCCCAACATATGTTCAATCGTTTAAGACGTTACTTTGACCGGAAACACTCCAGGCAACAAGACGAAAATATCAATGCCCGCCGTGAGCACCATGCACATCACGAAACGCATACCAATGACGATCAAACTATTGAATAGCAAACGATTGCCATCATAACAGGTAAGATAATTTGCAAAAACTGTCATCCTGAGTGGTAAAATTTGGCGAAACTCTGAAGGGAGAATGACATCGTAAAAAGGGCTGTCGTGGTGAGCCTGTCGAACCATAGCGGGCAAAGGCCTCACCGCGAGACCCTTCGACAGGCTCAGCGTGACAGGTCTGCGCACCTCGAACCTACCTATGACATGTTGTTAATACCTCTTTGTCATTCTGAGTGACCATCAGATAAGCTGGGAAAAAACAGTGATGACGTTTGTGAAATAACATTTATAAAACCCGTCATTATAAACGAAGTGAAGAACTATTTCTTGAACGAAGTGAAAAATCTGTTAACCGACATACATCGCCGACGGAAAAGTTCGCGAATAGATCCTTCACTACGTTCGGGATGACAGTTCTCTTATTGTATGTCATTCCCCCTCCAGGATTTCACGAAATTTTACCACTCAGGATGACAGTCGTTTATTTTGAACATTATCTTTAGCAATAGATTTCAAAACTATCTTTTCTCCACCCTATCATAAAACCCGCCAAAGCTGTTATTTTTAACAGCCTCTTCGTTAAAAAAATCGCCGGGGAAACCTAATTCAATGGCGCTGGCATCACTCAGGCGTTTCATCTGATCGGCGTTTAAAACCACATCAACGGTTTTTAAATTATCAAGCAGCTGATTTACCTTGGTTGCCCCCACAATGGGGATGCACGAAAAATATTGCTGGCGGGTCCAGTTCAGGGCAACGTGGCTTTCAGATACGCCCAGTTCGGCCGCAACTTCCATTACTACTTTTGTAATCTTTTCGGCGCGGGCATTCAGCCGGTTACTTTCGGGTTTTATGCGGCCTTTATCGCCTTTCAAATATTTACCGGTAAGCGCACCTCCGGCAAGCGGGGCCCATGGTGTAACCGTCATCCCAAAATGTTTGGCCATGGGTATCAACTCGCGCTCGGCAGTGCGGGCCAACAGGCTGTACTCAACCTGTAAAGCTATAAACTGGCTCCAGCCCATCAGTTCGGCAAGGGTATTGCCTTTGGCTACTACCCAGGCGGGCGTATCGCTTATGGCGGCATAAGTAATTTTGCCTTGTTTTATCAGGTCGTCCATAGCGCGCAGCACCTCGTCAATGGGGGTAATATTATCCCATATGTGCAGGTATAAAACATCAATAAAATCAGTTTTAAGGCGTTTCAGACTTTCCTCTACGCTGCGCATCATGTTTTTACGGTTGTTTCCCGATGCATTGGGATTGGTTACGTTATCCTTTAAGGTATACTTTGTTGCCAGCACAAAATAATCCCGGTCGTGATTACTTATATAATCGCCTATGATCTTTTCGCTGGTGCCCAGCTTGTAAACATTGGCGGTATCCAAAAAATTGCCTCCCGCGTTGGCATAGGCATCCATAATGGCAAAACTGGTTGCCGCATCCGCACCCCAGCCGCCTTCGGTGCCAAAACCCATAGTGCCCAGGCACAGTTCAGAAACTTTAAGGCCCGACCGGCCGAGTAATTTGTAGTTCATAGGAGCCCCCTCTATATCTCCCCCGGTAGGGGAGACTTTTATTTTTTAGTTTATTGATTTTACCAATTAGCCCCCAAACACCAAGTAAGAAAATTTAAAGCCCTCCCTACCGGGGAGGGTTTGGGTGGGGCAAAACAATAACAAAGGTGCTTTGTAATATTAAACAATACAAATGTATTACCATGAAAATTATAACACTCCACTCCCCCATTCATATCCACGAGTTATTTAACATATTGCAGCATAAGCTTAACGCGCTTTTTCAAGAACGCAGGCAGGTTGATATTAATTTTACCATTAGCGGCCATAATGATGTTATTGAGATAAGCCAGCATGATTTATATGACGGCGTTTTGTTTAAACTTGAAATAGTTGGCCAGGAACTGCATATCACCCGTAACGAACATTATGTTGATGATGTAAACTCCCTGACGGTAGAATCTATCCTGAACGACCTTTTTGCCGATGTGGCAGGCAAACGGGGCACCGACCTTGTACAAGAGGGCTGAGCAAAAATTTGAAATATAATTTTTAGCTTTAACAGAAAAACTACCTATGCGTAATATATGGTATCTGTTGATCTGTTTTTTATTAACATCGGTCAGCCTGAACGCGCAAGCGCCTGTTAAAGCCAAAACCCCGGCCCCAGCGCCTTTGCGCGGCGAGCCGGTTATTATTAACCGCGATACCTTGCTTAAATTGTATACAGGGCAGGGCCTGTTTAACGTACAGGAACGTGCCGCCATAGTTACCAAACGAATAGAGGCCCTTGTAGCGCGGATGGATTTTAATCCGGATTCGCTCACGCTAAAAGACGATAGTACGTTATCGGTTATTTATTACAACTCGCAAATTGTAATGGCCGTAAATAACCAGGACGCTACTTTTACCGAACTCAACCGCCCGCAACTTGCCGCCAGCTATTTACACATCCTTAAACAAAAACTGGGTAATTACTTTACCAATAACGGTACACAACAGGTAGTGGTTAATATTTTAGAAGCCATAGCTGTTATTGTATTGTTAATAGCGCTGATATGGGCACTATTTAAAGCTTCGCGATGGCTAAAGCTGAAACTATTAAGGGCCTGGGAAACCCGGATGGATAAACTGGCGTCGGCCGGTGCCCCCGTAGTGTATGCCCACCGGCTGCTGCCCGTTATTACAGGCGTGCTGCGCATAGCGCGCATTATTGTTATTATTTTGCTGGTGTACCTTGCATTACCTGTACTGTTTTATATTTTCCCTTCGTCAAAACCCATTTCGGTACAGTTGCTTGGCTATGTGGTTACGCCGTTTAAAAGCATATTGCTTGCTATTGTACATTATATCCCCAACCTGCTTACCATAGCGGTTATTTACCTGGTAACCCGTTACATTGTTAAACTGGTAAAGTTTATAGCCAACGAAATAGCCCTGGGCAACTTTACTATTAACGGTTTTTATGCCGAGTGGGCCATGCCCACCTATAACATTATCAGGGTGCTGCTTTTCGCATTTATGTTTGTGGTGATTTTTCCTTATTTGCCTGGTTCCGATTCAAAAATTTTCCAGGGGGTTACCGTATTCCTGGGGATATTGTTTTCTTTAGGGTCATCATCCGCCATATCAAACATGGTAGCGGGCATTGTGCTTACTTATATGCGCCCCTATAAAATTGGCGACCGCATAAAAGTGGGAGATGTAATGGGTGATGTGGTAGAAAAAAACCTGCTGGTTACCCGGCTGCGCACCATCAAAAACGAAGATATTACCATACCTAACGCCACCATATTAAGCGGGCATACCATTAACTATACTACCGTAGCCAATACAATGGGCCTTATATTAAATACTACGGTTACCATTGGTTATGATGTGCCCTGGCAAACAGTGCACCATCTTTTAATAGCTGCTGCCGAAGCTACCGATGGCATCCTGGCCGATAAAAAACCTTTTGTACTGCAAACCGCACTCAATGATTTTAATGTGAGCTACCAGCTTAACGCTTATACCGCTTTATCAAACCAAATGGCCGGCATCTATTCGCGGTTACATCAAAACATACAGGATAAGTTTAACGAGGCCGGGGTGGAGATCATGTCGCCGCATTACACGTCGTTACGGGATGGCAACCACATCCAGATTCCGGATGACTACGTGGCCAACGGGTATGTTAAACCAGGGTTTAAGGTAGAGTAGATACATTTAATATATAACCGATTGTCATTTCGATAGAGCGAGCGTGGGGAGGTGTGGTGGAGCGAAAGAGAAATCTTTTACACCCTACTATCAGATTAGCTTGTCGTGAAAATCTCCTCATAAACAAATGACAACACAACTCACCATTTTAATCATCGCCGACCTGGCTGTTTAAGAAAACCCAATCGGGATTTGCAGAAGCTATCAAGTCATTTTTCTTTTCTCTACGCCATTTCTTAATTTCTTTCTACCTTTCAATTGCATGTTCAATATGTGTGAAATGTTCATAATAAACTAAATCAAAGCAATAGTATTGGCCGGTAAATGACTTTCGTGTTCCCTTATTTTCTCGATCCTGGCCTAGGCGTACCGTTATATCATTGGTTACGCCAATATATAATGTGGTTTTTGAAGGATTAGTAGTGATATTGACATAATAATTATGATTCCTCATACTTAAAAATGCAAATTTGACGGCGATATGCAAAGCGTCTAAGATTTCTCTTTCGCTCCCTACGCTTTGCCCCCTCTGCTCTATCGAAATGACACTCGGTTATCGCTGGAGGTTGAAGATCTTAGGTCCCCCCCAAACAAAAAAAGACGCATATAATGCGCCTTCTAAAAATCTTATCGGTTTAAAACCTTAACCGTTTATCCAGCTAAACTTGTATTCCAGCATGGGGTTTTTCATCCTGTCGGCAACGCGTAGTAAGCGGCCGGGCAGGTTCATGATATAATCGCGGGCTTTTTCGCCGCTTTCATTAAGGTCGGTAACGCTTTCAATATGCCAGTCTTCAATCAGTTCTTTTAATATGTCAACATAATCAATGGCAGTATAAATACCTAAGCGTTGGGCGGCGTCGGTAAAGTGACCAAAAGTTTGGCCTATTTTTAAGCCTACCTCGCGCAGGAAGTGGGCCGGCATCACAATTTTTTTGCGCATCATATCCTCAAAGGCTATCATGGCTTCGTTAGGGTCAACCTCAAATATTTTTTCGATAAAGTATTTGTAAGCTTTGGCATGGCGGGCCTCATCGCCTGCAATTACGCCACACATTTTTGATAATAAAGTATCGCCATCTTTTTTTGCCTGCGATGCCACGCGCCTGTGCGATACGTTGGTTGCCAGCTCCTGGAAAGAGGTATATATAAAGTTGCGGTACGGATCGGTACCTGTACCTATATCAAAACCATCGGCAATAAGGTATTGGGTAGATACCTCCATCATACGCATGTTAACCCTGCCCGATAAATAAAGGTACTTGTTAAGCAAATCGCCGTGGCGGTTTTCCTCGGCAGTCCAGTGGCGTGTCCATTTCATCCAGCCGCCATCTTCATTTTTCGAAACACCATCAACCATAGTAAGCCATGATTCGTAGGTTGGCAACGCTTCTTCGGTAATGGTATCGCCTATCAATACAGCAATCAGGTCGTAACTTAATCCCTGTGCGCTTTCCTGCAATTCTTTAATTTCGTTAAAGAAGGTATCTCTTGAAGAATCGGGTAAAAAATCTGAGGGCTGCCATATCGTATCAACAGGTTTTAAAAAATCATACATCTTTTCGAGCATGAATTTTTCAATGTGGCTCATTACTTCCCTGCGTTTTTCTACAAAAAATTCCATAACAAATTATTAGTGTTCAAAGGTAACATTTAAACCACAATAAAGTTACATCATTTTAAGGCTTAATAAGCTATTGCGTCTTTCATACACGCGGGCAAATTATCTATCGAAGGCTTGCCTGCGAATATCGAGAATGTACCATTGTAGTCCCAAAGCATGCCCGGGATACCCAGCTTTTTTAATGCCGCCCTTACGGCTTTAATATACCTGCAGCGACTGTCCAAATCTGCATATTTATTATATACGCCATATTCGCCGCATATTATCGGCACGTCATATTTATCGCCCCAGGCCTTCACAATTTGCAGCTTATCATTTACCGACTGTTCGTTACCATCGCGCCGGTACATTTCGTGGTTACTTTCGCCGGGAGTGCCTTTGGCCCTGGGATCAAGTGCTGGAAAATTTTCCGCACTATAAGGAAATGATACCCCGGTTGTGGCAACCTGGTTGCCTACCCAGCCGGCCCCCTGGTGGGTAAAAAAGAAAGGTTCGTAAAAGTGAAATGTGTATATAATGTTTTCATCGGCAAGCCTTACAAAACGGCTTAATTCATATATGCTGTTATAATTGCTGGCGCCTATAATAAGCGTGCGTTTTTTATCAACTTTACGCAGGGCAGTTACAACGTTGTAGGCTACATCTTTCCACACATTGGGGTTCATGTGGGGTGGCTCGTTATATAATTCAAAAAACAAGTCATCGGCACTTACATTGGTATACCTTTTAGCAAGTTTCTCCCATAAATCAATAAGTTTAAGGGTTTCGGCGCTACTGTTTGCGTCATTTAAATTGCCATAATGGTAATCTAATACCAATTTAAATCCGTACCTATGGCATTGCTTAACCACTTTATCAATGTATCCTAATATTTCTACAGTTGGTATATGTGCCGTTTCAAGGTATGTAAAAGCTATAGGGAGCCGTATGCTCCTAAAACCAAGCCTTTTCAGCAATGCAAAATCGGCATCTTTTATAGCGCCCTGGTTTAACGGATTTTTGTTCCATGTTTGCTCGAGCCATGAAAAACTGATGCCATTATTAAGGCTTGCAGCCCGCCTGAAGGCGAGCGCCCGCAACTGCATATATTTTGGACTGCTTTTTGCAATTGGGCAACTTGTTGTCATGCATAATAATATTAACAAAAAGTTTAAAAGCAGCTTAAAACATATATTTTTGTTTCGCAAGCATATTATATTCATCACCAATTAATTAGTTCAGGCCTTCATTTTTAATTTATATTTTCAAGATAGCGAATAATGTTTGTTCAAATTACAAAAGAAGAATTAATAAAAGAGACCTCAAAAAAAGCATGGTTCCAAACCAATAACATTGTTTGGATGATTATATTTCTGTACCCGCTTTTTAGTATAGTCGATTTTATATACGCGCCCGATGTTTGGATACAATTTTTTATTGTAAGGATAATTACCTGCCTTATAATTTATGCCTTACACAGTTACGTGCAATACAAAAAATACAATTACCGCATATTGTTACATGTTAGCATGTTGCTGCTATCGGTAACATCGGCGCTGCTTTGTAATATTGTAAGCGTATCTAACTTAAATATATACTACTCGCTTTTTGCTACCCTGGTACTGTTTTTTAACCTGCAGGTTTTTTGGGAACCCATCAATTCAATTATACAGTTTATGCTGGCCATATTGTTTCTTGCTGTGTTTTTTAACATGCAGCATGAGTACAACCTTGATATTGTGATAAACGGCGGCGGGCAGCTGTTTTTTATCATATCGGCCATATCATGTATAGTGCCCAATACCCGCTATAAGATAATGCAGCGCGATGTGCGTTCGCAGATACTCATCGAGAAATCAAACGAACAGTTAAAGGAGCAAAATACAGCCATCAATGAAAAAAATAACCTTATTGATTTACAGTATGAGCAATTACGCAAACTTGATGAGCAAAAAAACAGCTTTATTAATATAGCTGGTCACGATTTAAAAAACCTCATAGGCTCTATCACCATGAGTAATAACATGATCAAAGAGGAGGATTACCGCTTAAGCAACGATCAGAAAGAGTTTGTAGGCTATATAGCCGAATCGGCCGATAAAATGCAGTATATGCTTAATAAGCTGATGGATGTTAAGGAGATTGAATCGCCCGAGATTAAATTCAACCTCGAAATTTTCGACATCAACGTTGAAGTAATGCATATTTTTAAGGGCCTGTATGAAACCGCCCAACTTAAAAATATCCATTTGGTTGATAACATATTAAAACTGCCGCTCAACGTAAAACTTGATAAGGTATTTGCCGGGCAGGTTTTTCAAAACCTGTTATCAAACGCAATTAAATTTTCGCAAACCAATAATACTATAAAAATTGTAACCAGCCTGCAACGTCAACGCTTTGTGTTTGAAATTATTGACGAAGGTATTGCCATAGGGCAAAGCGAACTGGATATGATGTTTAACAAACTAAAAACATTAAATGATACATCGGGAGTTACCGAAAGCCGCTTAGGGCTTGGCCTTTCAATAGCCAAGTTAATGACCCAGGAAATGGGCGGCGACCTAACATACCGCAGTAATGAAAATGGTAATTATTTCCGAGTAGAGTTTTACGTTATAAATTAATTATTTACAACCAGATGAATAAATTTCTTTCCCTCTTAGCCTTTGTATTTCTTATTAGTACAGCGTCAAAAGCACAACACCTTGTAACTTTTAAAACGCTGGGCCATGATGACGATATGATATATGGCATGAGTGGTGCCAATTCATTTTATTTTAAAATAACGCCGCTTACCGAAATGAATGGCAGTAAAGTGGTTTTGTTTTTTGAGCCGTCGCAAGCCTTGCTCAAAGAACACTCCTATATAAACGTTGTTATAAATAATAAGCCGGCTTATAGCGGCCGCATGACTAAAGATTCTATCCAAAAAGTTACGCTTAACTTAACCAGGGCCGATTTATCGAACGATAAGTTCCTGAAGATACAGATTAAAACTCTGCTAACCATCACCGATGATGAGTGCCGCGACCTGGACAATCCTGGTATGTGGTTAAAAGTTAAAAATTATTCATACTTATCCCTTTTACGTAACACTAAAGGTTTTTTTGATAACGTAAATATTAGTAATTGCTTCGATTCAAAAAAAGCTATCGTTTATCCTGTAAACCCTACCCTTCCCGATCTTAAAGCAGTTGCATGGGCTTACTCCAGGTTAAAAAAGACACAAACCAGGGACATCATGGTTTATGACGAAGCCCATGTGCCCGATACGCTAAGAAATTATATTAAAGTTGGTACCATCGGCTCGTTAGGCGCCGATTCGCGCGAATTGTTAAAAGTAACCCCGCAAAACGGCCAGGGCTTATTTTACCTGCATAAATCAATGAGTATGGTTACCGATACCAATACCCGTTTGGTTGATGTTAAAGGTGTACTTACTGCCGTAAAAACAGCAACACAGGAATTGCAGCCAAAAGAGGTGCTATTTGTTACCGGGGGCGATAATGCAGGATACGAAAAGGCCATTACCGCCTTAGGTAACATGAATATTTTAAATTCGACCTATGGCGACTACCTGCTGATTGAAAAAGCTCAAAACACATTTTCTAAAACTATCGACGAAAACCGTTCAAAACTTTCGTTAAAACAAATTGGTGGCGTTGCCGACTTTTTATCGGGCATAGGATCGTTAAAAAGTGCATACTCGTTTAAAAACAGCGATTTTAGTTTTACTCCAAAAGAAGTGGAGATTCGTTTTGTGGCCAACTATAGTGCTTTAAGCGCGGGCGACCGTGGTTTCTTTAATATATACCTTAATGGCTTACTTATTAACAGCGAAAAGCTTGACGGTACCGGTAAATTAAATACTGCCATTACCATTAACCGTTATCAGCACCACAAATACAATACCCTGGAGGCCGAATTCAGGTTTTATCCAACCAGCGGCCATTGTAAGGATAGCTTTACCAACTTTTTTGCCGAGGTGGATGTAGACAAATCATACCTGGAATCAAAAAACCCGTTTGTAACCAGCGACCTGAGTTTTTACCAATATCCCGAAGCATTTAACACCGGTACTACACGTATAGTAGTATCTAAGGATTATGCAAAATATGCTGCAGGCGCTTTAGGCGAGATTATTTATGAATTAAACAACAACATTAACGCCAATAATTTCCCTGAGTTTGTTTATTCGGAAGAAATACCTCCCGGCGATCTGAAAAAATATAATATCATCGCCCTGTTATCAAAAAACGACAAATTAATGGGCGAGTTTCCTGATGCCCCAATCCGGTTCGACAAGGATTTCAGGTTATATAAAACCGATGATAACACCGTGGTATACTCCTTAAATGATACTGTATCAAACGGGCTGGCGCAAATATTTTACGGCCGCAGCAATAACGCCACACTGGTACTTACCGCAACCGGCACCCACGTTAGCGAAGCATTCCTGGCTGCGTCAAAATCAATCACGGAGCAGCTGTCTACCCTGTCAAGCAACGTATGTATATCAGATGTTAACTCCAACAAATACTTGTTCAACATTAATAAATCGAGCGAAAACCTGGAGTATATTGATACCAAAAGCGGGTTAACCCGTTTCTGGGACAGCTACAACCTGTACATTTTGCTGGGGATACTTATATTAATATTGCTATCGTTCCTGTACGTTCGTTCACGAGTGCAAAGATCACAGGATTTGTTTAACGATTAACCTTTTTTAGTATCAAGTAGTTAGCATCAAGTAGTAAGATAGCTGCAAACACGGCTTTCGGTACCAACTACCAGCTACTTGATACTTACTACTTGATACTAATCTTACATTATATATAATGAGTATTTCAATTCCTGAACTTTTGGTTAATGACGGGTTTATCACACCAGGCGATCAGGTAAAAATCAAAAGTTTTTCAGAAAGATCAGGTATGGCCTATGTTAAAATAGCGCTTAACTTTGGTTACATTTCCCGCAAAAACTATGAACGCTCATTAAGTAACGCCGGTTATCATTTTGCACAAATCCGGGAAGAAGCTTTTGATACCGAGGTATTAAAAAAGGTTGAACTTAAATTTGCCAACGACCACCTTGCGCTCCCCCTGCGTATAGAAAACAACCGGGTGGTTACGCTTATGGCCGATCCATCAGACCAGCTTTTTGTCGATTTCATCAGGTTTACCTATGATATGGAACCCGACATTATTGCTGCCTATGATTTGGATATTACCTGGCTTAGCCACAAATTACTGGGCGAAAAATACGTTAAGGCATCCGTTTATGAATTGATGAGGCGCGACCCGAAAAGTTCAGCTTCTACCACTTTCACAACCCCTCAACTGGCATTTATTTTTATATTACTGGGCGTCATAGCGGCCGGGATGGTTTTAAACTTTAAAAACACATCAATTGCCATCAACGTAGTTATCAGTATGTTTTTCCTGGTGGCTATTACCTTTAAACTGTTCCTGGCCCTGGTGGGGTCGCGGTTTGAATTACACCAGGCGGTAACCAAGGATGAAGTACGCGATGTTGTTGATACCGAACTACCCCTTTACACCGTGCTGCTGCCGGTATATAAAGAAGACAAACTCATCAAAAAACTGATCTGGAACCTGCAAAGCCTCGATTATCCCCGCGAAATGCTGGATATAAAGTTACTGATTGAAGAAGATGATGATAAAACGTTAAAAGCTGTTCAAAACCTTGATTTCCCTGCTGTTTTCGAGGTGATTGTGGTGCCTTTTCACATGCCTAAAACCAAGCCCAAAGCTTGCAATTACGGCCTTCATTTTTCGAGGGGTAAATTTTTGACTATTTATGATGCCGAGGATATCCCCGATACCGATCAGCTTAAAAAAGTAGTTACCTTATTTGCCAAGCTGCCCGATCATTACATTTGTATTCAAAGCGCGCTTAATTATTTTAACCGCAATGAAAACTTCCTTACCCGTATGTTTACCCTTGAGTACTCATACTGGTTTGATTATATGTTGCCCGGCTTAGATACCCTTGATATTCCAATCCCCTTAGGCGGCACCAGTAACCACTTTAAAATGGATGCCCTTATTGAACTTGGCGCCTGGGACCCCTTTAACGTAACCGAAGATGCCGACCTTGGTGTGCGTGCTTACGCCAAAGGTTATAAAATAGCCATCATCAATTCAACCACCTACGAAGAGGCTAACAACGAACCCATTAACTGGATCAGGCAGCGCTCAAGATGGATAAAGGGCTATATGCAAACCTACCTGGTACACATGCGCAACCCTATTGAATTGATCAGGAAGATTGGCTTTAAAGGTTTTTTAGGCTTCAACTTTTTTATCGGTGCCACATCAGCCACGTTTTTGGTTTACCCGCTGTTATTAGCCATATTTATCTGCTACCTGGTTTTCGATTTTTCAACCATCCGCACCCTGTTTCCTGATTGGGTTTTGTTTATGGCTATATTTAATTTGATGGTGGGCAACATCCTGATGATATATGTAAATATGATGGCCGTATTTAAACGCCGCTATTTTGAACTGATATTGTTTGCCCTTGCCAACCCGGTTTATTGGTTAATGCACTCGGCAGCGGCCTATATGGGTTTATACCAGCTGATAACCAATCCGTTTTATTGGGAAAAAACCAATCATGGTTTAAGTAAAGTTAATAACCCTACAAACGTTGTTAAATAAAAAATGAGTATCTCTAAAAGTCAATACCTGTTTATAATAACCGCAATGCTTGCTGTTTATTACCTGGCAGTGGGCATTTACATGAACCATTTGGGCTATTATAACCAGGAGAGTATATTTTATATAGAAAAAACGAAGATCATTTTTGAGGGCCTTGGCAATCGTATTAAAGTAATGGGGCTCACATCGCCATTATTACCCTTTTATTGTTCTATAATTTTCAGTTCTGTAAGTACGTTCCTGGCACCGGTAATAGCATCGGCCCTGGGTACTGCCGTTTTATTTTACATACTTGCATCTACGTTAAAAACGCGTATCCAGCACGATGATTTTTATTTTTACATATTTGTAGCCCTGTTTTTTTTACACCCCGGTATCATCTATGTGGCTGCATCGGGCAAGGCTATTTACCTGGTGCTTATCAGCTTTTTCCTGTTCTTTTTTAACCTGCTAAAGTTTTACCGGTCCAATACAACTTTTCACGTATCGTTGGCCAGTATTTCGCTGGTGATACTTATTTTTTGCGATTATAAGTTTGTATGGCTCTGCCTCTTCTTTATACCGCTGGTATTGGCTATTACTTTACAAAGCTTAAACCTTGGCGAAAAGGAATCCATTTTCCGCCTGTTTTTAAGTTTTAACAGTCCATCGCTGCGCCGTAAACTCATCAGCAAAACCTTCGCAATCTATATTATCCTGTTTATTTTGCCCATTGCCTCCATCATTTCGTATAAGCTGCTCAACCTAACCCACTCCAACGATCTTAACTACTTTATCGAAAGCCCCTATGCCACCTGGAATGTATTGGTTGATAAACTAAACTACGATATTACAACAGCGGCAACCAACTATCAACTGCCCGAACTTTCGGTACTGGTATCCGTAAGGGTTATTTATTTTTGCCCGCTTATTTTGATAGCTATATATCTTTTCCGCGAAAGTACTTACCAGGCTTTAACTATTTTAACCCCTTTTGCGTTTATCGAATTTTTGCATATCAAATACGATAAGCTATATATTACTTATGAGTACTACCTCATTTTCCTTATACTATCATTGCTTTGTCTTATTTTTAAGGCGCTGGTAGTTCAAAATCAAAAAGTTTTTAAAATAATTGTTTTGGTTGCGGCGCTATCTACATTTTACACCGGTTACTCATTTTTAAAAGGATCATTTATTCATGACGAAAAGGCATTTATAACCACACTTGTGAGCGGCGAGCATAATATGGACCAGATTGAAATTATGGATATGGCGGGCTACATCAACACCTTGCCCAAAAACTCGCATGTACTGGTGGACGATGCCATAGCATACCCGATTGCCGCGTTTACCAACGATATCAGGAGGTTAACCCTACCCTACCAGGACCTGTTTTTAAGTGCCATTGAAACGCCCTACCGGTATGATGATTACATACTGATTGCGACGGCCAAAAATCCGTTTACCGGTTATACACAGCTTAACAATAAGTATATCCCAGCCATTCGTATTGTAAATAGCGGCGTTAACTACCGCCGCGTTCATGAAACCAATAACTGGGTACTGTACAAAATTATCTCCATCCAATAAAATTGAACTATTAACTATTGACTGACTTATATTAACCAAGACCTGCTTGACAAAAAGCAGGTCTTTTATGTTTAAAGGCAATAATCAATATCACACGGCAGCATCCAGTACAGGCGTACCCATTACAAACCATGCTTTACTAATTTTATCGCCGGCCACCTCGTAAATACAAAGCGCCTCAACATGCCCAGGCCCATCAGGAAAAGTACGGGATACCAGCTCAAAATCCACAACTTTATTGTTGAGCACCGTACGGGTGAGCAGCTTACCAAACAAATCGGGCTCCCCGAACCTTACCAGGTGCCTTTCGCGAATGGCAGCAGCTCCGCTGGCCAGCAGTGTATCCGGGAATTCATAATACAGGGCATCATCGGCCCAACAGGTCATAAACAAATCTATATCCTTTGCATTATAGGCATCCAGTTGTTTTTTTACTACTTGTTCAATAGCAGTTTGTGCGGTGTTTTCCATTGGTAATTTATTGGTGCAGCTAATATAGATGTTGTGGGATGATAATATGCATAACTGGCTTTATTAGTGCCCTCCTCCACCACAGCCGCTACAACCCGAAGACGAGCAGCCCGAGCAACCGCTGCCGCAACCGCTGTGCCCACCGCAGCCATGTGAATCACCGTGACCTGAATGGCCACCATGGTGGCCGCCATCCGTGTCGCCGCCGCAGCCGCTATTACCATTATTGTTGTTTTTACCATCGTCATCGCTGTCATCGCCCCCGTCCTTGTAAACTGCCACAACCACCAGCACAATAACTCCTGTCATAATAGCCAACGCTATGTTGGTTTCTGATGCCTGTATAAATAAACCTGCGACAACAACCAGCATCAGTAAAATAACAACCTGGCTCATATTCCGGGGCTTGGGCAGCAGCCAGTACCTACCCACGTTTACCCGCCTGAAATTGATATCTGTAAAGCGGCTTTTATTGTTGTGCCAGATATCTGCCGGAGGCGCATTGCCAAAAGCCTGGGTATACAACTGATGCGTATGGGTGTAATAACCATCGAATTTAACGGCCTCGGCCTGGCCTCCTTTGGTTGGATTATGATGTATTTGCCGGCCCAGGGTATCGCGGCATAAATCGTTCCAGTACGATTGGGTGAAGGTTAAATGCAGGTGCCAGGCCTGATCTACCGGATCAGACGGGGTTACCCCGCCGGGAGTGATGCAACACAGGAAAATGAATTTTTTATATTCTTCAATCACGCGCAGGGCATAGTTGCGGGGCCAGCCATTTTCGCGGGCCAGCCTATCCGAAAATTTAAAATCGACGCCGGGTTTATCTAAATTAAAACTTTGAATCTTTTGCCAGAGTAACTCTTGAGCAGGTATCATGATGGTGCAGGTTATCTGGTTTAAATGTAGTTAAACGGCGGGAGAAGAAAAAGAGCCTCCTCTTTTCGCTTTGCTATCAAGCTATTCCCCCGCTGGGCTACTGTGTGTACACATCTTTAAAACAAAAGAAAATGTCATTTCGACCGAGGTACGAGGAGAAATCCTATACGTCATGCATTCAACCACGCAAGTTTGCAAGCATGACGTATAGGATTTCTCCTCACGCCAACACTCAAAGCCCTCCCCGGTTCGTTCGAAATGACATTTTTTTTTATTATTGGTACGTTTCCAAAAGATGTGTACACGCCGTAGCCCGCTGGGGGAGAAAATCAAAAAACGAAAGTTAAACAATATCGACTAATAAATTTTGAATATCGAAGACCCAACTTTCTCATTCATTATTCGATATTGGACATTCGGTGTTCGATATTTATCGTAAGCTTATTCTTAAACCCGATAATCTTCCCTATCACAAATTAAACATCACCTTAGCCAGCAACATTCTCCCCGGAATATTGTACGTGCTTGACGTAAACACATTGGCCGACAAGTATAGCGAGGTATAGTTTTTTACGTTGAACAGGTTTTGGGCGGTTAGCTGTACATCTATTTTAGGTTTGCTGAATTTGTAGCGCATAGTTGCATCGGCAAAAAAGTATTTAAGATCATTGGCCTGTTGCTGGTGGGTGTAATAATGATCGGCAGCGATGTTGAATTGCAGGGTATTAAGCGGATTATATTCAATGGCGGCGGTTTGGATAAGCCGCTGAAATTTGCTGCTGCCCGCAACCGCTGTTGATTTGCTGGTGATTTGGCTGTAATTGGCCTTATAGCTTAAATTAACTTTGCTGCTCAGCTTGCTTTCGGCCCCAACGTTCAACGTTTCGCCTACGGTATTGAAGGGCAGGATAAGCCCGTTTTGCAGCTGGTTTAGCCGCGCAGTTTGCCAGGAAGCCCCGGCGCTGAAAGTGGTTTGCAAATCAAAATTATACTTGCTGATGTAGCCGCTAACCGCCCATGCATCGGTTTTATTATCATAGGGCAGTACCACCCGTTGCTGCAGGTTATTGGTTAATATGCTGGCTGCGATATTGTTGGCGTAAATATGGCTGTAATTAACATTCAGGCTGAAAAAGAACAGCGTAATGGCTTTGCGGTAGTTAAAACCCAGGCCCGCGTTTTGGCTCTGGCGCTCGGTAAGGTCGGCACTGTTGGCGTACAGCGTGCGGTAATTGGTGAGGATATAGCCACGGTACACATCCTGGATGCTGCCAATATTGTTGCGCAAACCATAGTTCAGGGTAAAATAATTTTCGATGCCGCTTTGGTATTTTACATATAGCCGCGGGTTAAAGTACAAGCGGTTAAGGCTGTTACTTAACTGGTAGTAATCATCGTTGTAGTGGGTTTGCTGCCAGCTGAAGGGCAGGCTGGCCTCTATTTTCAGAATTTTGCCGGGTATGTCAAAATCTGCTTCGGCGTAAGCCTTGTTACGGCTCCAGTTTAAGCTATTGCGGGTACTATCGCCAACCGGGTTAACCACATTATTTTGCTGGGTAACCAACAACCCCGAGTTTAACGTTTGCGACTGGCTGCTAAACCCTGCCTTATAGCTTTGTGTTATATGCTGCCCTGGTATTTTATAAGCCAAATAATTATTGCTGAACCATGTAGGGATATTTACTGTTTGGGTAAGCAACGAATAACTAACACCGTTGTTAAAAATATCCGGGTTAAGGTTTGGCTCAATAATCCGGCTCTCGGGTTCAGATGTACGGTTGATGTAACTATACACTTCCATAATCTTATCGTTGTGGAAGGTTTTCATCCAATTAAGCTCGTTTGAAAAATTGAACAAATTATCCTTAAACGTTTGGTTTACGGGTACGCCATTGCTCACCAGGTTTGAGTACGAGGTGTTGTGGTTATAATCGGTTACCAGGTTATCGTTCAGGTAATATTTGTTTTGGTTAACGTTCAGGGTAAACTGGGTATGGATTAAATCGGGCCGCCATTTGTTGTTTTGCTTTTCGGTATAGCGTATGGTATCACCGGGCAGGTAAACCTCGCTCAGGCGGCTGTAATCCTGGTGCTGGCTATCGCGCAGGTATGATATATTGGCCCGCAGCTGCACATCTTTTTTCAGGTTAACCAGGTTGTTAAGGTTAACTATGCCCGATTGATTAAACAAATACCTGTTACGCGGCAAATCCGGGTCGCCGGCGGTACCTAAGGACAATACCGTACCGGGCTGATCATTATCCAGGCGCTGCATGTGCTCGGCCGAATTATGCGACACCAAATCGCCGGCCACATCATAGCCCGTGTTGTTGCCGCGCAGGTAATTAATAGCCTTGTATTTATCCTTAAACATCATGGCATTCAAGTCTTCATCGTACTTTTTGGGTAGGCCCGCGCCTATGGTCTCCTGGCCTATCAGCTGCAGTTTGGCATCTTTTTTTATGGTGAGGTTAAGGGCCACATCTTCGCTTACCACCTTATCGCGCAGCATTTTTACGGGCTGATGGTTTTCCATCACCTGCACCTGGTCAACCACGCCATGGGGTATAGTGCCCGTGGCAATATTATATTTATCGTCCAGCAGATTATCGCCGCCTATGTACAGGTTTGATATAGCCTTGCCATTGTAGCTTATTTTGCCATCCTTGGCTACATCGATGCCGGGCAGCTTTTTAATTACATCGCCGATAACTCTATCCTGCGGGCTGCTAAAATCCGACACCTTGTAGCTGGTGGTATCGCCGCTAACCCGTAGCCGCGGCCGGTTATTTTTTATGGTAACCCCCTGCAGCTGATGCACCGCGCCCGCAAGTTTAAAGTTGTAGGGTGTGGTAAAGCCGTTTACCGGAAGCCCCGCTTTTTTAAAGCCTATGCAGCTGGCCTCTAAAGTAAGGCCGTTTTTATCGGCATTTGCCGGAATACCCAGACTATATAGCCCTCCTGCATCGCTGGTGGTGTAGGCTATAATTAATCCTGCACTGTTTTTAAGGTTGATGCCGGCGTAGCTGATTGGCTTGCCCAGGCTATCGGTAACTTTGCCTTTGATGCTTTGGCCAAGGCATACCATGCCCATGAGCATCCAAAATATGAACACCCCGGCACTTTTATGCAGGCGGCTCATTTTTTCTCAGGAAGCTCTAAAGGGTTATTAATTACCGGTCCTGTACCATTTATCTGGATCCTCATCTGCGGGCCACCGCCGCCACCGCCCGGGCCTTCACCCGGCCCGCCGGCCCGCATGCCGCCGCCCGAGCCTGCCATGGCCGACTGTGCAAAAGCATTAGGATCTTTCCGCATAGCAGCTTCCAGGTTTCTAAATTCCTTTTCGGTGGTTTTAACAGCATCAGTTGGCAGGGCTATTACATTAGGATCGTCGTTGGCATCGTCCATGCCAATCAGTTTAATTGTGGCACCACCCGGAACCGGGGCTTCTGTGGCCGGTTTTGGCGTGTTGGTTACTTCGTCGAGTCCGTCAAATTTAAATACCACCTCTTTATTGGCATCATAAGCCTCCACAATTAAGCCCGGCAAACCGTTCAGCTTCCACGGGCCGGCGTGAAAAGGCAGATCCGGGCAAAACCAGGCCGTATAGTCCCTGCCCTTGAAATGACCGGTTGCTTTTTGGCAATGCAAACCCGAGAAGCTGGCCGTATCGGCGCTTATCTTCCAATCAATCACCGGCATGGGCTCTTCAATCATATACGGGGTTATCAGCCGCTCTTTACGTACCAGCTTATGTTGCATCGGAAACTGGTAAAACTCGTTCCGGGTGGTAGGCGCGGCGCCGGTTACTTTAATATTCACCCGACCGCCATTGCCCTTTTGCTCGGCCATTTGGTCGGCAACCTGTTTTTTCATCAAAGCCTCCTGAATTTTACGGTCATAGCTTTTATAAGCGCTGGAAGTTGCGCCTACAAACAACACCATATTTTCGGTATATGGTTTATCGCGATGCGTGGTATCGCGCAGGTGCGAAAACTTGTAATGAACAACAGCCCTGGCGGTATCGGGCTTTTGTGCCTGTACACCCGCCGCAAAGCCAGACAGGCAGGCTAAAAAGAGTATCGTTTTTTTCATGATGGTTATAAGGTTATATCTGCTTTTTAATAATTACAGATCAAATATAACTAACAGAATAGTTAAACTACGAAACTTTCGTAGAATTAACAAATTTTAACAATTGGAGGGTTGGGGCTCGGGTTGTGGGGTTCCAGTTGCGGGTTGCGGCGGCCGATATGTCACCCTTTAAGGGCTGTCATGATGCGCCGCATTAACACAGGGCGGTGCCCTGTGTTAACGTATGAGTCCCTTTCAGGGCCACCAAGCTGAAGAACAGCCTTTTGTTGCCATATACCAGCCCTGAAATAATGGCACAACTTAATGTAAATAATATCGAATATCCGATGTCGAATAATGAATTTCGAAGGGCTTTACTTCATCATTCGAAGTTCAATATTGGATGTTCGATATTTTTCATACTTCATTAATGTGTTAAGTTAGTGAGATAAGCCCTGAAAGGGTGGCATCCATCTGCGATGGGCATCGCCCATCGGTTAAAAATACATTGACGAGACAGCCCTGAAAGGGTGACATATATTTTACACTTTCAAAACTATCTATTTAATCAGTAAATACAGCCCCGCTGCTATTGACGCGCCAATGATTGGGCCTAAAACGGGGATCCATGCATAAGCCCAGTCGCTGGTGCCTTTGTTTTTGATGGGGAGTATCATATGCATGATGCGCGGGCCAAGATCGCGGCAGGGGTTAATGGCATAACCGGTTGTCCCCCCCAGCGATAAACCTATCACCCACACCAATAGGGCCACAGGTATGGCACCAACCGAGCCAAGGCCTATAGGTACTTTGGTGGGCACAATCTGGCCGCCCGAAATGTAAAATATGGTGAACAGCAGCACAAAGGCGCCAATAATTTCGCTGGCAATGTTTGAGATATAGTTACGCACCGCCGGGCCTGTACAAAACACCGCCAATATCGAGGCCGAATCATTAGTGCGTTTAAAATGATCAAAATACATTACCCATACCAGGAACGAGCCAACCATGGCCCCTAAAAATTGCGCTGCTATATACGCTGGCACCTGTGCCCAGGCAAACTTGCCGGCTATTGCCAGCGCTATGGTAACCGCAGGATTAAGGTGAGCGCCGCTATACGGGCCTGCAACCACAACCCCTACAAATACGGCCAGGCCCCAGGCCGTGGTAATTACTATCCAACCGCTGTTATTTCCTTTGGTATCTTTTAACACTACGTTGGCCACAACGCCATCGCCTAAAAGTATCAGTAACATGGTGCCAATGAATTCGGCAATAAATGGAGACATGGTAATAGGTATTAATTGTAAATGATTAAAATGACTTTAACAGGCTATGAGCAATATCGAATAATGAATTCCGAATATCCAACACCGAATTGTTTCTTCGTAATTCGGTGTTGGACATTCTGTGTTCGATATTAAAGCATCCTTTTTCCTTAACTCGACGGCGTTGGATTATCGGCCCAGCTCCTGGCCGCATGAATGGCCCGTTCCCAGCCTTCAATATCCGCTTTAATATCTTCCTGGTTACCGGCAGGGATAAATTCCTTTTCGGATTGCCAAAGCTGTTGTATTTCGGCTACATCTTTCCAAAAGCCTACTGCCAGGCCTGCAAGGTAGGCCGCGCCCAAAGCGGTTGTTTCTACCACATTTGGCCTTATCACTTTACAATTCAACACATCGGCCTGGTATTGCATCAGCAGATCGTTGGCTGTGGCGCCACCGTCTACCCGCAGCTCTTTAATGGGCATGCCTGCATCAGCTTCCATTGCTTTTAATACATCCATAGTTTGATAGGCTATGGATGCCAGGGCCGCCCGTGCAAGGTGGCCGGCAGTGGTACCCCGCGTAAGGCCAACTATTGTGCCCCGCGCCTCGGGATCCCAGTAAGGGGCACCCAGGCCGGCAAAAGCGGGTACAAAATATACACCACCGGTATCTTTAACACTGGTAGCCAATTGCTCTACATCGGCCGATGTTTTGATGATGCCTAAACCATCGCGCAGCCATTGTACTACGGCGCCGCCAATAAATATGCTGCCTTCAAAGGCGTATTGTACCTGCCCGTTAATTTTCCAGGCAATAGTGGTAAGCAGGTTATTTTTTGATTCGATAAATTGGTTGCCAATATTCATCAGCATAAAACAACCCGTACCGTAGGTATTTTTAACCATGGCCTTATCAATACACATTTGCCCAAACAAGGCAGCATGCTGATCGCCGGCTATACCTGCTATTGGTATTTTACTTGCAAATATAGTGGTAGCCGTTTCGCCGTAAACCTCGCTTGATTGCTTTACTTCGGGCAGCATACTTTTGGGAATATCCAGCAGCTGCAGCAGTTCATCATCCCATTGCTGGGTACGGATGTTGAACAGCATGGTACGGCTGGCGTTGGTTACATCGGTAACGTGCACCTGGCCGCGGGTAAATTTCCACACCAGCCAGCTGTCAACCGTGCCAAAGGCCAGTTTACCAGCTTCAGCCAGTGCCCGGGCGCCATCCACATTATCAAGGATCCATTTTATTTTTGAGCCCGAAAAATAGGCATCTATAACCAACCCGGTTTTAGAGCGGATCATATCGCTGTGGCCATCCTGTTTTAGTTTATCGCAATAGGCTGCGGTGCGCCTGTCCTGCCAAACTATGGCGTTATAAATGGCTTCGCCGGTTTCGCGGTTCCATACGATGGTGGTTTCGCGCTGGTTGGTAATGCCAATGGCTTTAATATTTTTGCCATTAAGCCCCGCCTTAACGGTGGCCTCGGCCGCAACGCCCGCCTGGGTCGACCATATCTCGTTCGGATCATGCTCAACCCAGCCCGGTTTTGGAAAATATTGTTTAAATTCTTTTTGCGACAGCGCTATAATTTGCCCCGCATGATCAAATATGATTGCCCGCGAACTGGTGGTCCCCTGGTCAAGGGCCAAAATGTATTCTTCCATTATTTAGGTATTTATAATTGTTGGTTTATTGAGAGTCAAGAATCAAGAGCCAAGAATCAAGAGAAAAAAATACACGTTTATCTAATTATCGTACACCTTGTTAAAACACAATCTGTCTAGTCCGAATTTTATTTTCCCTATCTTGATTCTTGGCTCTTGATTCTTGATTCTTCTTCTTCACGCTAATATATAGTTTCCGGCCACTTTATTAAAGGCTTCAACCTGTTCTTTCTGCCATCCGGCATCTTTATTTAATTCGCCGGCCATCAGGCGCGCAACCTCCGGCGCCATGGCCGTGGCCAGGCGGGCATCTAAAAATAATATCCGGGTGCGGCGGGCCAGTATATCCTCAACAGTACGCGCCATCTCGTACCGTACCGACCAAATCACCTCGCCTTTGGTATAATCATCATCCGGGTGTACCGGATTTTTCCAGTCGTCATCCTCATCAGTTAAGGCCAATAGTTTTTCTATATCATCGCCGTAAACGTATAGGTGGTTACTCCTATCGGGGTTCGGCCTGCTGCCGTGGATGGCTAAGCCCGTGGTGTGGCAAACCTTGTTTGGTAATTTGCCCACCTCTATGGCTTTATTAATGGTATCCTCGCCCATTTTACGGTAGGTAGTCCATTTGCCACCGGTTATGGTGATGAGGTTTGATTTAGAAACAATCAGCTTATGGCTGCGCGAAATCTCTTTTGTTTTGGATGAATCATCCTGCGGCGCGGCCAATGGCCGTAGTCCGGCAAAAACGCTTAGTACATCGGCGCGCGCGGGCACCTTTTTCAGGTATTTGGCGGCGGTTCGCAAAATAAAATCAATTTCGACTTCAAGGGCCACAGGCTCCAGGCTATGGTGGTCAATAGGCGTATCGGTCGTACCTACCAAAAGCTTGTTATGCCAGGGCACTACAAATAGTACCCGGCCATCCTCGGTTTTGGGGATCATGATGGCATCCTCGCCGGGCATAAACTGCCTGTCGAAAACCAGGTGAACGCCCTGGCTTGGCCTTACCAGCGGCTTTTTATCTGGCACATCCATTTTAAGCACATCATCTACAAAAACTCCGGTAGCGTTAATCACGATTTTGGCCTTTAACTGGTAACTCATCCCGGTTTCCGCATCGATGGCTTTAACGCCCGTTATTTTTTGGTTGCCATCTTTTATCAGCCCGGTAACTTTAAAATAATTCAGCACGGTAGCGCCCTGCTCCAAAGCGGTTTGTGCCAGGTTTATGGCCAGCCGCGAATCATCAAACTGCCCGTCGTGGTATACAACGCCGCCATGCAGGCCCTTCTCTTCAATTCCGGGTAATCTGCTTATGGTTTCATTTTTGGAGATGTGCTTCGCCCTGCCAAAGCCGAGCTTGCCGGCCAGCAAATCATATATGGTTAAACCGATGGTATAAAAAACACCATCAAACCAACTGTAATTAGGAATAATAAAACTTTCGTTTTTTACCAGGTGCGGGGCGTTTTTTAATAGCAAACCCCGCTCGTGCAGCGCTTCGCGCACCAGGCCAATATCGCCCTGCGCCAGGTAACGCACACCGCCGTGCACCAGCTTGGTGGCCCGGCTTGATGTGCCTTTGGCAAAGTCGGCCTGCTCCAGTAACAGGGTTGACAATCCCCTCGAGGCCGCGTCAACCGCGGCGCCAAGGCCGGTTGCGCCGCCCCCAATGATAATGATATCCCAAATTTTATCCTGGTTATGGATGGATTGCAAAATGGAATCTCTTTTGAAAATACTCATTTTAATTCTGTTGTATTTCGATTACGTTTCAAATATACAATATCGAAACATAAAATAACAAATCGAAACTTATTTTTTGTTTCAATTTACCCATACCGGTTTTTTACTTATTTTTGTTTGTAATGAATAAAAATACCGACAGGCATAAAATCATACTCCAACAACTGGAAGACGGCGGCTTTGTAAACGTACAGGAACTGGGCAAGCAGTTAAATGTTTCGGAAGTTACCATCCGGAAGGATCTGAAACTTTTGGAGGATAAAAAGTTATTATTCCGTACCCACGGCGGGGCTACCAAAAGCAACCCCTATACCAACGACAGGCCCGTTGCCGAAAAGGAAAAGCTGAATGCCACCGAAAAACAGCAGATAGGCATAGCCGCTGCCGCGCTCATTGGCCATAACGATTCTATCATTATTGCATCGGGCACTACCATGCTGGCCCTGGCGCGATCTGTTAATGCGGGGAAGCATTTAACGGTAATCACATCGGCCCTCAACGTGGCTATCGAGCTATCGCATCACCCAAATATCGAAGTAATCCAGTTAGGCGGCCAGTTGCGCAGCTCGTCGTCATCGGTAACCGGATCATATGCCGAAGTGATGCTGCAGGATATGGCATGCAGTATGCTTTTTTTAGGTGTCGACGGCATCGACCCCGAAATTGGCCTAACTACCACCAATTTAATGGAAGCCCGCCTGAACCAAAAAATGATAGAAGCCGCCCAAACCGTAGTGGTACTGGCCGACAGCACCAAATTTGGCAAACGCGGCCTCGGCAAAATCTGCCCCCTCGACCAGGTGCAGCACATTATTACCGATAACGGCATCAGCCCCGCCATGCTCAAAGTATTACAGGAAAAGGGAATAGCGGTTACGGTAGTGGGGAAAGAGAGTCAAGAGTCAAGAATCAAGAGTTAAGACTTTTTTGTTCGGAAGATCGATCTTTTTCAATTCCCTCCCAACGGGCTATCATGTGTATATATCTTTTAATAAAAGAAAATTGTCATTTCGAACGAGGTACGAGGAGAAATCCCATACGACATTCATTCAACCATGCAAGTTTGTAAGCATGACGTATAAGATTTTTCGCTACGCTCAAGAGATAGTTTCTCCTCACACCACCGCTCAAATCCCCCCCCGATTCGTCGAAATGACAACATCTTTGTTTAGTGATACGATTCTAAAAAGATGCGTACCCACCTATTTTAAAAACACATTTCTAACTGCCTCCAGGTAACCGTAGCCGTGTTTTTTATCCGGTTCAAGGTAGCTGCCTTCGGCCCATTCGTTCCAGGCGTTTATGGTAATTAGTGGCGGCTGGTTAGGGTGCGCGTCTATGTAGTCTTTTGCTTTTTGCAGGTATAGCTCAAAATATTCGGGCTTGTTGTTAACAACCAGGTCTTGCCTTTGTACGGGGAAACGGGGGTTGCTGTCCCAGCCTATCGAAACATGCGGGCAATACGGAATCTTAAAGGTGGTATCCCACTCGGCCCATTTGGCTACGGCTTTTTGGCCCCAGGGAATATAATCGCCACTTGGCGCTACAAAATGGCACCACTGGTAATTGGTCATGCTGTTAAATCCAAAATACTTCAGGGTCGAGTTTTGTGTTTGTACCTTATCTCCGGGCACATCGTTTAAGGTCGACGGGATATTGCCCCAAAGCGTAGCCTGCAAATGCAAGCCGGGGAACCCTGCTTCTATCGTTTTCTTACGGAAATAATCTATAGCCTCCTTTGCTTTTTCGGAACCGCCTATGCCTTTGATAAAGGTCGACAGCTCGTAAATGCTGAACACCGGCCGGCCGTTTATTTTATAATAGTTGGGCTTTTTAAAGTAATCGTTAATGATATGCGCTATCATCTCCTCAAAAGTTTTCCTATCCACCCCGCCATAAAAATACACCTTGCTTTTATCGGGGTTCGACGGATCTAAATACGAGTTATGATCATGGTTGGCCCACATCAGGTAAAACTTCATATCGTTGGTATTTTTAGCCTTCAGGAAACCTTTATTTAGGGCATCTTCCAAAAAAGGTTTTTTATCGTACCAATACCAGTCAAATATCATCACGTTAACGCCGTACTTTGTAGCCGTGGCTATTTTTTTACCCATTACCGCTGGGTTGGTTTCATCTTCGTAGCCCCAAAGCGGCACCTTGGGCACTTCATGACCTGCAAACTTAGGCTTTGCCTTGTAAATAGCCTCCCACTCCCCTTTCCCGTCCGGGAAAACGCCAATATCCTTAAACCTGGCATCGGGATGGTACGCAGGCCAGTAAAACGCCGCCACATCATAATGTTTAGCAGAGCTTTGCCCATTCGCCTTAAAAACAACAAAGCATGCCTGCACAAGCGCTAAGCAAAACAACAGTTTAAATTTGTTCATCACCAGGTAGATAAGTTAAACGAAATCATATTACACCGCCGCCAGGCAGGTATGGTTAAATAAACGGTTATTTTAAAAGTAGCTTATTGATTTCGACGCGCTATCCTGTACTGTCTTTTTTAAGCAGCTATTAGCCCGAAATATAAAAGCGGAAGGATCCGAAGTTGCCTCCCTAGGGACGGCCCAATCGTCGAAAAAATGCATCGGTTTTCTGCAACAGCATAACGGATAACGAGTTTGTTGGAGGACAACCCCAACAAAGTGCGGGCCTCACAAATCCACGCTAGTCCTGTAGCAAGCCACCCACTAATGAACAAGTGAACCAATGAACCATAGTGGCGTTCCCTGCGGGCCGTGCTGTACGCTCATACGCGCACAGGCATTAAGCGCGAGGCCGGTATCCACTTCCATCACTAACGCGGGCTGCTGGTAATTGTGGGCTTAACGCCATACAACCACACCGTGATTTGCATGCGGGCGCGCAGGCCTGGAGGCCTGTGGCCACGGAGAATTAATTGCGATAGAAGGGGGCTACAGTAGCGAGAAGTGCTTGCGGTAGTCGGTAACATATCGTAATGTTAAACACAACCTCGCCACATCCTAGAAACAAACCTAATAATAAAAACAATTGAGATAATTGACAAATTCCAGTAAATCAGCTATATTGCTTCTTCAACTTTAACCTTTCACTCTCTATGACAGTAGATCCAAATACTAAATTTTTCATTCAACTGGTCGGGGCCACTGGATTGGTCAGCGGCGTCGTAGTTGCATTATTTAATCACTTGATCACCCTTAGAAAATCAAGAGCAGACCGGCGCAAGGTAGAGCAGGATATAGAGATGGGTAAATTACAGATGATACTATTGAAAAAGCAACTTTCCGATAATACGGAGGGTATATCCGAGACGATTAGTTATTACCAGACAAACGTTAAGGAACGGATACTTTACGATAGTAACGTTCGAGATGTGGGCCATGATTTTACATCAAAGGGGGGACACGTTTATTCACGCGAAAAGGGGATTGAAGTAAAAAGTCAAGATCGAGGCAAAGGGGAAGCCGTATTTCAGGAAAATACGATTAATTTAAAAAGGACAAATACTACTGGTAGGTTTGAATTATGGTTAGATAATTATATGATCGAAAACAAACGGGTCAACTTTATTCCCAAAGATGAAATAAACGGTATAAAGCGAAATTTTAAACTCAGTTTGTATGCCAAAACAATTGGAGCCGATCACACCTTGGCCTTTACCTGGAAAGGTATAGAAAAAGATAAAGGTTTAATTTTGCAGCGAAAGGAACGGGTGATTAATACCACTGAATGGTATCCTGTAACCCTTTATTTTACGATTAATCCTACAGAGGCCTGCAAGCTTCGTATTGATGACTACAATTTAACAGCTGCGCCGTCCAGCATTCAATTGAAAGATATCCTTCTTGTAGAGAACTTGGCATAGTTTAATATTTGTAATGAATCTCCTATTATACCCCTTTGGCGTAAGTCTTATGCGGCTACCCGCCGCGTGGATGACTTGATTTCAAAGACAAGATACGATTAAAGCACAGGACTGCAGTAGCACAACTGGCGCTCAAGATCTGCGCTAAAAGTAAGTATTCGCCCCCGAACACCCGAACGGTATGGTAGCAAACCGAACACCAATGAACTAATGAACGAGTGAACCAATGAACTAACAGGACACAAAAAAGCCCTTGACTGTTTCCAGCAAGGGCTTGATTTAAGATTTGGCACCGACCTACTCTCCCACGTTTTACCGCAGTACCATCGGCTCTGGCGGGCTTGACTTCTCTGTTCGGAATGGGAAGAGGTAGACACCGCCGATATAGGCACCTGAATTTCTTTTAGATTTGAGTATTGAGATTTGAGTATTGAGATTGACTTGCGTCTTTATCTCATATCTCACATCTAATATCTCATATCTATGACATATTATTGAAAGAAGTAAGTAAATCAGAGAAAACAACAATATTGTATTGTTCGGTTATACGTACCACGTCAAACGTTTTACGTATAACCTATTATTACCTGCTATGAGAAAGCTTCGGGCAATTAGTATCACTCGGCTATGATGTCACCACCTTTATACCTATGACCTATCAACGTAGTAGTCTGCTACGACCCTCAATGGAAGTCTCATCTTGTGGCTAGTTTCGCACTTAGATGCTTTCAGCGCTTATCTATTCCCAACGTAGCTACTCTGCAATACAGCTGGCGCCATAACAGATTCACCAGAGGTTAGTCCAACCCGGTCCTCTCGTACTAAGGTCAGCCCCACTCAAACTTCCTGCGCCCACAACAGATAGGGACCGAACTGTCTCGCGACGTTCTGAACCCAGCTCGCGTGCCACTTTAATGAGCGAACAGCTCAACCCTTGGGACCTTCTCCAGCCCCAGGATGTGACGAGCCGACATCGAGGTGCCAAACCTCCCCGTCGATATGAGCTCTTGGGGGAGATCAGCCTGTTATCCCCAGCGTACCTTTTATCCTTTGAGCGATGGCCCTTCCATGCAGAACCACCGGATCACTATATCCGTCTTTCGACCCTGCTCGGCTTGTCTGCCTCACAGTCAAGCAAGCTTATGCTATTGCACTCCACGTACGGTTACCAAGCGTACTGAGCTTACCTTTGAAAGCCTCCGTTACCTTTTTGGAGGCGACCACCCCAGTCAAACTACCCGCCAAACAATGTCCTCCACAGTGCAGAGTTAGACACCAAATACAGAAAGGGTGGTATTTCAACGTTGACTAAATGACTCCTAGCGAAGCCACATCACAGTCTCCCACCTATCCTACACATCCTGTATCCGATATCAATGTTAAGTTGTAGTGAAGGTGCATGGGGTCTTTCCGTCCCGTTGCGGGTAACCGGCGTCTTCACCGATACCACAATTTCACCGAGCTCATGGCTGAGACAGCGCCCAGATCGTTACACCATTCGTGCAGGTCGGAACTTACCCGACAAGGAATTTCGCTACCTTAGGACCGTTATAGTTACGGCCGCCGTTTACCGGGGCTTCGATTCAATGCTTCGCCTTGCGACTAACATCCCCTCTTAACCTTCCGGCACCGGGCAGGTGTCAGGCCATATACGTCATCTTTCGATTTTGCATAGCCATGTGTTTTTGTTAAACAGTCGCCTGGGCCTTTTCACTGCGGCTTCCATTGCTGAAAGCGCCCCTTCTCCCGAAGTTACAGGGCCATTTTGCCGAGTTCCTTAGCCATGATTCACTCGAGCACCTTAGGATTCTCTCCTCGACTACCTGTGTCGGTTTACGGTACGGGTTTTTATAACCTGAAGCTTAGCGGGTTTTCTTGGAAGTCTGATTACCTGAACTATCACCTTGTCCGAAGATTCGGTGTACTATCAGCTTTCAGCAAGTCTTGCGTACTTAACTACAAAACCTATACCTACAGCCTTTAACGAACTATTCCGTCAGTTCGCGTCAGTGTCACTACTCCGTCACCGCATCGCAGTTATAAAAAGTACTGGAATATTAACCAGTTGTCCATCGGCTACGCCCTTCGGCTTCACCTTAGGCCCCGACTAACCCTGATCCGATTAGCGTTGATCAGGAAACCTTAGTCTTTCGGTGGGCGGGTTTCTCTCCCGCCTTATCGTTACTTATGCCTACATTTGCTTTTCTATTCCCTCCACAGTCGGTTGTCCCTCCTGCTTCGCCGGATAATAGAATGCTCCCCTACCAGATGCATTACTGCAAATCCATAGCTTCGGTATACTGCTTGATGCCCGTTTATTATCCATGCCCGATCGCTCGACTAGTGAGCTGTTACGCACTCTTTAAATGAATGGCTGCTTCCAAGCCAACATCCTAGCTGTCTGTGCAATCGGACCTCGTTAGTTCAACTTAGCAGTAATTTGGGGACCTTAGCTGATGGTCTGGGTTCTTTCCCTCTCGGCCCTGGACCTTAGCACCCAGAGCCTCACTCCAGCGTATATTATAAAGCATTCGGAGTTTATCTGGATTTGGTAGGATTTGACTCCCCCGCACCCAATTAGTAGCTCTACCTCTTTATAACTCAACCGCCAGGCTGTTCCTAAAAACATTTCGGGGAGTACGAGCTATTTCCCAGTTTGATTAGCCTTTCACCCCTACCCACAAATCATCCGGAAACTTTTCAACGTTTATCGGTTCGGTCCTCCAGTACCTGTTACGGCACCTTCAACCTGTCCATGGGTAGATCACAAGGTTTCGCGTCTACCTCCCCTGACTATACGCCCTATTCAGACTCGCTTTCGCTTCGGATCCGTGTCTTAAACACTTAACCTTGCCAGGAAAGAGTAACTCGTAGGCTCATTATGCAAAAGGCACGCCGTCACAGAACAAGTCTGCTCCGACCGCTTGTAAGTACACGGTTTCAGGTTCTATTTCACTCCCCTGTTCGGGGTTCTTTTCACCTTTCCCTCACGGTACTGGTTCACTATCGGTCTCTCAGGAGTATTTAGCCTTACCGGATGGTGCCGGCAGATTCCCACAAGGCGTCTCCGACCTCGCGGTACTCAGGATACCACTATCCTATCATCCATTACCCGTACGCAGCTGTCATGCTCTATGGCTGGGTTTCCCACCCCATTCCGGTTTTGTTTGATATTCATGTTGTGGTCCTACAACCCCAATTATGCCGTAACATAATTGGTTTGGGCTTCTTCCCTTTCGCTCGCCACTACTCAGGAAATCATTATTATTTTCTCTTCCTCTGCTTACTTAGATGTTTCAGTTCAGCAGGTTTGCGCATTTATGCAATTAGTCTTCAACTAATTAGGTTTCCCCATTCAGAAATCTGCGGATCAATTCATATTTGCTGATCCCCGCAGCTTATCGCAGCTTATCACGTCTTTCATCGCCTCTGAGAGCCAAGGCATCCCCCGTGTACCCTTTCTTACTTTCTTCTACTATACCGCCTTTTGCCCGGTATGTATGCTTTTTGATATGGTTGCCGTTCATTGGTTCACTCGTTCATTAGTTCATTGGCATTGCTACCTCTTTACCTTTGTCCTCGTAATCCTTTAAAGCCAACAACCGTCTCTATACTGTTGTCTTCTCTTTTTTATTACTTCTTCCAATATGTCAAAGAACTTTACCCCTATTCCATTTAAGTATTAAATGGTTTATTTGCATTATATCCTATTCCTTTCGGAAAACGGAGGGTGTGGTGGAGAATAACGGATTCGAACCGTTGACCCCCTGCGTGCAAGGCAGGTGCTCTAGCCAGCTGAGCTAATCCCCCTTAGATGAATGATTGAATTATTGATTGTCTGAATTATTGAATACTTCTATTCATTAATTCTATAATTATACAATTCAATAATTGCTTGTAGTCCCGAGCAGATTTGAACTGCTGACCCCTACATTATCAGTGTAGTGCTCTAACCAAACTGAGCTACAGGACTGGGTGCGATTTCGGACGTCGGATTTACGATTTGTGATTCTCCTATTCCCGATTTCTTTCAATCTCGTATCACCTTTTGATCATCGCCACACTAATGGCTTTCATCTTTTGGGTTTCCTTTTTTGTTTAATTATTGAATGACTGAATTAGTGAATTAGTGATTTGTTGTTTTGTATTATATATAGTATATAACCTATTCAACTTAATCTAACTATTCAAACTCAATCAACCAATTTTAAGAAATAATCATGTAGGTAACTTGTACAATAACTAATGTATTGATACTGCTCCAGAAAGGAGGTATTCCAGCCACACCTTCCGGTACGGCTACCTTGTTACGACTTAGCCCCAGTTACCGACTTTACCCTAGGACGCTCCTTGCGGTTACGCACTTCAGGCACTTCCAGCTTCCATGGCTTGACGGGCGGTGTGTACAAGGCCCGGGAACGTATTCACCGCGTCATTGCTGATACGCGATTACTAGCGAATCCAACTTCACGGGGTCGAGTTGCAGACCCCGATCCGAACTGTGAATGGCTTTTGGAGATTGGCATCCTGTTGCCAGGTAGCTGCCCTCTGTACCATCCATTGTAGCACGTGTGTAGCCCCGGACGTAAGGGCCATGATGACTTGACGTCGTCCCCTCCTTCCTCTCTATTTGCATAGGCAGTCTGTTTAGAGTCCCCACCTTAACGTGCTGGCAACTAAACATAGGGGTTGCGCTCGTTGCGGGACTTAACCCAACACCTCACGGCACGAGCTGACGACAGCCATGCAGCACCTAGTTTCGTGTCCCGAAGGACTTGAGCGTCTCTGCTCAATTCACTAACTTTCAAGCCCGGGTAAGGTTCCTCGCGTATCATCGAATTAAACCACATGCTCCTCCGCTTGTGCGGGCCCCCGTCAATTCCTTTGAGTTTCACCCTTGCGGGCGTACTCCCCAGGTGGAATACTTAACGCTTTCGCTTAGACGCTGACCGTATATCGCCAACATCGAGTATTCATCGTTTAGGGCGTGGACTACCAGGGTATCTAATCCTGTTTGATCCCCACGCTTTCGTGCCTCAGTGTCAATCAAACCATAGTAAGCTGCCTTCGCAATTGGTGTTCTGTGACATATCTATGCATTTCACCGCTACTTGTCACATTCCGCCTACCTCTAGTTCATTCAAGCTCATCAGTATCAAAGGCACTGCGATAGTTAAGCTACCGTCTTTCACCCCTGACTTAATAAGCCACCTACGCACCCTTTAAACCCAATAAATCCGGATAACGCTTGGATCCTCCGTATTACCGCGGCTGCTGGCACGGAGTTAGCCGATCCTTATTCTTACAGTACATTCAGCTCGATACACGTATCGAGGTTTATTCCCGTACAAAAGCAGTTTACAACCCGTAGGGCCGTCTTCCTGCACGCGGCATGGCTGGTTCAGGCTTCCGCCCATTGACCAATATTCCTTACTGCTGCCTCCCGTAGGAGTCTGGTCCGTGTCTCAGTACCAGTGTGGGGGGTCATCCTCTCAGATCCCCTAAACATCGTAGCCTTGGTAAGCCGTTACCTTACCAACTAGCTAATGTTCCGCATGCCCATCTTGTTCCTATAAATATTTGATTAAATTGCGATGCCACAACTTAATGTTATGCGGTCTTAATCTCTCTTTCGAGAGGCTATCCCCCTGAACAAGGTAGGTTACATACGTGTTACGCACCCGTGCGCCACTCTCAAGGAAAGCAAGCTCTCCTATCCCGTCCGACTTGCATGTATTAGGCCTGCCGCTAGCGTTCATCCTGAGCCAGGATCAAACTCTCCATTGTAAAATGTCTCGTTTGTTCACTGACCCTATTATTAATAATAGAATCTGTATAATCATTATATCTTTATACAGTATCTAAATTTTGTTATCATAACTCCTCTTACTTACTTGCGTTTGTTTGAGTTGTTACACTACATGATTTTCTATTTCTTAAAAGAACTTTTCCGCTTCATCATCCGAATCCGCTATATAATCTTTACAAGTTGCCTTGTGTGATTTGTCATTTCTATTACCAGAATCGCTCCGGCTTTTTTAACTTCTTTTGCTTCGTAAAGCAACCCTCCGTTTGGGTCTGCAAAGGTAGTAACCTTTTTCATTTTTCCAAAACTTATTTTTTCTTTTTTTTCTTGCGAAATTTCTAAGTTTTGAACCCGTTTCCTCCTGACTTTCGTCCCTCGTAGCGGGCTGCAAAGGTAGCAACCTTTTTCTATTTCCGAAATTTTATTTGAAGTATTTTTGTTTTCCTCTTTCCTTTATCTTCTTCTCTATCCTACCCGCCGAAAAACAGCCTCTATAACCTTTCTAAGAACAATTCCGCTTCCTTATTTGCGGGCTGCAAAGGTAGCCATTTTTAACACTCCTGCAAACCATTCTTAATATTTATTTAACAATAAACTTTAACTCCCTATCGATCAGAGAACAAAAATAAGGTACTGTAAGATTTAAGGCAATATTATTAAGCTGTTGAAGCAATAGTCCCTTCAACACGGCTAATGCATACATCCCACATAAATCCGGGCTTTAAGCACAAAAGCTTTCTCGCTTGGTTGAATTGCTTCTAAAATACTATCGGCACTTGTCTTAGTTTCGTAAATGCCGGCAACCAATGCAATCATTTTAGATTCGGATCCCGGGTGATATTCATCCAGATACTCCAGGCTTAAATATTGAGAGGGATATCTGCGCGGATAATATTCACCTGCATACATCTCATCGTCATCGCCGTCAGGTAATTGAATCAAACCTTTGGTTTTATCATAATAACGGCCCAGGGTATCAATATCGAGGTTTGATGATTGATGCAGATTAAACATTTTATTCCTGAGTTCCTCATAACTTTTGCCAGTATCGACAACAAGAACATAATAGCTGGCATAGGCGTTAAGTTGTTCGTCCGTTTCGGATGTATCAGCTTCGGCCGCTTTGATGGCAGTAACCATTTTATAACCGGCCGGCAAAACACGAACGGGCTTAGCCGCTGTATTTGTTTTTACCGGTACTGATTTAGGTTTACAAGAAACAGCAATAAATAATGCTATTAACCAACAATAAGGTTTCATATATGAAGTATAGTGATTCAAATATAACCTAAACACCTAAAAAATCGACTAATATTCCAAAACCACGTGTGGTTTAAATGTATCTGTCTTTACTTCGGCTTTCAATTCGTGCAATATATTGTATAGGCCAAAGTTGGTGCGGTTTACATATATAAAGTGTTTAACACCCCGCGCCTGTTTAAACTCAGGCATTTTTGAAAGGCGCTCGCCAAAGGCAAAAAGCTTGTCGAAGAACTCTGATTGGCTAAAATCGAAGTGATCATCAATATAAGGCATGGCAAACAGGCTTATCATTTCTTTAAACTGGCCGTAAAAAAACTCCACCTGCGCCAGGGTATCATCCTTACGGGTCATATCCAGCAAACGGAAGGCTTTAATAGTTTCTTCCTTATTATCCAACAGATTGGTTGAAGTAAGCGAGAAGAAAGGATAGTAAAAATCCTCGGGCATCTCTTTAATACATCCAAAATCGATACACCCCAATTTACCTTCGGGGGTTATCAGGAAGTTGCCTGGATGCGGATCGGCATGTACGGCACGCATCTCGTGCTGCTGAAAATTGTAAAAATCCCAAAGGGCCTGCCCTATCTGGTTCCGCAATTCCTGCGATGGGTTGGTGGCCAAAAACTCTTTAAGATGTTTCCCTTCCAGCCAATCCATAGTGATAATCCGCTTGCTGCTCAACTCCGGGTAATAAGCAGGGAATACCACATTATCCAAATTGGCACAAGCGGTAGAAAATTCAATAGAGCGACGTACTTCCAGTTCGTAGTCGGTTTCTTCCAGCAGGCGCTCTTCAACCTCGCTCATGTACACATTCAATTCCTTTTCGCTCATGCCCAGCATTCTGAAGGCAAATGGCTTGATCAGTTTCAGATCGGACGAGATAGATTCGCCCACACCGGGGTACTGAATTTTTACGGCCAGTTTCTTCCCGTTCAGTTCGGCCTGGTGCACCTGCCCTATTGATGCGGCATTGTTTGACCGGATGTTGAATTTATCGTAGATTTGATCGGGATTTTTACCAAAATATTTCCTGAACGTTTGCACAATCAGCGGGCCCGAAAGCGGCGGCGCGTTGTATTGCGATTGTGTAAACTTATCTACATAAGCCTGTGGCAGCAGGTTTTTATCCATGCTGAGCATCTGCGCTACTTTAAGGGCACTGCCTTTAAGCTCGCTTAGTGATTGGTAAATATCAGCTGCATTATCCTCGTTCAACTCAGATTTATCCATATCCGGGTTAAATAGCTTTTTTGAGTAATGCTTAATATAATTGCCGCCTATTTTAAACCCTGTTTTTACAAATTTGGCGCTACGTTCTACTTTGGTTGTTGGTATGCTATTTTGTTCGGGCGAAGCTCCCTGTGAATATTCTCCACCGGCTGATGGAAAATCTGTTTCGCTATCTGTCATAATAATTTTAAAAATCCATACTCCTTTACATCCCGCCGTTTTTCACCAGGAATTTTCCGTACTCAAATAAATTGTCGATGGGCGAGCGTTGGAAAAGATCGAACGTTACATTAACGCCTTTTTCAATAGCTTCATCCGTTTTCTCAAATCCGGTAGAGTTATCATTCACCCAAAAATTGAGTACAAATACAAATTGTACCCAAAGCGCGTCTTTATAACGTTTGCTAAAAAATTTACGGTCGGTAAGTTCTGTAGTTTCTATGCCTTCCTTCAAAATATCTTCGGCAAAGCTTTCGAAAGCCATTTTCATTGGTTCAAAAACGCGTGGTGTAGTAAAACCTCTTGGCTGTTTTTTGATGGAATAGATAGCAAAGCTACGGCTGCCCTTAAGCAACTCAAAAAAAACATAAAAGTAAGATAAAGCCCTTTCGCGGGCAGAATATTGTGCCCAAACTTCCTGGCTTTTTATTTCGGCAATGGTTTTAGTTGTAAAACCTGCCCAAATAGCTTGTTCCACGGCTTCAAACGAGCCATAAAACTGGTAAAACTCAGCCTCGGTCATTTCATTTTGTTTGGCGAATATATATACCGACTTAGACTCCGAGCCTTCGGTTAGCACATAATCTATATAGGCGTTCTGGATACTTTCGATAGTTGCCATATTTGATTTGGTTGGAAGCCCCTCTAAATCTCCCCTGAAGGGGAGACTTTGATTTGCATATTATTAAACGGTTATTTAGCCAACCGAAGGGCTTTGGGTTTAATTAGTTAACGGTTTTATTTGCCCTAAACGTATAAAAGTCTCCCCTTCAGGGGGAGATTTAGAGGGGCTTTTATATAAACATCTCCACCGTACGCTGTAGCTCTCTTGCCTGTACAACACCGGCCTGCCGCCATTTGGTTTGCCCTTTTTGAAATATCATGAGCGTTGGTACACTTTGTACACGGTATGCGCTTGCCGCCTGCGGGTTTTTATCGATATCAATCTTGATGATTTTTACTTTATCGCCAAGGGCATGTTTTACATCCTTTAGTATAGGCGGCATCATTTTACAGGGGCCGCACCACTCGGCCGAAAAATCGACCAATACCGGAATTTCTGAAGCTATTATATCCTGGAAATTTGCCATAATTTTTGCTATTTAGTTCATTGCTGACAGCTAATAGTTATTAGCTATTATTATCAATAATAACCATTATTTTAGATAAAAGTTTATTGAACAGACGCTTAATTGGAAATATGACTTTCCGACTATGAACCCTTAATTATTAATCATGAACAAGAGCACAACAACCGGCATTTACCTAACGCTGGCACTTTTAATTACTTGGTTTGCAGCGTTTGCGCAAGAAAACCCCGCTGTTATACCACTTTGGCCAAATGGCGCACCTGGGTTCGAAAACAGGCGAAATGAGCCCGAGCTGGCAAAGGATTACTGGGTAAAAAACATCCACAATCCCTCGCTTACGGTTTTCACTCCCCCGGCAGGTAAAGCCAACGGCGCGGCTGTGGTGATATGCCCAGGTGGCGGTCACCGGTTGTTAGTTTATACCGCCGAGGGTATTGAACCGGCCAGGTATCTTAATGAGTTAGGTGTTACTGTATTTGTGCTGAAGTACCGTTTAGGCCGTGATACCTTATCGCCTTATAAAATTGACGTGCACGCCAGGCAGGATGGCTATCGGGCAATGCGCCTTGTACGCAGTAAGGCGGCCGAATATGGCCTGGATACCAACAGGATAGGCCTGATGGGCTTCTCGGCAGGCGGCGAGGTTGTTGACATGGTTGCTTTGGGCGATGGCAAAGGCGATGCTAAGGCCGCCGATCCTGTCGACAGGCAGAGTGCTGCTCCTAAGTTTATCATACAGATTTATCCCGGCCCTTTATACATTCCGGATGTGGTACCGGCCAATGCGCCACCGGCCTTTTTATTAGCTGCCAATGACGACCCATGTTGCGCGGTACCGGTAGTAAGTTTGATGCAAAAGTATCGCGAGGCTAAGGTCCCCATCGAAGTGCATTTGTATGCCCAGGGAGCCCACGGTTTTAACATGGGCAAACGTTCGAAATTACAAAGTATCAGCACCTGGCCACAACGTTTGGCCGATTGGCTGGCCGACAATGGTTACCTAAACCCGGCAAGTAAAGAGCGGAAGAAAATTTTACATTAATTGCCGTAAAAACTTCTTAAAACAGCATTTTTATGCCAAAACCACGTAAAAAACTGTGATTTTTGAGTAATTAATTGCTACTAATCGACCAAAAAAGACATACTGATTTCAACAAAAATGATACTTTTTGCAACTTTAAGAAGTATCCTTTTAACTGCTGATAATTATTGAACATAACCAACCGTTTCATCACCAAAATTAATAACAAAAAGCCCGGCTATCGTCTTTTGATAACCGGGCTTTTTTATTATCCCAGGCACTGAAATGCAAACTGGAATTCAAAAGCTGCCTGTTCTGGAGGCTGGGGACTATTGTATTTTATAACAACTTTCGGTAAAGGCGGTGCTTCTGGAAGCTGCGTATACCACGTTGTTTAACATTTGGTAACCCGTGGTAACACTTCGCATCTGGCGTACCAAAACAACACCTGTAGTATTGTCAATTACATAAACCCCGTTGGTATTACTGTTTGAGTATGTTTGGCGCTGTGCACTTTCAAAGGCGATAGTAGTGGTTTTGTCGGTTTTTGACTCTATCCAAAAGGTATTTTTAACGGTAGCGCCGGCACTGGTGGTAGTATCTACCCAGGTGTACCCTTTTTTCATGGTTTGAAAGGCTGCGTAATCTACCGTCAACCCTAAAGAGCTGCCTTTAACCAGTTGATCGTTTTGTAAACCTGTAAATGCAAATAGCGTATCATTAACGGCCTGGCTACCGCCACCTTTAATATCAAAAATAGTATCGCGGGTGCCCAGGCTAACATTGGTTGTTTGCCCAACCATAGCGGTAAGCCGTTTTTGAATATACGAACTGGTATCTGATGGCTGATCGGAATTATAGGCCATCGATTTGCCCATAGCAAACAAGGTGTCGGTAATACGTTTGGTAGTAACTGCAACCGCGAAACCCGATTTTGTAGCATCGGTTACGTTGTAGTTTTTTGTTACCGATGAGTTGCTGCTGATACTAAACTTTTGATCGTACCGCTGCAAAACGGTGTTTGAATTTACAACGGTAGTTTTTTGATATCCATCGCCTTTTTTGAACGCAAGCTGGCGATGCCCATCGGCAGTTGTAGCCGGCAGTATTAAAGGTGTAATCACCGTAGTATTCAACAGGGCACTTGCCGGCAATTCGGTTGCTTTTTTCATATCAAGCTTGCGGGGTGCCGTTTGCGCAAAGCATATTTCGGCTATCACTACAAGGGATAGTGTTAAAATTGCTTTTAGTTTTTTTATATGTGTTGTCATTTTATCTTTTTGATGATTGAGGCCGTAGTTTATAATTTTGTTCATGGCTTGTTCATGGTTAATAGGTCATGGTTCATAGTTTTTGTTCGTAGCTTATTCAAATCATAGTTCATGGTTCATAGCGGGAAAAATTGTCCCAAACCTGCTCTGCAGAATTTAAAAGGCCATGAACCATGATCTATGAACCATGAACAAATAACCACGAACCATTTACCATTAATGCAACGGTTTTAAACCGGGTATTGGCGGCGGTGTTGGTATCGGCGGCGGCGGTACTATCGGCGGCGGCGGTATAATTGGCGGCACCGGCGGTATTGGCGGCGGCGGCGTTATCGGCGGCGGCGGCGTTATTGGCGGCGGCGGTGTTATCGGCGGCGGCGGCGTTATCGGCGGTGGCGGTGTTATTGGCGGCGGCGGCGTTATCGGCGGCGGTTGCGTTATTGGCGGCGGCGGCGTTATTGGCGGCACTGGTGGTATGGGCGGTACAGGCGGTATCGGCGGCACCGGCGGTATGGGTGGTACCGGTGGTATGGGCGGTACTGGTGGTATAGGTGGTACAGGCGGTATCGGCGGTGGTACGTTCCAATCCGAGCGGTTGCTTTGCGCTTTGGCATGTTTTACACCTGCCACTAATGTTGCCACGGCAAACATTGATGTGATAATTATCTTTTTCATAATGTAAATTATTTAGTCATTAATCGGGTAAGTGAAAGTGGTAATCCAATCGAAAAAACCATGTTGGCCCTGTCTGACGAGTATTTGGTTAAGTTGGCCACACCAATGCCCAGGCTAATGGGCGATTTAAATGGCCTTATACCTACCGATAGCCCCAGGTTCATACCCGTCCATTCGGTGTTTAAGGTTAGGTGGCGTATAACTTCAAATGATACGCTGCCAAATACGGCAGTACCGTGTTTACCTTTGCCGGCAGCTATATCTTTGGGGCTTTTTTCGTAAAACCGGCCGCTGCCCAAGCCAATGGTATAGCTAAGCCGCGAACTACCGGGCGTTAGCGATGGCAGGGTTTGTACCGCGTGGCTTATCGCCATAAAAAAGGTTGATCCGGGTGCGTCCGATTGGTTGTTGTTGGCAAACATTTGAAGCGCACCTGCAGCGATACTTGTACCTGTAAACAATTTGCGGCTCAAGATAAAATTCCCGGAAAAATCCCTGAACTTGTGCACATCGGTCATATTCAAACTGGCGGCAAAGTTTACGGCTTCAATGGGGTCGCCTACGCAGGCGCCCACCGAGGCAATTAAATCGGCTTTATTGTTCTTATACACTTCGGGGTAAGCGCCGCCCAGGCCTCCGAATATATACATCCCGTAGCCTCCAAAACCGGTGGGCGTTAAAAGGGCCGACGGTGCATCGCTGGGATAAAGTTCGCGCTGGCCCACCTGCGGTATTTCCTGCGTGACATCTACATTGGGTTTCACCGCTAAAAACGAATCAATTTGTTGCTTTAATTCTCTTTCGAATGAGTTTTGGCTAAATGCTGATTGAGCTAACAGGCAAAGCGCTATTACCGCACAATACAGGAATGGCAGCCGTAATTTACAAATCATGGTGATGGAAATTAGGTTAAGTAATAAGTAGGTTGATAATTGTAGCGCCTGATAATTGGCAACAGGCTGGTTTATCGCTTTAGCTAAGTTGTAATTTTTTTATGACAAAACAATATGCTTTGCCAAATAAATTTAGCAGGCTTAAACTGCGGCAATATAGCCATATATCCTCCTGTTTCGGTTGCGTTACCAACGGCTGATGGCAGCTGGTAACGATACGCCCACGCCGGTTGTGATACCGTTACATGGCCATACCTGGCCGGTAAATACAGGCTTAACGCCCCGTCTCCGTTTGTTGGGGATGCATGCAAACAAAGCAGCCCGGTAAACTGAGGCAAATTTGTAAAGGCCGGGGTGCAAATGTGCCTTGTCATTTGTTTTGCGTTCGCCTTTTCTGTTTTTAAGGGCTTAGGTTTATCCCTTGATATTATTATTGCGCTTTCCGGCGATTTTTCCTGCGCAAGCGCTGTTATGCAAAACAGCATAATTACAATTGTAGCTATCAGGTATTCCATTTTTTAAGGTTAACTGGGTTTTTAAAAAGGGGTGTAGGGAGCGATTGGGTAAGCAGTTCACCGGCGCGGTTAAGGGCTAAATAAATATATTTTCATCATAGTGGTTTTGGTTGTTTGTTGATACAATTTTACGGCGTGACGATAGGGTACACAATACAAAGTAGTTTGTATTTTTGGCGGAGATTGGGGAATGATGTAAATGGTATGGCGGCGAAGACTCACCTTGCCGAGCCCGATTTTATCGGGGCGGCATCCCTCTTTTCTGCTGCGCAGGAAACAGGGGCTTGAAGAGTTTATTAGTTTTCCTGCGAGAAATTGGGATGAAAACGGAAACTTAACAGATGAGCATGGTGGGGGCCCAACCTAAGGGATGAAACAAATGATTTTGGCGTTAGATGTATATTATAAAGCAGCAGGGGCCAAAGCAGTTGGCGTTTTGTTTAATTGGGAAGATGCTTTTCCTGAAGAGGTAAGCTGCCGGCCCTGAAAGGAACTAATACGTCAACACAGGGCGCTGCCCTGTGTTGTGATGGATGCAATAGCCCTAAACAGGATGACATCTGCCCGGTAAAGCGCCGAATATATAGTTTAAACGGTATCCGGCTGAAATTGCCCCCTTTGGCGGGAAGCCCATGTGATGCGACTTTACAAAAATCTCAGGCAGCTATATTAAATCAAAGGCTCTTGCGTACTCACATAATTCATAATAGGCGCTTGTACCTAATTTTCTCCTGATATTTTTACGATGTGTTTCTACCGTTCCCTCGGCTATAAACAGTTTTTCTGCTGTTTCGGCCGAGCTTTCCCCTAATGCCAGCAACTTTAAAACAACACACTCCTGTTTGGTAAGTTGCGAAAACCGGTTCAGGTTTTTGCGCAAAAATTCGTTTTCTTTTAAAATCCGGTCAACTTTTTTGGTAATGTGTTGCATCGGATCCACCTTATAGGCCATATTAATGATTAGCAGCGGAAGGCCTTCATCATCACGCAATAAAATCTTCACGATGCTCATATGCCAGACCCAGTCATCGCTGCCGTTTATTTTTACCTGCTGAAAAAAAGTAACATTCTCATCGGTATTGTTATCTATCATCGCATGCAATTTGGGGGCATAATCCTCTGCATCTTCCAGGTTGAAATACTTTTGGGTATATTCCAGTAACGTGTAGCTTCTAAACGCTTCCAGGCTAATACCCAACTGGGCCAGGCCGTTTGGCGACATATATTCCAACGAAAAGCCAGGCATACGGTGAATAATAATAACACCAGGTAATAAATTGGCAACAGCGTTTATCTGTTCAATCCTGTCGCGAATTTTATTTTCTAAATCGGTAACGGTACTCATATTTGTGGGAAAGGGGAATACAATGTGGAAAGGTGATTGAGTCCCCGTGCCGACATCCAGGCTACCGACCAATCGCGCAGATCAGGAATTACAACTACACCAGGCAGTTTATCGGTAATTAAAGCTACTTCGGCAATATTCCGGGCTATTATTCCGGCAATGTCGTTTTTTATCATCATAATTAGGGCATAGCTAATGTAAATAAATTACGGCACAATTACACTCAGTTCTTCTCTAAAAAATCCCCGCTTCCGGGGATTTTTTTAGCTGTTTATTTTGCATTATTTAGCAGCAAAAACCTTATTGATAATTAAAGTAGTATTTATAATGATTGCCGCTTTGCCAATCAGAATCTTTGTTACCAACCTGAACACCGTCTCAAAATTTCAATATAAAATAACACAATGAATGGTATTAAAAAGACTGTTGGATTTTTGATAAGCTGTTTATCATCTCCCCTATCGGTCGACATGTTGATTAAACGCTTTTGTTGGATTACCTTTTTGTTCCCTTGCATAGCATTTGCTCAAAAGCCGCAGGATTTAATGCCTCCGTCGTTAGCGGTTTACCTAAAGAATGATATACGTATTGAACCGCATGTTGGCCCAATACCCAATTCCTATGATCTGGCGTTAAAAGCCAATGAAAAACTAATGGAAGCGCAAAGGCAATACACTTTTGCCAATACCAAAACAAAGGCATTAAGCAGTACTTTGAGTTATGGGAATAATTTAATTTCGAAGTATATCCCTGCCTTAAAAGACGTTAACCCAATAGAAGCATTATTTGAGTTTACAGCGAACGAGTGGACTGAGCATGCAAATAACCAGGATAAACAGCAGTTTCAAACTACAATAGAAAAAACATTCTCCGAGTATACTTCAGCTTATTTGCAAAGCAAGCCCGATGCTACTGCAACCGACGTAAGCCAACATTTCAGCAAATTTGTAAAATCCGATCTCGTAAGCTCTGAAAACTATCCAATAGTCGGAAAAAAGATCGATGCTTTTTTGTTGGATTACATAGCTGTAAACGAAAAACGGTTTGATGATCTTCAAACGATAGTGAAAGGCAAGCTATCGGGCCACCAAAACGGAAGTATTTCTTTTGATGAAAAACTCAGTAAAATTAAAGGAGATTTAAAAACAGAGAACAAGCTGGCTTTTGCAAAACTGGAGAAAAATCACTGGCAGAAATTAGTGGAATACCAAAAATCATTTGACAATTTGCAAAGCAACGTTATTAACAATTATAAAAACGTTTATAAGGATATCAACGAGATGAAAGCTGAGGTTGTCAAAAATACAAACGAGATAACTCAGAATAAAAATGATATTAAACGGCTTTCAGTAAAGCTGGCGTCTGTTGTAAATGATGTTGAGGAAAGCAAAAAGGCTACAATCGACTTAAATGTTAAGACTGAAAAAAACAGAAGGTTGATTGACGAAAACGTTTATAAAACCAATGTAATTGCGGGAGTACTGTACAATAACGTTGATGTAAAGGGTAAGTTACAGTTATTAGAAACTGGAGCAGTGAAGGTTGCAGACCTTGAAAAAGAAAAACACCGCCTGAAACGGATTGACAAAATTGAATCTGCGGAACGATATTTTGCGATAGGAAACCAAACGGTGGAATTAGCTAATAATATAGGTTTAAGTGACGCTGATGCAGACCATATGGGCAAAATTATCAAGGCGCTTTCTGCAACTGCAAAAATTGCAAAGGCATATGAAACCGGCGATGTTTTGGCAGGAATAGAGGGTATAAACATGGGCTTCGAGGTTTTTGGAAAAAAGAAAGCACAACCCAATCCTGAGTTTAAGGCACTTATGGAGCAATTTGCTGCCGTAAATATAAAATTGAATGTTATTGATAAAAAAATAGATACATTGTCTATTAAGCTTTCCAGGATGATGGATATGCAAATTGCCCTTCATGAAGAAACCACCGATCAATTAACACAGATACAGAGGCAGTTAGATAAAATAGAAAAAAAAGCCGATTACCAAATCCACCTGTTAACGGCTAATAATATAAATGGGATAAATCAAGACTTTCCGATCGAAATAAAAAGAAAAACCGACACCTGCAGATCGTTAAGTGGGCTACGTAATAATTGGCTAGGAATTGACAGGCTATTTACCGTTTTAAATGCCATTTATAATAATACAATTGATACAAATATTGCCAGCAAACCTTTTTTACATTATAACACAACCGATAAGGGCTCGCATATACAGCTTGACTTATATAACCCTCAACTGGAAATTTTAAAAACACTCAGGAATAGCAATAGCGACAATGCAAGCCTGTTTTATTCTTCACTTACGCTATTGGCGGCAAAATGCGGAAGTTCAAATGATATTTATAATGAATTTATGTCATCGAAATTCGCGAAAAAAGAAAGACCTGCTCTGACAAAAATTGATTTGGACGATTTGTTACAGCCAAAAGAAATTACACGGCTTACAGAACTGCTTTTGGCATTGGAGCCCTATTTATATTTTGGCGAGGCCGGGAGCAATTTTAAAACATTGCCCTACCAGGAGTTTTCGAAAATAATTAATGCAAAAAATGAAAGTGCGCAACTGCGGTTCAAAAACATGCTTTTCTTTTGTAATACAGCGCTGATTCAGCAAAATATATTAAATGGTGGCCCCAACATGGAGTTGTTTTATCAGTATTTGGTAAGAGGGATGCCTGTTGATGAAGATACTCAAAAGAATATTGTAAAAGTTTTAAACGAAAAAAACAATTATTACTTCCAGTCCAATTTATCAACTTATATTCTTCACAACGCATTTGGTGGTAACCAAACACTTTTTAATTTATTTAATAATGTTTATAGTAATAGTGCCAACAACGAAAGCCTCAGAAAACTAAACGACTTTTTACATATTCCCAATGGATTACTTTTTGTTGGTGATCAAAAAAGGCTTTTTTTAAAACTGTCAATTCCTGGCAAATCGGAAATCAATCTTCCGGTTCAAACTCCGCTTACAATTTTTAACAACGATATGGTTTACCCTTCGGATGTGTATGATTTGCTTGATACAAAAGTTAAATTAACCAATAGGCTTATCGAATATGATTTTATTAAGAAAACAAAAAATGTAAAAGGCTTAAGCGACGCCATCTATTCAAATATTTATAAAAACTAATACCAAAATCACTCCAAATGAAAATTCTTAAAAACCCTCTACTTTATTTAGGAATATTGCTCATAGTAACAATTGTTGCCTTTACTAATAAAGAAACACAGGCCACGCAACCGTGGGGCGTTGGCGACGTTGTATATTCAATACTGGACAGCGACCTCTTTGCTAAAACGCATACAGGTAAATGGGTGCTTCTTGATGGCAAGCCATTAGATAAAAATACCCAATTATATAAGCTGTTGGATACACATAATGTGATTAATGTTCTCCAGGTTGTTGATGGATATACTATTTTGCCAGATGCAAGGGGTGTTTTTATTCGTGGTATAAACAACAAACGACCTTCGTTAACAGGAGATCCGGACGGTGAGCGAATTGTGGGCAGATATCAGAATGATATTGTTGGGCCGCATAGTCACGGATGGACAGGGGAGGCTGGTTATATGGGCGGTTATGGCTACCCTGATAACGCTGAACGACGCTGGACAGAAGAGGGTTTAAAAAAAGATCCTAAGTTTGAAAAAGACAGGTACGTGGCTTCAGCGCAGAAAGACTATAGTATATCTGGTGTTGGCGGCGAAACCCGCCCTAAAAACATAGCTTTATATACTTATATTAAAGTAAGCGAATAATCAAATTAGGCCACGCCTATTCAATATGATGAAAAGATATTTGTTAACAATTACAGTTTTATTATTATTTATTTCTGCCAATGCGCAAAAGTACCGAACCGGCTTCAGCATAAACGATAGTTTGTGTAATGTGATCAATGCTGTCCAGGCGTCTGCCGTAGGTAACTATTACGTACATAGCCCGGCTGTTAGCTACGTAGCTAACGTAACTGTTCCCCCACAAAGCTTTACCTATACTTTTAACGACCAAAAGTTTCACAAGGTATTTGAATTAGAGAATGTCCTTACCTATGCTTATGAAAGTATAGACCTGGCCAATACCATTGATATTACCTTTGTACATGATGCACACAGTTCCATAGGGATTGCCATGATAAAATTAACCCAGCCAACCATATTAACACAGGTAAGAGAGCAGGCATCCTTGATGGTTAAAACTACTTCTGTACCATTTTTTTACCCATTAAATGATATAAGAAAAAGAGACGCCTTGTTTGGGGCATTGATGGCTTTGGTTCAACGGGCGAACTGGTTTGCAAAAACTGGTACAACAGATTATGATGAAACCCTGGAACCAAACTGGAAAAAAGCAAAAGCCGAAGATACCATGCAGGGGTACGCAACCTTTTTGAGCAATAACCCAAATTCTCTTTTTAGGGGATATGCCGCCGAGCGAATACACGATCTTGATAAGACAATTAAAATTTTGGACCTTGATTTGGGGGAATTTAACATAAACATGACGAGAACCCAGTTTGAAGAGATTATTTTGAAAAAAATAAGAAGCTATCAAACTGATGATAAGTTATTGAAATCTTTCATTCAAAATTTCTCGTTTAAATATAAAGATGGTGCCTATGGCTTCAGACAGACCCAACGCGAAACCTGGTTATATCGAAATAATGATGCTACATCCTTTGGCAACGAAATTTTAGATGTAGTTCGATATACCAGAAAAGGGGATAAATATATGCAATTGATTATGGACTTTGATGACCAGATTACCAGGGTGCCAAACTCAGATCTGATAAATTATATCCACATCCCCGTTCGTATTAAACTATTCAGAGTCAAATTTGATGCCAACGATAAGGTAAAATCGCTTGATTTTAGTTGCATTCTGGACCCTTATCAAAACTATTTCCAAACGGTAAAGCTTTTTGAAGCAGGATTTGGTGATCCTACTAATATAATAAACAAACATCCTACAAGTTACCCTTTTATGAGTGATTGGTATCATGCTGACTTTAAAGGCATTAGTAAATATTCCTTAAGTATCGATATGCAAGATATCACAGATGCCCAAACGGGTAATCTAACAGGCCCGATGGTGTTGATTATGACTATAACGGCAGATCGCCCTTAGGCAGGCTAATTTAAAAACGTTAAATTAAAAGAATGAAAGCATATCTTACAATAGCAGTACTTTTTTTTGCTTCTGCCGCTTTTGCACAAAGCCACACCTATAAAGCCGGCTGCCGTTATTATGTTGCGCCGGCCTCTGCAACCGCCTCGAAAGATGTTCATGCCGGGCGCCTTGCCGAAGATATGTGCCCGGCTTGTTTAAAGGATGCAAAGGCCGAGGAAGTAGCCAGGATTAAAGAAAACGACAGGGTGCAAAGAATAGTGATGGCTAAAAAAGAAGCGGCACGCAAAGCAGAAAACGACGCTGCTGATAAAGCAAACACCGAGCGAATTAATAAAATTTATAATGGCTCAACAAAAGTTGAATATGCGATACCTAAAGAAGACCTTGCAGGTGGTAAGAAAGTGGTAATGGCCGCAGGTCCGCAAATAAAAATGATTGCGGGTATCGATAATGTATTTTACAATGAACAAAATCAAAGTGAGGTGGTGTTAGAAAAAGACCCGGCCTGGAGAGGCATCAGCTCCTCATCTGCAACAAACTCTCTTCCAATAGGTTATGGCATGGCTATGTACAAAGATGGCGCCCGCGGAAAGTACACCAATAGACCTAACGATTTCAAATCGAGCGTTGGTAGAGCTTTTAATTACGAAACTTATACCTGGGACATTATTAATATTAAAAACCAAAGGGTGTTTAACAGAGAGGATATTGTTGAAGTAGAGCATATTGCAGGAAATTGGTTTTTAGCTGGGACAGACTTTAGATTAGCATTTTCAAATAGTAGTTCAGATACTAAATTTTTATATAATATAAAATCAAAACAAAAAATCGAGTTTTCGCAACTTGCCTATTATGAGGGTTCAGAATACGATACTGCGTCTGGAAAGAATGGTGGGCCCGGTTTTTACACAAATGAGGCTGTTATTGTTGTAAAAGATAATCCATCCTACCCTGTTCCAATTGGTATGTTTAACATCAGAGAAGCTTATAACAATATTTTTTCCTTACCGGATTTGTCAACCTGGGTTGCATGTGTTGTAAACTACGGTAAATTCATTAGCAGATCGTCATTTAACAAAGTAGAGTTTTATTTTATTTTAAAAAATGGAACAGTGGTTAAAAAAAATAACTGATGGGTTTTATCTGTTGATTTATTTATGTAGTCGTTGCAAACTGGTAAAAGTTCTCTCTGATAGGTTGCAATCCTGCTGAGCGCTGAAATATGCAAGACGAAATTGCCCATCTCCTCTTCTTAATACAAACCGGCCAAAAATCCAAGGCCGAAGTAGTGGCCGTGCTTAACGACATTAGGGAGGATATAAAAAACGATCCCTCCAAAGGAAAGGAGTTGGGGCCATATATCCGCTTAATTAACGATGCTATCAAACCGGAACCCTCATCAACAGGTATTAACTGGGTACTTGTTGATGGGGGCTTTTTAGCCATAGGCCATAAACCGGGCGGAAAAATTTCTCTTGATGGCTTAAAACACGATGGTGCCACGGCCATAATTACCCTGTTACATGAAAATGAAGGCGCTGTGCAAATTGGAACAAAAACCAAACAAGCCGGGATGGAGTGGCTATGGTTCCCGTTTTCGGCTTCCAAACCCAATGAACAATACGATACTACCAACGTTTTAAAGCTATTTAACCAATTGCAGTTGTTATTAAAAGGTGGCGGTAAAATATACATCCATTGCTCTGCCGGTATCCACCGCACAGGCATGATAACTTATGGCCTGCTGCGTTACATCGGGTATGATAAAAATGTAGCACTGCAAATGCTTACCAATTTAAGGGGCGTAACAGCCAACCAGGTGGGGGCCGACCGCCTGCTATGGGGAGATAAATACGCCACTAAAAAAGAGTAATGGTGTATTGCTAAAAGTTTTGCCCTATTTGGCCCAAAGCTTGTGTGGGGGAATGACGCAAGTGAGTTGTGATTGTTTTCATTTTTAACATTTAATGGATGAGCATAACGTATAAGTTTAACAGCGCCCCAGTTAAATTGAAACTCTTTTCTAAACAAGTCATAAATCATCTGCGCATTAGCGACCTACTATGTGTACACAAGGTAGATTAGTTGCCCTAAGGAGATGAATACGCAAATATTGGCACACCACGTCAACAGCGATAGTATTAAGTTGGCTACCAGCTAACGGTGTCTACCTTTCGTTTTACGATGATAGCTTCTGTATCGGCTTTGGTTTTATTCCCTTTAAGCAACTGTTTTTGCCGGGCAGCATCGCTATTAATCGCCTTTGAATTAACGTCCGTTCGGGGGTTAGATGTAGATAACGTGAAATTTACATGGGTATAGGTCGATCCTTGTGCAGGCCGCCTATAACTCACTGCGTATCCGCACTTATCTAACGATTGTTCACATTGCAAAATATCATTGCCGTCCAGTTCTTTACGATGGTCCAATGCAAATTTTGAATAAGAAACGGCACTGTCGCAATTCGCCCTTTTAAAGTAACATACTGCGATAAACCAGGCGGTTTTTGCATTTTTTTGCAGTTTAAATGACTGCTGAAATTTATCGGCACTTTCCTTGTATTTATTTTCCGAGTATAATTTAGCCCCGTCCTTAAAATACGTTTTGTAATCTGCTTCCTGGGCAAATAGCCGTGAAGAGCCTAAAATTAATAGTATAACGGTTACGGCTGGTTTCATAATTAATTTAATGAGTTGTTTACTTTCTTTTCAGAGTGGTAAGTGGTATCTATTTTACCGTTACTTTTTTTTTGAATTATCACAGCACCGCCATCCTCACTGGCAGGACTAACGCTTTTAGTATAATCAACCGATTTATCGACCTTGATGGCGTAACCGATAAGGAATGTGCCTAATAATACAAACAACAAGCCGGGCGACGAACTGGCGAGCCCCAGTTTCGTGCCCTTCATATCGGCAGTAAAGTTAAACTTGCCTGTAACGCCTGCCGAAATAAGTTTGTACCCCAAGCGTACAATTAAATAACCAAGCGTGAAACAGAATATTTTCAATAAAAAAAGCAGAATACCGGGCAGGAAAAGTTCCATAGTGAATAGGTTTTCACAAAAATATCATATTTTATTACATATCCTAAAATTTTTAATGAGGTGCAATTCAATTTGTTGCGGTAATTTATGCCCATAATTGAAACAAAACAGTAATGTTAACCATAGAAAAGAAAGATGATGCCCCAATGACACGACCGCCTTGAAAGGGTGACATATACCGGCGAGATGTTGAGTGTATAACTTAGGTTAGTCCACACACTATCCGGCTAAAACCGGCCCTTCTGGCGAGAGGCGCATGTGATGCGCCTCTACGGTAGGGCAAGCAGCTCACAATGCAAAAAGCCCGGTTATCGCCGGGCTTTTCAAATATTCAGGTGGCGTTATTAAACGCCTAATAATAATCTTGCAGGATCTTCCAGCAGTTGTTTTACACGTACAAGGAAGCTTACCGATTCGCGGCCGTCGATGATGCGGTGATCATACGACAGGGCCAGGTACATCATGGGGCGGATAACCACTTGTCCGTTTATGGCAACAGGGCGCTCAATAATATTGTGCATCCCCAGGATAGCCGATTGCGGCGAGTTTAATATCGGGGTCGACATCATTGATCCAAATACACCGCCGTTGGTGATGGTGAATGTACCACCGGTCATTTCGGAAATGGTGAGCTTGTTTTCGCGGGCTTTACCGGCCAATACTACAATGGCTTTTTCAATTTCGGCAAGGCTAAGGCTATCGGCATTACGAATAACCGGCACCACCAAACCTTTAGGAGCCGATACGGCGATAGAAACATCGGCGTAGTTGCTGTATACAATTTCTTCGCCTTCTATACGGGCATTTACAGCCGGCCAGTCTTTCAGCGCCTCGGTAACTGCTTTGGTAAAAAACGACATAAAGCCTAAGCCAACGCCATGTTTCTCTTTAAATTTATCTTTGTACTTGCTGCGCAATTCCATGATAGGCTGCATATCCACTTCGTTAAAAGTGGTAAGCATGGCTGTTTCGTTTTTAACAGCTACCAAGCGTTTGGCAACAGTTTTACGCAGTGAGGTCATCTTCTCACGTTTCTCGCTTCTTGAGTTTTGAGTTGCGGGTTCCGAGTTTTGAGTTGGAGCTGCAGACTTAGGACTTTCGGCTACAGGCTTAGGACTTGAAGCCTGAGCGCCTAATGCATCACCTTTGGTAATACGGCCATCAACACCTGTACCGGAAACGGCTTTAGGGTCAACGCCTTTTTCGGCCAATATTTTTGCCGCCGCAGGCGATGGGGTACCTGATGCATAAGTAACGGCTCCGGCGGCTGATACAGGCGCACCACCACGAGGCGATTCGTCGGTCGCGCTTACTACAGCGGGCGTAACTGCAATAGGAGCAGCACCTACACCTTCAATGGTACACACAACAGCGCCAATTGGCAATACGTCGCCTTCTTTGGCTATAGTTTTTAATACGCCGGCTTTTTCGGCAGTTAATTCAAATGTGGCTTTATCTGATTCCAGTTCGGCAATGGCCTCATCCATTTCAACGGCATCACCATCTTTTTTTATCCAGCGTGATAAAGTAACCTCGGTGATTGATTCGCCTACGGTTGGTACTTTAATTTCTAAAGAAGCACCACCTGCCACAGGGGCCGGTGCAGCAACAGGCGCGGCAGCGGCCACAGGAGCCGGTGCTGGTGCGTTAGCCACCACTTCGGGCTGTGGTTGTGCAGCCGGTGCAGGAGCAGCAGCGCCTTCGCCTTCTTCAATATTGGCAACCAATGCGCCAATGGCTAAAGTATCGCCCTCTTTGGCAACAATTTGTAAAGTACCTGCACGCTCGGCAGTAAGTTCAAAAGTGGCCTTGTCCGATTCTAACTCGGCAATAACTTCATCCATCTCCACGTGATCGCCATCCTTCTTTTTCCAGCTTGCCAGGGTTACTTCTGTTATTGATTCACCTACGGTAGGTACTTTGATCGCTAAACTCATATTTTAGTATTGTATATTTTTTAATGGTTGTACGTTATACGTTTTAAGTTGTACGTTTTGCATAGTCAGCTAACGTTGTACGTTTTTTATGGACACGTATAACGTACCACGTAAAACGTATCACCTAACTCAATCCGCTCCGGCGTCAGCCATTTTTTTGGTTGTCTTTTTTATTGCTTCTTTTACCACTTTACCGGCAGGTGCTTCAAATGCTTTTGAAACAATGTAGGCCTGCTGAGCGGCATGCTGTTTGGCAAAACCGGTAGCGGTACTACTGCCCTCGTTACGTGATATCACATTCAGGTTTATTACCGTATCGTTGTGGAATTTGCGGCAAATGTATGGCCAAGCGCCCATATTTTCGGGCTCTTCCTGTACCCAGATAAACTCGGTAGCTTTTTCGTATTTGGCTTTTATCTTTAGTATTTGTGTAACCGGGGTTGGGTACAATTGCTCTACACGTACTATGGCTACATCCTTACGTTTATCGGCCAGTTGCTTATCCAGCAAATCGTAATAAACTTTACCGGTGCACAACAGTACACGTTTTACCTTTTTAGGATCAGCATAAACATCGTCAATCAGCTCGTGGAATTTACCGTTTGTAAAATCTTCAATTGGCGATACACATTTAGGGCTACGCAATAAACTTTTAGGTGTAAATATGATAAGCGGCTTGCGGAAATCGCGGTGCATTTGCCTCCTTAATATATGGAAGAAGTTTGCCGGCGTAGTACAGTTAGCTACCTGGATATTATCATCGGCACAAAGCTCCATAAAACGCTCCACACGGGCCGATGAATGTTCGGGGCCCTGGCCTTCATAACCGTGCGGCAGCAACATCACCAGGCCATTGCCGCGCTGCCATTTTGTTTCGGCACTGGCAATATATTGGTCAACAATAATTTGGGCACCGTTAAAGAAATCGCCAAATTGCGCTTCCCAAATGGTTAAGGCGTTGGGGTTGGCTAAAGCGTAACCATACTCAAACCCAAGTACGCCATATTCAGATAGCAGGGAATTATAAATGCTCAGCTTTGCTTCAGTTTCGATAGTTGCCAATGGCGTATACTCATCTTCCGAATCGGCAAGGGTTAATACCGCATGACGGTGCGAGAAAGTACCACGCTTAACATCTTCGCCACTTAACCTTAGCGGATAACCTTCTTTTAATAAGGTTCCGTAGGCTAAAAGCTCACCCATGGCCCAGTCAAAAACCTTGGTCTGGTTCACCATAATCTTGCGGTCTTCAAACAGTTTCTCAATTTTTTTGAAAAACTCCATGTCGGCCGGCAGTGTGGTTAACTTATTACCTATCGCTAATAATTCTTCTTCGGGTACCGATGTGTCAATCGCTTTTACAAACTCTTTATGGCTGGCCAGGTGTAATCCACTCCAGGCGCCTTCAAACATGGCAATGGTATCGGTAAACCTGTCTTCGGCTTTCGATTCATCCAGCTTTTGCTGCAATTCATCCTTAAACGCCTTCTCTACGCCCTTCAGGTAATTGGCATCAATGCTGCCTTCATCAATCAGTTTCTGATTGTAAATTTTAAGCGGGTTAGCATGCGCCTCTATGGCTTTGTACAACAATGGCTGGGTGAATTTTGGTTCATCAGCCTCGTTGTGACCATAGCGGCGGTAACATAGGATATCAATAAATACATCCTCGTTAAATACCTGCCTGTACTCCATGGCAAGGTTAACCACGTAGGCCAAAGCCTCCACATCATCGCCATTTACGTGGAATACCGGGGACAACACAGTTTTTGCCACATCGGTACAATAGGTACTTGAACGGGCGTCTTTATAGTTGGTGGTAAAACCTATCTGGTTATTGATAACCAGGTGAATGGTGCCGCCGGTGCGGTAGCCATCCAGTTTTTCCATTTGTAAAACTTCGTAAACAATACCCTGGCCTGCAACAGATGCATCACCATGGATTAATATAGGGGCAATTTTTGAATGATCGCCATTGTATTTAAAGTCGATTTTTGAACGGGTGATACCTTCCACAACCGGGTCAACCGCCTCTAAGTGCGAAGGGTTGGGGCAAAGGCTCAGGTGTACTTTTTTTCCGTTTGATGTGATTACGTCTGTTGAAAAGCCTAAATGGTATTTAACATCCCCACCAAAAGGAGATTCAGAATCAAAGTTTTTGCCTTCAAACTCCGAGAATACCTCTTTATAGGTTTTCTCCATGATGTTGGTAAGCACATTTAAGCGGCCGCGGTGGGCCATACCGATGATGAATTCCTCGATACCCAAATCGGCGCCCTTTTTAATAACCGAATCCATGGATGGGATCAGCGCCTCGGCTCCTTCGAGCGAGAAGCGTTTTTGACCCAGGAATTTTGTACCCAAAAAGTTTTCGAAAGTAACAGCCTCATTGAGCTTGTTCAGCATCGATTTTTTCTCGTCGATGGTGAAAGATGGCGTGTTGCGGTTTTTTTCCATCCTATCCTCAAACCATTTGATTTTGATAGGGTTGCGGATGTACCGGTATTCAGCGCCAATGGCACGGCAGTAAGTATCTTCCAATAACTGGCGGATGTCGCTCAGCTTGGCAGCGCCCAGGCCAACTTCAACACCGGAGTTAAAAACGGTATCCAGATCGGCCTCGCTTAAGCCAAATGTTTCCAGCTCTTTACCCGGATAATAGTGGCGGCGCTCGCGTACCGGGTTGGTTTTAGCAAACAGGTGGCCGCGTGAGCGGTACCCATCTATCATGTTAAGCACCTTGATCTCTTTTAAAAAGTGATCGTAAGTTTTATCATCAACGCCAGGCGCAGCTGTTGAAGCTGCTGTGCCTGTTGCATTTGTATTTATGTTAAATTCAAACCCCTCGAAAAACTTTTGCCAGCCATAATCTACCGATTCGGGGTCTTGTTTGTATGCTTCGTATAAGGAATTGATGTAGTCTGCGTTGCCGCTATTGATATAATTTAGACGATCCATGTTAAAATGATCTTTAAAACAGTGCAAAAGTAAGCATATACGGTAATATACTTCACAATTAATTGTAAAGAAATTCAGTTAAAAATGATGCAGTTTTAATGGGAATGAGTAGTTTGAAGGGTAAAATATGGTTGCTCAGGATTGAAAAGAGTAAAACTTAATAATGGCCATATCTCTCCTTGTGCTTTCAAATAGAACTGTTAGCGGGTGCGGAACCCTGGCCTCCGCGATTCAGAATCTAAAGTTTTGAAATTTTATGGAGAGCAATTGTTGAACAAATATTATTATTTTTGTTAATATGAATGCAGATTTAAACATCAATGAAATCTTGTTGCAGGTTGAACGACTGGACAAAGAAGATCAGCTAAGTCTTTTAGAAAAGCTTGCATTAATGATTCGTAAATCTGAACGAAAACAAAAGCAGACAAAACTATCTTCACTGTCAGGCATAGGCTCATCTTTATGGAGCAACTTAGACATTGATGAATATGTAGATCAGGAAAGACAGTGGTAGTAAAGCTTAATCGATGAATGATTGATAATTTGCGAGAATTCTTTGTTAAGATATTTTAACTTATTCAATATGCTTTTTTGCAATTGCTGCTATTCGTTCATTGATATCATTGATGATTTTGTCTACCCATTTATCAACAATATAACTAATATCGTTGTCATTCAAAATTTCGTGATATAAATACTTACGCCAAACATCCCGCCTTGTTGTTCCTATCTCATAAAAATAATCGGAAAATAAAATCAAAAACGTTTGAAAAACAGAAAACGTCTCAACTCCAGCTTTTTTAAATCCTTTAAGATTTATAGTTAACCCAACCTGCTGTACATCCCCTTGAATCATCATCATTTCTAAATCAATGGAAGTATTATACTCAAAATCATTATTATTAATTGTGCGACTAATGGAATGATAATCGAATAGAGAATAGATATCCGGGTTTAAAATTATTTCAGCCTGACTTACTATTTGGGGCAAAAGTTCAGTGAAAAGTTTATATATGGCTTGGTTGCTTACCTTTTCACGCAATTCCTCATGATTTAAATTGGATATTAGTGTTTTCATTTTATCGAGTTGCTTCTCATAAGGCTTCTGATTCAGCTTAACAGATTTTTCAAGTTCATTTTCCAGGTCTTCAATACTTGGTAGTTCTGCTTTAATCTCAGTTGGAATTGCATCTGTTAAATTATATTCGGCTATTCCCATTGGCTTATTCATATCTCTGAGAGTATACTCTGCCGTTATTTTATTCTTACTCTTACAAAGAATAATCCCTATCGACGGGTTATCACCGGATGCTTTTTCGTGTTCATCGATTACTGATAAATAGAAATTCATTTTGCCCGCATACTCCGGTTTAAATTCTCCCGTTTTCAGTTCAAGAACAATATAACAGTGTAGCTTTGTGTGATAAAATAATAAATCGAGAAAATATTCACTATCTCCCTTATCAATCTTAAATTGCCTTCCAACAAAAGCAAAACCCTTCCCTAATTCAAGCAAAAATTTCTGTATATCGGCGATCAAAGCGTTTTCTAAATCTCTTTCCTTTGCTTCTTCAGATAAATGAAAAAAGTCGAATTTATAGGGATCTTTAAATAGTTCTTTTGCCAAGTCTCCTTGCAAAAGCGGCAAGGTATGTGTAAAATTGTTTAGTAATTTGCCCTGTCTAATGAAAAGACCAGAATCGATTTGATTTAATAAGACATTGCGACTCCAGTTATTTTCAGCAGTTTTAGCCGCGTAAAAGTTACGTTCTTCATCTGACTTAATGCGGTCATTTAAAATGCAGATATGTCCCCACGGCAATTTTGCAACAGGCTGTTGCAAAATTAGATTATCCACCGCTATACCATTTTGACGCAATAAAGATAATTGAGGCCAATTCACAAAGAAATTACGCATATACCGGAGATTTCGCGGCGATAGTCCTTTTAATTCAGGAAAGTCATCCTTTAAATCGGCAGATATTTGATCAATAATTTTACTACCCCAATCTTTTTGTTTTTCGATATGACAAATAAACTCGCCTATTTCCCAATATATAGCTAAAAGTTGAACGTTCGCAGTTAAAACTATTTTAGTTTGCGCTCGTCTTATCTTATTTTTTAAAGCTATAAGTGTATCCTTGTAACTCTCCGGCAGTACATTCATGAAAATCAACGATATAGACCAAAGTCTAAAAGTAGGCGGTTTTATCTATTCTTTAAGCAAAAAAGACAATATAAAATTACTTTTTCCTCACACCCCTACCAAATCTCCGGCCTCATCTACAGGAGATGACTCCCAGGTAGTCACAAAATCGCTTTTGGTATCCAGTTCTTTTTGCGGGATGGCGGCTATGGTGTACTTGCTTACTTTAGCATCATTTACGCCTGCTATAAACGCCCAGTTGCCCCAGTTACTTGCAGGCGAGTAGTCTATCAATTTTTCTTCAAAATAGGTAGCGCCCTTAATCCAGTCGGCTTTTAAGTCGTTTACCAGGTAGGTGGCCACTATCTGGCGGCATTGGTTGCAAATGTAGCCTGTGGCATTTAACTCATGCATACAGGCGTCAATGAATGGGATGCCGGTTTTGCCTGCCGCCCATTTATCAAAGTTATCGTTGTTTATGGCAACCGCTTCTTCAGTAACCTTTGCCTGGATGAATTTCTGGCCGTGTTTTTTAAACATAAACCTGAAATAATCGCGCCATAACAGCTCCAGTTTAAGCATACTGCTTTGGGCATCGTTATGCTTAAATATTTCCCAGTAAACCTGCCTTGGTGAAATACAGCCTACAGCCAGCCAGGGCGATAATTTTGATGTATTGGTAATGATGCCTGCTTTACCTTTGGCTTTAACGGCAAGGTCGGTTTTCGAAAAATATTTATGCAGCTGTACCAGCGCAGCTGTTTCGCCACCCTGGAAATAATTGGTAGCACGCACATCGTCAACAGGTTGGTTTAAGCCCAACTGCTGCAGGGTTGGCAACTCGCCCGCATCGGCAATATCGGGGGTATAAATATGTTCGGGGGTGGGTACACATGGGCGTACGTTGCTGTCGCGCTCAACTTTCTTTTTAAATACAGCAAAACTATCCGGGATATCTTTTATAGGGAAGGGTAAATCCTCCTTGTGGTACATGGTATGCCCAATAAAGTGCTTCAGGTTAAGGCGCAGTTTCCAAAGTGCAGCCTCAACCTCTTCGGATTTTGCGGTTTCTTCGTAGGCTACCTCCCGGTGATGATAAACTTCACTTACGTGGTATTGGCCTGCAAGCTGGGGTATAATTTCGGCAGGGTTACCTATGCGGATAATCAGTTCGGCCCCATAGCCTTGCAGGTTTTTACGTAAATCGGCTACGGCTTCCAATAAAAACCGGGCTCTGAAACTTCCTGTTTTGCTGGCGCCAGATGTTGTTTGCTGAAAGTAATACGGATCAAAACAATATACCGGCAGAACTTTATCAACCTTGCGAACGGCTTCTAACAAAATTTCGTTATCATGTATCCGCAAGTCATTTCTAAACCAAACCAGTATCGTTCTATCGCTCATAGTTAAACAGGGAGTTAACTGTATTAATGCAGGCTACAAATTTGCAATTTATTTATTTCTCCTGCATCGTTCGCTGCAATATTTGACATCTTCCCAACATTTTTCCCATTTTTTGCGCCAGCTAAAAGGCTTTTTGCAAACTGAACAGGTTTTATGAGGCAAGTTTTTTGCAGCCATAATGGCTAAAGATAGGCTATCTGTGTCAAAAAAACATATTGGTCATTATCAAATGCCAAAAAAGCTGAATAAAAACTTACTTATCCGTCTTGATTTTAGCCCTGATAATTGAATCCTTTTGTGCGTTTGTAAGCTTATAGTTAAACCCGAAAAGCGCACCCTCAAAATCACCATAAGATGGATTAGGGATGATGATGTACCTGCTGCCAAATTCCGTTTCCAGTTTTTGAGTGGTGGCTACCCGGCTTTCCTCCATCGGGTGGTTATCATACAGCACGTCAAAATCGGGCAGATTGTCGCCGCAAAGCAGCAGGATATTATGGGTTTTTAAAACATTTAACCGTCGCGCCTCTTTGCTTGATGTTGATGTTTTTAATTGCAGGTGTGCGTCGTCGGCGTTTGGCAAGCCATATAATTGCAGGTTTTTAAGGGTTGTAGCCCGCTCATTTTCGTTACGGTTGGTGATGTAAAAAATAGTGACGCCTTTTGACGCCGCGTATTTAAAAAATGCCGGGGCGCCGGGTACCGTATCGGCCACAGCCTTGTCGGTCCACTCCTTCCAGGTGGCATCGGTGTAGTCTTTATTTTGCAGGGCACGGGCTGCATCATAGGGGCTATTATCCAGCAAGGTTTCATCAATATCGGTAACAATGGCCAGCGGCTTGCTGCCGGAATTTTTTACACCTTCATCAACCCTAAGCCTGGCAATGTTATACGCCTGGAAACATAAAGCCTTATACTCTGCGGCGCGCTGTTGCCATATAGAGCCCCATACTTTGCCATTATTGGTGATGGATGCGGCGCTGTTTGTAGCTACGGGTTTTGTTGTGGCACAGGCTGTAAATAACAGAATTATGGGCAGTAGGTGTATTTTTTTCATTGGTAGTTATGTTCTTTTAATTACTCTTATATCGCATGGCGGAAACGACTCACCCCGACGAGGCTACGCCCGTCACCCCTCTCTCCGCGTCGCGCATAGAGGGGTAAAAATATAAAAAATGACCTGCACCCTCTCCGCAAAGAGGGTCGGCCAACGTAGCGTAGCCGGGGTGAGTCTTAGCCAGCGTTCAAAGCCAATGTATCTGTATCGAACTTTGCGAAACCCTACATCCCACCAAAATAGCTTTACAACAGCTCCGGCTTAATTTTGTCCGTAAACTCTTTGGCAAATTTATTGAGTTTAGGCTGGATAACAAATGCGCAGTACGACTGCCCCGGATTATCGTTAAAATAATTTTGATGATAATCTTCGGCCTTATAAAACTGGCTGGCCGGCGTTACCTCGGTTACTATCGGGCTGTCAAAAACCTTTTCGTTGGTTAGGGTATTAATCATGGCAATGGCTGCGTCCTTTTGCTCGGCGGTTGTATAAAAAATGGCTGAGCGGTATTGCGTACCTACGTCATTACCCTGGCGATTAAGTGTTGTTGGGTTATGGGTTTTAAAAAAAAACAGCAACAGTTCATCCAGCGACAATACATCGGCATCGTACTCCAGTTCAATAACCTCGGCATGGCCCGTGGTGCCGGTGCAAACCTGTTTATAGGTGGGGTTATCAACATGGCCGCCCATGTAGCCCGATGTTACTGAAATTACTCCCTTAAGCGATTGGAAAATGGCTTCGGTGCACCAAAAGCACCCATTGCCAAAAGTTATTTTTTGAATATTTGAAGGCATTTTTTGTTTTGTTTAATTGATAAACAGCTCCATAATATGTGTTGTTTCAATCATAAATTGACACATAGTCTTAAGTCGAAAGTATTGAGTTCTAAGCCGGAAATAGACAAATTTCGACTTAAGACTTCCAACTTAAGACTATTGACTTAACACCGGGGCTGTTACATATTGTAAAAATACTCATTTGCGATGCTTTTTGTTTCATTACTGTGTAAGGATTTTGACCATGGAAACGCTCAACAGCAATGCAAATAGACCATCAACTTATTAAAACCCACGTAACATTCTTGATAGATTACTATATTTGAGCCCTGCTTTATCCCTCATGATTCAAAAATTATCCAAACTCATTTATAATAAACCCTTTGTATATGCCGCATGGTTTGGTTTGAGTTTCCTTATTGTGCTAAAAGAGATCCTGAACCACCAGGGTTTTAATAACTACACCATTTTTAAATACAATTTTTTACATACGCTGCACCAGCAAAACCTGTATGCCGCGTACCCTGAACATTATTACGACCTGAATCATTACGGCCCTATATTTTCAATCATATTTGCACCCTTTACGTTTTTTCCTGATTACGTGGGCATTATGTTTTGGGTAATGTTTAACGCGTTTGTGCTGTTTAAAGCTATCCAGCTACTGCCGCTGAAGCAAAATCAATATGTGATTGTACTACTTATTTGCGCCCACGAATTAATGACGGCATCGGCCAATGTGCAAAGTAATCCATTGGTGGCGGGACTTATTATTTTAAGTTTCAACTTCATCAACAAAAAGCAGGATTTTTGGGCAGCACTAATGATTGCGTTGGGCACGTTCATCAAATTGTACGGTATTGTTGGCCTGGCGTTCTTCTTTTTTTCCGATAACAAACTAAAGTTCATTGCCAGCTTTATTTTTTGGTCGGTAGTAATGTTTGTGTTACCGATGCTCATCTCGTCGCCGGCGTTTATTGTGCAATCCTACCGCGACTGGTATGTAGACCTAAAAGGCAAAAACTTACAAAACGAAGGCTCTATTATGCAGGATATTTGCGTAATGGGCTTTTTCCGCAAAATATTAAACTACCCGGGGCTAAAAAACGCGGTGGTAATTATCCCGGCAATGGCGTTGTTCGCCCTTTCATACCTGCGGATAAACTGTTTTAAATCGACACCTTACCGTTTACTTATCCTGTCATCGGCACTAATATTTGCCGTAATTTTTAGCAGCGGATCCGAGTCGCCCACCTATATTATCGCATTCGCGGGTGTAGGCATTTGGTTTATGAATTTAGACAGACCTGTAACCGGTTTTGAAATATTTTTGCTGGTGATGGCCATCATTTTAACTACCCTGTCGCCCTCCGATCTTTTCCCAAGATCCATCCGCGAAACGTACGTATTGCCATACAAATTAAAGTCGCTGCCCTGTTTTTTAATATGGCTGAAAATAGTGTATGAAACACTAAGCAGGAACTTTGCAAAGCCAGAAACCAGGCCTGTTTTATAATTTGAATGTCTGTTTTTTACAGTCTATCGCTTATTAGCAAAGAATTCAGAATTTCTTCAGATTAATGCCCTAAAATGCGCTTTGTAATTAAAATGATACATAAATTATTATTTTTGTAAAGAGAAAGTTACATTTATACAAAAAACTTCGTATTGAGGAAAAGCGGGGCATTGGTATACCGGAATCCTAACGGTAAAACAAGTGCAACTGCTTTTGATTTATATACGCTTTTTAATAAACAGTAAAATAAAATATTCATAGGGTATAAGCTGACCTGCAGCAACCTTAAAACCTATTGAGCAATATGATTCCCGATTTAAAGATGAAACTCTCTGTGATTATTCCCTGCCATAACGAGCAGAATAATGTGGGATTTCTGATTCAGGCACTTACCAAAACGTTAAACGAAACCGAATATAATTTCGAGTTGATTTTTGTTGATGACGGCAGCAGCGACGATACCGTGAACGAAATTAAATTCAACGCCGGCATTTATCCCAATGTTTTTTACATCGAACTTTCAAAAAACTTTGGGAAAGATAACGCGTTGAAAGCCGGCATTAGCATGGCTACCGGCAGCGCCGTAATAACTATGGATGCCGATATGCAGCATCCGCCCGGTATGATCATTAAAATGCTGCAATTTTGGGAAGAAGGTTATGACATTGTTTATACCTACCGGGAAAATGCGAACCCGCACGCCAAATTATATCAAAAGGTAACCTCCAGACTTTTTTACAAAGGGATAAATATGCTATCAGATATCAAACTGGAAGATGGCACTTCCGATTTCAGGTTGATGGACGAAAGGGTTATCAAGGACTTAAAGCTTATTGACGAACACGAACTTTTTTTGAGAGGTATTATTAAATGGGCGGGCTTTAAACAAGCAGGCATCCCCTATACACCATCAAAAAGGCATACCGGCGAAGTAAGTTATTCTTTTGCCAAACTGGTAAAACTGGCCATTGGCAGTATTATGGCTTTCAGTGCAAGGCCTTTGTATATCATGACAGGTGTGGGCTTAACAGTTTCCCTCATGACAATCTTTTACATCCCTTACGTTTTAATTAGCTTTGCCGAAGGTTACGCCGTTAACGGGTGGGCATCTATTATAGCTACCATCGCATTTTTTGGGGGTCTGCAGTTAATGGTATTAAGCATCATTGGCGTATATGTAGGCAAAATATTTATGCAGTCAAAAGCACGTCCAAATTATCTCATCAGGTCTACCAACCTTGTAAATGTAAATAATGATCTTATTAGGGTTTGATATCGAGGAGTTTGACATGCCATTGGAGTATGGCAAACAAATATCGTTCGCCGAGCAGCTGTCTATATCAACCCAGGGTACTAACGTTATTTTGGCCATATTAAAAGCGGCAAAAATTAAGGCTACCTTTTTTTGTACAGCAAATTATGCTGTACAAAAACCCGAAGTTATTAGCCAGATTGTAAGCGAAGGCCATGAAATAGCCTCGCACGGTTACTATCATTCAGATTTTAAACCCGAGCACCTGGCGCAATCAAAAACCAAACTTGAAGAAATATCCAGGGCCGAAGTAACCGGCTTCCGTATGGCCAGGATGATGCCGGTTGATGAACAGGAGATAGCTAAGGCGGGCTATACCTATAATTCATCTATTAACCCCACATTTATCCCCGGCAGGTACAATAACTTTGGCAAGCCCCGCAGCTGGTTTTATGAACAGGGTGTGTTACAGATTCCGGCATCGGTATCGCCGTTGATCCGTTTCCCGTTATTTTGGCTCAGCTTTCATAACCTGCCTATGGGGCTGTTAAAGTGGATGAGCGGCATCACCCATAAAAAGGATGGCTACCTTAACCTGTATTTTCACCCCTGGGAATTTACCAACCTGCACGATGCCCGGTTTGGGTTTCCCAAATATGTGGTCAAAAATTCGGGGCAACCTTTTGCAAACAGGCTGGAAGAGTTTATCAACTGGGGAAAATCAAAGGGCTACGAATTTATGCGGACAGATGAATTTGCCAAAGGGGTAGATAAAAAGAAGCTCACCTTAATTGCTTAGGCGGTTACCTTTTGTTTACACCATTTCGCGTTCAAAAATTTCCTGCACCATAGCTACTTCACGGGCATAGATTGATTTTTTGCGTGTGCCAAAGTACAGGGTATTTTCTATAATATTATAACCTTCCCAAAGCAGTTTAATGTTCCCCAGGTCGCGCTCGGTTTTTGATAAAAAATCGGGGATTACGGCAATACCCTTGCCACCGCTAAGGCAGCGGATGATGGAACCCATGTTGGGCACTATAAAATTGGGTTTAAAATCGGGGCGTTTACCAAAATTGGTGTGCCAGAAACGCCGTAGGTGCTCCATATCGCCCGACGAGCCATACCAGGTTTGGGCCTTTAACCAATCCTGTATTTTGGGCAAATCTTTTGTTTTGAGTAACTTGTTAAATTCTTCCACATCGGTTTGCGGGCCGGCAAGTACTACAATCCGCTCTTTAAAAAACGGTTTATATTCCAAAGCCTTATAATCACCTTTTTGAGGGGTGATGATCATATCCAGGATACCGCTATCCAAATCGGCCAGCATCTGAGGATAATCCCCAAATTTAATGATCACGTTAAAGGGTAGCGTGGGCAGGTACGATTCCAGTGTAAACTGAAAAGTTTCAAAACACATGCCTATACTGATGGTAGGCACATCTTTTTCGGTACTTTTATGAAAATGCCGTTCGGCTTCCTCTAACTTACAAATCGACTCCTGTATATAGTTATACAATATCTTAGCCCGCTCGGTTGATACCATTTTGCGCGATGAGCGATCAAACAGTTTGTAGCCCACATAACTTTCAAGCGAGCTTAAATGCAGGCTTACCCCGGGCTGCGAAATAAACAAAGATTCGGCCGCGCCGGTTAACGAACCTGTTTCATATATCGCCTTAAACGTACGGAACCATTCTAAATTCACCATAACCAATCATCATAATTATAATACAAATATATAACTTATGTTATTTTAATTATAGTAAACAGCACTGTAATTTTGATGCCAGTTAAAACGAGATAAAAAATGAAAAATATATTTGTTATAAATGGCGGGCAGATCTTCGCCCATTCGGGCGGCCAGTTCAATAAAACATTGCTGGATACGACTGTAAAATATTTTGAGGAAAACCCTGATTTTGAAGTGCGGTCCACGGATATCAACAACGCTTATGACCCAGCACAGGAGGCCGAAAACTACAAATGGGCCGACGTAATTATTTACCATACGCCGGTTTGGTGGTTTCAATTGCCTTATGGTTTTAAAAAGTATATTGATGAGGTTTTTACAGCTGGCTATCAAAATGGTATTTACCGCAGCGATGGCCGCACGGCCGAAAACCCCGGCATTAACTATGGTACCGGCGGCTTAATGCATGGCAAAAAATACCTGCTAACCACCTCATGGAACGCCCCTTTAACAGCCTTTACCCTGCCTGGCGAATTTTTTAATGAGCACAGCGTTGATGAAGGCCCGTTGTTTGGCTTTCACCGCATGAATGCCTTTACCGGTATGGAACCGTTAGAAAGCATGCATTTTTATGATGTGATGAAAAACGCTAACATTGCAACCAACCTGCAAAATTACCAGGAGCATTTAAACAAGCTATTTATCAAAAACCACAACAACCATGAAAGTGTACTTAACAGCCTTAGTGAAGTGTAAACCGAGTAATACCGGCGAGCTAAAAGGTTACCTTGAGCAGCTGGTAGCAGCATCAAACCAAGAGGAAGCCTGCCTGCAATATGAGCTATACCAATCAACAGATGATGATACCCAGTTTATTTTCCACGAAACATGGACCAGCCAGGAAGGTTTGGATGTACATAACCAGCAACCGCACATCAAAAAATTTGTAGCACAAGCCGGCCCGATACTTGATGGCGGAGTTACGATTTATAAAACCAACAGGGTAGCTTAAGCAGCCCGTATTGTATACATAAAAGCCCGGCTTTGCTCGGGCTTTTGCATTTTCCGGGAATGTAGCAGATGTATTGAATTGGCGGCATTTAAGTCATTTTGGCTTACTGTAATTGTAAACCCGAGAAGCAGTTTAATATTGCTACAAATGCAAGTAACCTGTAGGTTAGTTAATTAGCCGGGTGACAATTTGGTATTGCCGCTTAAATTAGCAAACTTAGTGTTTAAACATTACGCTAACACATTATGAAAATTGCAGTATTAATTGCCCGCATATTGCTGGGCCTGGTATTCGTGGTATTTGGTCTTAATTTCTTTTTCCATTTTATCCCGATGACTGGCCAACCACCAATGCCACCTAAAGCCCAGGCTTTCAGCGGCGGGTTATTTGGCTCGGGTTACTTTTTTCAGTACATGAAAGTTATCGAGATTGTTGGCGGCCTCTTTTTACTCATTAACCGGTACACCGCCTTGTTTGTACTTGTACTTTTCCCTATTTCGTTAAATATCTTTCTTTTTCATACCCTGCTGGCACCTGCCGGTATGCCAATTGGGTTGGCAGTTGTTATCTTGAACCTGTTTTTAGGCATTGCTTATTTTAAATATTACAAAAGTATTTTTACAGCAACACCAACATTGTAAACTTTTTAAGCATAACAAAAATGCCCCGGCCAAGGCCGGGGCATTTTTGTTATTTGCTACACTTCCGTGTGCATTCGCCCGATGCTTTGCAGGCTTTGCCACAGGTATCCAAACAGTTTGGTTTGGTACATGATTTAGCACACTTGTTGCATTGGTTCATTTTGGTATTGCAGCAAGGTGTATTGGCAAATGATATATTGCAAATAGTAAAAAGCATCAGCGTTGTGATGAAAAGAATTTTTTTCATGATTTTGAATAATTAATGTTTAATAAAAAAATACGTTCTGAAAAAGGCAGATGATTTTATTAAACTTTTGGCGGGTTCCAGCAGGTGATGGAATAATCAGATAAATCGCCCACACGATATGGCGTCACATCTTTGGCATTAAAAGTGGCAGCTATGGCTGCAACAGTAACTGGCTCCGTTTTTACAAAGCAGCAAGTGCCGCATGATAACATGGTAGCGCACATCCCGCCATCGCAGGCTTTTTTTGAATTGTGCCCGCAAGGAGCAGCGGCCATTTTGTGGCAGCAATCTTTTTTGGGCATATTAGCAACAGCCATCACCCTTGCCGGAATAACGGAAAGGAGCAGCAAACAAATTAACATAACAAAAGAAATTGCTTTCATTGGCTTTTTAAACGACTACCGCCACAAATTATTATTACAACCTAATCTTTATTCCGCCGTTAATAACAAAACCATCTAACGGCACATAAATATCCTTAAATACCGGGTTGGTAATACTCCCGGTATAAATGGCGTCGAATTTGGTTTGCCGCGTATCGGTCAGGTTTTCAAAGTTGATAAATAGCGAAAAACGTTCCCATATCTTCTCGGCCATCAGCCCGGTTGTCCAGTAGCCCCTGCCGGTGGTGCCGTCATTTAAACGTTGCTGACTAAAATAATAAGCTTCCAAACCAATTTTCAACTTATTCTCCAGCTCATAAACCAGCACATTATTAAGCCGGTGTTTGGATACCAAAGGATATGTAGTAATGTTGTTGCCTGTATGCTGTGTTACATCTGCCAGTGTGTAACCTATAAAAAGCTTAAAATCGGCATAGGTTAGCTTTACATTGGTTTCCAATCCCTTTGTGTTCAGGTCGCCGCGGGGTTGCTGGTATTGCAGGTTGCCATCCGGCAGCGAGGCAAGCAAGATGGGTTTCTCTATCCGGGTATAAAAAAACAATTGATTGATGCTAAAGCTCACCTTATCATCAAATAAACCGGTACGGTAATTCAGGTCATAACTGGCGCCGTATGAGCGCTCGGCTGTGGTGTTTTTAACATCAATAGGCAGCACGTTCCTAAACTGAATGCGTTCGGCATCCTCGGTAAATACCGTAGGCGCTTTATAACCAAGCCCGCCCCCTAAACGTGTAGAAAAATGGGAGTTGATCTTCAGCAAAGCCGATATACGGGGCAGTATAAAAAAGCCATACCTGTTGTGATAGTCACCGCGCAAGCCACTTTCAATCGTCAGCTTTTCGGTAGCATCCCAGGTGTTTTGTATAAAACCGCCAATGGTATTGTAACTGTAGTCCCGGAGTGCGAAACTGCTGTTCTTATCCTCGCTGAATTTTTCTGAAAGATAATTTAGCCCGGCAACCCAATCAAACCTTTCGCTTTTACGCGAATAAGTGGCCTCGCTATAGGTGGAAAACTGCAGGCCCGAAAAGCGATAGTCCGGCAGGTTAATAGCCCTGTCAAAATAGCTTACGCTGTTTTTAACCACCAGTTTTTCTTTATCGCTTAGGTTGCGGTCAAGCTCCAGCTGGGTGCTGTACCTGCCCGTCTTGTTTTTTTCAAAATAACTATGCTGCGCATTACCGTCGCCTTCAATATAATGCAGGTCGCCCCCTATGCGGTTTTCAATAGTGCTGTTGATGCCGGTTATCAGCGTGGTTTTATCATCAAGATAAAAAAACAATTTGGGATTGAGTGTAAAACGATTGTACTTAGGGATGGCCGTTAAATCAATGTGGGCCGGGTCATAAGCTGTGCCGTGATTATAGGCCGCAAATATAGTGGCGCCTACCTTTTTAAACTTCTGTGAATAAAAGCCGCTGGCATCCAAACCCAGGGCCGATGTGCCGTTTAACAGGAAGTTGAGTTGCCTTTGATCTGTTGGGGTTTTAGATATTAAGTTAACCAGGCCCGCTATGGCGCCACCACCATACAGTGTTGACGACGAACCTTTAATAACTTCCACCTGTTTTAAATCGAGCGGAGCTATCTGCAGCAAACCCAAACCGCCCGAAAATCCGGAGTACAGCGGGAAACCATCCCGTATAATTTGTGTGTACTTACCATCGAGCCCCTGGATGCGAATACTGGAGTTATTGCTGGTAGCCGATGTTTGCTGTGTTTGTATGCCCGTGCTTTCGGCCAGCATCATCCTGATATCGCCTGGTTTCATATTGGCTTTTTCGTCAAGTTCTTCGCCCGATATCACCTCCACCCGGGTAGGTATATTGGCAATGGTGCGGCTGCTTCGGGTTGATGAAACGGTAACCTCGCCCAGCTCCTCGCCATCACCTTCTCCTTTAGGTTGTAACAAGATGGTCATTGGCTCTGTTTGTGTAAACGGGAATGTTAAAGTATCCAGCCGGGTTTCATAACCTATATAACTAAAGCGGATAACCTGTTTACCGGCGGGTATATTGGTTAATACAATAAGGCCTGCGGCATCGGCAGTAGCCCCTTTATTAATGCCTTGTAGTAATGCTGTTGCACCAATAAGGGTTTCGTTAGTTTTGGCGTCTTTAATAATTGCCTTAAACGTATCCTGGGCATACGCCGTAGCAGTATATAAAAGTGCTGTAAAAAACACTATAATTTTTTTCATAAATATTATAATTAGTATAAACGTTTGGCCTCACCTAAATCCTCTCCAAAGGAGAGGACTTTGCCTGCGCGGCATTTAAAATTTATTTTCTTTGAATCCTCTCCTTTGGAGAGGGCAGGGTGAGGCCTAATACAAATAACCAGCTGCTTAGCTGTAATGGTAGGTTGTATTAACTTATCTGGGGTGGTTGCCAGATGGAAAGGGCAACATCTTCAGGGTATGGGCGATGATAAGCAATAACATGTTTAACATGTGTTTCGGGCAGTAAAAACGGACTGTGACCAACCGCTTTTGCAACAATAAACCCGGTGCATGCGCCACACGCAAAAAATGGCGAACAACCCTGGCAATCTTTTTCTTTGGATGATGATTTGGACGGGGTGCTTTTTTCGACCTTATTTTTAGTGCCACAATCATTATCGGCACAACAAGGCTTGGCTGTAAGCAGCAGCACAACAATGGCCGATAGGTAGCAAAGGAATTTCACAGGGGCAAAGGTATAAGATTTAGGGTAAAAAGTTCTATAGTTAATAAACGTTTGCAGAACAATACCGTGTTAAGCTGCCTCGTAGAGACTACCTTTTTGCAGATCACGAATAAAAAACTGAAAAACCAGTAACGCTCTTTATCAGTCCTCTTTTAGCAATTCAATAGCTTCGTCGTACTGCTTTAGCAGGCCTGGCGCCCTATCAACCGCCCAGGCGTGGTAATTATCTTTTATTAACATGAGCGTAGCATGGGCGTTGGGCGTTTTACGCGCTTGCGGATCAAACATCACTTTGGCTACTTCATCTTCTACCTTCATAATCCGGGCCTGCTCGTCATAAATGCGGGTAAGCAGGGCGGCTTGCTTAAATGTTATCTTCGAAAGAATGTTGTGCCCTTTGGCCACATCCCAGGCAACATTATCAAGGTAACGGTATAAAACCCCGGCAGGGGCAATATAATTTAAATGAAACTCATCGTTAGCTACCATCCTGGCCTGCAATTTTGGATCGACCAAAGCCGAATCTATCGATTTCAAAACCTTCTGGTCATAAGCGTATTGCTCAACCGTAAATTGTTTGTTTTTAATCAACTCGGCTCTGATGTTGTTTACCAGTTCCTGGGTTTCTTTCTTTTCGTGCCGGCTATTAATAAATTCGGTTAAAAACAATCCCAAAAACACGCTGAACACAATCAACAGCGATTCGCCTACATACTCTTTCCAGTCGCGTACGGTGTAAATCTCCAGTTTCTCGCCATCGTGTTTGGGTACAATTTTGTTTTTAGCATGCTGTGGCATAGGGCTTTATTTGGTGAAGACAATATAAGAAAAAAATAAAACGAGAACCGGCATTAATGGTTATTAAAATATTAAGGGGACATCATCAAAGAGCTAATGATAGCATTCCCTGCGGGTCGCGCTCATACGCGCACAAGGCCTTAGGCGCGGGCCGGTATCCGCTACTATCGCTAATGCATTTGTCTGAATCAGAATTGAGCGAATTTTTAGAATTTGTCGAATCGCTTTTTAAATTCTGTTAATTCTAAAATTCTGCCAATCCTGATTCAGACAATTATTCTGTTAATTCTTTAATTCGATAAATTCCGGTTCAGACAAGAGAATCCGGCAATTTATAAGTATCTTTTGGCCTTTATCGCGCTTTTCACCGCGATACTGTTGGCCCCGATGGAGTTTATGAAACAACGCACGTGTATTAAGGAGATAGCAGAAGCTGCCAACCGCAGTTTCGAGTGGGAAGTGCACAATTTTTTGCGCGCATGGGTACATAACCACGAGGATAAAACGCTGCTGCAGTTTGATCAGCCATTAGATGAGTATTTAGCAAATGACGCACTGCGCGATTTGTTTTTGAATACGCGGCATCCTATACAGCAATTATTAACCAACCGTTCCATAGCCTGCCACCTGGGCCGGCGTGCAGGGGCTGTTTATTTCGACCCGATAACCGGCGACCCTTTATTGGCACCCACAGAACAGCGCATTTATAACCTTGCCCGCCGGATGGACAGCGAACGCATGCATGTACCTTTCCGCTCGGTTCATCCCAATAAGCAGACCGAGGCAGGCGATACCGCGGATATCAGCACCTATCCCGAGGGATCGGAAGAAATCCGGTATAACAGCGGCAATCATTTTAGCAGCCGCCCGGCAAACGGAAACGTGTTTGATGAACATAGCAGGCACTGCAGGGCAAAGTCGGCAGCTAACCTGCACGTACTTTTTAAACGCGGTTTTTTGGAAGACCGTTTACAGGATATAAAAGAACTTGCAGCCCAAATGCATGACGCTGGCGAAACCCAGCTTCAATTTTTTGTCATCTACAGCAGGCATTCGCCCGAAGAGGGTCATTTTGGAACATCGCTGGTGATCATGGATCCTGCAAACCCCGATTTCCCACGCCGTGTGATGGTTTGTGATACCCTGCTTAAAGACCTCCCCCATCACCCGCGCTGGTGGAACCATTTTATTGCAGAATATTCGCACGTATTTGGCGACGCGATAGCCGAGATAGTGGAAGACCTTTCGCACCCCTTACAAAAAGTAAATATCAAAGGCGATAACCCCTACCGCCACGATTGGGACTGCCCCTACTACGCCACCAGCATGGCCGACGCCCTGGCCGACCTGGTAAAAAACAATCCGGAACTCCTGTTAAACGGTATTGCAGCTGATGTACACGATGCCATGAAAACCATAATGCGGGATTACTACCAACCCAATAATGAAATTAAAACCAGGGCCGATATCCAGTTGGTTAACCGTTTAAAACGGTGGAAAAGCGGACGGGAATTGATTAAGGAATTGGTGAGCGAAGTGAGCAGGAAATCGTCGTATGAGTTGTAGGGGATAAGGACTGTAAAAAAATGTCATTGCGAGGAGCAAGCAATCGCTTATAATGACATACTTGTAAGTTATTGCCTCGCAATATCGAATACCCGTCATTGCGAGGTACGAAGCAATCTCCGACATGCTAAGTCCCACATAGTTCGGGATTGCTTTGTGCCTCAATGACGGTACTATAGGACATTAATTTAACTATATTTCGTTGCACGTCATAACATTTTTTTCAGGCTTACCTGATGGTTACTCACAATTACGACAGTTAACTATATCCGTAGCACCTTATCACCATGTTTGTTTTGGTTTATCTGATGGCCACTCGACATTGTTTAGAGGCGCACAAAAAAAGCCCCCCAACTCATCATTGAGGCTTAATTATATTAATTCATTTTCCTCGCATCCTGCATTAGATTCCCTCCCGATGAGCCCCCTTGGTAAAGCCTGCTGTTTAAACAGTCCAAACCTCGATGGGGCGTAATCCCTTCAGCCTGCGGTCGGTGCTATCGGGCTGTATATAATAGGTCATCCGCTGTGCGGGCTGTAAAAGGTTCCTCTAAAAAAGGATTCTACTTTACTTTAAAATGCACAGTATATGGTAGCAGCGGATAACCTGCTTTGGACTTGAACGATTTGTCGGTAATTACAAAATCATAAGTTTTACCGGATTGTAAAGCTAATTTGAGCTTAAATGATTTACGATCTTCTGTAAAGCCTGCTACACCAGAAATGGGGAAATGCTCTTTACCGCCTTCACCAAAATCAATAGAATACCCCTCACCCATTGGTTCCGAAAAATTTATGGAGAGTTCTGTCAGTGTCGGCGAAACATCTTCCTGTCCGTTTATTTCGGGTGTTAGCCCGGCTACCCGCGGCTGCATCTTTTCAAATTTCTTTAACAGCTCCTGTTTATCAATGGGGCCCGTATAGTATCCGGATTGTGTAAGGAAGTCTGTAACTTGCTGTTCATTGGTGTAATCCAATTCAATAATCTCTTTTATTGCCTGTTTTTTGTTTGCATGATGCCCGTAATAAGCCTGGCAAATGTTATAACCCACAAAGTACCCCAAATCTGCATGGGGATTGTTGGAACCGTTATATAACCAGTTACCTGTTGCGCCGCTAAACATTTCAATCAGAAATTTTTCTTTGAGCTCCTGCTCATGCCCCCGTCCGTAAATCATGTAAGCATTATTGTTTTTCTTACGGGTTACCAGTTCGGCAATAAAGTCGGCAGCCCCTTCTGTAATTACCTGCGCAAGCAAAAGTTGCCCGTCACCACCCTTTTGTTGTGTGTGCACGTATTCATGAACATTAAGGGCAACCAGATTTGACGGCTGTTGATTTTTGAATACGTTCTTTAACCAGTCATTCAATTCCGAAGCGTCGGTATTTTTGTCGGCTGTAGCAATTTCTGCACCAACAAGCACCATATCATCAGTAGTGGTACCGCCCGAGCGCAGGCCGCCAATGGTAAAGTACATTTTAGCCGGGCGCATTTCGGGATATAGCTTCCGAAAGTTTTCGATACTGCTGGTAATGGCAGGTACCTGATTTTTGATACTCAGGGTATTACTTCTGATACTTTTCCAAAACTTAGGATACTTATTAATTAATGTAGTCCACAACTTTGCATTATAGTTTCGGGCTTTCATAAAGGCATTTAACCCTGGCGTGGCCTTATCCACATAAAGGCGTTGGATAAAATCCATTTGCTTTGCTGTATCGCTGGTGGTTGCAACACTATCATATGCTAACCAAAACCTGTCAATGTCGGATGTGTAAACGATCTTGAAATCGCGCTTTTGAGCTTTAATTAACAGGGGAAAACAAAGAGTGATGGCCAGCAGATAAATATGTTTCATAATAGCTTATAGACCGATCTTTTTTTTATTACGTTACAAGTATTCAAAATTATTTTATCCAGCCCGTTATTGGTGTTACCAGGCTGTACTACTCACAAAAACAAAGCCCCCAACTCATCATCGGGGGCTTTATTATATCAATTCGTTTTCCTGGCATCCTGCATCGGGTTACTGCCCGATGTGGCTCCCCGTGGTAAAACCTGTTGTTTAAACAGTTCAAACCTTGTTGGGGCGTATTCGCGGGGCCAGCTGTTGTTGGCTTCGTCAATGTCGGCGGTTTCGCGGTATGGGTCAAGCTTAATTGATTTTACTTCTTTGGCTTTGGCAAATACCTTGCTTACCTTAAACTCGTTTTTGCGCCAGATGTAGGCCGGCAGTTTATCAACTTCTTTGGTGCCGTCGGTGTAAGTCCACTCAATGATGATTGGGCTTACCAGGCCGCCTTTGTTGCTGAAGGTAAGTTCGTAAAAATTGGTTTTGCTATCGTAAAACTTCTTTTCATCGGGGCTTAAACCGGCATACATATCCTGGTAAGCTTTAGCGGTTAAAGGTGTTGGGGCAAAGCGGTCCCATTTGCTGTAAAAATCCTGTAGCGAGGTATCGGCTTCTACGGTAGTTTGCATACCGGCCGCTTTGTTGCGGGTGGTACTGATGTTTTCCATATTATGGTCGTACGCGGCACGGTCGGTAGCGCCTTCAAGGGCAGGGTTTTTACTGTTTAATTTATAGTATTTTACGCTATCAAGCGATACGTCGACCGGTTCGGTTCCGTAAAACCATCCGCGCCAAAACCAATCCAGGTCAACAGCGGATGCATCTTCCATGGTGCGGAACAAATCCTCGGGTGTCGGGTGTTTAAAGGCCCAGCGTTTGGCGTATGTTTTAAAGGCATAATCAAACAGCTCGCGTCCCATTACGGTCTCGCGCAGTACGTTAAGCGCGGTAGCCGGTTTGGCGTATGCGTTGGGGCCAAACATGATAATGTTTTCGGAGTTGGTCATGATAGGCTCCAGCTGGTTCTTGGGCATTTTCATGTAATCAACAATTTTGTAGGCCGGACCGCGTGATGACGGGTATTTTGAATCCCATTCCTGCTCGGTAAGGTACTGTACAAAGGTGTTCAGGCCTTCGTCCATCCAGGTCCACTGGCGCTCGTCGGAGTTCACAATCATCGGGAAAAAGTTGTGGCCAACCTCGTGGATAATTACGCCTATCATCCCGTTTTTGGTAGCCTCGCTGTAAGTGCCATCTTTTTCGGCACGGCCGTAGTTAAAGCAAATCATCGGGTACTCCATACCGTTTGCCGCCTCAACAGAGATAGCAACCGGGTAAGGGTACGGGATGGTATGTTTTGAATAAGTTTTTATAGTATGCGCAACAACCTTGGTTGAGTATTTACTGTAAAGCGGGTAAGCCTCGGGGCCATAGTATGACATGGCCATGGCTTTGCGGCCGCCCTCAATCTGGGCGCTCATGGCATCCCAAACTATCCGGCGTGATGATACCCATGCAAAATCGCGCACGTTTTCGGCATGGAAACTCCATGTTTTGCGCGCTGCTGCATGGCCTTTCATGGCGTTTTTAACTTCATCCAAGGTAACTATCTGCACGGGCGTGGTAGCCGTTTGTGCCTTGTTCCAGCGGCTTAGCTGCGCAGCAGTAAGGTTTTGGGCATAGTTGGAGCACTGGCCGGTACCGCCTACCAAATGATCGGCAGGTACGTTAATGTTCACTTTAAAATCGCCAAAGGTTAAGGCAAACTCACCGCTGCCCAAAAACTGTTTGTTTTGCCATCCCTGGAAATCGCTGTAAACAGCCATTCTTGGGTACCACTGCGTCATGGTGTACAGGTAGTTGTTATCCTCGGCAAAGTACTCGTACCCGCCGCGGCCGCCAATGGTCATCCTGTCGGATATATTGTACCACCAGTTAATTTTAAACTTAAATTTTGCGCCCGGTGCCAAAGTAGCTGGCAATTCAATACGCATCATGGTTTCGTTAATAGTATAAGCAAGGGCGCCGCCATTGGCATCCTTTACGCTCTCGATGTGGTTACCCAAATCAAGGTTATGGCCCATAACGCCTTGCAGCTGGCGCATGGTCATCTTGCCCTGCATTTTGCTTTCGGCAGTGGTAAAGCTTTCGGCATCCTTCATGTGCTGGTTTTCATCCAGCTGAACCCACAGGTAGGTAAGCGCATCGGGCGAGTTGTTGCTGTAGGTAATAGTTTCCGATCCATCCAAACGCTGCTTATCATCGTTAAGGGTGGCGTTAATTTCGTAATCGGCTTTTTGCTGCCAATACTTAGGGCCGGGCGCGCCCGATGCCGAGCGATAGCTGTTTGGGGTACTTAGCATGGTGCCCAGCTGCTCAAAACGGTTACCGTGATTGGAGCCGGGGTTGTTGTCGTGTTGTGCCCATGATGCCGAGGCCATCAGCAGGCACGAAAATAGGGCAGGGTAAAATTTATTCATCTGAATTTAATTAGGAAAAAACGTTCGATACACATGATAAAAGCAATTCCAAATATAGCCGACGACAGGAACATCGTCCAGTCGCGCTGCGGTGTTTTGGCAAATTTGACGAGCAGGAAAGAGATAAGTAACGCAGATATTACAATTAATACCTGCCCAAACTCCAGCCCAAGGTTAAAAGCAAACAACTCGGCAGTGATATTAGTGCTGCTGCCCAGCAAACTTTTTAAGTAGTTTGAAAAGCCCATACCATGGATAAGGCCGAAAAATAAGGCCAGTGCGTAGTTAAGCCGCATAGTGCCTGTTGTGCGCCTTTTATTAAGCACATTAACCAAACTTGTAAATACTATGGTAACAGGAATTAAAAACTCAATAAGCGAAGTATTGATATGAATAACATTTAACACACTTAAAGCCAGCGTGATAGAATGACCTATGGTAAAGGCAGTAACCAGTACCAGCACCTTGCGCCAGTCGGCCAGCAGGTAGGTACCGCAAAGCACGGTAACAAATAAAATATGGTCGTACCCCTCCCAGTTACAGATGTGTTGCCATCCTAACTGGAAGTATAATGAAAAGTCAGTCATTGAGCTAATTCGCAATTGCCAATAAAAATAACGTTTTTTGTCGAAAATAAAACACCCGGACGAGAGATGTTACAGTTGATGATGATAAGCCTGTTCAGCTTATTCCACCCCTTTTTTGTAAGTGTTACCGAAATTACCCACAACGCCAAAACCCAAAGCGTTGAGGTAAGCTGCCGCATTTTTTACGACGACCTGGAGCGCACCATAGAAAAGCAATACAAAACCCCGGTTGATATTGTGCACCCCAAAGACAAGGCGAAGCTGAACGAGATGCTGAACGACTACATTAAAAAGCACCTGGTAATAAAAGCCGGTAATAAAGTTATTGCCCTAACCTACCTGGGCTACGAGATACAGGAAGATGGCGCCTGGGTTTACTTTGAAGCCAAAGGCATCAGCAAACCCAAAAAGATTGATGTGCACGACGATTTGCTTTATACCGAACACCCCCAGCAAATAAACATGCTGCACGTAACAGTAGGCGGCGAACGTAAGAGCGATAAGCTGGATAACCCTGATAGTGAGGCGGGGTTTACTTTTTAATGTGCAGATTTCAAATTTCAGATGTGCAGATGTTTTTTAATCATAGCAAAAGCCACCTGTCATGCTGAGGTACGAAGCATCTATTCGCAAACTGTGCGCGTACTTTGTAAGGCGTAGAATAGATGCTTCGTACCTCAGCATGACAGTATTTAATGGCTTGTAAAATTGTTATGCAACCGCGTCCCTACTGCAACGGCGGAAAAAAGCTCACCAACCTTGCTATTTTCCCGTCTTCATCAAATTCAATATAATCTGTACCGCCCTTGGTTTCTTTACCGGGGATGTCAACCGTCCAGGTATATAAAGCCACGTTATGGTGGTGCTCGGGCAGGGTGTGTACGTGAAAGATGCGGCCTGGCGCTAACTGGTGCGAGCCTACGCACAATGCGGCAATGCCGTCAACCCCGGTTACATTTTCATAGTTAGGATCGGTGTAAATAGCATGGGCGGCCCAGCATTTGGCAAATGCCGCTTTAATGTCGTCCTCGCCTTGTACGTTCCATGAGGCTACGTATTGCTTAATGGTTTCTTCTGGTGATGTTTTCATTTGTATTACGTTTTAATGTGATACAAAGGAACCGAGACATAGCCGCAATAAAATTAAAGTAGTTTAATAAATGAAAAAATGGGGCGCTTTATTTTACTATTGTCATGCTGAGTGGTAAAATTTCGCGAAATTCTGAAGGGAGAATGACATTCAAAAATAAAAGACTGTCATCCTGAGGAACGAAGGATCTATTCGCGAACTTTTTTGGCGGTTATGCATGGCGTAGAATAGATCCTTCGCTATCGCTCAGGATGACAGAAAAAGAAACATGTCATGGGTAGGCACGAAGCATCTATTTGCGAACTTTTCCTTCGGTTATGCATAGTTGGCAGATCCTTCGTTCATCAGGATGACAGGAAAACCGGATATTTCATGAACAACGAGAGGCATAATTTTATATTATTAAGCCTCCTCCAAACCAATTTACAAAACTGTCTTGATTCTTAATTCTTGACTTTTGCAGCTCTTTCCCCCTCCAACAACTCCAGCACCTCAGCCCAGCTATTAACCCTTTGGTGGTGATGCAGGTTGGTATTATGGAAAGCATCAAACATAATGGGCTTGCCGTGGCAGTAGTCCAGGTTTTTGCAGTGGTCGTCAATTAAAAAGTCGGTTTTGATGATGCTTTTATCGCCGCAAAAAACAATGTTTCTCCAGTGGATGAACGGGAAGTGCTCGGCCAGCCACTCGTACTTTTCGGGAAGCGACAACGGGAACTCCATGGCGGCCGATACAATATACACCTCAAAATCCTCCATCAGCGACTTTACCGCTTCAACCGCTCCTTCCATCAGCGGCAGCGTGCGGAAAAAACCGGGTTTATTTACCATCCCGTGGCCTTTGCCTTTAAAAGCGTCGTACTCGGTCATGCCTGCAATATCCTGCCGGGTTAGCCTTATGCCGGTTTCCTGTTCATAGTAGTCAAAAAAATGGGGCTCGGTATCGGCCATTACGCCATCCATGTCAATTGCTATTGTTTTTTTCATCTGGTTTGCAATATTTTTCTGCAAATAAAATCATTTTCTGCAATATTTTGCAAATTTTATTTTTAAATTTGCAACAAATTGCAATTAAGCTATGATTAAGGACGAACGCTTAGAACAAATACTGGCGCATGTGGCAAGGCAGCGCAGCGTATCACTTACCGACCTCAGCAACGCGCTCAATGTATCAGAAGATACCATCCGCCGCGATATCAAGATCCTGTCGGACCAGGGCCTGCTGAAAGCCGTTCGTGGTGGGGCTGTGGCGCATTCGCCTACGCCGCGGCACTTCCGGGCAAGGGAAAAGCACGATATGGCGCAAAAACGTATTGTAGCTTCAAAGGCTTTACAATTCATAAAAGACGGGCAGGTAATTTTCCTCGATGGTGGTACCTCCATCCAGGCCCTGGCCGAGTTGATCCCTGCCGATATGAAGATCACGGTAGTTACCCACAGCTTCCCTGTAGTAAGCGTACTGGAAGATCATCCCACCGCCGAAGTGATATTTGCCGGCGGCCGGCTTTGTAAAACCGCTTTTACCACTATAGGATATGAAACCATCCAGACTTTCAAAAACTTTCGCGCAGACTTATGCCTGATGAGCGTTTGCAGCATTCACCCCACCATGGGCCTAACTACCGTAAACCACGATGAAGCACAGGTAAAACGCACCATGATGGAAATGGCCGGCCAAACCATCGCCCTATCCACCATCGATAAATTAAATACCGCCGAATCGTACTACATCAGCCCGGCTACAGCTATAGATATTATTGTTACCGATGCCGAAGCAAGCGACGATAGACTAACCGCTTACAAGCAAGCAGGCATCACCATAATTTAACCCTCATTGAAAAAGAATTTAATTCCCCTTACCCTTGGCGGCCTTGGTATAGGCACCACCGAATTTGTAATGATGGGCCTGTTACCCGATATAGCCAAAGATTTCAGGGTGAGCATCCCCGTGGCCGGGCATCTCATCTCGGCCTATGCGCTTGGCGTGGTTATCGGCGCACCTTTGCTGGTAGCCATCAGCAGCAACTATCCGCCTAAAAAAATACTGATTGCCTTAATGGTTATGTTCACGGTTTTCAATGCATTCTCCGCGTTCGCGCCCGATCATAATGCTTTGTTTATCGCCCGGTTGTTATCCGGTTTGCCGCATGGCGCGTTCTTTGGTGTAGGCTCGGTAGTGGCAAGCCGCCTGGCCGAGAAGGGAAAACAGGCACAGGCCATATCGGTCATGTTTGCCGGCTTAACCATCGCCAACCTGCTAAGCGTTCCGTTAGGTACCTACATTGGCCACCATTATTCGTGGCGCTACACGTTTGGACTTATCGCTTTTATAGGGCTAATGGCGCTGTTATTCATCCAGCTGTGGCTTCCGGCTTTACCTGTAAACCGCGCGGGTGATATCAAATCAGAAATGGGCTTTTTTAAAACCCGCGAGGCCTGGCTTATTTTGCTCATCACCGCCATTGGCACCGGCGGCCTGTTTTGCTGGATCAGTTATATAGCCCCGCTCATGACCGATGTAAGTCATTTTTCAAAAGATACCGTACCACTTGTACTCATTATTGCCGGCCTGGGCATGGTAATAGGCAACATATTAGGCGGTAAACTGGCAGATTGGGTTGCCCCTGTAAAGGCTTGTTTAATACTACTCATCAGCATGGCTGTGGCGCTCATCACCATCTATTTTGTATCTGGCAACCAGGTACTGTCGCTCATCATGACGTTTATAACCGGCAGCTTGTCTATGGCCATCGGCTCACCTATCCAAATCCTCATGATCCGTACGGCCAAAGGTGCCGAAATGCTTGGTGCAGCAGCCACACAAGCCGCCTTTAACACCGGCAACGCTTTAGGCGCGTTTCTTGGCGGCCTGCCAATTGCCATGGGTTATGGTTTTACCTCGCCCGAGTTGGTAGGCGTTGTAATGGCGGTAACCGGGGCATTGTTTGCCGTAGTGCTCTTTAAAAGGCAGGCATCGGTGAAAAGAGAGCTTGAGATGGTGTGATAGCTTTATATAATATGGGCGTTGCCTGCGGCCAGGCCATTCGTTCATACTGCACAGGCATTAGGCACGGCCGGCCCGCGATGCCAGCGCAAGGCCGGTACCCACTTTTGTCCTTAACGCGCAGCTGCGGGGAGCCGGGGGCACATCACCTGTAAATTATTTTGCCGAAATGCTATTGTTTGCTGAAATATATTTCGTTAACTTTATGCAAACCAATACTTTATCAAAGATGAGTCCATTTGTAATTTCACTCACAGATATTTCCAAAACTCAATATTTATTTTCGAGGCATAAATATACCCGAACGTGTACTACTACCGTGGCGACATCGACCGGAGGCGGCAATGGGCTGGCCATTAGGTAGTTTTTACAAAACCATCTTTTTCACGATCACAAAATAACTATCGGCGGTAAATTACAAATGAGACAGGGCGCAATGTGCATTAACATTCATTAGCCGGACAGCGGCCGGCAACACCACCACCGCCGGTGAAATTCATTTAAACCAAGTAAATAAACCAACAAATTAATGGAACCAATAAAAAGTTATTCATTCGGCGCAGCGAGCCAAAAAGCCCTCGTGGGGGTACATCCTGATTTAGTTAAGGTTTTAACCACCGCTATTACCAATAGCCCGATAGATTTTTCGATCAATGAAGGCGTTAGATCATTGGCTACCCAGCAAAAATATTACACATGGGGGCGTACCGTTATAAACCCCAACACAGGCCCTTTACCGGGTAAACCGTTTGGTGATACAAATGCCGATGGCGTGGTGCATAAATCAAACCATCAAATAAAAGCAGATGGTTACGGGCACGCAGTTGATTTGTACCCATACATTAATGGTAAAATTGATTTCGGAGCCGGAGCAGCACTTGTAACTATTGCTAACCACATTAAACAAGTTGCCCAAAACCTGGGGATTGCAATTACCTGGGGCGGCGATTGGAAACCACCGGTTGCACCGGTTGATAAACCTCACTTTCAATTGAAGCAATAAACCATCGCCATAGGTTTAAACTTTGAGTGATTGAGGAATTTCACTTCAACAAGCAGCCTTTAATAATCTCCGCTTATTTATCGCGGCACCGGCTGGCCGTAATGCTCCCTTGAAGCTTTTATGGCCGGCATACTTTTGTTGGCCCAGTCATACAAAGTCATGAGTGGCGGCACCAGGCTTTCGCCAAGCGCTGTCAAAGTATATTCCACTTTTGGTGGTATTTGCGGGTACATTTTGCGCGATACCAAACCATCGGCCTCCAGCGTTTTTAAAGTAACAGTCAGCATTTTTTGGGAAATATTATCAATCAGCTGGTGTAATTCATTAAATCGCAGGGTATCATGGTCTGATAACATGATCACTGTTAGCATCGACCATTTATCGCCTATCCGGGCAAGCACATCTTTAATGGGGCAGTCGTCACGGTCCCCTTCACATTTTTTTAAATTTTCTTTTTTCATATCCTGCTCATTTACAGCAATAGTTACTTTACCGTAAGCTACTGATTTACAAGTACCTTCTTGTTTAATAAAGTAAGCTCCTTTACTTTTGACTTACTAATAGTAAGTTAATACACAAAGGTAACAAAATCATGGATTTAAAATTAAAAGGAAAAAGAGCACTTATAACAGGCTCAAGCGCGGGATTAGGAGAAGCCATAGCCCGGTTGCTGGCGGCAGAGGGTGCGCAGGTAACGGTACACGGCCGTAATGAAGCGCGAAGCAAATCAGTTGCCGAAAGCATAATGGAAACCGGCGGGCTGGCGGATTACATAACCGGCGACCTATCTACAGATGAGGGAGCCGACAAGGTGGCGCAGGCAGTTTTAGCAGGCGGCCAGGTTGATATTTTGGTTAACAACGTGGGCACCTACCAACCGCAACCCTGGTTAAACGCTACAGTGCAAAATTGGAACGACACGTACAACAATAACGTATTATCCTACGTGCGCATGATACACCGCCTGCTGCCGCAAATGAAAACACTGGGCTGGGGGCGCATCATCCAAATCGGTTCGTCGGTAGCCATACAGCCAATGACTATGCAGCCGGATTATAGCGCATCTGCAGCTGCCAGGCATAACCTCAGCGTATCGCTGGCACGTGAACTAAAAGGCACGGGCATTACCTCCAACACGGTTTCGCCAGGCGCAATGCTGGTTGATACCACCAGGAACATGCTACTGCAAATGGCCCAACATAATCAATGGGGCAGCAGCTGGGCCGAAATTGAAAAAAACGCCGTAGCACAATTTACCCCCAATGATACCGAACGTCTTGGCCGCCCAGAAGAAATAGCAGGCGCCGTTGCCTACCTGGCAAGCCCGTACGCCAATTACATCAGCGGAGCAGTTATCCGCGTTGATGGTGGTTTGGTTCTATCACTTTAAACCGCACCACCATGAATAAAAAAACAGTTAACATCACAGGTTGGATACTTACGGGCCTGGTCGTATTTATGCTGGCGGCCTCTGCAATTGATAAGATCCGCGGCAGCCAGCATGCTTTACAAATGACGGCGTCTTTCGGTATCTCGCCAGACATTTATCAACTCCTTGGGGTTATCGAGTTCTTGTCGGTTATCCTTTTCGCCGTACCGCGAACGGGATTGTTGGGCCTGCTGCTGCTGTCGGCATATTTAGGAGGTGCAATAGCTACGCATTTACAGCACCACCAAAATATCGGTTTCCCAATGGCAATTGAAGCCATTGTTTGGATAACTGCCGTAATCCGGTTTCCCGAGCTGCATAAACGGATAATGGGGATAACATAACCGCCTACATGTCGCTTAAGCACGGGCTCTGTTTTACCTTATCAATAAAGGGCCTGTGCTTAATGAAGTTTCCTGATAAATAATACGCCAGCTTAATAACCTGTCAAGCTATAAAACACCTGAGGTAAAGATGCCTCATAGCTACCCTCCCCCGTCGGTTGGCCAAACACAAAATCACTTATTTAAGGATGCCTTCCCCTATAAAAGTCTTCCACTCGCAACTTCCACTATCAAGCCAATGTCATCTCTCTACTATTAATTGACATATCGGGAAAAGTCGATATATCTTTGTGCCATGGATCAGTTAGAGATATTTAAGGCGCTGTCAAACAAAACCCGGCTGCAAATTTTGCAATGGCTTAAAGAGCCCGAGCTTAATTTCCCCTCCCAGCAGGAATATGGATTTGCCAATGGCGTTTGCGTAGGCCAAATTCAGGCTAAGGCCGGGCTTACACAATCTACCGTATCAGAATACCTGGCATTAATGCAGCGTACCGGGCTTGTTACGGCCACCCGTGTTGGGCAGTGGACTTACTACAAACGCAATGAAGAAGCCTTTGCTGCCTTAAGTAAACTGGTACAATCGGAGTTATAATTAAGCATTTACAAAACACAAACTATAGCATGAGCACTAATAACACCTTGTTCAGGCCATTTAGCCTGAAATCGTTAAATATCAAAAACCGCATCGTAATGGCGCCTATGACGCGTTCATTCTCGCCAAACGGTGTACCCACAGCCGATGTTGCAGCTTATTACCGCAAACGCGCTGAAGGTGAAGTGGGGTTAATTTTATCAGAAGGTACGGTTATTAACCGGGTATCCTCATCAAACGATGCCAACATCCCCCACTTTTACGGTACCGAAGCTTTGGCCGGCTGGCAAAATGTAATTAACGGTGTGCATGCCGCCGGCGGCGCTATGGGCCCGCAAATTTGGCATATGGGCATTATGGATAACCACCACTCGGGCTGGGTACCGTCGCAGCCATTTGAGGGGCCGTCGGGCTTAAACAGGCCGGGCAATACCAATGGCAACACCATGACCGATGCTGATATTGCCGATACCATTGCCGCATTTGGCCGCGCTGCCGCTGATGCCAAAAGATTAGGCTTTGACTGTGTTGAAATTCATGGCGCGCACGGTTACCTCATCGACCAGTTTTTTTGGGATGGTACTAACCAGCGTACCGATATTTATGGCGGAAAAACCCTGCCCGAGCGCAGCCGTTTTGCCGTTGAAGTAATTAAAGAGGTAAGGAAACAGGTTGGCGAGGATTTTGCCATCATCATCCGCCTTTCGCAATGGAAACCTGCCGACTATAACAACCTGCTTGCCAAAACCCCACAGGAATTAGAAGCATGGTTAAACCCGATGGCCGATGCGGGTGTGGATATTTTCCATTGCTCACAACGCCGTTTCTGGGAGACCGATTTTGAAGGTTCGGATTTAAACTTTGCCGGCTGGGCCAAAAAAGTAACGGGCAAAGCAACCATTACCGTTGGTTCTGTTGGTTTAGATGGTGAGTTTTTGGCGGCCTTCGGTGGTGCAAGTTCAAATCCAAGCTCGTTAGATGAATTACTACGCCGCATGAACCGTGGCGATTTTGACCTGGTAGCCGTTGGCCGCCCCCTATTGGCCGACCCACATTGGGTACAAAAAATACGCGACAACCGCACCGAACAGCTGAAAGGTTTTAGCAAAGAGGCTTTGGCGCAATTGGTATAAACACCGGTTAACCTGGTTTTATAAAACGGGCTATCCTTTGGGTAGCCCGTTTTTGTTTTATACCCTATAATATTCAGATAGCACGAATCCGTGCTTTTCTTAGTTCCTCGCAAACATGCTGAACAGGAGAAGTTCTACCAGGCACAAAAGGCATTTTAGTTGCCTCTTAATTTAGAATTGACTGTTTTTGCACCATGGCTTGTTTCCGCATGCTTTGCTTTACTTTTTCGCGGTGTTGCTCGCCCCAGGCGCTTAGTTCGGCTAAAACATTTTTTAAGGTGCGGCTGTAAGCGGTTGCTTCATAAATAATGCTTACCGGGGTGCTGGGATATACATTGCGCGTGATAAAATCATTCAGCTCCAGGTCTTTTAGTTCATTGGCTAATACTTTGGATGATATGCCGGTAATTTCGTGCTGAATTTCTTTAAAACGCTTGGGCGATTGTACCAGGGAAAGTATCAAAGGCAGCTTCCATTTTCCATTTAAAACGTACAGGGCGTCGAGCACGTTTTTAAGCGAGTGCGCACATTCCGCCTTGCCCGGAATACCCTCATTTTTAATCACTTTCATACATGCAAAGATAATCACTTACCTGGATGTAACCGCTTACCTTTGGGTAACTACTCACTTTTTGCCACCTGGTAACCATAGTTTTGCTTTCGATAATCCGGGAGGAAAAACCTTCCCGTGTAAAATACAAAAGCAAATTTATTATGAAACATATCCTTCATTTAAAATCAAGCATCCAGGGTGCATCGTCGTATAGTATTAAGCTGGGTAACGCTATCGTCAGCAAAATTCAGGACAAATATCCGGGCAGCACGCTGGAAGAATTAAACCTGGCAGACATCGGGATTCCGCACTTAAACGCTGCCGCACTCCGTACATTTTTTATTCCCAAAGATCAGCTGACGCCGGAAGACAAAGCATCCATCCGCCTGTCTGATGAGCTGGTTAAACAATTATTTGCTGCAGATATCATGGTTATTGGCGCCCCGCTGATTAATTATACCATCCACTCGGCCCTAAAGGCCTGGATTGATCATGTCACCAGGCCCGGTGTTACTTTTGGGTATGGAGAAAATGGCCCTATCGGAATGGTAACCGGGAAAAAAGTTTATGTGGCCATGTCTTCCGGCGGTGTTTACTCAGACGGGCCGGGACAAGCCAACGACTTTGTGGCCCCCTACTTAAAAGCGTTCCTTGGTTTTTTGGGGATGACAGACCTGACAGTGTTCCGTGCCGAAGGATTAAAAGTTCCCGGTGTGAAGGAACACGCTATGGAGCAGGCGCTTGACAGTATAAAAATTGATTAGCCACTTTAGGTAACCTTAAGAACTTTACAAGCACTACAGCCATATCAACAACTGAAATGATTTACCAAAGCGGTTGATGCAGCCGGCGTAACAAAGAGGAGACTTGTGAAGTTTCTAAAACTTCGCAAGTCCTTAATCTTCCCAAAAGCTCCCTCCCCGCATTAGCGATTGCAGTGGATACCGGCCCGGCGCATAACGCCCCGTGCGCGTATGAACGAAAAGCGCGGCCCCGCCTCTACCGGCGGGGAAATGCCCATACTGCTCGCCTACTCCGCTTTCAAATTCCTCACCGGATTGGCGATTGCTGCTTTAACAGACTGAAAACTAATAGTAACCAACGCGATAAACATAGCTGCAAGGCCCGATGAAACAAACACCCAAACCGGGATATTGATGCGGTAGGCAAAATTATTGAGCCAGTTGTGCATCAGCAGCCAGGATATAGGCGATGCGATGAACAGGGCAATTACAATAAGCCGGATAAAATCATGCGATAAAAGCAGGGTGATGTTCATTACCGAGGCGCCTAATACCTTGCGTACGCTGATCTCTTTTTTGCGCTGGGCTATGTTATAAGCCGACAGGCCCAACAGCCCAAGGCAGGAGATAACGATGGCCACAACGGCAAAGCAAATGAACAGCTTGCCAAAACGTTCCTGGGCTATGTACTGCTGGTTGTAGGCTTCATCGGCAAAAAAGTATACCAGCGGCACATCGGGCAGTATTTTTTTCCAGGTGGCTTCCAGTTGATGTACTGTCGACCGTACATCTGCCGATGTGATATCAATAGTGATATTGGTTAAATGGCTTGAATCTACCCGTACGGTTAAGGGTTGCACGGTTTCTAAAAAGGCATGGTTATGAAAATCCCTGATCACGCCAACAATCTCGCCGGTATGGTTAAGCTGTTTAAAATGTTTACCAATAGCATCTTCGGGCTTTTTGAAGCCCAGGCTTTTTAACATGGCCTGGTTAATGAGCATGGCTTTCATCGAATCGAGGGCTAAGTTTTTTTGAAACCCGCGCCCGGCAACCAGGGCGATATGGTATTGTTTCAGGAACACATCGTCGATAAAATAAACATCGGGCCGTTGCTGTTGCTTTTCGCCTTTGCTGTTTTCAATCATGGTATTAAACTGATTGTTTGACGTGCCGGGAATAGACGACGACAGGCTGACCATACCAACGCCCGGGATTGCCGCAAGTTGCTGCCTTATCCCATCGGTATGCTGGTTAATGCTGTTGCTAAACTGGTAATCAATCACCAGCTTATGATCTTTTTGAAAACCCAGCTGCTGGTTTTGCATAAAGTTAAGCTGCATATACACAATGGTAGTAGCCAGGATGAGGAATATAGAAATACAAAACTGCGCCACCACCAATGACCGGCGCAACATAAGCCCGGTACCCGATGAGCCCGTTTTGCCTTTAAGGCTGCTAATGGGTTTAAAGCCCGATAAAAACAAAGCCGGGTACGCACCGGATACTATGCCTACCCCAACAGCCAGCGCCAGCAGCCATAATATATGCTGCACATTGTGAAAAATACCATCGGCTATAATAGTACCCGTTAGCTGGTTAAATAAGGGTAATAACAACGATGCAAACAGCAGGGCTATAATAAATGCAATTAAACAAAGGATTACAGCATCCATAAAAAATTGCAGCATCAGCTGGTATTTTGATGCGCCAAGCACTTTACGCACGCCAATTTCTTTGGCCCTTTGCAACGAGAACGCGGTAGTAAGGTTAATAAAATTAAAACAGGCAATAAACAGTACCAGCAGCGCTATGATAGATATGATATACACGTTGGTGATACTGCCACTGGCCGATGTGCCGGTGCGGTGCCCCCGTGGTTTGCCATACAAATAAACCTTTTTTAATGGCTCGATAGATAGCTGGTACTTAAAATCGGTTTGATCCATATTGGCTTTTACCATGGCCGGGAACTTGGCCTGCAAAGCTGCCGCCGATGCACCGGGCTGTAATAACAGATAGGTGTAAAAGCCAAAACGGGTCCAATGATTCCAGTTTTCATCAACCAGGGTCGAAATAGAAAAAAGAACATCCACCCGCAGGTGCGAGTTATACGGGATATCCTTCATAATGCCGGTTACCCTGCATTTGGCTTTGCCGTTAATGAGCATGGTTTGGCCCATCGGGTCGGCGTTGCCGAAGTATTTTTTGGCGGCGGTTTCGGATAGTACCACATCGCAGGGGGCATTAAACAGGTGGCCGATGTCGCCCCGCAGCAGCGGCCACGAAAATATTTTAAAGGCCGACGAATCGGCGTAGGCTACTTCTTCCTTTACCGCGTTGTCGGGGTTGCTTTGCAAAATCATATCGTCCATAAACACCCTGGCCATATCTTTCACCTCGGGGAAGGCGGCTTTTATAGCCGGCCCCATCGGGGTTGATGCACTTTCGTAATTAATACCTACCGGCGTTTTCACATCGGTTACCAGGCGGTAAATATTATCGGCCTTATCATTATAACCGTCACGGTTTAATTCAAAATGCACATACAACAATGCGAAAAAACAAACGCAAATGCCTGTAGCCAGGCCGGTGATATTGATGAGGGAGAAAACCTTGTTCTTCCACAGGTATCGCAAAGTGGTTTTGAAGTAGTTTTTTAGCATGGTAGGTAGGTGTTGTAAACCCTAAAATAGGGTTATTTTTTTAAAAGAAGGCATGCGGAGGGGTGACTCCCCGGATTTTAAAAGAGGAAATGTTGTATATCGCATGTCGGCGAAGACTCACCCGGCGAGGCTGCGCCGGCGTTCAAAGCCAATGTTTATATAACACCTAACTTGTCATCGGTAAGCACGAAGTAATCTTCGACCCGTTTTCGCCCGAAGCTCCCCCTGCCGACACTTTGGGGAAAACGATGGCTTGTTTGATTTAGATAAATGATTTCAATACCTAAAACTCAATAGGCTGTTTGTTTAACTTTGTGATGGCCGGATGCAACGTGTTTATCGGGATAAGGTATACCACCGGTTTCAAAGTGGGGGCCGGTTATATAAATTTATTTTTCAAATTTGTTTATGCATAAACACCTTTCACTGCGCATTGTAATTGCTGCCTGTTTGTTTTCGTACTCCTTAACTGTTTGCGCTCAGCAAAAAACCGCACCCGATTCCATCCGGAAAAAAATGCAATGGTTTGCCGATGCAAAACTTGGCATTTTTATTCATTGGGGCATTTACTCGGTAAATGGGGTTGATGAAAGCTGGAGCTTTCATAACAAAAAAATAAGTTATAAAAACTATATGGAGCAGCTAAATGGCTTCACTGCTTCCCGGTATAACCCGGCGGAATGGGCCGGTTTAATTAAACAAAGCGGCGCCCGCTACGCCGTTATCACTACCAAGCATCACGATGGTTTTGCGCTATGGCCTACCAAGCAGCATCATTTCAACGTGGTAGATAATTCGCCTGCAAAAAGGGATGTGTTAAAACCTTTTTATGATGCTTTGGATAAAGAGGGGATCAAACGCGGTGCCTACTTTTCTCTGATAGATTGGAGCCATCCTGATTATCCTGGTTTTTTGAAAGACAGCAGCCGGTATAAAGTTGCCGATGAGCCCGAGCGCTGGCAACGGTTTCAGCATTTTTTTCAATCGCAAATTGACGAGGTAAATAAAGCATATAAACCCGACTTGTGGTGGTTTGATGGCGACTGGGAACACAGCGCTGCCGAATGGCATTCGGAAAAAGTAAGGAAACAAATTTTAAACCTCAACCCGGCGGCTATCATTAACGGCCGGCTGCAAGGTTATGGCGATTACGAAACACCCGAACAAAACTTCCCGGTTAGCCGCCCTAACTTTAATTGGTGGGAATTGTGTATGACAACCAACAACAACTGGGGTTATCATCCCGATGATATCAATTACAAAACACCTTTTGAGGTGATAAGCATTTTTGTTGATGCGGTTAGTAACGGCGGCAATCTTTTATTAGATATTGGCCCCAAAGCAGATGGTACCATCCCCGCCGAACAGGTAAATATTTTAAAAGAGCTTGGCGCCTGGAATAAAAAAAATGGAGAAGCTATTTTTGGAACACTACCCGGTTTGCCCCAGGGTCATTTTTACGGGCCAACCACCCTATCAAAGGACTCAACAACCATTTATCTTTTTTTACCGGGACAAACCACCGGAAATATTATGCTGAAAGGCTTGAAAAACACCATTAAAGATGTACAGGTAGTGGGAACAACCGCTCATTTACAGCCCAAGATTGTAGGTAAAATTTCCTGGAGCCCGGTACCCGGCCTTGTTTTCATCAACGTACCCGACAAATATAAAGACCCGTACATAACCGTTATCAAACTACAATTAAACAAGCCTCTGCAATTATATCATGGGCAGGGCGGGCTGTAAACCGGCATGCAGATATTGGGAAACGCATCTAAACATGGTTAACATAACTTAACACATTTCAGATAAATATTTTACAATCACCTGATAATCAACATTTTATTTTTAATCATGGTTAACATGAAATTGATAGCGCATTTAGGCGCATCAAAATATTTGTGTAGGGTGTTGGCCAATACAAGTCGCTTCGGGCCCCATATCATTTAACCAGGATCAGCAATAAAAGCGGGGTATCGTTTGTCTTTCTGTCTTGATTCTTACCTCTTGACTCTACTTCATGGCAATGCCTGCGGCCCGGGCTGTACATTCATACGCGCACAGTGCCTTAGGCGCCGGGCCGGTATCCATTTCCATCCCTATTGCAGGGAAGCGGGGTTCTAAAATTGTTCTCCTAACTTTTTAAAAATCGTAACTTGGAACTCTTAAATTGAACCCTTATCAAATTGAAAAAATTCGCCTTCTTCCTACTCTTTGCCATCGTATTTACCTTTGGGCGAAACGGTGTAGCGTACACAACAGCGTATAAGCCAAAAACAAAACAGCAAACTAACGGCGCGTTAACAGCCGACGACCGAAAAAGCTATGTGGTAACCATTGCTCAGGACCAAATGAAAAAACCGGTAAGTGCCAGCAACGACCCCGCTTTTCCAACAAAGGTAATATATCTCGACTGCGTGCTAAAAGTGACCAACAACTCGAACGACACGTTAAAATACCTGAACAAATCATGCGCCTGGGCCGACATATTAAAAACAGATAACGTCAAAATGCGCATCTGGAAAAATGGCTGCAGCTCGGATGCTACTGTAGTGAGCTTTGTTGCCCCACATAAATCAACAATTTACGCCATTACGTTGGTGTACAATAAAACCAAAATGACTGCAAACACGCCTTTTAAAGTTGGCGTGGGCTTTTTCAAATTTGTAAATAAACAACAGCTTACAACATTTGATGCCACAAAAAAATTCGCTGAAACCGGTGAGAACAATCTGATCTGGTCGAATACAGTGGTGATACCGCGATAGGTTTTGTAGGATGGGGCTTAAACACCAAATGAATCAGGATGAGTTACAATCAAACACCATGGGATTTCGACGAAGCAATACAGATAGAAGGCTATAAGATAAAGTATGAAAACCTCCGTGAGATTGGTCAGGGCGCACCGATAATAGGCAACTTACTGATTAATGGTAAACAAATGCCTGGATATGGATTTGGAGGGCCGTTAATTTATCAAAACTGTAATTTGTACATACCGGTTTATATAAAAGAATCTTCTTTCGGTTGGGGCTTCAAATTAGCGGTAATAGATTTAAAAAACTTAAGTATCCGAATTTTTGGAGAGAGGAACCATGTATTACATCTTGATAAAATAGAAAATGGCCGCATTTATTATTTTATCAGTTGGGATAAAGTAACGTATAATTATTATGAAGGTGTTGTTAAATGATTTCAGCGTAATACCAAGGCGTTAAAAAGCTCATTTATAAGGTCACAAGTGAGCTAACACGCCGCCCTGTGCGCAACAATTGCGCTAAATGGGCCTAGTCCTTCAATTTAAATTTGCGCCAACAAAAAGCAACCCTGAAAGGGTGGCATCCAACGGTGATGGAACATCGGCCATCAAATAAAAATACACAACGAGACAGCCCTGAAAGGGTGGCATCCATCTGCGATGGGCATCGCCCATCGATTAAAAAGGTTATTATGATAGCCCTGAAAGGGTGACATATCAGCCCGCCGGATGACGAGTGTGGTATTGCGTCCCCTCAGGGACCGAAACTTGCTCATTTATCCATAATCCTTTATCTAAAATAAGGGCAATGCCTGCGGCCCGGGCTGTACATTCATACGCGCACAAGGCATTAGGCACGGGGCCTGTATCCATTTCCATCCCTATTGCGGGCCAAAATGATTATGTATTGGGATGGATACGCTATGTTTTCCGACGACGATATTGTGGGTAACGATCACAATTGAGCTAAGTCGCTGCTATGTGTGCAACACTTGCCCCAAGTGGGCTCATACTGTCGGCAGCCTTTAATATCAATTACCTTTAAATCAACTATATAAAATTAGACATAGAGTTTCCAGATGTCCTGAATTAGTCGTTTTAAAATATCTTGTCGCTCATTTATTGCCAAAATATTCCAATCGTCAAACGTCTTTAATTTTTCTGTAGCAAACCCATTAAACTTCGTTTGCTCTCCGATTTGAATCAGAGAAAAAGTTCTGGTAAGCAAGATATTCGAATTCAAATAAGCTGTCTTTTTGATAATAAACCATTCATTAGATGATATGTCATTTGAGTAATTGAGACTTTGATTGATGGGTGCCTCGAGCAATGTTAGATTGCCTAATCGATAAACAGCGTTGCTATAATCATACGATTGTGGATAATCAGTATCTGGAATATTTGTGCCTGTTTGCGGAAGTATATGTTCTAATTGCTGACTTTGATAAAATGTAAAATTCGCTGATGGAAAATTGACTTTTTGTCGGATATCCTCTTCAATTTTACCTAAAATGTATTTAATTCGATATTGTGGATTTAAGTCGCCTTGACTTTTATTAGAAAATTGTCCATCAAACTTCGCTTGTTGTTCAGTTAACTCTTTATTAAAATCGTCGTTTAGAAAGTTCTTTAAGTCATCCAATGATTTAACCAAACGTAATTTAATTGCCCAATTTGCAAATAAGGCTTCATACGACTTCGTCAGTGTTCTATTAATCGCATAATAGAATACTAAACTTTCAATGTTTTTTGCTAAGAATTTAATAACCTCAACGGAGATATTTCCGGGTAACGCCATTAAAAGGACGAGATGTTGTCTTGAAGTTTTTTTGCTTAAATAGCCGATTCCTGTAATATTAGGATACAATTTGTCAGCATCCCACGAATTTGTAGCCTTGACAAAATTGGCGTAAGTATAAGCTGCTGCTTTAAGCTCTTTAACAAAAGAAATTGGGTCACTTTGATATTTGATTTTGTTTTTACCTGTTGCTGAAATCATCCATTTGTAAATTTCATCTTCTCTAATTACCCCATTATGATAACGAGCCATCAGAAAATATCTCAAAAACCTTAAAGGTTTATCTCCTTCATTACTTTCATCTAACCCTTTAAGCATTTCGCGCCAAGTGTTTTTAATAATTACAAAATCTTCTTCTTTCGCATGACTAAAAAGTAGATTTTTTAATAAATCCATCGCATTTAGCCCTACACCTCGTTCATTTATTGTTTCAAAGATTTTCAAGGCACTTCCCAAGTCGTCAGGTCTGATAATAACCATTTCGACATTAGCTAAAAAATAGCTTATGAAATTTAATAACGTTTCAGGATCGTCACTTTTTAATTCTATAAGATAATCATTTACTGTACCATATGCTTCGATCATCTTTTTAATCGAAGGAGTCAAAGTATCGGTGAAAGATTTTTCAGAAATTAATTTAATCAAGTAATCCTTACTTTCCTCGTATTGTAGAGTTAGTCGAGGCGTATGTTTTTTTGTTGCTATATCGTACTTATATAAAAGTTCTTTAACGACTTTATGCAATTCGCTTTTGACAGTATCTAATTCATCTGTTATGCCAACTAAATTTTTTAGTATATCCCTAATAGCACATAATGAAATTACAATAGTTGTTAGGCGTTGCTGGCCATCAACCACATCATATGCACCATCTTCACGTTTTACTATAATTGTTGATCCAATAAAATAATTGCTTTGCTTTAGAGCTGTGGGAGAAAACTCATCTGATATATCTTGCAAAAAACGAGCGACATGGACATCAGCTGTCCATACATATTCTCGTTGATAATCGGGTACAATAAAAAAATAGTCCTTTAATTTTTCAATTGACTTTACTTCAGCTTTAATATCCATTTAATATGATACGTTTAAATATCGGTGCGTAAATTAATTCCTTTTTTGTGTATATAACTACATATAAACTGTTTTTTATTGAGAATTATGTTATTCAGCCAGTGGTCGGTATTATCACCACACCGTTTCCAGCTAGCCTTAAGGAAGCTTTCAATTATATAGATTTGCAGCTAAAGCATATGTAAATACAAGCTCTTGCTGATACAGCGATAACACCGACGAGAAGCCAAATAGTTGCAAATCACAAGCGATCCCCCCGGATGCAGCCGCAATGTCTGCGCTTAGGCCAGGTTGGAGTTTTAAGCCCTTTCCCGGATATATTCAAATTTGAAAATATCATTTATGACGCTAAAATTAATTGATCCCATAGAAAGACTTTGCTTTGATATTTTCCCTTCAAGTGGAATTTCTAAAAAGTAACTTCCTGTAAAAACAGCAGTCCTTTTGAAATACATATATTCTTTATCGTCTCGCCAGAGTGAGAATTTTTTTGATGCCATGTTCAAGGATATAAATACGTTAGGAAAACGTAATAGCTGATCTATGATGTCTATAAGATTGATGGAAGTATAGCTTATAAATAGCAAATAAAGCATTGCCATCCCCAATTCTTCACTGCATTTAAAGATTGGCGTTTCAATCACCAATCTTGATAATAATGTAAAAATCGAGTTATCGTAATTCACTCCATTTTCTTGCCTATCCATGTCGCCGATATTTAAATTTTTATTAAGAAGCAAATTTGCAAACCATGATCCGGGATCGCCGGATAAAGTAATAGCAATCGCTAAAGGTTCAGGATATTGATAGAAATAAGCTATAATACTTGCTGAGAAGGGTAAAGTTATAATGTGTTCGGCGCATAAATATTCCTGGATGGAGAGATGACTAAATTCACAGGAATCGTAACCCGAAATCGAGATAATACCATTATGGGATTGGATTTCAGAGATTACATCGTCAATCTCATCTTTCGGCAGGTTATAGGATGAATATATGTTCTGATACACTTCACGAAGAATCGCCGTAGAAAATATTGTCTTTTTTACCCGGTAAGTTAGATTAAATGATAGTTCATAAAGAAATTTAAGCTTTTTCCTTGCATTGAATTCTGCGTACGCAGATTTTCGTTGAATTCGTCGATGCTCATCCCAATCTTTGAGAATTAAATAGGTTGCATCCCTGTAAACCTCATAAGACTGATAAGGAAGGTTCTTGTTGTTTAATTTATACAATATCAAGAGTAGCGTTAAAAAAATAGGTCTGCTTGCTAAATCCCTATAAGGCTTATTTTTCAGGGCGTCATAGAAACCTTTACTACTGCCAAGCCAGCTTTTGGCGATAGATTTTATACGTTTTTCATCTAATGGGGTTATTTCGAATTTTGTAAATCCCAAGCCGGTGCTGGAAAGCTTTGATTTTCGGACAGTAAGTATTATTTTTCCTGTCAAAAGTTTCAGGCCGAGGCTTTCAACTTCTTCTAATATATTATCTTGGTTTTCTTGTGGGGCTTCATCCAAGCCATCAAGAATTAATATGGCCTTTGTTTCATTTAAGAACTTAGCAACAAATATGTCAATCGGAACGTCGCCTACGTGAATAATCGACCTTTCAGACATTGTAATATTTCCCCTATTATCGCTACTTTCAACTTTAACTATTCGAGATTGATAAGGTATTCCAAACAAATCAAGTAAAGATGTTGAAACCGTTGAACCGACTTTAAATTTACGAAACTTTAAAAGGATGGGGAAATCATACTCAACGTTTTGATAGCCATCAAGAAAATAGTTTAAAATCAGTCGTTTAACCGTTGTTGTTTTTCCTGCTCCGGGATGGCCGAGCAATAATATATTTTTATTTAGTTTTAATAAATCATTTTCACTTATTTCTTCTGTAGACCACATCTTTTCATATCTCTGAATTGCTGGAGAGATGCTTAACTCCACAGTTGTTAATTCAATATTCTGGTGAGCATGTAAGTCCATAAAAGGCGTTTCAGCCGACCAGTTTATAAGCTCAATTAAGTGAGTTTCAAATAGCTCAGGCAAATTTTTCAGAATAGCCTTTAATTCAGTCTTATTGTCTTTCAAAACGTGATCTATCGTTTTGTCGATGGCTTTGTTCGCAATAGCCTTTATGACCTCGAAACCAATTTTAGCGGTGAGCGACATAATATTTAACGGTTGGATTTAGGTGAATTTATTGAGATTTAAAGATAACTAAATTACATCAGACAAATGGCTCGTTGCATGTTAAACAGGTAAGTTTTCCACATGTGGTTTGATTTTAGTACTGCTGGTATCGACAAAAAATCCTAATTTATTCTCCCCAGCTATCGCAAGCACTTCTCGCTGTCGCGCGCCTCCAGACCTGTGTGCCCGCATGCAAATCACGGTGTTTTTGTGTAGTGTTTAGACCATAATTCTCCGCGAGCGTGCGTCAGTGATGGAAGTGGATACCGGCCCCGCGCCTAATGCCTGTGCAGTATAAGCGTATAGCCCGGCACCGCTTCTACCAGCGGTGTTACGCCATAATCATTATTGCCTGCATATTCAATTAACCCCTACCTTCCTTTCCCAAGGGAAGGAATCGCACGTTTCCCCGGCTTTTTTAATAGTCGAAATCTATGGAGACAACAGCAACAAAGGGAAAGGGGAGCGATCTGTGAGGACACAGATTGCGGAGAAGGTTTTTTGCTAAATCGTTCTCCGAAAAAAGAAAAAGTTAATTAACCCCTCCCTGCCTTTGCCCGCATTTCCATCGCGTCCCTGCCGGGGCTACTGTGTGTACACAAGTTTATATGAGATAGTAATTTATAAAAGCCACTCCGTTAGGAGTGAAATGTCGGTAGAATAATTAAGCATCCCCCTTTTCGTGCCGTAGGTACGAAACTAACCGCCAAATTTGGCTATTTATCAATACCATTTGACTGAAAAAGTTCAATAGTTTCGTACCTACGGCACGTAAAGCTATTTTTGATCCTTTTTCTACCGACATTCAACCCCTCCGGGGTTTTTCCTAAAAGATGTGTACACACAGTAGCTCCCGAGGGAGGAAACTGAAAAAAAAGCGATTTTGGAAACATGAACAATACTTAATTAACTACCCTCACCGGTACCGCCGCAACCCAAACCGCCTTCCTGTCGTGTGTTTTGGCAAATTGCTTTTTGAAAAAATTACCATCGGCCTTTACCTTGCCGGCGAAGGCCGTTTTTCCATTTAATATTATTTTTACTTCTTTGTTGATATCAACCATTTGCGGGCTTATTAAAACTTCAAAAGCGGTTACCCGCGAGGTGTAAATTTCAAATGTGTTGTTATTGTAGGTCCCTTTTATAGCGGCGCTAGGGTTTATACTGTAGTAAGGATAGCTCTTCCAGGTTTTGGTGTTTTTATAATAGCTGCCAATATTGTATGCCTTATGCCAGGGCGCGGCATTTAAATGTTACGCCATAATCATTATTGCCTGCATATTCAATTAACCCCTACCTTCCTTTCCCAAGGGAAGGAATCGCACGTTTCCCCGGCTTTTTTAATAGTCGAAATCTATGGAGACAACAGCAACAAAGGGAAAGGGGAGCGATCTGTGAGGACACAGATTGCGGAGAAGGTTTTTTGCTAAATCGTTCTCCGAAAAAAGAAAAAGTTAATTAACCCCTCCCTGCCTTTGCCCGCATTTCCATCGCGTCCCTGCCGGGGCTACTGTGTGTACACAAGTTTATATGAGATAGTAATTTATAAAAGCCACTCCGTTAGGAGTGAAATGTCGGTAGAATAATTAAGCATCCCCCTTTTCGTGCCGTAGGTACGAAACTAACCGCCAAATTTGGCTATTTATCAATACCATTTGACTGAAAAAGTTCAATAGTTTCGTACCTACGGCACGTAAAGCTATTTTTGATCCTTTTTCTACCGACATTCAACCCCTCCGGGGTTTTTCCTAAAAGATGTGTACACACAGTAGCTCCCGAGGGAGGAAACTGAAAAAAAAGCGATTTTGGAAACATGAACAATACTTAATTAACTACCCTCACCGGTACCGCCGCAACCCAAACCGCCTTCCTGTCGTGTGTTTTGGCAAATTGCTTTTTGAAAAAATTACCATCGGCCTTTACCTTGCCGGCGAAGGCCGTTTTTCCATTTAATATTATTTTTACTTCTTTGTTGATATCAACCATTTGCGGGCTTATTAAAACTTCAAAAGCGGTTACCCGCGAGGTGTAAATTTCAAATGTGTTGTTATTGTAGGTCCCTTTTATAGCGGCGCTAGGGTTTATACTGTAGTAAGGATAGCTCTTCCAGGTTTTGGTGTTTTTATAATAGCTGCCAATATTGTATGCCTTATGCCAGGGCGCGGCATTTAAAGCAATATCCAAGTTGTTGATAACCAGCCAATTGCAGTTGCTGAATAAATGACTGCTGGTTTCCCAAAATATAGCTTTAGGGTACGGGGTGCGGCGGGTGCTGTCGATAAATTTAAGGGCGTTGGGGTAATCGAGGTCTAAATGTTTATCAAAGTGCTGGTAGCCATAGTACTCTTTATATTTGACATTGGTTTTTAAAGAATCCAGTAGTTTTATAATCACCCGGGCCTGCTCGATGGGGCGAATATCGTCTTTATTCGAGTGGACGGCGTACAGCGGCTTATTTGTGGCGTTTCGTAAATAGATATCGTTGGCCGCCAAGTTGGTGAGCATGGAGTTATAGCATAAAAAGCCCGCAAAGGGCGTGGGGTTATACACATCTAATGCAAACGCGCCATCCGACCCATCAGAATGCCCCATTGCAAAAACCTTGTCGTCATTGATATTTACAGATCGTTTAACTTCATTGATGATATTGAGCAGTGTTTTAAAAGTGAGATTTTCAGTGGGCCTCCATTTGTTAACCACCCAGCTAAACTTTTTGGTTTCATCGCCGTAGGGCATAATAATGATGTTGCCTGTTTTACACAGCTTTCCAATAAAGGGATCGTCGTCGGCCTCGGTGACCCTGTGCTGCCCCATGGCATCGCTAAAATGAGATGCCCCGACAGCGCCATGCAGTAATAAAACCAGCGGCGTTGCCACTGATGGGTCATACGTTTGGGGGATAAACAATCGGAAGGGCACCGCACCAAAAACAGAATCGTTGATGGTAAAAATGTGCATATCGCGGTATTCCTTCAGTAAAGGAAAATGGCTGTGGCCGAGGTCGGCAGGTTGGCCGTTTTTCAACAGCTTGTCTGAATCGCTTTTAGGAATGCTGCTAAAATCGGTTACCTGGGCAAATGCCGGACCCGTAAATAACAAAAATAAGGTAGCAATAAGGCGGTAATATTTAAACACAGGTAATGTTTTTTAAGGTGTAACCATAGGCAACTGCGTTGGTAAAATAGTTAATATTTGATGGAATGGCAAATTAGTGGAGGGGGGGCTATTTTGCGCTGCCCGATGAGGTAGTTGGTTTAACATTGGCTTTGGCTTTGAACGCTGGCTACGACTCACCCGGTCGAGGCTACGCCCGACCACCCTCTCTTCGGCTGCGGTGAGTGTTGCGCAACCAAGCGCATAAGCTCCAGAGTTTGAAATACTGTCAATCAACCTTCTGAGATTTCAATATTCAACAATCTCCAAAAGCAAGTTAGTCTATATTCAAATCTCCGCGCGTCAAATGGTTATAAAACAAGCATTCCTTTTCATGGCTTAGTTGTGCAACACTCACCTGCGCCGGAAAGAGGGTGGAGCTCATTTTTTTCTTTTCTTTCTTTTTTTTACCCCTCTATGCGACGCAGTCGGAGAGAGGGGTGACGGGCGTAGCCTCGTCGGGGTGAGTCGAATCGCCGCCATGCTAACAACGTCAACAACATCGCTTTTTTGCTAATCGTTCCCCGAAAAATAAAAAATTCATTAAACCCCTCCCTGCCTTTGCGCACATTTCCATCGCGCCCCTCCCGAGAGAGGGAACTGGAAAAACAGCCTTTGGGAAGCCCGAAAATTCTTCGTTTTTCCAAAACCGTCAGTTTTTTCCAATGTCATTTCCCCTTTATAATTCTTTAATTTTACCCTTGAGCGTTACCATAGTCTTGAATCCCGACACTTAATTCTTGACGCTATTCAAAAAAATTTGTAACATCGTACAACATCTTGCATCTAAATAAAAACAAATACAAAAAAGCCAGTCGGCGTAACCCAAACCAGAAACCGCCATGCCGGCAAACAACCCATAAAATCATCATGAAAAAAATATTCATAGCGCTTACAGGTTTAGTGGTTAGTCTTTCGGCATGCAGCCAAAACCCGCCGCAGCAAAACAATGTCACTATCGAAAACAATACCACTGCCGGTTTTGACGTAAATAAGCTTGCCCAGTTTGTAAAAAACAGTACCGACCCGCAAACCCTCGAAAAAGCCATTAACAACCCGGCCAACCAGATCAACAACCTGGACCTGGATAAGGACGGCAACATTGATTACCTGAAGGTACAGGAAGCCGATAACAACAAGCTGAACATTATTGATGATGTGAGCAATTCGCAATCGGTAACGGTGGCCAGTGTTAATATTCAGCCAACGGGCAATAATAACACCGCCAACCTGGATATCCAGGGCAACCCAACTTACGTGGGGTATAACAACTACTACCACTCCTCATTCGGCTTAACAGACTTTTTGATTTTAAGCTACTTTTTACGCCCGCACAGTTATTATGTACCCGTTTACCACTACGGTTATTATCCGCATTATTATACCCGTACGCGTACCTATACTACGTTCAGGCCAACTACCTCATCGTACATGTCGTCCAGGAGCAGCAGCCGGAGCAGTTTGAGCCAGCCCACCAGGTCGCAAAGATCATTCAGCAACCGCAGCTCGGGCAGCAGGGTAAGGAGTGGCGGCTTTGGCAGCAGCAGTTCAGGCAGCAGCTTTGGCAGCGGCAGGAGTTCGGGCAGCAGATCTGGGTTCGGCCGTAGTCGTGGTGGATTTGGCCACAGGCGATAATATCAATTTTCAAATTAGTTTTACATTTTAATTAGCTTGAATCCCGGGCAGTCCAAAGTCTCCCCTACCCGGAGGAGATTTAGAGGGGGCTCACATTTACTTAAATTATGGCTATCCAATTAAGAAAAAACACGCTTTTATCTGACGATAATAAAAAAACGTTTAAAGCAATTATCGTTTTAAACGAAATGATAAATGGCAACCACCAGTTTAGCAGCAGCGCTTATGGCGACGATGCCGTACTACAGCCGCTGTTCCAGGAACTTGTTGCCAATGGCTACATCATCAGCTCGGGCTCGGTTTATAAGGTAAGCTCAAAAGGCCGCGGTGTATTTGACACCTTCATGAAGCGCTATAGCGAATACCTGAAAGTTTACGACGTTTTTTCGTTTGTCGACCTGGAAAAAGGCGAGTTTGCCTTTAGCAGCTATTTCGACTTTGATAACGACGATGACTGGTTCAACTTTACCGACAATGAGCGTTTTGACGACCTGCGCATTGCTGTAGCTATGTTTAAAAAAGCCGACCCGGCCGAAATTGTGTTTATGTCGTTCATCAACGAAAACAGGTTTGATACCAGCGTATCGGGCTGGCAAAATGATTTGATGGCCGACACCGCCTGGGGTGAAATAGAAGATATTTGCAACAGCGCGATAAAGCCCGAAGATGTTGGCGAAGATGCCATGGTAGATATGATAAACCAGGGATCGGAGCTGATGATTAAACTGATGGAGGAAGAGCAAAAACAAAATAACAATAACAACAATTACGGCGGCGGTGGCACCACCACCACTACCATTGTTGAAGAAGAAACTATCGAATACTACGAACCCTACTACGATCCTTACTACATCTCGCCAATTTGGCTGGTACCGCTGTTTATCTGGTAATGATTGTGAATGGATCATGAGCTTCTTCTTCCGCTGTATGTGTCCTCACATACAGCTGCCCACATGTTATGAGATAAGGGAAAATGGCTGTGGGGACACAGCCATCGGGAAAGAATGACATTAAAAAATAAAAGACTGTCATGCTGAGGTACGAAGCATCTATTTGCGAACTTTTCTATCGGTCATGCACAGCTGATAGATCCTTCGTACCTGCCATTGACACATTTGTAACCAACTGATTATCAATTGAAAAAAAAGGTGTCATTTACAATGCGATCATTTGTGCGCAAATAAAGGTTACTCAGGATGACAGGAAAATTAACTATGTCATAGGTTGTATAACGCTGTGATGCAGCGGATGGGCATCGTTAGTACCCAAATAGCCTTTCAATCGCCTTATTCCGATAGGCAAAAATCTTATTTACCTCTTTACCCACAAAAATCTTATTTGCAATGGTGCCTATAAAGCCGTAGGGTATGGCATAGTGCAAAATATCATTCATCTGTACACCGCCTTCAATAGCCTTAAAATGATGCTGGTGATGCCATAAAGCATATGGGCCAAAGCGCTGCTCGTCAACAAAATATTGTTTATCGGCAACATGGGTAATCTCGGTCATCCAGTTCATTTTGATACCCGCAACCGGCGCAATTTTGTAGGTGATGATCATACCGGGGTACATTTTGGTATCGGCAGTATAATCGGATGTTACCACAAAGCTCATATCGGGCGGGGTAATTTTAGCCAGGTTTAAGGGCGAGGAAAAAAAATCCCAGGCCTCATCTAAACCAATCGGGATTTTTTGTTCGGTTTTTAAAACGTATGTTTTCACAATCAACTATAAAGTACAATATTGTTGTAAATATACATTTTTATCTCGTAGTTGTACCAATAGGCAATTTACGTCTCGACCATTCACTCCACGACCCTACATATAATTGCGGCCCGGTAATGCCGGCGTACTCCATACCCAGCAAGGTGTGGCAGGCCGTAACCCCCGATCCACAGTGAACTATGATCTCCTGGTGGGCAATATCCCCTATGGCGTCATCATAAACTTTGCGCAATGTATCAGCATCCAGGTATTTACCATCGGCACCCAGGTTGGTAATATAAGGCAGGTTAAATGCGCCTGGTATATGGCCGGCAATCAAATCTAAAGGCTCGGTTTGGCCTAAATAGCGTGGGGTTTCGCGCACATCTATTACAATCCGGGTTGCATCATGGGCGGCAATGGCAACCTCGCCAATCGCTACGGTGCCGGTATAATCTGCAGGTACCGGGTAAGCTTCAACCGGGGTTGGGGTAAATTCTTCGGTGCTTAATTCGATACCGGCATCTTTGGCAGCCTGTAAGCCACCGTTTAATACCTGTACATTAGTGTGACCTATTGCCTTCAGCATCCACCAAAAGCGGGCACCGCCAAAAGCTGCAGATTTATCGTCATAAACCACCACGTGGCTTGTTGGCGTAATACCTAAACGGCCCAAAAGGGCGGCAAAATCTTCAATTGGAGGTAAAGGGTGGCGTCCGCCCTGGGAGGCGTCGGTAACGTGGGCAGCTAAATCGCGGTCCAGGTCAACATACGCGGCGTTTTTAAGGTGACCGGCAAGGTAGCGGTCGTGGGTATCTTTACCGGCGCGGGCGTCGATAAGTATGGTGTTCGGGCCGGCAAGGGCCGGATCGTTAATTTCAATTAGTGGCGACATAGTTTGTTCGGTCTTGTGGTAAAAGACCAAATATAAATACCACGCCGTTTACTTCAAGGCTTTTACTGCACTATTTTATTGGCGCAGTAGGAGCTTGCGAAAGCTTCGGGCTTGGCTTTAAATACAAAACCCATGCTCAAAATGTACCCCATTGCTTCGTGCAGCGCGGCATTTGATTTAAACATTGGGTTGGTGTTAATGTCGGCATGTACTTCCAGTTCCACATCATACAGGTCAAGCAGATCGCAAAGTTTGTAGGCAATGTCAATTGATTTCTGCACCTCGCTCAGCATCCTTTCCTTAATGGTCATTTTTTGCGAGGTACGCTCCTGGTGGATAAACATGAACGCGCCACGTTTCTCGCGCAGAAACACGATAACTGTGGCAAAATCAGTTACACTACCTTTTACCTGCGAATCTGTTCCGATACATACTTTGAGCTTGTTGCCGAGGGCGGCTTCGCGTTCAATCGCCTTTTCAACCTCTTCCATGATGGGTGTTTGGATCACCTCACCGCTAAATTTTCTCCAGGTCATAAAAATTGTTTTAAGTAAATTTTAACTGACCCATTTTATAGGTCTATAAAAATAAGCGATAACGTTTCATATAAACGTAAATATGATGTGATTTATTTGTTAACATTTGGCTGAATATCAACAAGATTGAAGAGAATTTGAAAATTTGAGGATTTGAAAATTTGAAAATGTAATAGGGGAATGGTTTTAATTTGAAACAACATAGCCCCTACCTGTTAAATTACCTCGGGCACAATCTGAAATATGCACCTCTCTCCCCCTGCATTTTCAAATCCTCAAATTTTCAAATCTTCAAATTAAGAAGCCAGTGCAGTCCTGATCTGGTTCTCGGCCTCCAATACTACTTCTTCTATCGGGCGGCCGGCTGGTTCAATGGGGGTAAGCACTTCCCACTTCATGGGCGTAAATGTATTCAGGGGGTACTGGCCATAGCGAATCATTTTCCATGAATCCTTAATGGCTACAGGCACTAATAACGCTTCGGGGCATTTTTTAAGTATCGTGGCTATACCTCCTACCTGGAAAGTTTTTATTGTGCCGTCTGTTGAGCGTGTGCCTTCAGGAAATATTACGGCCGACCATTTATTTTCCTTCATCCGTACGCCAAGCTTCATAATTTCGGTGATGGATTGACGCTGGTCTTTCCGGTCGATATTGGCCCCGCCACCATGCCTCAGGTTGTAGGATATAGAGGGAATATTCTTAGTAAGTTCAATTTTGGATATAAACTTGGCGTGGTATTTACGCAGGTACCATATCATTGGCGGTATATCCAACAACCCCTGGTGGTTAGCCAAAAATATGATGGGACGACCAACAGGCAGGTTTTGGTTATTGATAAAAGTTACCGTATTACCCAGCAAATAAACCGACCGCAACAAAAACAGGTTCAGAATATCAACCGATTTTTTATGTGCCGAATAGCCAAAAAAACGAAAACATACCCATTGAATAGGTTGAAATATAACCAGTATCAATAAAAACACTCCCGTAGCCACAGGGGTAAGAAAATAGCCTAAAAACTTTTTCATCAACTGCCAAATTTAGGCATTTTTTGGAAACGTATAAGGTTACAAAAGGTTTTCTGAAAGCAATAATTGTACTTTAAGTACCGCAGCAACCGTCATGGCATCGGTAATTCGGCCTTCGCAAACCATTTGGTAAATATGGGCGAAAGGTATTTTTTTTATTACAAACTGCTCGGTATCCTCAGGTTCGGCTTCGTGCTGGCTAAGGCCGCGAGCTACGTAAATGATACTCAATTCATCACTTACCGAATTACTAAGGTGCAGGCGCATTAATTCCGTCCACTTACTGGCTTTAAGCCCGGCTTCTTCCAGCAGTTCCCGTTTGGCCGATTTCAGGGGATCGGTTCCTTCGGGGCCACCACCTTCGGGCATTTCCCAGCTGTATTGATTAAGGGGGAAACGGTATTGGCCAACAATATAAGTATTAAGGTCATCATCTAATGGTAAAACGCCTATAGCCAGGTTCTTGAAATGAACCTTGCCGTAGATGCCCGGATTGCCCGATGGGTTAATTACCTGGTACTCGGTAAGGTTAATCCAGGGATTATCGTAAACTGATTTCTCAGAGGTTATTTTCCAGGGGTTTTCTTCAGGATGATGCATGGGTGAAAATTAGCATTTTGGCGGTACAGTAGCAAATGGTGAGTGGTGAGTAGTGAATGCTGAGTAGCGGTTTTTTTGAATCATCCTGGCTTGGTGTTCGCTTTTTAAAATATCAGTAATAGCGTCAAATACCCTTGGTAAATTAATTTAGCATGATTTTTTTTGGATTGCGAAACGCTTTTATATTTTTACAGTTACCATTTAAACTACTTATGATCACCAGAAGACATTTTATTAAAATTAACAGCGTTGCCACTGCCGGCTTAGGCCTTGGTGTAGTACCGGCAACAAGCTGGCTGGGCAAAACCTCACCTGTATTTGAAAGCCACCGGCCAAAACTTGCCGACAGGAAATTTACCAGCAAAGCGGTTGAAGCCACCATACAAAAAGTTAAAGCGAATATAAAAGATCCGGAAATAGCCTGGCTTTTTGAAAACTGCTATCCAAATACTTTAGATACTACCGTAAATTATTCAGAAAAAGACGGCAAACCCGATACGTTTGTAATCACCGGCGATATTTTTGCCATGTGGATGCGCGATTCATCGGCACAGGTTTGGCCGTACCTGCCGCTGATTAAAAACGACCTGGCACTTAAAAAAGTCATCCAGGGTGTGTTAAGCCGCCAGGCTAAATGCGTATTGATTGACCCGTACGCCAACGCTTTTAATGAAGGCCCAACGGGCAGCGAATGGGATAGCGACGTTACCGATATGAAACCCGAACTGCATGAGCGCAAATGGGAAATTGATTCCCTTTGCTACCCGGTGCGTTTGGCCTATAACTACTGGAAAATAAGCGGCGACAGCAGCTTTTTTGACGAAACCTGGCAAAAAGCGGGCAAAACCATATTAGATACTTTTAAAGTACAGCAACGCAAAAACGGCAAGGGTCCGTACCATTTTCAGCGTAAAACTGAAACCGCCAGTGATACTGCGCCAAACAGGGGTTATGGCAACCCGGTGAAACCCGTTGGGCTCATCTGCAGCATCTTCCGCCCATCCGATGATGCCACTATATACCCTTTCCTGGTACCTGCCAACTACTTTGCGGTTACCAGCTTAAAGCAAATGGCCGAAATGTTTAGCGTGATAGGTAAAGATGCCAAAACAGCCGCCGAATGCACAGCCCTTGCAGCAGAAGTAGATGCTGCACTTAAAAAATACGCGGTGGTAAACCATCCAAAATATGGCAAAATTTTAGCCTTTGAGGTTGATGGTTACGGCAACCAATTATTAATGGATGACAGCAACGTGCCCAGCCTGCTGGCACTACCCTACCTCGACTCGCTGCCGGTAACCGATCCGTTATATCAAAACACCCGTCGCTTTGTATTGAGTTTGGATAACCCCTACTTTTTTAAAGGCAAAGTTGCCGAAGGTATTGGAGGCCCACACGTAGGTATTGATTTTATATGGCCAATGGCTATCACTATGCGTGCCCTTACCTCGACGGATAAATTAGAGATTACCCGTTGCCTGCATATGCTTAAAAACACGCACGCCGGCACCGGTTTTATGCACGAAGGTTTCCATAAGGATAATGCTAATAACTTCACCCGCAAATGGTTTGCCTGGGCAAATACCCTGTTTGGCGAACTGATTGTTAAACTGCACGCGCACCATCCGGATTTGTTGCAGAAAATTTTTTAACGAGCGCTGAATAATCATAAAAATGCAGAAGCTGTCACTTTTTAAGCGACAGCTTTTTTTACATTACCGGCGCGGTATTTTAACATATAATTAGTATAGCATACCTATTAAATATCCTTACCTTTAATTGGGTTTAGCCAATTAGCAATTTCAAGCCCCATAAACCTAAACAAGTTATCAAAATTAACCTTACAAGTACAAAAAATGAGAAAAACAATTAAAGCGATAATCACATCAGTGGTGTTATTGTTGCTGGCCGGCCCTTTGGCTGCCCAGTCGGTTTCCTACAAATCGGGGATGCTTAGTGTTGATGGCAAAGAGATTGCCAGGATAGTAAAGCTTAAAGCCGGGTTTGCCCAGCCCGCCAATTACGAACTGTATTCCATGAGCGGCGAAAAACTGATCATCGCCGTATTGGCCAGTGATTTGCCCCCTGATCCTCAAAACAATACTGACTTTTACTATCGCTTCTCTTTTTTAACAACCAGCCAGGTGGGCTTATTTACACTGAGTATATTAAGTGCCGAAAAATCTTTTGCTAAACTAATAGGCCAAAGCGGGATAATAGTTGATGATAAGCTTAACGAGGCAAAAATAAACGAGTTTATAGCACTGAAAAGCAAGAACCCTATTGTACGAACAGAATACAATATTGTAAAAAGAAACATGATGTTTCCTGTTATGATAAAAGACGATAACATGATTTACCAGGGATTGGAAGCTATTGGCAAGTTTAAAAATATTTCATCGGGTCCCGAGGGCGACACTTATGAATTTAGTCTACCCGATGGGTTGATAGTTGTCAAGGTGAGTTTTAGCGGTGGTAACAGTGCATCTAAATTTATCATAAACACCAAAAAGGATAGCCAAACTATGGCGTACACCATAGCGCCTGATGGATTTGGTAAAACTATTATTGCTTCTGCCGGGGTAGATAAAAACGAACATACCATATTACGAATAGCCAAGTGGCTGGTAAACGGGAAATATATGTAGGATTAAGCCATAAGTCGGGAGTCTTAAGCCTGAAGTTTTTCTGACTTAAGACTCCCGACTTTGGACTAAATTTGCTTTTCTAAAATAACGGCCTCCCCAGCATAGCATTATAAAATAATAGCGAAACGGCTATAAAATAAACACTTGCAAAAATAACCGCCGGCCTGCTATTTTTAACCCCGCTGAAAACAACAAACAGCGGTATAATTTGCAACGCGTGCAGGCCCATGAAATGGGCTATCCGTAAATCGCCGGCTATACGGCTCCAGTTAAAAAGCGGCAGGCCAGGGCTGCCATCGGCAGCGCCTACTGTGTGGGCCAGTCGCGATGCCATTACACCGCCTTCAAGCGCGAAGATGCAAGCCATAATTATACCCAGGCGGATAGCCCACAGCAAAGCGGGTGTTAATTTTACAGCCTTCACCTTAAAAAACTTTATTCCAATGTATAGGGCAAACAGCGTTTGCGACACTATCACTATCCCCATCGTACTAAATACAAGCGCATTATAAGCACCCGAAGTATTATAGTGTGATAGCTGTCCTCTTGCGGCCTGCGTGGCGATGGCCAGCATCTCAAAACTCATGGCAAAAACTGTAAAATTCACGAAGCGCCTCTTGAGCTGTTCATAAGGCAGGTATTGCAGCAGCAAGGGCCATGTTAGGCAGTATATGGCGATGGAGATTGCAAATTTGATGGGCTTTGTCCACAAATTAATCCCCATCAGTTGGCGATGATCAAATTGGGCGATGATGAGCATCAGTATAAATAAGGCTAAATGACCCAACGCGCAGTAATAAAGAAGCGGACTAATAGTCTTGATACGGACGAATAAGGTTTTCATTTGGATGATTTTATTTTGTGGACAATTTGATAAAGTAAATAGCCGCAAGGGCCAAACATAAAGGTGAGCACCAGGCAAGGTATAACCAGCCAATGCGGGACCGCCGAAGCCCTGGCCGATTTAACTATAGAAAAACCGATCAATAAATCAAAAGCGAGGTAGTGGACCCAACCGGCAAGTAACAGGTTATCGTTACTAAAGAGGATACGAACTTCCTGTACCGACCCAAAACCACCGCCATGGATACCGAAAAAGCCGGCAATGTAAATGCAATAAATTACCGAAAGCAATAATGGGACAGCAGCGTGGTTAACCAACCACTGCGTAACTTTCCATTTATGCAATGCAATTAACAAAAGCCACTGCAATGCTGCGATGGCGCTAACGACGGAAAAAACCTGCGAGGCATTCATATTATTTTGATTTTGTGGTGTTGTTTTTATTTAAAAGCCTGCTAATTAACTCCAGCCTGGTAACGTTGACCTGGCTAAAAATCAAGCGTTTTGAGCCTTCTGCTTAAAGCTTTACAATGCACAGCACAAAACTGGGACTAATAGCTTAGCCGTGAAATGATATGAGGTTAAAAAGCGAAGTTGATTTATTAACCTAAGTTAACTTTTGGCGTTTGACAGCCTGGCCCTAATGCGGCTAAGGCTTTGCGGCTGAATGCCCAGGTATGAGGCAATTAAATGCTGGGGGAGCCTTTCAAATATATGGGGCTGTTTGGTAAGCAGTTCAAGGTACCGGTCTTCGGCCGATTGCATTTTTAAATTCCGGTTGTTCCTGGCGGTGTCAATAAACAGTCTTTCGGCTATTATACGGCCAAAGCGTTCAAAGCGCTGGCTATGGTTATACAAGGCCTGCATGTCGGCGTAGCTCAGGGTAAATAGCTCGCAATCTTCCAGCGCTTCAATAAAATCAGGCGATGGGGTTTGTAATAAAAAACTTTCGTAATCGCCAATCCATTCGCCCTCAAATGCAAAACCTAAAGTATTGTCGCCCTTCTCGCTGCGCGAAAAATATCTTAACCCGCCCCTAAATACAATGACCATGCTTTTGCAAACCTGGCCTTCTTTTAAGTAAAAAGCATACTTTTTTAAGCTGAGCGGCTTAAGCCTTTGCATAAATAAAAAAAGCTCCTCGTCGGTAAAATCAACCAGTGCGCGTAATGATTGGGTAATAACTTCGTACATGGTAAAAACCTGCTGGCCGGTGGCTATTTTAGTAAAAACTGCTATACCAAAGATACACGAATAATTGAAATTGCCGTTTAACCCGCCCTGCGGGGCTGCTACTTTTTGTACACGGTTTTTAGAAACGTACCACTAAACAAAACCGCTGTCATTTCCTTTTATAAAAAGCTGTGTACACACAGTAGCCGCGGCAGAGCAACCTGGTATGGCAGGAGCAGCCCGGCATAATTGGCGATAAAAATTAAAAGCCGGTTACCCTCCCCGCCAGCTTTAAACCCAGGAACATCGGATAAATTCGATGTATTCAATTTAATAAATTAAAAAATGAAATAATATGTTAAATGAGTACCATAGTTCGGGTTTAATAGTATTTATAATACGTATTATTTAAATATGCATTTAATCAACTAAGCATAGCCATAATATACTAAAGCAAAACCCCTATTTTCATACTATATAATTAATGCTTAAATATCCTGGCAGGCTTCAAGATGTGGAAAAAAACCACTGTAAAGGCACTATTTTTCGACTTTAAAAATTTTTAATTAAAAAAAAACCTTATAGCTTAGCTTTAATTAAAAACAATAGACCTCATAATTTAAAAGGAGTAATTAAATGAAAAAATTTACTGAAGTAAAGGAGCTTGTAGCTTCTTTAGAGGCTGACGCCGACAAATTCTACAACAAAGGAAACAGCGCTGCCGGAACCCGTGTTCGCAAAGGTATGCAAGATCTTAAAAACCTGGCACAAGCTATCCGCCTTGAGGTTCAGGAGGCGAAAAACAAAGAAAGCTAAGGAAGATTTTTTGATCAATCTTATTCCCCTGATAAAAACCCGGTTACAATCAATAACCGGGTTTTTTATTAAAAAAGAAAAGTAAACCCGCCGCCTTTTGATGGCTTGTTCATCTCCTCAAATTTTTCAATTTCTTTGTCAAGCAGCGATGCATACTCCCTGTTCATAAAATCGCGAAAGACCTGAATATTCTCTTGCGCACGGGTATCAACCAGGGCCTGAATATAAGCCGCCTTGTTTTCGCTTTTTACATTAGCCAAAGGTAAATTGTAATAAGCCTGTATGTAATTCATTAATAAACGCGAGGTACGCCCGTTGCCGTCATAATAAGGATGGATGCTTACCAGGTTAAAATGGGCATCAAAAGAAAGGTTCAATTGCTCTTCAACAGATAAGGGCTTACCCATCTCATCATTTAGTTTCGCCACCAAATCGCCGGTTAACCTTTCCACCTTATCAAAATTCGGGAAATAAGAAACCCCGGCGGTTACGTTGCCTTTACGAAAAGCACCTGTCGCCGAATCGACCGTACCTAACATGGTGTTATAAACTTTTCCGGTGCTTTTCATCACCAGCGCATTTATTTGCTGCAAAAGGGTTACCGAAAGTTTATTTTTTGCTCTGGCGTTTCGTATTGTAAACAAAAGGGCGGCATGATGGTCGGTTACCATAAGGCTTTCCTGTAAGGGTTTACCATTAGGTGTACGGCCTTCGTTAATGAGCACCTGTGTCTCTATCTCGGTAAGGGTTGATCCTTCAATCCGGGTAGAATGATGGTCAATAGCTATCAGGTTAAACTTATCATGGTCTATCACTTCGGCTATGCCAAGGCCGTTATATTTTGCTATGAGTTTAACACAATCCATTTTATGGGTACGAAAATAGGCATAAATTGTTGTTTACAATACCCCAACAAAAAAGCCACATCAAAACTGACGTGGCTTTTTTGCTAAATTAGTTTAGCTATTTTAAGCTAAACTCTTCGTTTCTTTAATTATGGCTTCTGCTGTTGCACTACCAACCTGCACAAGCGGTAATCTTACCGTATCGCCACAAATGCCTAATTCCTTCAGCGCAGTTTTTACACCGGCGGGGCTGCCATCGGTAAACATCAGGCGGGTAAATTCAATCAGGCTGTACTGGGCTTTGTGGGCGCCTTTATAATCGTTATTAAGCAGCAGGCGCACCATATCTGACAGCTGGCGGGGCAAGGCATTACCAATTACCGATATTACGCCCACAGCGCCTAAAGCCATCATTGGCAAAGTAACCGGATCATCGCCCGATATAAATAAGAACCCTTCGGGCTTATCTCTCATCAGCTGGTTAAACAAATCAAAATTACCGGATGCTTCCTTAATGCCGATTATATTTTTAAAATCGTTTGCCAGGCGCACAGTTGTTGCGGCACTAACGGTGCTGCCCGTACGGCTGGGTACGTTATACAAAATAACGGGTAGTTGCGTGTTTTGCGCTATCGCCTTATAATGCTGGTAAATACCCTCTTGCGTTGGTTTATTATAATGCGGGCTCGATGATAAAATAGCATCATAACCGGCAGTATTAAATGATTTTATTTGTTCAACAACTTCGTGCGTATTGTTGCCGCCAATACCGGCAACTAAACCCACGCGCTTATTTACTGCTTCGGCGGTAAAGGCCCAAACCTGCTTTCGCTCAGCCTCACTCAATGTGGCGCTTTCGCCGGTTGTACCTAATGATACCAGGTATTCTACCCCGCCATCAATCAAATGTTCAATCAGGTTGCTCAACCCGTCGTAGTCAACTTGACCATCCGCCTGAAAAGGGGTCACCATGGCTACCCCTGTTCCGTAAAATATATTCATGAGTTAAATTAAAGGATGCTAATATAGGGAGTTAGTTTTGAGTAGTGGGTAATCAGTGGTGAGTTTTTTATTATTCCGTAAATCCGACCTCAATACTCACTACTCAAAACCGAAAACTAAAGAGATATCCCCACCCTCAACGCATTCTTGATGTTACTGCCTGTATTGTAGCTGCGGCCATACATAACGCGTACCAAGCCGCGCTGTATGCCAAAACCCAGTTCGGTATAGTTTTTAAGCGTTGGGGTTGACAGGTAGTTCACATTAATGATCTCCTGCAGCTTCAGGTTTCTTAAAACAGGGATCTTATTGGTTATAAACCCCGAAAAGTTATGTTCCAGGTGACCTTCCAGGTACTTATCGGCTGTGCTGAAATTGTAGTAATCCAGCAATAAAAAGCGGTTGAACGATGGTTTGTACACATGGGTTTGGTCACCGTCAAAGTGTTTGTAATCGGGGAAGTAAATGTTGTCTGCGTTGATAAATTTACCGGCACCAATAAAAAACGAGGTTTGGCCGTAAAATCCAAGGTCGATATCCGATTTAGAGATATCGGCGCTTAGCTGGTCGTAATCCACGTCGCTGCCCAGCACACCGCTTATGCCTTTGGTATAGTTAATACCGATGGTTGGATACTTTGAGGGCAGGTACCTGCGGCCAAATGGATAGGTTTCGTACCTATTGCTAAAATCGTAGCTGGTGCGGGCGCTTATTTTAAAAGATTGGTTTTCTGGAAACAACGGCACATCCTGTGCTGGCAACAGCGGGTTGTTTGAAGTAAACTGCCTGTTATTTTTTTTAAAAAAGCTGTAATCGGTTGTGTTGGGCAACCATTTACGATTGGCCCATTCTACATAAGCACTGGCCTGCCAGCCGCCGCTGATTCGACCGGCAAATGATGCCGATGCAAATTGTTTTTGGTAAAGTTTCTGAAAATTCTCCCGCCTGAACAACGTATAAACCGAATTTACAAATGCCGATACCGGCTGTAGGTTGTTAAGGTCGGTAACGTCCGATCCGGCGTTAAAACTCAACGTCATCTGTTTTACAGGGAGCGAAACACCGGCAACGCCGCCAAATAAGTGATTGCCAAAACCGTAGCGTACCCGGGCGTTTATGGCTATAAAGCGGTTATCAACCGTATCAATCATTTTAGTAAACCCAACACCATAGTTGAGGGCCAAACCCTCTACAGTATTGTATAATACCGAGTTAAGCACACTGCTGTAATGAAAGTATTCTTTTTTGTAACGGTTACGGGTATCAATACCGGTGAGCAACAGGTTGCTTAGTTTAAAGGTGTTATTGGCCTTATCCAACGAATCGAGATATGGCTTTGATTCTCGTTTAATGGCCAGCTTTCCTTTTACTTCGTAATCCTTTTTTTCTTCGTCGGTAAGCGGGATAGGCCGCTCTTGCGCCCAGTAAACCGAGTCTTTATCGTGTCCTTTGGTAATGTTGATGCGTTCGGCAAAATCCTTTTTATTAAGCACGGGGGCCAGGTTGTAATTTTTATATACACTTATAAAATACCCACCCAGCTTAAAACCAAACACGCCGCCTGTAAACTCAAACTTAATGGTGGCCGGCATCCATACCCTGGCGTCAACCGGGTAAAACTGCTGACTTATTTTCAGCGTATCTACATAGTTAATATTTGCTTTTTTGGTGATAAAAAGCTGCAGAGAGGCAATACGCCAGCTATCGTCCAAAATATAAATATAGCCTTCAAAACAGGGGTCGTAACCGCGTTTGGGTGTTACCTGTATTTTATTGATGGTTTCACCGTTTTCGATGGTTGCCCCAATAAGTTTATAGTTATAATAAAACAGGGCATTTTCGGCAATGGGCGATACTAACGGGCGGTTGCTCAGGCGTTTCCAGCTTTCAAAATTCTGGTAAAAGTTTACCAGCATATCTGATGCCCGGTTAAAGCTGAACGCCCGGTTATAGCCCGATACCTTTGAGGATACCTGTACCTCGTGCACCAGGTCGGGCTGCATAAAGCTGTATTTCGATTCAGATTCCGAAAGGTAGACAATACCGGTACGGCTGGAATCAAGCCCGGCCTCGCTGGTGGCTTTTTGCACATCAAAACCCATAAACTTTTTAGGAGCGGCCAGTAATTTTTGCAAGCCCTTAATATAAATATCGCAGGTATACGCTTTCACCTCGTTTAAATAGGTTTTACGCTTTTTGATGGCCTTACGAATAATGGCGTAGGCCGGGTCTTCGCCGCCTGCGTGTATGGTAATATCTTTAAGCTGGTATGTTTCTGTTTTCAGGCTGATGTTGATAACCTGGTTTTGGGCAAGGGTTATTTGTTTTATTTGCTGGCCATAACCCACCGCTTTAAACTGCAGCTCATACTTACCGGGTGCTAACTGTAGTGCATACACACCCTCGCTATTAGCGGAAACTCCTTTAGTAGTATTTTTTACATATACAGAAGCAAACGAAATGGGATGGTTACCCTCATCGGTAATTTTACCACTAATAGCAAACTGTTGTGAAAAGGCATCGATACTGAAACTAAACAGCAGGAGTAATAGTGTGGTAAACTTCATTCAGGCAGTATTTACACTAAGATGTAGCTTATTTGCTAAATGTTACAACACTTAATTGTTAAATTATGCAAAATATGAATGACGTAGCATTAGCCAGCTTAGTTATGATGCTTCTTTTGAAGGTTTTGTATCCGTCGCTCCTAACGAGGTATGTACTTTGTTTTTAAGGTTCCAGTCATTAATATCAACAAAGCCAGGTTTGGTTTGATAGTGACTGTCGTGTTTAGGACATCTAACTATAAACAGCCCTTTCTGTTGCTCAACCACCGGCCTTTCACCGCAATCTTTACAAGGTTCAACAAAAATATTGCCTTGAATTTGTGTAAACCCTTTCATACCTTAATGTTTATAAGCCTGTAACCACACAACCGCAGCCGGGTAATTAATTAAACTTACGTAAATATTACTGTACGGTTTTGTACTTATGCAAAAAAAGCATTTTACGTCATTTTTATATCTTTACAGGAATACCAGTTACTTTTTATTTTAAAATATTAAAAATTAAGAAATCAAATCTAACAACTCCTGGTCGCTGATGATTGGAATATTAAGTTTTTGCGCTTTTTCGAGTTTGGCTGGACCCATGTTATCACCGGCAACAAGATAATTTAGCTTTGCCGAAATACTGCTTAAAATTTTGCCGCCATTTTGTTCAATGATATCTTTTAGTTCATCGCGCGAAAACTTTTCAAACACCCCCGAAATGATAAAGCTTTGGCCTGCCAGTTTTTCGCTGGCCAGGGTTACCTCTTTTTCAACAGCTACAAATTGTAGTCCGGCGGCTTTTAATTTCTCTATCTCCTGCTTATGTTTTTCATTGCTAAAGTATTCGGCAATGCTTTGGGCAATCCGGCCGCCAATTTCATCGGCGGCGGTAAGTTCCTCTTCGGTTGCAGCCATCAGTTTATCAATGGTTTTAAAATGGAAAGCCAGTTTCCTGGCTACGGTTTCGCCAACGTACCTTATCCCTAATCCAAACAGTACTTTTTCAAATGGCATCTGTTTTGATTTTTCGATACCATCCAGCATGTTGCTGATTGATTTTTCGCCAAACCGGCCCATCTGCTTTAATTCTGCAGCATGGGCATGCAAATCATAAATATCGCTAATGTGGTTGATAAACCCACGCGAGTGTAGTGTTTCGATGGTTTCGTCGCCAAGCCCATCAATATTCATGGCCTTGCGGCCTATAAAATGCTGCATTTTACCTACAATTTGCGGCGGGCAGCCTTCGTCATTAGGGCAATACCACGCGGCTTCGCCTTCGGTGCGCAGTAAGGGCGTTTCACATGCCGGGCAATGGGTTATATATGCTATAGGTTTGGCATCGGGCTTTCGCTTATCCAAATTAACGCTAATGATCTTGGGGATAATCTCCCCTCCTTTTTCAACAAATACGGTATCGTGCTCGTGCAATTTAAGGCGCTCGGTAATTTCATCAGCATTGTGCAGGGTGGCGCGCTTTACTGTTGTGCCGGCCAGCAATACGGGTTTTAAATTGGCAACAGGGGTAACGGCACCAGTGCGGCCTACCTGGTAAGTTACCTGCAATAATTCGGTTTCTACCCGCTCGGCTTTAAATTTATAGGATATGGCCCAGCGCGGCGATTTGGATGTAAAGCCCAATTCCTGCTGTTGCGAGTAATTGTTTACTTTAATAACAATACCATCAATATCATAACTCAGGTTAAACCGCTCTTTATCCCAGTGACTTATAAATTCTAATACGCCGTTAATGTCGTTGCAAAGCCTGCTATGGTTATCAACATGAAAGCCCCAGCTTTTTACAGCTTCCAGGCTTTCCCAATGAGTTTTAAACAATGTTTTTTCGGTATATAAACCGTACAGGAAACAATCCAGCGGCCGCCTGGCAACCTCGGCCGAATCCTGTAGTTTCATAGTACCCGATGCAAAATTGCGGGGGTTGGCGTATGTCATTTCGCCATTATCTGTACGCTCTTTATTCAAACGTTCAAAAGCTTTCAGGTGCATGAACACCTCGCCACGAATCTCGAACAGGTCGGGATACTCGCCGGATGTCAGTTTTTTGGGTATGCTGTGTATGGTGCGTACATTGGTGGTTACTTCATCGCCTTGTGTCCCGTCGCCCCTGGTTACTGCACGTACCAGCTTACCGTTTTCGTAGGTTAAGCTCATGCTCAGGCCGTCAAACTTAAGCTCACAAACATATTCAAAACTATCGCCAATAGCCTTCCGGATGCGCTGATCAAACTCTACCAGTTCCTGCTCGTTGTAGGTATTACCTAACGATAGCATGGGCCAGCGGTGCCTTACCGTTACAAACTCTTTGGTAACTTCGCCGCCTACCTTTTGTGTGGGCGAATCAGGGTCTAAAAATTCGGGGAATTCCTTTTCCAGTTTGTTTAACTCTTCCAGCTTTTTATCAAAATCAAAATCGCTGATGGTAGGCATGGCCAGCACATAATAATTGTAATTGTGCTGCTTTAATTCGGCGCTGATGGCCTGGATCTGGTTTTTAGCTTCGGCGGGTGACATGGTACGAAGGTAATAAATTGGTTCATTAGTTCACTTGTTCATTAGTTCATTGGTCCTAAACGCGGAATTTACTTTTCCATTTCTATAGCGGCATTGGTTATAAATTAAATGCCTTAAACCCGCCAGGAGCCGATTTGCATTTTCTTACAGCGACACCAATGAACAAGTGAACCAATGAACTAAGTAAATGAACTACTTATCAGTAATAACCGTTTGGCTCACCATGCTCATCGGGAAGGTGGCGCCACCTGGGGTATCGGGGGTATCTTTTATGGCTACGGTGCCACCTATACTTTGTTTTATTTTTGATTCGGTTATCCAGCCGGTTAACCTGTCGGCTTTAACATCAGATACCATGGTGCCTTTCATGTTATATTTCATCTGTGCGTCTGGCGGGGCAGGTATAGTAGTTATGCTGCCTTCCCCATGAATAATGTAGCTGGCCGGCGTGGCATCGGTTAACTGGTATACCATGGCCACGTTGGCCTTCATGGTACTTTGAAGTGTTGTGTTTATTGTCCATTGATCATTCCGGGCAACCGCAGTTTCGGGGAATACCGCGGTAGACATTTCGATACTGCCTTTGATAGCATTGCTGCCAAACGATTGGATGAATTTTGCCTTCAGTTCCTCCTTTTGCACGCCCTGAATTTCCTGGAAACCATCCAGTACCGACGATATCATCCGCTCTACATTATTAACCGACCGGATTTTACCACTCCTGGTAAATGTTGCCGTAAAAGGCTTATCAATTAACGCGCCCATCATTGACGACATCAAATCGGCCGGGTCTCTTTTTTCTGAATCAAAACTAACCGGCCCCTCGGGTAGCTGCATCTTCATCGTCAGGAATTTGTAGGTAACTTCCATATAGTACAGCGAATCATCGGCACTTAGCACTTTAAAGGCTGTTGTGCCCGTCACTGTCACGTCAACATGGTTTACCTGCCCGTTTATGGTTTGCGTTATGGCCGATGTGGTAGCCGTAACCATATTGTAAGTATTGCCTTTTGTTAAGTTTAAAACAAGCTTAAGTTTTTGCCCCTGGCACGAAAATGCAGCAAAAAACAGCAAAAACAGGTTAAACAAATACTTCATGGCTGGCAGCGTATAATTAGGCTAAGATATTATAATATTTTGGCTAAAAAATATGCTAAAACATAGCAATTTATTAAAACTAATTTCGTTAACTTTATAGTAACCAATTGACTTTTATTTTTCAGGCAATTTATTAACCGAAAGGAGGGTTTTATGTTACAGCAAATAGCATTTATACCACAGCATCAGTTTCACGTGCTAATCAATTTTAAAAATGATGAACGCGCGGTAGCTGTTTTACCCAACGAAGCAGGAAAGTTCCGCGTGGTTGACCAGGGTAAAGTTATTGCAGAAGTTAATTTTGATAAAAACCGCAGCAATGTGGTTTGCAGCAGGGGCAAGTTAGGCGCCTATGTTATGGCTCAATTGGCCAACCAGATAAAAAACCATTACGCATCCTAAGTAAAACAGGTAACAAAGACTTTGATAGTTCATGGATAATGGCTCATGGTTCATAGTCCATGGGAATTTTTGTTCATGGGCTATCTTTTTTAAAATTCATCACCACATTTCCAGTTACCGATGGATAAACAAACATCCTGTGCTTTTTTACAAACCGCAGGAAACTTATTTTATTGTTATAAGAACCTGATTTGTGTCCCGGTGATAAAAAGTATAAATTTGTATATACGTGTTTAACATATGACTACATTAACTATGCGGCAAAAACTAATGAGCTATCTGGCTGATGCCGATGATAGTAAAGTGAATGCCCTTTATAAGCTTTTGGAACGTGATATACAGGAAGAGGAAGTATTCACCTTGAGCAATGAACAATTAGATATCCTGAAAAAAGAACGTGAAATGCACTTAAGTGGCCAAAGCAAGTCATATAGCCGCCAGGAAGCAAGCCAGATTATTAAAGGGCAACAGAGTTTTTAATGTACCAATTAATAATTAAAACCCGTGCCATTACAATGGCCAAAGAAGCTTATGAATGGTACGAAGAGCAACAGGCCGGCTTGGGTGATCTGTTTTTAAAAGAATTAGATAGCTGTTACGATAAAATAGAAATATGGCCATCCGCCTATGCCAAGGTCAAGAAAAATTTCCGTCAAATCATTCTAAAAAAGTTTCCTTACATAGTTGTATTTGAAATTTTTGAAAACGATGTTGTTATCTACGCCATATTTCATACCAGCCGTAGCCCCCGGAAGAAATTTATTAAATAAACCATCCGTAAACCTTTTAAATTCAGCTACCTATGCAAAACATGGTAAACAAATTGTGCTACTCCTTCTTCGCTGCCGGCTTGGCCAGCATGGCATCCTTTATAAATTTTACTGGTGCGCTGCCGTAGCTTAAAAACTTCTCGTTAAACTCCTTTAGCTTGTATTTGTCGCCCATTTTTTCCTTGTAGGCGTCCCGCAAATCGGTAATTTCTTTATAGCCGGTGTAGTAGCTGGTGAGTTGTACACTGCTCACACTTACACGTTTCCATTTACCATCGGCCTCTGCCTGCTGCTGAAAAGCTTCGGTGGTGAGCATTTTGATGGCCTGCTCCTTGGTCATGCTGCCGCTGTGTACACTATAGTCTAAAATAGTGTTACACACCGATCGCAGGTTCCATTTATACCACATGAGCAGCATTTCGGGCTCGTTGTTACCATAACCGGCGTTAAGCATCATTTCTTCAGCATATACAGCCCAGCCTTCCTGCATAGCACCGTTGCCAAATACCGCTTTTATAATACTTGGCGCTTTGTTGGCGTATACCCCTTGCACATAATGCCCCGGAACGGCCTCGTGAATGCTCAGTATCTGGATAATATACTGGTTATACTCGCGCAGGTAACTCTCGGCCTTTTCTTTAGGCCAGCCAGAAAGGCTGCCTACGTTGTAGTACGAATTACCATCCTTATCATATGGACCGGGGCCGCTCATAGAAGCACCGGCAACACCTGCCATATAGCCAGGCTCCTTGCGGATGATGAGCGGCTTTGTTGCATCAAGCGTTAGCAGGTCTTTTGTCCGCACAAAATTATTCAGCTTAGGGATCAGCTGCACAATGGCCGATTGAAAGTCATCCGGCTTAACATGATTTCCAGATAAAGTATCTATCATCTGGCTTATCATTTCCAGACTATCGGCCGGCATTACTTTTTTACCAAAATATTTTGGCCAAAGCTGCCTGCTGATTTTGGCCATTTGCTGATGAACATATTTTTTACGCTGCACAGCGGTATTGTAAACCTGCTGCGCCGTTTTGGCTGCAACAACTTCGTACTTAAATTTATCTTCGTACAAATCGCGCCCCAGCCTAAAGTTGCGGGGATGGTCGTTTTTTAAATTCTTCAGCCATTCGGCATAATCCTTTATAGCTTTAACCGTAACCGCGGCCCTGTCAACCATCAATTTTTGTTCGGCCTTAGGGATGTTTGTCTTCTGCAACGAGTCGGCAAAATCTTTTCCAATCACATCTACCCCGCCCAGATTTTGCTCAATGGCCAGGCTCACCAGTTCGGTTACTGGGTTTTTAATCTGCTTTTCGGCATCTTTATAAAACAGTGGCACGTTTAACATGCGTTGGTAAAAGTTGTGCAAACGCTTTGGCAGCGGCGCGTAATGTTCATTAAGGATATAAGCAAATGTGCCAATCACGTTATATGACGAGGGATCCCACTCGTAGCTTTTTAATTGTTTTATCTGCCACTGCGCATAATCTAACTGGTTTTGCATCATGTTGTAATCAATGCGGTTACCTTCGTTAAGCGTATTTACATCAAAACGGCTTAGCGAGTCCATTTGCACTTTGGCAAAATCGAGCATCTTATCGCGGCTCTGGTCGTTAGGAATATACAGCAAGCTATCATATTTATGGTACCCTGCTGTGGTTGCCCAATCGGGGTTAAGCTTCCATAAATTTTCCAGGAACGAATTTTCATAAATGGTAAAAGCCGCATCATCTTTTGCAAAATTAGGACCACGGCTGGCGCTATCTTTTTTACAACCGGTTAAAGCCACCATGAAAAGTACAACGGCCAGTGCTATTTTTAATAAAACGTTTTTGATCACGGGATAATTTGAATTAAAATGCCGCATAAACTTAAAACATTTAACCCAAATAAATCAAACCCTAAGCTAATTTGTTACCTTGGGTATAATGAATGATAATCATAACATACTGGTGGGCGAGATAGTTCATTTGCTGCAAGGCGGCAATGCCCACGCCGATATAAAAAAAGCATTACAAAATTTACCCAAAACCTTAAGGAGTGCAAAGCCCGACAAACTCCCTTACAGCATTTGGCAGCTTACAGAACATATCCGGATTGCCCAATGGGATATGCTGGAGTTTTGTAAAGATGGCAGCCATCAATCACCAAAATGGCCCGAAGGTTACTGGCCGAAAGAAACCGGACCAGAAAGCGACGAGGCCTGGGAAAATTCGGTTCAGCAAATAGATAGAGACCTTAATGAGTTGGTAAGCCTCGTTAAAACCGGCGATTTGTTTACAAAAATACCTCACGGCGACGGGCAAAACATATTACGCGAGGCCCTGCAGGTGGCAGACCATACAGCTTACCACGTGGCAGAGATTATTGTAATCAGGAGATTGTTGGGCGCGTGGAGAAGCCCCCTAACCCCCTGAAGGGGGAACGAAGGATTGAAGTTCGACTATTCATTTTTAAAGTCCTCTCCTTTGGAGAGGATTTAGGTGAGGCTCTTTACCTCACCTTCTTCACAAAACTGATAACCGCCTTTATAAATTCGGGCTTGAGTGGTAAATCGGGCTCGTTATAGGTGGCCATGTTTTTATCCTTATCGGCCGGCGCATCTTTCAAAACGTGGTTCATTTCGGGGATAATCTCGAGCACGGCATCTGATTTGGCCTTCTTCAGTTTTTCTGCATTGGATACTTTTACCTGCAAATCGGTAGTGCCTTGCACTATCAGTATCGGAATTTTAAGTCTTTTGATGGCGCGGGTCGGATCGTACCTAAACCACGACATCAGGTACTTTTGAATGCCAGGCCTTGCTATGAAATAAAGGGACGGATCGATATTATCAGTCGTTTTACCTTTTTTTAAACTATCAAGCATTCGTTTAAAGCCCTCTGAGATATGGGTTGGCTGAGATTTCATTTGCTCGGTGAGGATATTATCGGCCGAGTCGCCGGCGCCGGCAACGGATATAAATCCTTTAACGGGCTGATCTATTGACGAGAGCATACCCACCAATGAACCTTCGCTATGCCCAAGTATAATGATCCTCGAAAAACGCTCATCGTCTGTCAAAAAATTAATCAGGTTTACGCCATCTTCCACATAATCTTCAAAACGCAACTGGTCTTCTGTGGTCGAACTTACGCTTTTGCCAACCAGGCGTTTATCATAACGCAGGGAAGCAATTCCGCTTTTTCCCAATTCATTGGCAATCATTTTATATGCGTTTGTCGCAAGGCCCAATTTAGGGCTGTTACCATCCCTGTTTGTGGGGCCCGATCCTGCTATAATAATCACCACTGGTATTTTGCCGGTTACATTTTTTGGAATAGCTAAAGTACCCGATATACTGCCTGCAAGGTTTTTCACCGTTACCGGTGTCTCCTGGATAGATGGGTCCATTACAAATGTGGCGGCAGATGCCGGAGCCGGGGCAGTTGCATCGGCGGGTACGCCTTCAAACGGCTTTAAAAACAAACCTGTAAACTGGTTTTTATCATTTAAGGCTATATTTAATAAATAGGTGCCTTTGCTAAACGTTGCTTTGTAAGAGGCAATCGGGCTTGCAAATTTCACAAAGTCGGTGCGGTCAAGGCTTCCCATCTGGGCCTTTAACTGCAAGGTTGTGGTTTTAAAGCTTTCCAGCGGCAGGGCAGCTTTCATTTCGGGGCTAAAGTAGTTGAAAATGCTATCGGGCTGGTTGGCATTATACAAATGTATAAACCTGTTAAGTGCAACCTTGTAATTTGCCGGTTCTGTTTGTGCAAATATGCGACCTGCAAAACAAAGCATCAGTACTAAAAAACTAACTTTTTTCATGTTATGATATTCAAAAAGGGCTATTGCCGGTTTGATGCGAAATTAAGAAAAATCGTATCGGTTTCCTTTTTTATTGATTTACTATATTTATATTGACAAAGCATTGTTACCGGCACTTGTTGCATTATACAAAAATTATAAATAACAGCACAAACTACATTAATATTAATATATCATAAAAAACAAATTATAATGATATTATCAGTTTAGTATTTTGTGTTATATTGCGTTACATTTTCTAAACATTACTTTATCGCAAATTTCTACATCAACTATTAATGAAGGTTTTATTCGGAGGCATTTTTTTTGCGATCCTAACCGGAGTGTGCTATGGTTCTTTTGCCCAAACAAAATCTTCGGTAATTCAGGGTAAAGTTTTGACAGAAGTCAACAGCCCTGCCGAAGCAGCAACTGTTGTGCTCATGCTGGCAGCCGATTCGGCCATCATTAAATCAACCCTGGCCGATAAATCGGGATTGTACCAGCTAACCAATATAAAACCGGGCAATTACATTCTTTTGGCAAGCCAGATAGGCAGCACTAAAGTTTATACGGGTACTTTTGGTTTAGTTGCCGGGCAAACATTTGTTGCGCCAACCATCACTCTTAAACAAACAAACACCCAGCTTAAAGCTGTAACTGTTGTAGCCCGCAGGCCATACATACAGGTTAAGCCGGGCAAAATTGTGCTTAATGTACAAAACAGCATCCTTGCCGATGGCAATTCGGCGTATGAAGTGCTGCGCCAGTCGCCCGGTGTACATGTAGGGGGCGATAAAGAATCATTAATTATCAGCGGTAGACAACCAGCGCTTATCACCATTGACGGCCGCGCCACAAATTTAACCGGCGATGACCTTAACAACCTGCTGCGCAGCATGCAAAGCAGCACTATTGACCAGATAGAGATTATTAGCACCGCATCGGCAAAGTATGATGCATCCGGCGGCGGCATTATCAATATTGTGCTAAAAAAGGGTAAAAACGTGGGCACCAACGGCACTATAACTGCCGGGGCGGGGTATGGTAAATATGCCAAAGGCAGGGCCGGTATCGTTTTCAATAACCGGTCGGCAAAGGTTAATGTTTTTGGCAACTATAGTTTTGATGATAATAAAACTACGCGCATCATTAACACCGACAGGAATATCAGCTACCACGATACTTTAAGTGATTACAACGTTGCCTATCATAATATCCAAAAAACGCAAAACCACAATTTTAAAGCAGGGCTTGATTACTCGTTATCGTCGAAACAAAGCATTGGTTTTTTAGTAAGCGGTATTATAACTGATAGTAAATTCATAAAAGATAATACTTTAAAAATATCCAATCAAAATAAGCTGGACTCTATCATCATATCGCAATCCAACCTCGACAGGGGCAGCAACTTTTTAAATTATAACATTAATTATAACGCCGAACTTGATAAAAGTGGCAAAAACCTTTCGGCCGATGCTACCTACTCTACTTATAGCCGCCACTCCAACGAGTTTATTACCAACAATTTTTACACGCCTGGTGGCATCAATTATAGGGACGCCCAGCAATTGGAAAACATTTCGCCCTCCAGCATACACATATGGACATTTAAAGCCGACTATGTAAACCCGCTTACTAAAACTTCGCGTATTGAGGCCGGAGCTAAATACAACTTTGCCAAAAGTGACAACAACCTTACGTTTGGCCCCAGGGTAGGTAATGTTTATCAGGCGGACCCTAATTTTAGCAATCGTTTTTTGTACATCGAAAAAGTAAGCGCGGGATATATTAACTATATCAATAAAGTTGGTAAATGGGATATTACTACAGGCCTGCGGGCCGAGAACACCAATTCAAAAGGAAGTTCGGTAAGTACGGCGTGGGTAACTACGTCGTATAAGTATTTCAATTTATTTCCGCAAACACAGGTAAGTTATACTTATAACGAGAAAAACGTTTTCGGCATCAGCTATAACCGTGGCATTCACCGGCCCGATTACCAGGACATTAACCCTTTTTTATATTATACCGATCCATATGACTACCGGTCGGGCAATAAAAACCTAAAACCCGAATATACCGATGCCGTCCAGTTGTCGCATACCTATAACGATACTTTTATCACTACGCTATATTACAACCAAACCAACGATGCATACGATTTTCCGGTTTACCGCCAAAACGATACCACCAAGGTTAACATAACCGAGCGTAAAAACTTTGGCCATATTTATGTATACGGCGTATCATTTTACGCGCCGGTGCAGTTTACCAAATGGTGGTCGGCAAATTTTAATTTAGATGCATCGTACCTGCGCTACAAGGCTTACCCGGTTAATGGCAGTTTTAACAAAGCATCGCAGGATATTATTTTTAACAGTACCCAAACTTTCGCTATCAGCAGCACCATAGCTGCCGAAATTACCGGACGGTATGAATCGCCCACACTTTACGGTGTAAACCAGCTTAAGCAAAGCTATACGGTTAACACCGGCATCAGCAAGAGTATTTTTAACAAACGCGCAAGTATTAAAATAAATTTGAATGATATTTTCAATACAGATCGCGACCGCAATCATGCGATGTACCAAAACATCGACCTATCAGAATATAACAAAAAAGAAACCCGCGTATTGCGAATTGGATTCTCCTATCGTTTTGGTAAGATGTCAGTTAAATCGGCCGCCAAACACAATACCGGCAGTGATGATGAACAACGCCGGACAGGTAATTAGGGGCGCGGTGTTAACAGGAAAATGATGGATAGTGTTTGGCCAAAAGGCTGAGGCTGTAATCAAAAAAGAAAAACACCGGTTTAGAACTTCAGACTAAATACTTATGACTTTTAGCTACCTAATCCGGATTTCCGGGTATTTCCCTTTTATCTGGGTAATAAAAAACTTTCCTAATGATTCGGCGCTCATGAATTTTTTGAAGGATGCGTTTGAAAAGCCAAAGTATTGCCATACTCCTCCACTATCCCTAAATTCAAGTTCTAATATTTTAGAAGAAGGATCGTAGCCTGCGCTATTCAATGCCGATGACTGTACCGACTGCCTTTGCATAACATGCTTTTGCATAATACTTTATAAGCATTACAATGCGCAAAAGACAAAAAGGTTTTAAATACTTTTATCCGGCATGCCCGCTCAACATGCTGGCCATGATAATCAGCAACACAAGTATAGTGATGCCCAGGTATAAATAATCTTTTTCCATCACAAAACCAATGGCCGAAAACACCACCCGGATAATGGGCGTAGCTATTAATAATATAATACCAGCCTGGATAATGGCACGGCCCCGGCCTGTAAAAATACCATGTAAAATACCACCCACGCTACCCACAAAATCGGGTACGCCTTTAAAGGTGCTATAATCTACATGGGTCTGTCCGTGCCGGTACAGGTACACTACGCCACCAATAAATACCACGCTCATTGATATAAAGACCCCTGCCCGCAATATCCAGCCTATGATGGCTTGCATGTCGGTGTCACGGAATTTCTTTGAATCGTTCATTGCCTTGCTCATTAGTTCACTCGTTCATTAGTTCATTGGTGTCGCTTTAATAGTTAAGCTTGTTTACTATTTACAGTTGCAAAGGAATTGCCAGCGCAAAAGACCAATGAACTAATGAACAAGTGAACCAATGAACTATATCTTCCCCGCAAATCCGTTATATATCATTTGTGACGCTAAAAAGGTTACTACTACGGCAAAAACCCAGCGCAGCCAGCCCGATGAGCTGGTATGTACCAGTATCTTGGAGCCACTTAGTGCACCTAATAAAACACCTATTGCCACAGGCATTGATAGTCCGGGGTCAATATATCCGCGTTGCAGGTAAACTACTGCGCTTGCGGCTGCGGTAACACCTATCATAAAATTACTTGTTGTGGTTGATACTTTAAAGGGGATACGCATAATGGTATCCATAGCCAGCACCTTCAAAGCGCCCGATCCTATGCCTAACAAACCCGAAATAGTGCCTGCAAACATCATCATAAAAAAACCGCCGCCTACGTTTTTTACTTTATAAGCAACCGAACCATTAGCGGTTGGATAAGTGCTGTTCAGCTTCAGTTTTTCGGCCAGTACACTGGGTTCCTGGTTTACAGATTCTACCTTTTTCTTTAACGACATGATGGCCGAAAGTATAAGGATAACCCCGAATAAGATTGCAATAAAATGGGTAGGGATATAAACTGCTATCAGCGCGCCTACCATGGCACCGGCAGTAGTGGCTATCTCCAGAAACATACCCAGCCTGATGTTGGTAATACCCTCTTTAACATAAGCCGCCGCCGAGCCCGACGATGTTGCAATTACAGATACAAGCGATGCGCCAATGGCGTAATGGATATCTACTTTCAGCAGCAAGGTAAGCAAGGGGATAATAACCACTCCCCCACCCAGCCCGGTTAATGAACCCAGCAATCCCGCAAAATACGAGCCGATAAGTATAATAAGCGTTAGTACAATTACCGACATAATTTGCAGTAGTATTGAACTGCGAAAGTAACAATAACTTTTTTTAGATAAGATGCTTCTTTTTGGTTCATTGGTTCACTTGTTCATTAGTTCATTGGTCTTTTGCGCTGGAATTTCCTGGCAAGTGGCCTGAATTGGTTCACTGGTTCATTAGTTCATTGGTTGTTTGCGTCGGCAACTCCTTTGCAATTGAACTGAATAACCCAACCTGAAAATTGAAGCGACACCAATGAACTAATGAACAAGTGAACCAATGAACAAACCAAAACCAATGAACTATATTGAATTTTAATATATAACAGGGATAATACAATAGTGATTAATTTGTTTTGTTATTTTAAGCCCTTTAATATTAAATACATGAACAAGAAAGCTTGCCTGCTTACCATTCTATCTGCATTACTACCCGCCCTGATTTTTGCCCAATTGAAACTACCGGCCAATATGTTTTTAAAAAAGCTGCCCAATGGCCTGGATGTATTGGTTGTTGAAGATAATAGCGTACCCCTGGCTACCATTATGATAACTACCAAAAATGGTTCATATACCGAAACACCCAAATTTAACGGGCTAAGCCATTTATATGAGCACATGTTTTTTAAAGCCAATAAAGACTATAAAAACCAGGAAGATTTTTTAGACCGTGTAAGCGAACTGGGTATGCAGTTTAACGGATCGACCACTTACGAAAACGTGAACTATTATTTCACCCTGCCCAAGTTTAACCTAAACCAGGGCCTTGGTTTTATGAATTCGGCCATCCGTTACCCCTCTTTTAACGCCGAAGAGATGGCAAGGGAAAATATTGTGGTCGACGGCGAGTTTCAACGCCAGGAATCGAGCCCAACATATGCTTTGAGCGATGCGATGGACCATCACATGTGGGGCGATTTGTACAGCCGAAAAAATGCCATAGGTAACCACGATGTCATCCGCACGGCTACGCCCGATTTGATGGATTCCATCAAAAACAAATACTATTATCCAAACAATTCCCTGTTAACAGTTGCCGGCGATGTGGAACACGAAGATGTTTTTAAAAAGGTGGAGGCCATTTATGGCAGCTGGAAACCATCAAAGTTTGACCCATTTAAAAAATGGCCTATACCCGAATTTAAGCCGCTTGCAAAACCTGATTATTTTATAGCAGAGTCGGCGCTGAGCAACGTGCCTTTGATTATGATTGACTGGCAAGGGCCCGATACCCGTAACGATGTACAATCAACCTACGCCGCGGATGTGTTCAGTTACATTTTAAATCAAAACTCATCAACCCTTAAAAAGGCGCTGGTACAATCGGGGCTGGCGCTTGATGTAAGTATAAGCTATTTAACGCTAAGCCACGTTGGGCCTATTACTTTATTTATAGTACCCAATCCTAATAAAATTAAGGAATGTATGGCCGAAGTAAAACGGCAGCTGGAATTAATGGATAAGGACGACTATGTTACTGACGAGCAAATTACCACATCTAAACAAAAGCTGGGCATTTTAAAAATACAGGAAGAGGAGGTTGCGTCGGATTTTGTGCAGGTACTATCATTCTGGTGGTCATCAGCATCGTTAGATTATTATACTACTTACAACACCCGGTTAAACCAGGTAACCCGTGCCGATTTGCAAAACTATGTGCGGAAGTACATTAAAAATAGACCTTACTGTGCCGGCATGCTCATTAACCCCGAACTGGCCAGCCAGGTAAATCCTAAAACTTTTTTCAACGCATCAAACTAAATGAAGTCACGGGTATTGAGTTTTGAGTACTGAGTTTTCTTAACGCTTTTGATTCATCTTACCGACTACAGAGTCTTAACTTCCAAACTATTTATCACTAATGAAAAAGATACTAACTGCCATACTGTTTATCTGCGGAAGCCTGTCTGTTATGGCCCAATCAGAAACAACATCGTTTGATGTAGATGGGATAAAGGTAATTTTTAAACCTACGCTAAAAGACATTATCAATGTGCGCATGTTTTACCGCGGTGGCGTAACCAACTATCCGGCCAGCCAGGCGGGTATTGAAAAATTCGCGCTGGAAGCTACCACCGAATGCGGCACCAAAAAATATTCGGGCAACGTATATCGCGACAGGGCCGATGTTTATGGAGTTGACGTAGCCTCGGAGGGCGAATATGATTATGGTAACATCCAGATGCAATGCATCACCAAATATTTTAACGAAGGCTGGGATTTATTTACCGAATCGGTAGTAAACCCGGTTTTTGACGCGGGCGAGGTGGAATTATTACGAAGCAAAATAGTAGCTAAAATGCGCGAAGATCAATCAAACCCCGATAAGCGTGCAGAGCAGTTGGTGTTGCAAAGCGCCTTTGAAGGCACACCTTACGCTACCGATCCTGATGGCACCGAAGAGATACTGAGCAAATTAACCGCTGCCGATCTTAAAAATTATTACAGCTCCATCTTCAATAAAAACAGGATGTTTATTGTAGTGGCCGGCAAAATCAGCAAAGAGGCACTTATTGCCAAAATAAAGGCGTCATTTGCCGGCCTGCCATCGGCACCATATACGCCGGTTGCCCTAAAAGAACCGGCATGGAATGATTACAAAGTGGTTAAAGAAGACCGTAACCTGCAAACCAATTACATAGATGCCATCATGAACGGGCCAGCATTTAACAGCCCCGATTATGTGGCCTACCGTGTAGGCATTTCGGCACTCGGAGGGTCATTATTCAGCGAATTGCGCACCAAACTCAATCTGTCATATGATCCGGGTACCTATTCGGTAATGCAGCATATGCCCTATGCGCTAATGTACGTAAGTACAACCAGCCCAAAGGAGGCCGTAACAGCCATGAACCAGCAATTGAACAAAGTACTAAGCTACGGGCTGAGTCCCGAAGGCCTTAAGCGCATAAAAAGCAGTTTTATAACATCAAACTATATCAAACAACAAAGCACTGCCTCCATAACCGGCAGCCTGGGCATTGCCGAAATTTTGGGCGGCTGGCAACTTGCCGAAGACCTGCCCAAAGCCATCGAAAACGTAACCGTTGCCCAGATAAATGACGCCATGCAAAAATATATAGTCGGCCTGCGCTGGAGCTACTTAGGCGACCTGAAAAAAGCCGAAGAAGCTGATGCAGCGTTTAAGATGTTAATTCATTAGTTCACTGGCTCATTAGTTCATTGGTCTTGGCAGTGGGCAATGAGCCATCGGCTTTAGCAGGGTTGATAATCATTGAGTTTAATAGGTTAATGTCATATAAATGTATAAACTATCAAACTATAGCACCAATGAACTAATGAGCCAGTGAACTAATGAACAAATTCCACCAATGAACCAATGAACTAATGAACCAATGAACTAATTTCGCCCCATGGGTTATAAGAGTTTACAGGCTTGTATTGCCGACCTGGAGAAACATGGTCATTTGGTGCGGATTAAGGAGGAGGTTGATCCTCATTTACAAATGGCGGCCATACACCTGCGGGTGTTTGAAAACCAGGGACCGGCTATCCTTTTCGAAAATGTAAAAGGGAGTAAGTTTCCGGCAGTATCTAATCTATTTGGTACGCTGGAGCGATCTAAATTTATCTTCCGGGATACGCTGGAGAAGATCAAAACGCTCGTCGAACTAAAAAACGATCCGGTTAAGGCGGTTAAAAATCCCTTTAAATACGCTAATGTGGCGCTTACAGCCCTATCGGCATTGCCCATGAAAGGTAGTGGCAGCAGTGCCCCGGTAAACTTTGGTAAATGCACTATCAGCGATATCCCACAGATAGTAAACTGGCCTATGGATGGCGGCCCTTTTGTAACCATGCCACAGGTATATACCGAAGATGCCGATAAACCAGGCATCATGAATGCCAATCTGGGCATGTACCGTATACAGCTTGCCGGTAACGATTATATTTTGAATAAAGAAATAGGTTTGCATTACCAGCTGCACCGTGGCATTGGTGTTCACCAAACCAAAGCCAATGCAAAAGGCCAGCCTTTAAAGGTGAGCATTTTTGTGGGTGGCCCGCCAAGTCACCCCGTAGCCGCAGTCATGCCGCTGCCCGAGGGTTTATCCGAAATGACATTTGCAGGAGCTTTGGGCAACCGCCGTTTCCGGTATTTTTATGATGATGAGGGTTTCTGTATTTCTTCGGATGCCGACTTTGTAATTACAGGCACCGTGATGCCCATGGAAAATAAACCCGAAGGCCCATTTGGCGATCACCTCGGTTATTACAGCCTGGCTCACGATTTCCCGTTATTAAAAGTGCATAATGTATACCACCGTAAGGCTGCCATCTGGTCGTTCACGGTTGTAGGCCGCCCACCACAGGAGGATACCAGTTTTGGGGCATTGATCCACGAGATTAGCGGAGCAGCACTGCCGAAAGAAATTCCGGGTCTGCATGCCGTTAACGCGGTTGACGCGGCAGGTGTTCACCCATTATTGTTTGCAACCGGCAGCGAGCGTTATACACCTTATATCAAAGAACGTAAGCCGCAGGAGATATTGACCATTGCCAACCATATTTTAGGTAAAAGCCAGTTAAGCCTGGCAAAATACCTGCTGATAGCTGCGCAGGAAGATGACCCAAACCTGGATGTAAACAATATAGAAGGATTCCTGCTCCATATACTGCAACGCGTTGATTTTACCCGCGACCTGCATTTTTACACCCGCACCACCATTGATACTCTTGATTACAGCGGCGACGGACTGAATACAGGTAGTAAAGTGGCTATCACCGTGGCTGGCGACATTAAGCGTGAGCTTTGGACAGCATTACCATCATGGTTTGATTTGCCGAGGCCGATAACCAATATCAAAATGGCCATGCCCGGCGTATTGATGGTTGAAGTGCCCAAACATATAAATCATAAAGATATCGATAATGTTATTAGCATTATTGAGTATCGTTTAAAGGAAGAGGAAGATGAACTGGGCGGCCTGGCCCTCATGATATTATGCGATGATGCAAGCTTTGCCGCGGCAAACATCAATAACTTTGTATGGGTAACTTTTACACGCAGCAACCCATCGCATGATATTTACGGCATAGGCAGCTTTACCGAACACAAACATTGGGGCTGCACGGGGCCGCTCATTATTGATGCACGCATAAAACCCCACCACGCACCGGTATTGGAGCGCGACCCGGAAGTTGAAAAGCTGGTTGATAAAATGGGCGAAAGGGGCGGCGCATTGTATGGACTGATCTGAGGCCGGGATCGGTTGCCAGTTGCGAGGTTCGGGGTTCGGGAGCATGGTTAATGCATTCAAAAGCATTCCGCATCAACATCCCGGTACAATACCCCCCGTCCCCCATACAAAAATCCTGTAAATCCTGCCAAATCCCTTAATCGTGTTTATCTTTGACCGCTATGAAAAATATATCTATATACATTTTATCTGTTGCCCTGCTGGCATCCGCCTGTATAAAAAAAGACGTTGCTTATTACAGTATATCCAAGGTAACCAAATCAGATACGGCCAGTAAAGTCATCGTTAATATCAAAGCCCGCCTGACTAAGGACCAACTACTTGGCATCGCCGGAAAAATAAAATCGGACAGTGCTGCTTTGCCCAACCTGCAACTGTGTTATATGTTACCCGGTCATAACGATAAAAATACCGGATCGAATAATTTTTACGCTATTGCCAAATATCCCAGCGCCCAAACGGCAACTATGCAGGATACTTTAAAAGATTCGGAAGGCAATGTTGTAAGGCTAAAAATAACCGGCGTATCTGCCCAAATGGCCCAAAAACTGGTTAATTTTCATCCAAAGGAATTAAAAGACCAAAACTTTTTCGGGCATTTTATTGATGATAACAACCATACTGTCATCATTCCCTTCAGGGATTTAACCGACCCGAAGAAGGAATATTACATATTGGAATTGGATACAACCGGCAAAGTGGTATCTGCAACAATCCCAACTGTGGTTACTAAGGATGGTATCGAAAAATGGTTTGTTACCGACCGCGGCGATTATATCACCATAAAAGATAGCATACTTACCCAATATTCCATCGATGATTTGGGCATGCCTTACAATAGTATTAAATCGGGCCTGTAATAATATACGTGATCGCTTTCCCCTTTTTAACTAAAAACTAAGTTAAAAAGGGATAAATTTTTCCTTTTCATAATTTATACCAATATATTTATAGTGTTTAAAACATTATCAATATATCTATGACCCGAAATCTTATTAAAACCTTAACACTGAGTGTTATCGGGGTTTTTAGCTTTTGCTTTGCAATCGCCCAGCCTCGCCTGCCAGAAGGCTATTTCTGGAAAAAACTTCCGAACGGACTGGAAGTTGTTGTTATTGAAAACAGCAAAGTGCCTTTGGCTACCATCGAAATTGCCGTAAAGAACGGTGCTTATACCGAAGGCCCGGAGTTTAGCGGCCTGTCTCATATGTTCGAGCATATGTTTTTTAAAGCCAACAAAGATTACCCAGACCAGGCTTCATTCCTGAAACGTACGCAAGAACTTGGCGCAATATGGAACGGCACAACCGATGTTGAACGGGTAAATTACTTTTTTACTTTTGACAGGGATAGCCTTAGTGCGGGTTTAAAATTCATGAACGCAGCCATTCGTTTTCCTATTTACCGCGAAGAGGACATGAAAAAAGAGCGCCCCGTTGTTGATGGGGAGTTTCAGCGTGCCGAAAGCGATCCGGGTTTCCAGTTATGGTACGGCATCCAGCAAAAACTATGGGGCGACCTTATCACCCGTAAAAACCCAATCGGGATTCACGAAGTGATTAATACCGCTACGCCCGAAAAAATGATGGTTATCAAAAACAAATATTATTTCCCTAACAACAGTCTGCTTACCATTTGCGGCGACGTAAAACATGACGCAGCTTTTGCCATGGCCGAAAAAATATTTGGCGATTGGGAAAGCAGTGGTTTCAACCCGCACGAAAAATACCCTATACCGGCATTTAAGCCATTAACCAAAAAGGAATATTTTATTAAAGAAACTACCATAGCGCAAACACCATCGATGCAGATTTCATGGCAGGGCCCATCATACCTTACCGATTCGGCCTCTACTGTAGCTGCAGATTTGTTTGGCACCATTGTAGGTTTAAATTCATCAAAACTACAGCAGGCTTTGGTTGATAAAGGTTTGGCAAGCAGCGTATATGTAAACTATACAACAAGTAAATATGTTGGCCCTATTGATATGGGTATTGAACCGAACCCAACCAAGCTTAAAGAATGCTATGACGAAGTGATAAACCAGATAAGCCTGTGGGCAAAGGACGATTACTATACCGATGAGCAGCTGAAAGATGCGAAGGCCATATTAATGCGCAATAGCATTCACCGTAAAGAAAAACCATCAACCCTGGCCAGCCAGCTAAGCTACCAATGGTGCAGCACATCGCTTAATTTTGCTACCGACCTGGATAGTAATTATCAGAAAGTAACCCGTGCCGATATTAAGAAATTTGTGGATACCTACATTATAGGTAAACCATACGCGGCCGGCTTAATTATTTCGCCCGATTTGAGTAAACAACTGAATGCAGCTTCATTTTTTGTAGCTAAGTAATTTAAAAGATCTTATCATGATGAAGAAATATATGTTCGCCCTGCTGATTGTAGCGGCGATAGGAAATATAAAAACGGTACAGGCACAAAAAGCAGCTTACGAAACATCAGTTGATGGCGTTAAGGTAATTGTACAGCCAAGCGGCAACGACATAGTAGAGATACAAACCATTATTAAAGGCGGCGTACAAAATTACACTGCCGAAAAAATGGGTATCGAATCGATGGCGATGAATGCGCTAACCGAATGCGGTACGGTTAAGCACGATAAAAACGCGTTTAAAGATATATTGGATAAAGTAAGCGCTACTGTTTATGGGTATAGCAACAAAAACTATTCGGTAGTGCGCATGAACTGTATTAAAAGCGATTTAGATGTGGTTTGGCCCCTGTATGTTGAGGCCATGACCCAGCCGCGTTTTGATGCCAAGGAGTTTGCCCGTATTAAAACAGACGCTATTACCCAGTTAAAAAGCCTGGATTCGAGGCCGGATAATGCTATTGACAAATTTGCAGATAAAGTTGCCTTTGTTAATCGTGATTATGCCAAAGACCCTATGGGTACCGTGGACATCCTGACCAAATTAACCCCTGAAGAAACCAAAGCCTATTACAGCTCAATCTTCACCAAATCGCGTTTGCTTATTGTTGTAGTGGCCGATTTGGACCAGGCTACTATCGAGGCTAAAGTAAAAGCAATGCTGGATGGTGTTAAAAAAGGCCCTGCCTTTACCTTCAAAAAAGCGTCATTTAAAGTTTACAAAAACAGCATTAATGTAGAGCAGCGCGATTTGGCTACCAACTATGTTGAAGGCATTACCAGCGGCCCAATACCGGGTACCGAAGATTTTGACGCCTTTAACGTGGCCATGCGCATTTTTGCTAACCGCCACTTTTTAGATGTGCGTACCAATAACGGCTTGTCATACGCGCCGCAGGCCTGGTTTAGCGTTGGGCAAACGTCAACCGCACGTTTTTCGGTATCAACCACGCAACCAGATAAATATATAGCCGTATTTGATAAACTGGTTGATAAAGTAAAAACAGAAGGATTTAAACCCGAAGAAGTAGCCAACATGAAGGTTACCTACCTAACCGGTTTTTACTATAAAAACGAAACCAACAGCGCCCAGGCATCATCAATAGCATCAAACGAAGTGTTATTTGATAACTGGAAACGCTCATTAACTTTGGTTGATGATGTTAAAAAATTAACTGTAGAGCAGGTTAACAACGCCTTTAAAACCTACATCAACAATATTGTGTGGGTATACCAGGGCGACCCCAAAAAAGTAAACCAGATTTTATACATCAACGGGACATTGAATAAAGGCGAAAACGGTGTAAGCCACTAATTGGTTCATTAGTTCACTGGTTCATTAGTTCATTAGTCTTGTATGGTGAACTGATTGAATAAAATTAAAGGAAAAGGGTTCGGAACAGCAGTTTCGAACCCTTTTTTATTGTCGATATAGTTCCCCTTGACTAATGAACTTTTCACCAATGAACCATTGAACTAATGAACCAATGAGCTACTGTTCAGGCAAAATGACTTTCTTCCTCCTCTTCCATATCTCACCTTTGTGGCGGGTCGGTACGGTGTCGCCAAGTAGTTTGCCCCATGGTTTAAGGCCATCTATCCGGTCGAAAATAATTTTTAATACCGCGATAAAGGGAATGGACAGAAACATACCCGACAGCCCCCAGAGCATATTGCCCAGCAACACAACTATGATAGACATGAGTGCATTGATTTGCACTTTTGATGATACGATGCGTGGCACCAGGATATTGTTATCAATAAACTGGATTACCAGGTAAGCCACTATCACCCCCAATTGCGTGGCGTAACCATCTTTAGTAACCGTAGCCATTAATACCGGTAAAGCGATAGCGATAATGCCGCCTAAGTAAGGTACCAGGTTTAAAATGGCGCCTATAACCCCAATCAGTATGCCATATTTTACGCCAAGCAGGATAAGGGCAAGCGAATTCATGGCCGCCACAATCATCATTTCTATCAGTAAGCCTATAATGTAGCTTTGGATAGCAGTTTTGGTTTCTTTTAATATTTCGGCCACCTGTTTGGAGTTCTCTTCTGAAAACACTTCGTAAAAAAAGTTGAGCAGTAAAGTTTTATAATATAGTACCAGGAAAACGTAAACCGGTATAATAAATATCAACCCAAATATACCTAATACCGAACCCAGGGTGCTGCCCAACAGCGATTGGCTGTTATTCATTGCCTCTTTAATAAGCAGGTTTTGTTTTTGTATGGGATAACCAAAAGTTGTTGCCACCCATGATTGCGCTGAAGCCGAGATTGTTGCAAATTTTTGCTTCAGCACGGGCAGCGAATCGCCAAACTGGATTATTTGGGTGGATAGAAAATAAAACAACCCGGCTATCGCAATGGATGCGAGCAACAATGTAATGGAAATGGCCAGTGCTTTAGGGACTTTTTTACTTTCGAGCCAATTACAAACGGGGTTCAGCAAAATAGCGATGAACAAGGAGTATGCTACCGGTACAAAAACATCGGCCAGCTGGTAAAATATATAAACCAGTAAAATGAGCCCGAACATGATAACGGTACTCTTGAGGAAAAAAGGGTATTCTTTGGCAGGCATAAAAGCAGGATAATAGAGTATTGTCAATTAATGCGTCAAACGCCCAATTGTTTGGAATATATTTAGTGTAGTGTATATTTTTTAAGATTAAGAGCCTGCGTATCTTGAAAAATACCTGTAACTTATTAAGTTTGGGGTAACAATACTTAAACCGGAATATTCGCTGTATGAATTTAGATCGTTATAATTATCAAATTAGTAATGACCATCAGGACTATATATTCTATAGCGAGGGACCTAAAGGGAAAATCAAAAAGATAGTTCGTTTCTCTAAAATTCAAGATTTAGAATCTACAGTTTATAATTTAGGTTTTGGCGATGCAGACGACGAAACGGGTGTTGTGGATGATAGTGTAGTAACAAACAATAAAGACAGCAGTATGGTTCTTGCTACTGTTGCTAATACCGTTATTGATTTTACTAATTATTATGGCAATCAATATATTTATGCCACAGGAAGTACACCAGCAAGAACAAGGCTATATCAAATTGGCATAGCCGGACTTTGGGAAAAAATCAGCATAGATTTTGAAGTATATGGACTAAAGGAAGATAGCTGGCATGAATTTAAAAAAAACGTTAACTACGATGCCTTTTTGGTAAGAAGAAAATAAACAAGTATATTTGATATATCGGTAAGGAGATATTATGCCAACTACAATTAAAAAAGCGACATCGAAGAAAAGCTATAGTGGTGACATTATTAACGACGATGTAAAAAGCTACGCCGACGAGCCTTATTTTGTAAAAAAAACAGAAGAAGCACGAGCGACCCTGAAGCGGGTAGGGTTGCCAGGCCAGAAGAAGAAATAACTAAAAATTCTTGAATTGAATCAATGTAGCATCTTAAATTGTTGCTCACCGATAAATACCTTAATTTTCCCCTTACGACTATATCCTCACAGGCATCTTACCACATGTCATCTCGTTAACTGTCGCCTGCGTCAACGCACATTAATCTGTGGGTCAAGGGTACGAATAATCAGTTCTTTATAAAGGGTCATTATAAAGAACGTGGCAATTGTGAGCCATTCAAAGCTAACAATTGCCACGTCGCGTGATAACATATCGGTATTTCTTTAGATTACAGTTGGCTACTTCGCATTCAACGTAATTGTAGCAGCAGGCAAGCCTTTTGATGTTGCTGTAAATGTAACTGCGCCTGCTTTTTCTTTTGCCTGTACTATGGCCAGTGCCAAGCCGTGGAAAGCTTTACGGTACGATACCTTGAAAGAATCGTGTGTAACAGGGTCGCCGTTATCAACGCTGGCAACAAAGGCCGGGCCGCTTATTTTAAAGTCGACCAGGTTATCTGCATCTGGAACCACGTTGCCGTCTTTATCCAATATTTTTACAGTGATGAACGACAGGTCTTTCCCATCAGCTTTGATGAGCTTACGGTCGGCCGATAGTTCGATCCTCGCTGGCTCGCCTGCGGTATGGATAAGTTTGGTTAACACCACTTTGCCATCCTTGCGCGATACAGCTTTTAGCGTACCTGGCTCATATTTTACGCGCCACATGATATGCAGGTCGTCGCCGGTTTTCTTTTTGGTGCCTAATGATTTGCCATTCAGGAAAAGCTCCACTTCATCAGCACTGTTGTAATAAGCCCAAACGTCAACCATTTTGCCCGGAGTCCAGTTCCAATGTGGGAAGATATGCAGTACCGGCTTGTTTGTCCACTCGCTTTGATACATGTAGTACACATCCTTAGGAAATCCGGCCAAATCAACAATACCAAAGTACGAACTCCGCGACGGCCAGCTATATGGTGTAGGTTCGCCTAAATAATCAAAGCCTGTCCAGATGAACATCCCAGAAAGGAAATCATATTTTTTCATCACCTTCCAGGTCATCTCATGGGTCGATCCCCATGGTGGTCGTACGTTGTCATAAGCCGATACGTTATTACCTTCCCGTTCAAATGGCTTATCCCATTTTTCGGGCCATACACGGATGCTATCTGATGGCATTTCGTAAAACCCACGGGTTTCCAAGCCAGATGTTGTTTCGGTAGCTATGAATTTTTTGCCGGGGTAGCGGTCATGAAAAGCGGCGTACTCCCCTTCATGGTAATTGTAACCCACTAAATCTATCGCACCCGAACTAATGATCTTGTTATTTTTATCCGGGTTGTTATTGGCTGCTGTAATCGGGCGGGTAGTATCAAGGCTGTGCACAATGGCGGAAAGCTCCGGCGCTATCCTTAAAGCCGTGGTATCGTGCTGTTGCGGAATCTCGTTACCGATACTCCATATCATTACACTGGGGTGGTTACGGTCGCGCAGTACCTGGTCTTCCAGGTCGCGTTTATGCCATTCTTTAAAATACAGGTGATAATCGTATTTAACTTTTTCCCATTCCCAGCAATCAAAGGCTTCATCCATTACAATAAAACCCATTTTATCGCAAAGGTCAAGCAACTCAGGCGCCGGTGGATTGTGCGAGGTACGGATACCATTACAACCCATCGCTTTTAATATTTGCAGCTGACGCTCCAATGCACGGGTGTTGATGGCCGCGCCAAGGCTGCCCAGGTCGTGATGATCGCACACGCCTAAAATTTTCATGGCTTTACCATTCAAACTGAAACCTTTGTCCAAATCAAAGTTAAAATAGCGAATACCCACCGGGGTAGTATACTCGTCAATGACGGTTTTGCCAGATAGTACCTGCGTAACCGCTTTGTATAAATAAGGCTTATCAACACTCCACAAGGTTGGGTTTTTTACTGCAAGGGTGGTACTTGTTTCAAATACAGTATCCTGTAGTTGTGTTTTAGATGGTATCGCTCCGCCGCCTGCAACCGCTTTGCCAAGGGCATCATATAACGTAGTTTTTACAACCAACGCGGCAGACGGCGCCCCGTTTTTTACACTTACTTTGATATTTACCTTTGCCGATGCATTGCTTACATCTGTAGTGGTTACAAAAGTACCCCAATGGTTAATAGCGGTTTTAGCGGTAGTAACCAACCATACATTCCGGTAAATACCAGAACCGGAATACCAGCGCGAATTTGGCTGAACCGAGTTATCAACCTTAACAGCTATAACGTTATTACCACCAAAATTCAGATACGGAGTTAGCTCGTACCGGAAAGAGATATAACCATTGGGCCTGAAACCAAGCAGGTGCCCATTAATCCACACTTTGCTTTTCTGGTAAACGCCGTCAAAATCGATGTATACCAATTTGCCTTTTGATGATGCCGGAACGGTAAATGATTTACGGTACCAGCCTATACCACCCGGCAGTGCGCCGCCTTCGGGTGTTGCAGGATTATCCTTGCTGAATTTGCCTTCAACACTCCAGTCATGAGGCAGGTTAAGGCTGCGCCACTTGGTATCGCTGGTGGCGGGCTTTTCGGCATCGGCCACCTCACCCAGGTTAAAGCGCCAGCCCTTGTCAAAATCAAGTGTTTGACGGGTTTGCTGGGCAAACGTTTTGGCACTAAAAAACAGCGCGATAAGCAACAAGCCACTAAGCTTAATGACCTTTGAGGAAGATTTTATAGCATACATAAAGGCAATAATTGGATTAATTGTAATTACGACACTAAATTATAAATAATTGTGGGATTTGGAAATAAAGAGCCTGTTATCCCAGGGCAAACGCATGTAATTGGGTTAACATAACTTAACACATTTTAGATAGACAATCTATAAATAATTGATAATCAATATTTTATATTTAAACATGGTTAACACGAAACTGATCGCGTAATTTAGGCGCATCCAAATATTTGTGCCTGTTTTTGGCCAACACAAGTCCCTTCGGTAGCCGGATCATTTAACCAGGATCAGCCAATAAAACAAAGTGTCGTTTGATGCTTATATCTTCCCGACGACGACATAAGCTTATTCTGTTAGCTATTTTGATGCGTTTGCCTTGGGTGATAAAATTTCGTAAAGTTCTGAAGGAGGGATGACATCGGTTAATCCCCAAAGTCATGCCGAACTTGTTTCGGCACCCCACATGCTAAGTGTACTTCATGTGGCTCACCTGTCCTGTGGGATCCCGAAACAAGTTCGGCATGACTTTCGTTTTTCAACTTGTCATGGTAAATACGAAGATCTACTCGCAGACTTTTCAAAGCTACTATGCACGGCGTAGAATAGATTACTCGTACCTTATAATGACAGTGGTATAAAACTAAAACGGACGGGGTGTTGTATGATTTTTAAGGATTACTTCTTTACCGTATTCACCATACTAAACCCTACCAGCTCGTCCCAACGGGCAGTTGGGGGGCGGTAGTAAACCAGTAGCTGGTAATCGTTTTCGGTTTCAAAATGGCTGCCTTCAATGGGCACATCGTCGGCTTTTTTGGTTGCATTATCAACCCAAACATATTCGTAATCATATACGCCCTGTTTTAGCAACAGGTTGATATAATAACGGCCATTCTCGTCGCGCGTAAGCTTGCTTCGCTCGTCAATTTTATAATCGTTAAACATGCCTACAATGTATGGCGTGCCATCGTTTCCGGTAGTATTTGCGGCCAGGCTAAAATACACCCGGGCATAATCAGCGTCATTACGCGGGTCGTTGCCGTCCTGGTTTAAGATATAAAACTTACCGTTATTATCAAAGTACTGCACATAGTTGGGGTTATTGCGCCATGGGTCGCCAATCAGCACCACTATGTTTGCGGTATCCTTATAAATCCTGGCCACCCTTTGCGAGTTGAGCTTAAGCGTACGCAGATCAAACAGCCTGAACTCATTACGGCCCGGAAAATCGTTAATAGCTACATCATTATAAACCAATGAAGTGCCACGGATATTGGAGGGCCGGGTATTTAAAATACCCGTTGATGTACGTGCATTTTGCATTACAAAAACCCGGATATCATAGGATGGGTTCTGCACCCTAAGGCTCCCATAATCGACAGTGAAGTTTAACTTTTGATTGGTTTGCCGGGTTTGCGTACTTGGCGAAGCAAGTGTATTGGCTGCAATTGAAACCTTTTGGCCTACTACGTATAAGCGGCGGGTTAGGATCAGCTTAGATTGATCGCCATCCTCATAAACCTTCAGGATGTAATTGCCGGATATTTTGGGCGCGATATTGTCATTAGGGATCTGCTGCTCGTAATGTGTATATTTTTGAAAGGTACCTATAGAGTAGCTAAAAGTATAAAACCTATCGTCCTGAAAACTTTGCAGATACTCGGCCGGCGAAAGGTTTGACGAGTTCCAGTTGGCATCACAATGTTCGATAGTGTAATTGTAATTGCGGGTGCCGCCACGCAGGTCATCAAAAGCCAAAAGCACTTTATCATCGCTGCCCAGGTTTATAACCGGGAATGGCTGCTTGCCTGTGCCGTTAAACTCCACACTTTTAATGGCAGGATTGTATACATTGTTATCGTAAGGGGATTGGGCAAGGGTTTGTAGTGAGAGGAAAATTAGGATGAATAAGTAAACCAGCCTCAAAAACCACGCGTCATTGCGAGGTACGAAGCAATCCCCGGTATGCAAAGTGGCCTTGCAAGGTTGCCTTGTATTGTTGGGGATTGCTTCGTACCTCACAATGACGGGTTTCATAATATGTTTTACCTAATCAATTATTTCGTGTTAACACAAAAAAACACCTGTCATTCTGAACGTAGTGAAGAATCTATTCGCCGACACACATTTCCGATAGAAAAGTTGGCGATAGATGCTTCGTTCCTACCCATGACATGTTTCTTTTTCTGTCATCCTGAGCGATAGCGAAGGATCTATTGTACGCCATGCATAACCGCCCACAAAGTTCGCGAATAGATCCTTCGTTCCTCAGGATGACAGTCGTTTTTTTTTGATTGTCATTCTCCCTTCAGAATTTCGCGAAATTTTACCACTCAGCATGACAGTCTTTATTTTTGATGTCATTCCCCCCCTCAGAACTTTCGTGAAATTTCACCACTCAGGATAACAGATTTTAAGCATTGCAGCTTACGCTTCCAGCTCCAATATCTGCTCGGCCAAAGTTTCCCATTTTTGCTGAATTTGTTTCAGCTCGGCTTGCTTTTGGTTATAAGCGGCGTTAGTTTCTTTTAGTTTTTGGCTATCGGTGTATATTTTTGTATCGGCCAGTTTGGCTTCAAACTCTTTCACTGTTTTATCAAGCGCAGCAATTTGATCTTCCATTTTGGCCAGGTCCTGGTTCAGTTTTTTCAACTGCTGATGCTTGTTTTCGCCGTGCTGTTGTTTAGCGGGCTCGGGTTTCTTCTCCTCTTTTTTGGGTTGAGGTGCAGGTGCCGCCACTTTAGGTTCAAGCTTGCGTTTTGAATACCACTCGTCAAATTCGGCGTAGGTACCAGGATATATCTTTATTTTCTGATCTTCAATAAACCAAATCTTGTTGGCCACATTATCAAGGAAATACCTATCGTGCGATACCACGATAAAAGTACCTTCGTATTGCTCCAATGCCTGGATCAGGATATTTACCGATTGCATATCCAGGTGGTTGGTAGGCTCATCCAGTACCAGGAAGTTTGCATCCGCAGTAAGCGCTTTAGCCAAAGCCACACGTGATTTTTCGCCCCCGGATAATACTTTGATCTTTTTAAACACATCATCGCCGGTAAACAAAAATGAACCCAAAATGGTACGCAATTCGGTATCGGTATGTTTTGGCGCAAATGCCTGCAACTCCTGTAAAATCTGGTGTTCCAGGTGTAATGATTCCAGCTGGTGCTGGGCAAAAAAGGTAGTAGTTACGTTATGGCCGGTGGTTACTTTGCCGGTGTAATCATGATCGGCATTGGCAATAATACGCAGCAAGGTTGATTTACCTTTACCGTTAGCACCAATCAAAGCAATTTTATCGCCTTTTTCAATTACGGCTTCGCCACCATCCAGGATATCAATCGCAGGGTATTTTTTAACAATATCTTCTAATGTTACCACGTGCCTGCCCGATTGTTTAGAGAACCGGAAGGCAAAGTTTACTGATGGGTTATCATCATCCACGTCATCTACCCGCTCCATTTTATCAAGCATTTTGATACGTGATTGTGCCATTTTTGCTTTGGATGCCTTGGCGCGGAAACGCTCGATCAAACGTTCTTCCTGTTTTATTTTTGATTGCTGGTTTTTAAACTCACCGCGTTGAATTTCTTCTCGCAGTGCTTTTTCTTCCAGGTAGAAAGTGTAGTTACCCGCGTAAACAGTCAGCTTACCTTTACGCGATTCAACGGTGCGGTTAATAACCTTATCCAAAAACCACCTATCGTGCGATACGATGATGATAGCACCGTTAAAAGCCTTCAAATAATCTTCCAACCACTGGATGGATGGTAAGTCAAGGTGGTTGGTAGGCTCATCCAGCAAAAGGATATCAGGTGCCTGTAACAGGATTTTGGCAAGCATAACCCGCATACGCCATCCGCCCGAAAATGTGCTTAGCTTACGCTGGCAATCCTGCTCGCTAAAGCCCAAACCGGCTAAAATTTCGTGTGCTTTGTATTCAATGTTATAACCATCCAACAGTTCAAACTCATGCTGTTTATCGCTTAGTTTGTTAATCAAGTCTTCGGTGTAATCTGTTTCGAGTTTTTTTAGTAAAACTTCTATCTCGTCGTGCAGTTGGTTTTGGCGCTCAAAAGCTTCCATGGCTACATGCACAATATTTTTATCAGATGAATATGACAGCAAATCCTGGTTAAGGTAACCCATGGTAAGGTCCTTAGCCATTGATATGGTGCCCGATGTAGGTTTATAGTCGCCTACAATAATTTTCAGAAGGGTAGTTTTCCCGGTTCCATTGGCACCTATTAAACCAATTTTTTCACCGGGTTTTATATGCCAGTTGGCTTCATCATAAAGGGCCCGCGCACCAATCTCAAACGTAAGGTTATTTATAGCAATCATTTGGGCGCAAAGATACGGTTTTTGAGCCGAAAAGCAGAAGCGTTCAGGTTGTACGTTTTACGTGGTACGTTATACGTGTAACCCCAAGGCCAAAACGTTCAACGTACCACGTAAAACGTACAACGTTACCCTATGCTCCTACCGCCTTCAGCCACGTTTGGGCCATCAGGGCTTCGCCGGCTACACTGGGGTGTACGCCGTCGCGGTTCCAGTAGGTGGCCGGGGCAATTTTCTCGGCTTTATCAAATGCCGACTGGTAGGGTACAAAAACAGCCTCATATTGCTCGGCTACATCTTTAGCTGCCTTGCGGAATAAATCAAACGTTGGGTACCATTTATCGTCAACTGCTTTAACGCCCTTCTCGGCAAAGGGCTCGCAAATAACCAGTTTAATATCCGGCAGGGCTGCCTTGGTACGGTCTATCAGTTTTTTATAATCGGCAATATAATTGTCTATAGTTCCGGTGTAACCATTGGTAAGGGTATGCCAAAAATCGTTTACGCCTATGTGAATGCTCAGTACGTTGGGTTTTAGCGCCAGGCAATCGGTATCCCAGCGTTCGGCCAGCTGGTATACTTTATTACCGCTAACACCTTTGTTATAAATTTTAAGGTTTTTATCGGCATGGTTAAGCAATAGCTGCGATGCGGTGATAAGCGCGTAGCCCGATCCTAAGGCGCTGGTGGTATTAAATTCGGTACTGTTATGATCGCGGCCCCAATCGGTAATAGAATCACCCTGGAAAAGCACCACATCGCCGGTATTAAAATTGATTTTTTTTGACGGCTTATTATCGGCCAATGCAGCCGAAACAATCTGGGGCAGTCCCATTGCAGCTATGGTACCCACCGATGCGGTTTTTAAAAAATTACGGCGATTGGGTTTAAGAATATTATTCATAAATGGTTTGATAGATTTGATTTTGGATTTCCGAATTTACTGATTTACCCGGCTTTTTTAAACTTTGTTAAATTTTGTACCGGCATTTGCCTTATTAATATAAGCCGCCGGTTTAATTTTCATAAAATTCTGGTTTATACACCTATCAGTATTTGTTAACTTCGCGCCATGTATTTTTTATTAAAACCCATCCTGTTCCAGTTCGATCCCGAAAAAGTACATTACTTTGTAACCCGAAATTTAAAGCGCTTTAACCGCTTTCCGGGTGGTGCCGCTTTAAGCCGGGCCATATGGGATGTAAACAACCCGCAACTGGAGCGCGAAGTGTTTGGCCTTAAATTTAAAAATCCCGTTGGCCTTGCCGCCGGTTTTGATAAAAATGCCGAATTAATGGGCGAAATGGCCAACATAGGCTTTGGTTTTGTAGAGATTGGCACCGTTACCCCCCTGCCCCAGCCCGGCAACCCGCAGCCACGCATGTTTCGCCTGCCGGCAGATGGCGCGCTGATTAACCGCATGGGCTTTAACAATTTTGGAGTAGATGTAGCTGCCGAACGGATTGCATCCTTCCGCAAAAATGCCAAAGGCGCACAAAAAAGCCTCATCATAGGCGGTAACATTGGCAAAAATAAGGTTACCCCCAATGAAGATGCCGTAAGCGACTATATCAAATGCTTTGACCGCCTGTTTGATGTGGTTGATTATTTTGTAGTGAACGTAAGCTCGCCCAATACACCCGGCCTGCGCGAACTGCAGGAAAAAGAGCCTTTAATGAATCTGCTGAATACCTTACAGCAACGTAATTCAAAAAATGGCATTAGCAGGCCTATCCTGCTCAAAATAGCACCAGATCTTACAGATTCGCAGTTGGATGACATTGTAGAGATTGTACAGCAAACCGGCATTGCAGGGCTTATAGCTACCAATACAACCATCAGCAGGGAGAATTTAAATTCGCCAGCCAGCTTAAAAGACGAAATGGGCGGGCTAAGCGGCACACCGCTAACCAAACGCTCAACCGAGGTTATCAGCTATATTCACAAAAAATCAAACGGATCGTTCCCGATAATTGGGGTAGGCGGCATACACTCTGCCGATGACGCTATCGAAAAGCTAAATGCAGGCGCATCATTAGTGCAACTATATACCGGGTTTATTTACGAAGGCCCAGGATTGATTGGGAGTATAAATAAACGCCTTCTGAATGAGAATTTGCAGAATTAAAGAATAGCCAGAATCTTAAAAGTTGAAAAATTAAATCAGAATGGCGCAGAATCATAAAAATTCATTTGCACTAATTGAGAAGGGTTGCTTATTCTGCTAATTCTAAAATCCTGCAAATTCTGATTCGGACATAAAAAAAATCCCACCGGTTTCTGAAACCAGCAGGATTTATAAGATCTTTTTAAGCGCCAGGCGCCTGAAAACAGATAGATTATTTACCGGCAGCGATAGCTAAAGCTTCGTTGTTTTTTTGGATTTGGTTGCCTTTTTTCTCGGCAGAACGGCTTCCGTACTCAAGGTTAGTAGCCAGTTTTAAAAACTGAACTTCTAAACGTGAAGTAGTTTTATTTTTTCTATCTTTTCTTTTTAAACGTGTAACGCCCATGGTGTTGTTATTTTAATGTTTTTAATACCCTTGAGGTCGGGAGCGGATTCGAACCGCTGTAAAAGGTTTTGCAGACCTCTGCCTAGCCACTCGGCCACCCGACCCTAATTTTAGGATTGCAAAAATAGTAATTTATTTATTGCAATGCCAATATTTATTTCATTGAATTTCTTTTTATTTCAGAACATAGTATGGCAGTTGCTATTGCCACATTCAATGACTCGGCATGGCCTGCCCTCGGGATGGTTATTTTAGTTGTTATTAACCGCTCAATATCAGCGCTTATGCCGTTGCCTTCGTTACCCATTACCAATAATCCTTCGGTGCCAAAAGGAGTGTTGTAAATATTTTCGCCATCCAGCATCGCGCCAAATATCGGCAATTTAATTTGTGGCAGCGCTTGCGCCAGGTTGGTATAATGCACATTTACACGCGCCAACGAGCCCATAGTGGCCTGCACTACTTTGGGGTTGTATACGTCAACGGTATCCTCGCTACATACAATATCATTAATACCAAACCAATCGGCAGTGCGAATAATGGTACCCATATTGCCCGGGTCCTGTATATTATCCAGGACCAAAGAAAACCTTTGTTTAAGGCTATCATAATTTAAAGTTGGCCATATTGGTATTTTAACCAAACCAATTACCTCCTGCGGCGTTTTCAAAGTGCTGATTTTTTCGATATCCTTCGCCGAAATCTCCTGAAAGTTTATTTTTCGGGATAAATTCAGCATTTTTGGGGCAATTGCGCCGGTATGGTATACCGTATCAACCTGGTAACGCGAACCTGTAAATTCAACAACTGATTTATAGCCTTCAACCAGGAAAAAACCATGCTCCCTGCGAAATTTTTTATGTTGTAAGGATGTTAATAAACTGATTTGTGATTTTGAAAGCATACAAAAAACCTGCTGGTTACCGTCTTGCAATATTAAGTATTTTACTGCTCATAATAGGCTCGGGCTGTAGCCTTACCCGCGGCATTGGCAAAAATCAAACCCTGGTGCGTAAAATTACCATCAAAGGTATTGACGAACAGTTTGAAGAAGCCGCGTTAAATTATGTTGATAAAGAACAGCAGCCCAATAACAAGCTAAACCTGCAATTTTATTATTGGTTTAGCAACCATGGCAAACGCAACATAGGCGAAGCACCTACCTTACTTGATAGCAACCTGGTTGAGTACTCGCGTTTCCAGATGGAAAAGTTCATCCAAAACCGTGGTTATTTAAAAGCAAAAGTTACTGATAGTGTTATCATCAAAAAGCAACGCGCCGAAATAGTTTTTACCACTGTAGAAGGCCCGATGTTCCACATCCGTAAGCTGGTTGATAGCATCCCGGATAAAAACATTGCCAACCTTTACCACGCCAACCGTAACAGCATGTCGCACATACAACCCGGCGGGCGTTTTGACATGGATAGCCTGGCGCATGACCGCGATGAACTTTACCTGCTGATGAAACGTAATGGCTATTTTGATTTTTACCGCCAGTACGTAAACTTCACCTACGATTCTACCTTCAACAGCAGCGTGGTTGATATTAAAATGATGATTGATAACCCGGCAGGTAAAACAGAACACCCGGTTTATAAAATTAATAATACGCTGATAACCATATCTGCCAGTAATGGCAAAACAACCGGCAAAGCCGATACCTTGCAGGTCGATTCGCAATTCAGGTATGTAGATTTCTCGCATCGGTTTAAATCGCGGGTGGTAACTGATTATACTTTCCAAAAAAAGGGCCAGTTATATAACATCGATAAACAAACTTTAACTACAACCCGACTTTCGGAGTTAAATGTTTTCCGGAATGTGCCCAACCCCACCTATGAAAAACTGGGCGATAGCACACACCGCCTGAATACCAAAATTGACATTATTCCGCTTAAACACTATTCAGACCGTGTTGAGGGTGAGTTCCTGTTTGCCAATGGCAGGTATGGCTACAATGTGGGTAATACCTTTACCAACCGGAATCTTTTTAACCAGGCGGCCATCCTGCAGTTAAAACTAAACTGGAGCATTTTGTTTGATAACGGAACAAATACCACAAATAATGATAATATACAAAACCAAGAGCTTAGGCTGGGTGCAAACCTCATTTATCCCCGCATCATATCCCCCTTCAATTTCCCGCTTTTAGGAAAATTTGGCGTGCCCCATACAACCTTCTCAACAAACTATTCCTTGTTTTATCAAAAAGGCCTGGTAACACGTCAAAGTTTTGTAAACTCCATCAGCTATGATTTTTATGAAACGGCGCGCAAGCTGCATACCATTACACCCATAAATATTGAATTTTCGAGGGGCGTTATTGACCCCGCTGCAATGGATAGCTTATTGGCCTACAACAGGCAGGCCTACATCAACTTAATTGGCCGGACTGTATTTACAACCGGTAGCCAGTATACTTTTCAGTATAACGCCATTGAATTAAATTCATATGATAACTTTTTATACTTCCGTGGAAGCCTTGATGTTGGCGGCAATTTCTTAAGCTTACTAAGCAACACATTTAACACGCCACGGGATGACTCGGGCCAGCGCAAATTCCTGGGTTATGTTTTCAGCCAATATGCTAAGACCGAGGGAGATATTCGTTTTTATCGGACATTAGGTGGCGAAAAACAATTCATTTTTCGCATTAATCCAGGTATTGGCATACCGTATGGCAACAGCAACCAGCTGATATTTGAAAAAAACTTTTACGGGGGCGGCGCCAATGATATGCGCGCCTGGCTGCCACGCACGCTGGGACCTGGCCAATATAACAGGGCTACGGCTTACTTTGATACAACAACAAATAAAGACAATCCGGTATCGCGCGCCCGTTTTAAATACCTTGACCAGTTTGGCGAAATAAAATTGGTGGCCAACGCCGAATACCGTTACAAGCTAATCAATAACTTTTTTGGCGCCAAGCTAAAGGGCGCTGTTTTTGTTGATGCCGGAAACGTTTGGCGCCTGGGCAAAAAAGCCGAGAGCCCGAATGGCGAGTTCAGGTTTGATAACCTTTGGCAGTCAACCGCCATTGGCGTAGGAACGGGCTTAAGGTTCGATTTAAGCTTCTTTGTATTCAGGTTGGATATGGCCTTCAAGTTTAAGGATCCGCAGTTTAGCGGCAGTGATCAATGGGTACTTATCAAGCACGCCAATGAACTGTTTAAATCAGGCAGCTTTAAAGAGGCTTATCTAAAAGCCAACGCCACCGGCGTTGATAGCAAAGGCAACGTTGTTGGCGATAGTTACAATTTTATGCAGCTGAACTTCGGGATAGGGCTACCTTTTTAATTAATGATTATCGATTTAATGAATTATTGAATTGAAAAGATTGGCTGGTTATTTAATTTGCAACTTATGTAAGTTGCCATTCAACAACCTCAATAGCTTCGATTCTTTTTCAAAAAGTCTTGATTCCTGGCTCTTGATTCTTGACTCTCTCGCCCTAAAGCATGTTCTTCAACCCGTCAATTATACTTTCAAAAAATGTAGGGATGCTGAGATTGTTGTGGTAGTTAAAATACAGGAAAATACAAAAGATGATTACCGCTATAATAATAAACCGCTTAAACATATAAGCCAGCAGTACCAATATAAGCGGTATGGCAACTAAAAGCACCCAACTGATGTGCCATGGGCTTAGTTTACTATCGTGCTTGTATATGTAATAAAGTATGGCGTGGGTGCCGGTCTCGTTCATGTGCTTGGCATACAAAAACGTCGACCGGTCTATTTTTTGGCGGTAAAAAGCAACCCCTTTTTCAAATTTAAGCTGATATTCAAATCCATTCATCACAAAAGTGAACAGCCCATTCACCTTCTCCTGCGTTACGCCCGCCGTGTCGGTTGCTACTATGGCCACCTGGTCAACCGCAAAAGGATTTTCTTTAACTACAAAATGGTTTATGGTTATTGCATCAGCAAAAACAAAACTGTGAGCTGCTGCAACTAAGCAAAATAAAAGCAATAATTTTTTCATCTTTCAATAAACCGTCAGTAAAATGTACGCAATAAAAATAGTGTTTTTTTACACTACTTATTCAGCAAATAAATAGCAGCGTTAAGTACCGCGGCAAAACTTACCCAAAGTAAATAAGGCCATAACAGCCGGCCTGCGGCTTTGCTAAACTTATAAAACCAGTTGATGTTTAAAATAATGCTTAGCCATAGTAAAATAATAACAATAAGGGCTCCAAGCACCTGGTGCAATCCAAAAAACACTATCGACCATGAAAAATTCAGGGCAAGCTGTATAAAGTAAATATTGCGCGCTATGATGTATACAGGCTTACGGCTGCGGTGTTTCCACACCAGGTAAGCTGCAGTAGCCATCATAATGTATAACGCTGTCCACACCGGCGCAAACAGCCATGGCGGAGGATTAAATGATGGCTTTTTGAGTGTGCTGTACCAGCCGGCAATTTCGGGCCTTGTAAATAGCGAAGCCACAAAGCCAATGGCCAGTGTAATTATTAAACTGATCAGGAACGGAAAAAATTGAAACTTTCTGGGTACGGCCGGGATCATCGTTTACTTAACCATCAAAAATGCAATAAGTTTGCCGGATATTTACAATACGATTATCCAAACAGGTATTTCAAAAGTCGCAAATAACTTACTTTAGCGGCAATTGCCAAAGCTGACAAAACACAATGATAAAAACTTATAAGCTATATACCGGAGCCGACGGGCACTCCCATGTACAAACAGGGACAGTATCCGAAGGTCTTTTCAACCAGGCATCAAGCATCAGGTTCCAGGAATCGCCACCGCATTCATTTTTTGATTGGCACAATGCCCCTGCCGAGCAGTATGTGATAACCTTATCAGGCACCCTTGAGTTTGAAACCCGCCCCGGCGAAACTTTTATTGTGCGCCCCGGCGAAATACTGATTGCCCTGGATACCACCGGAACTGCCCATAAGTGGAAACTGGTTGATGACCAGCCATGGCGACGAGCATATGTAGCTTTTGATGCCGGCCATGAAATAAATTTTGTACCGGACGGCGTGTAAAAAAAAGCCATGCTGGCCCGGCATTGCTGCCCAACCAGCTCCCTGCCTGCAAAACAATCATTTTGTCTTGCTTGCAGGGCCGGCGTTTTGCCCCGATAGCAAACCGGATGACCTTTAAACTTCTTTAATCGGGCCTAATTCTCACATACACGGTGCTGAAACCATCGGAAATGAACACATCGTTTTGGTATAAGGTATCGTTACGGATAATAAAAGCGGTAGGGTTTTGGTTATTAATCTTCAACAGGTCAAAAGTTTCGGTAGCCGAATATTTATAGTTCCTGGTTATCGAGAACTTACCCGATAAGGTAAGCGAGTCTTTTTTATACATTTTAAAAGTACTATCAGCACCATAAACCTGGGTAAATGAGTAACCGAGGCTTTGCGGTGTAAGTGTAACCCCAGCAATGCCGCCAACAGATTTTACCCAGCGCCAACTGCCTGTTATTTGGGTAGATGCCGGGACCGGCAAGCCATCTTTATTACATGAACTAACGCTGCAAAGTACCAGCGCGGCAAATAACAGGATAAAGTATCTCATTTTTTCAGGTTATATAATGCATTACGCAGGTGTTCAAAGCTTTGCTACAGCACATTACAATTTTTCAGAAAAATTATTTTATATAACTACTTATGTTATTTTGCAGCAAATTCTTTGTATCATTAAACCATGATTATAGTTATTCAGTGTAAAGACCAGGTGGGCCTGGTTGCTTACATAGCAGCCATATTGGCGAAGCAGCATTTAAACATCGTATCCATGCGCGAACACGTGGATCAAAACGAAAGTTTATTTTTCATGCGGGTTGAAGTTGATGATAACCCCGAAAGCGCACAACTGGAGCAACTATTAAAACGGCTGCTGCCCGATGGCGCCATGGTGCTGGTAAACCCCCTGCCCCACAAAAAGGTAGTAGTGCTGGTAACTAAAGAATACCATTGCCTTGCCGATATACTTATTCGCAACTATTTTAAAACATTGGGTGCAACTGTTCAATGCGTTATAGGCAATCATGCCACACTGCAAAACATTTGCAAACGCTTTGATATGCCTTTTCACCACATATCTCATGAGGAGGGCACGAAAGAAGAATTTGAACAAAGGGTAATTGAAACCGTTGAACAGTACACGCCCGACTATGTGGTGTTAGCTAAATACATGCGTATCCTGTCGCCAAATTTTGTGAGCAGGTTTCCTATGCGCATCATCAATATCCACCACTCGTTTTTACCTGCATTTATTGGTGCAAATCCTTACCGCAAGGCTTTTGAACGGGGTGTAAAGCTAATTGGTGCAACAGCCCACTTTGTATCAAATGAGCTTGACGAAGGGCCTATCATCGCCCAGCAAATTATCCCGGTAAACCATACTTTTACAGCAGCAACCATGGTAAAGGCCGGGCAGGAAATTGAAACCTCCGTACTGGCCAGGGCTCTTAAACTGGTTTTTGAAGACCGTGTATTTGTATCAAAAAACAAAACCGTAATTTTTGAGTAACAGCCGCCAGTCGTTAAATCCCAATATATCAAAGTAGTCTTTTTTGACTTTTTAATTTTGACTTTAAACGATAATGGTGGACCATAAATGATCCACCATACATCTGAGATTTAGTTGATTATAAAAAGATCTTTGTTACTCTACTACAAGTGTGGCAATGGAATGCGGCTGGCTGGTTGTTTTGGCAGCTTTACCTTTTATCCACAGGCTATATTCAATTTTTTCGTCGGTCTGGTTCATCACTATTACGGATAACTTGCCGTTAGGGTTTAGGTAAGCGGTAGTTAATAATTTGTCGCGGCTGGCTACGGCTGCAACCCGCCTGGCACCCGGTTGAATGTACTTGCTAAAATGCCCTAAATAATAGTACGAACTGGTATAAATAAGGCTGCCGTTACGTAAATCGGCGTGTACCGGTGCAAAACAAAAGTTACCAACGTGGTTAGGGCCGCCGTTTTCATCCAGCAGGATGTTCCAGTCTGTCCAGGCCACGGTACCGGCATTAAAGTCGTTTATCATCGCCAACCCATAGCGTTCGCCAAGCGACCAATCGTTAATTTTATTGAAGTCAAATTTTTCGATACAGCCTTCGGTAAAAATGAGGTTTTTAGCAGGGAAAGCCTCGTGCGTACGCCTTAACGATTCAAATTGCTGGCCCGCTCCCGTCCATGTTTCATACCAGTGGAAACCAATGCCCCATACATATTTGGCGGCTGCGGGGTCTTCAAGAATAGTACTGGCTTGCTGATATAATAAATCGCGGTTGTGGTCCCATACAATCAGTTTTTTGCTGCTTAAGCCCTGTTTGGCCAATGTTGGCCCTAAAAAGTTCTTTACAAAATCGCGCTGTTCTTCAGCTGTATATTTACATGATTCCCAGCTTTGCGATGCCATAGGCTCATTTTGTACCGATAAGCCCCAGATAGGGATACCTTCATTTTCATAAGCCCTTATAAACTTGCCATAAAAATTGGCCCAGCTTTGATAGTATTTAGCCAACAACTTACCGCCATGCAACAGGCTGTTATTATCCTTCATAAAGGCAGGCGGGCTCCATGGCGACGCAAATAAAGTAAGCTTGCCACCGGCAGCGGCCATAGCTTCTTTGATAAAGGGAATGCGGTAAGCCCTGTCATGGCTGATATTGAAGGTTTTAAGCGCTCCATCGCCCTCTTTGATATAAGAGTAGCTGTCGCTCGAAAAATCGCAGCTTTGGATGTTGGTACGGGCCAGGGTGTAACCTATTCCCTTATCCTTATCATAGTAAGCGGCTAACAGTTCTTTTTGTTTATCCTTAGGGAGCTTGTAAAAAGTTTCGGCAGAGGCATCTGTGAGCGCGCCGCCAATACCCAGCATGGTTTGAAATGATTTTGCCGGATCAACAAAAACAGATACTTCTGTTTCGCCTGGCTGGGGGCTATCCTGAAACTTTAAGGTTTCGGTAGTTTTAAACCTCATGCCCGGTTCGTTATCAGAAACTATAACACGTACCTTTTTGTTAGCGGTAGAAAACGGCACTTTAACCTGGGCATTTACCGATGGTAACTGTAGCAGGCCAGTTGCTATAAAACAGCCAATTATTACTTTTTTATTCATGGGTTATCTTAATTGGTTTACCGACGGGCAATTAGCCATTAGGGGACTTGGTTCCGGTATCCCAAATTAAGAAAGTTAATTTGAATAATGCAAATATGCACCGCAATAAATAATTGATTTATAGCAATTTATCGGCAGTTTGATACGGTTTAATACCAATAAAACTATTTTAAATATTGCTAATAATCAAACAGTTAAAAATTCGGGAACGATACCGTAAATATGTTTTGATACGCTAAGATACATTTGTGTATTTTATACACTCTGCAAGCCGGATTTTGGCCGCAGTAAATAATTTATTGGCTTTTAAGCTCCTCTTCAATCCGCAGGCTTTCTTTGTGGATGGCGTTCATCAGTTCGGTGATAAAGGTTTCTGAGAGGCCTTCTTTTTTGCCGGCAGCAACAGCTTTTTCAAGCACCTGCTTAAACCTGTCGGCTTGTAATGGCGCTATATTATTCTTGGCTTTGTAAATACCAATCTCCTTAACCACCCGTTCCCGCTGGCCCAGTAGGACTATGAGTTGCTTATCCAGCGAATCAATTTTATTACGGCTTATCTTCAGGGTTTGATCGGTGCTTTTAGGGGTCTCCATCGGTACAGATTGTGCGGTGGCTAAATTGAGGTTAAACAAATACATCAATAACAAAACTCCAAGTCGGGTAAGTATTTTCATAACCCAATTTAATAAAATTAATCTAATTAATTTGAAGATTTGAAAATGGAGGGTCAAAAACCAAGCAAAAATCCTCAAAAAAACTATACAAAACCACACAAATGATGCAAAAAAACACAACTAATTATTACTTTTCAGGTAATAAATAACAACATTTGGATACTTTTCAATAACCCTCATCGATTTAATCAATAGTTACAAAAAAACCGGACAGCCATGCCCGGTTTAGTTTGTAATGATCAACCGAAATCTGGCTACCTGTCGTTATTATGGCCGCGTTTAATCATCTCGTGGACGGCCCTGGCCAAAAACTCTTTTCCGTAATCGTCAAGGTTGGTTTGTTTGCCGCCGCCGTTTATTTCGTAAACAATCTTCCCATTGTCGTTCTCGGCCACCAGGTCATCACTGTTGATACTACAGGATACCGACCCATGGGGCGAAATAGCTTTAATGGCCTTGCCATCCTCGGTAAAGTAGGTTTGGCCGCGGTATTCAATCTTAACGGTTCTGCCATCGGCATTTTCAATAATGGTGGTGTGCCGGCCGCCAAAGCGGCAGGCTGTGGCCAGCAGCATAAGCCCTGCCAGGGCCATAAATTGTTGTATTTTTTTCATGATGATATGTTGTAAGTGTTGCGCTCATCACAAAGCTAATACAAAACACAGTACTATACAATACATAGTACCATATTTATTGAAAATAATTTTTTGCTGGTGATTAATTGCACATGACGTATTCCGGGTTCAAATAAACATTGGCATTGAACGCTGGCAACGACTCACCCGGTCGAGGCTACGCCCGACCACCCTCTCTCCGGCTGACGCCGCAAAGAGGGTTTTAATATTTTTATTAAATTTTCCGATCCCCTCTATGCGACGCAGTCGGAGAGAGGGGCAGACGGGCGAAGCCTCGTCGGGGTGAGTCGTGCCGACATGCGATATGCGTTATTCCCCGCCGCACTCTCCTACACCCTCCCATTCAGCAAATCTTCAATCAAAATACCGTTGATGGTCATACCCGTAATATTACAGTTGGTTATGGCTACGCCTTGCAGGTTGCAGTTGTTGATGGTGCTGTGGCTCAGTTCGCAATCATCAAAGCGCAGGGGGCGTTGTTTGGCTGCGGGGTTGTATGCGGGGTGTCCTTCGGGCGGCATACCAATATTGTGAATGTAGGCGCCGCCAAGCTGCGCGCCTTCAATCTCCAGGTCGCTTAGGTTGGCATTGGTAATCTTAAGTTTGCTCAGGTCAACGTCGTTAAAGCTGGCGTTGCTCATTTTAAGCATTACAAATGTCGATCCATCCAGGTGCGCGTATTTGGCATCAATTACTTTGGTGGTTTCGATGATGTTAACCTTGTCCGGCTGAGTGTTTGAACTTTCCATAATATTTTTTTGTTCATCGAATTTACAAAGGAGTACAACTAATGGCAACGGCCGGCTCAGACATTTTAGCGGTACTTTTGCGACAATTGATGCGTTATAATTTGTTGGATGCTAATATGTACCCACATAAAACTATTTAGTATTCAAAGCGTTAAGCTGAAACAAAGCAATTATGAAACCGATATTTTTTACGTTAACCAACAAGCTAAGGCTGATGGTAATACCCGATACCGAAGCGCACCTGGACGGACACCCGGTAATTAGTTATACCTATAGCCTGTTTATAGACAGGGACAAGGGCCACGAAGAACAAGTTTTAGATAAATTGAGCACCCTGCATTTAGACAAAATTATCGACCCGGATTACTTAGGCTTTGTTGCCTTTGAACAGCCGGCCAACGTTTTCTCCTACACAGCGGGCCAGCACGAATTAAGCATTGCAGAAGTTGAAGAAGTAATTGAACTGCTAACCAAATTCAGGGATAACCCAACCCTTTGGCATCCAATTGACGATATGTAATTAATGCAGCGCCGTTGGCAACCCATCAAGGCTTACCAGGTTTTTTTCTTTTTTATAGGCCTCCAACCCTTCGGCGCCTTTATTGGCGGCCCATTTATAAGCCTGGTCGCGCTCGCCTTCATAGCTGTAGTAGGGTACGCTAAAGCCGCACGATGTTTGCACCTGGTAAACGTTGGCCACAATAATTTGCCGGGTTGATAGCAGGATATCAAAATGCGGGGCCAGCAGCGGCCATTCTTCATCGCCGGGCAGCACGGTATAGCCATTGCCATATAAACGCAGAATATTTGGCGGCCCCTCAAAGGCGCAAAACATAAAAGTGATTCGGCCATTTTCCAGGAGATGGGCCGAAGTTTCGTTACCGCTGCCTATAATATCCATGTAGGCCACCCTGGTTGGCGACAGTACCTTAAAGCTATCTATCCCCTTGGGTGATAAATTAACATGCCCACCGGCAGCAAGCGGCGCCGAGGCTACAAAAAACATTTTTTGCTTTTCAATAAAAGCCTGGTGAGCAGGCTGTATGGTTTCAAAAAATTTTCCCATAGTGGTTTCATTTTTCTTGTCCATCAAATTTAATAAATTATTGCGGCTGCCGTGCGTTTATCTCTTGTCATGCTGACGAAGGAAGCATCTATTAATGAACTTTTTTACCACCGGAAAACAAAGGAAATAATTTCGTCCTTACGTACCGGGCATTTTTGTCTTGATTCTTAATTCTTTCCCTGCCGTTGCCTGCGGCCCGCGCTTTACACTCATACGCGCACAAGGCATTAGGCGCTTGGCCGGTATCCGTTTCAATCGTTATCGGGGGTTTCGGGGAATTGAGGGGAGATTTACTACAAAATATTGATTTGCATGTTGCGAATATGTGAGACGTATGCACCAACTTGGAGTTCGGATAAGGTTGACATGATGACGCGCATCATACTTTTGGAAGAACGCTGATCTTTGGACAGTTTTTACAATTTCGCCAAATGCCCATCGGCAACTACCCATGCAACTTTTAAAAATGGATCAATTTACTTGGCCGCGGTTGACCACCTTGATTACTGTAAACTCAAAAGGGACCGCCTTCTCAAAATTTTGGGTAGCGAGCTGCCGGTAAAATTCGTCAAATTCCTTGACTGCCACACTGCTTGACGTATCCAGGTTGTTCAAGAAATCGCCAAATGCTTCATAACTGCCGAAAATTGTTTTAATGATACCACTAATATACATGTGGTCATTGACAAAGGGTGGAAAATCAATGATCACAGGGAGAAATGCATCTATGTGTTTGGTAATGGTCGCGATCATAATTTGATTGGCTTCCACCGGGTAAATAGTATCGCTACGATAGACACTTCCGCCGGTTGGTGTCCATTCTTTGTAGGAGCAGGCGTGATAAAGGTGCCAAAGATTATAATCCCAAGCTTTAAAGTTTTGTGTATAATCGTAAAACAGTTTTTGCACTATTTTTAGGCGTTCCTGTTTATGGATTGGAAATGAGTCATCAGAGCTTTTATTCAGGTGTTCCAAAAAGGTGCTATCGAATGAATAGGGTGATGTTGCCCCATCTAAAAGGCGCCGCAAAAATGTTGCATATTCATCCGACTTGCCATCATAAAATTGTTTGGAAATCCGTTTTTTATCGTCACTTAATAAGTCGGCAAGCTGGCGATTTTCGAAGCCATACTGGGCATCATTATCAGGCTGTCGTGCGAAGTAAAAGATACCTTCAACTGTCGTTTCGAAACGTTTGCGGTTTTTGAAGGTTTTGATTTGCAAGAACCTGCGTAGTACTTCAAAATTTAGTTTTTCCCTGTTCCATTCATCGATTTGTGTTTTAAGCTGTGGGAAATCGCTTTCAATGGCTTTAAGGAATTCGGCTTCTGAAAGCTTGCCTTCCAGTACGCTATAGGAGAAATATAGCTCGAATCGGCTGGGATGTACGACAGAAAGATGACTGCGAAAACGGGCTGTTAACATACTGACGCCAAACAGACCATCGATCAGATCGATTATTGGTGCAATCTCATGCTGCTCAACAGATAGCCGGGACGCGTTTTGCTGGACAAACAATTCAAATTCGCTGTGTTCATTAGTGAGATAAAATGGCTCCCCGCGCTTGTCACTGATGGTTTTAAGCTGATAGCCATCGGTACCATTATGCTTATCAGAAATATGTAGAAATGTGCCTGAGCGGCGATAAAACGCTTCGTAGACCGAAGGGTATTTGAGCCGGAGGATTTCCAGGCGCACAAATTCTGAAAATACGACCTCGGTTAACAACATATCCAGGTTTAGCTTGATGCCATTGCTAAGCCGGGTAACATCGCGCAGCGTTTCGATCCATCCTTCGAAGTAATTGGGGTAAGCTGACGGGGTGCCCACAATTTCTTTCTCGATGTTTTCATGGTAATCTTCAGAGTAATAAGCCTTGAGCAGGTCAGCCAATTTTCGCTGAATGATAGCAGGGTCGAAATAAGGCAGGTTAACTTCGATCTGAAATATCTTTTCTAAAAAGTGATTGTGGTTAAATGCGTTCATTGCTTTAATGGCCGTGAGTACGTAATCGCGGTCATAAGCAACAATAAAAAATGTGTTGCTGAAACTCGCCGTGTTACGAATGAGCCTGATCACTTCAGCGATCTCCTCCTTATCCAGTCGATCGAGGTCGTCAATGTAAATAATGATCTTACGATCAATGGCTTTGATTTCCTTATTAATCTGGTCGTACAGATCATTGAGAGATTGTTCAGGTAAGATAACGCTTTTCAGTTCCTTTGCAAACTTCCCCCAACCTTCGCTATGCAGACTGATCAGTTTATCGGTATAGGTATCCAGTAACTTAGGCAGCTGCGAGTGATAGGGCCGGGTCGCCCGTTGCACGGTATCGAAAAAGTCTTTAATGATAGCATTGGGGCTGAGCGAGTTCCAAGGGTTAAAGTCGATAACAATGATGGGAGACGTAACCATTTTTCGTTTCAACAAATCGAAAAAAGATGTCTTGCCGCTACCCCACCGTCCGTTGATACCGATTGCGATAGCCTTTTCAGGACGGCTTTGTTCAACCCGGGTAGCGAGTGACTGAACATAGGGTTCATAACCTAATAGGTCAGGCTTTTGTTTCCCAAGCGAACTGTCATCATCAAACCCTTTGCCGGCAATCAGCGGCTTCTTGGCGAAAAGCTGCCGTATTAATAAAATAGCGTTGAGGAAAGCGATCTCTATAATAATGTCTGTATAATAGATGTCCTGATGGCCTTTTAGCGGGTGCAAGATCCAAACATCTTGATAATGTCGGTAGTATAAATAGATCAGGCTGATGATTACCTGTATCAGGAAAGCTTTAGCTGAAGGAACAAAGCTGATGATGCGTGAAAGGAATAGCAATAACAAATAAACCGCAATAAGCCAAAAGATTATGTTGTCGATATCAGTTGAGGCCACTTTTGACAGAACGGGCGTAACGATGAGCAGGCTGGTAACTTCCTCGATGGGTTTGTGTAGTACTATCAGTAATATAAGCGGCAACCCATAGCTCAAAGCCGTTTTATGGGTAAGCGCCTGTCGTATACTGATCAGCCAGGTAAGATAATTTGATGACGTAGTTGTCTTGTTCATGGCAAGGTTGACCAGGTTGTTTTCCTGTAAATGTAAAAATAATCGACTTAATTATAATTCGGATAGTCATTACTTTAACATCACAAAATCGATGAGGTCTATTTGACGTTCTATGGGCTTGATAAACTGCCTGACGTCTTCTGCAAAGTAGAAGAGGTGATCGGTAGCCCGGCTATGACGAATGTCGCGGCGAACAGTGCCGGCAAACTCAGGGGAGCTTGACGCATACCGGGTTTTACAGGCTATAGCGTTTGCAAGACAAAGCCCCCGTTGTTCGAAGTCTCTGACTACCCCGCTTTCCATAAAGTTCTGTTGTTCGAATGTATCCGACTTCGAACTCCTATGTCTATCGTCTCCTGTCTACAGGATACCCAAACAATCAACTCAATAATACCGCCAATATCTGCAGAATTGAGATGCACTTAAATATATACAATCTTCGGTCGGGTAAACCAAACTACAGGCACAGAGGTTCGAAGTCGGAGACATTCGAACAGCAGAAGACTACGGACAACTGGGGAAATATTGCAAATAAAAAAGACCCTTTCGGGCCTTTCTTATTTCAATTAGTGTTGCTGTTGTTGAGGATGAGCCTGGCCCTGGCCATATTGGTTCTGTACCTGAACAGCACGCTGCTGCTGCTGTGACTGCATTAACGCTAAACCTGCTAACTGCGAAGCCATTTGGTTACCAATCTGCGACTGACCCTGCGCATAGCCATTTTGATTTTGCAACTGCTGTTGATATTGCTGCTGTTGTTGTTGAGCCTGAATTTGCTGCATTTGCAATTGCTGCTGCCGACCGTATTGCTGATATTGCTGTTGCTGGATTTGCTGCTGCCGTTGCTGTTGCTGCTGTTGTTGCTGGACATGGGCTTGCTGGGCGGCCTGCTGAGCGACCTGCAATTGCTGCAATGCCTGCATCGACTGCTGTATTTGTTGCTGCTGCTGTTGATTTAAAGGTTGCTGCTGCTGCTGCTGAGCCATAGACTTTAAAGCCAGCAAAGCAACTAACGACGCGGATAATATGATCTTTTTCATTTTTTTTAAGCTTTATTAGTTATCAGTATTTTTTTTAAGCAGCCTCCGGGGAGGCTGCTCCGGTATTAATGATGGTCGTGATCAGGCGCATCATGATGTTCATGCTCCTGGTGCTCCGACCGATCAGCATGATCTGAATGATCGGCATGCTCCGAGTGATCTGAATGCTCTACCTGACGACCATTCACCTCGCGGGTACCATCAGGGTGATCGATAATAGTAGTTGTCCTATTAGTGTCGTGATCACGGATGATCGTATTTCGGTCACCATTGGCCGAGGTAAAGGTTTCCCTTACCGAGCGGCCATTTTGATCACGGCCAACGTCTACCCTGGAGCCACCCGTGCCGTTGTAATGATCGCGGGCGAATTCTGCCTGTGATCGTTCCTGGGCAGACACGTCTGCCCTTTGTGCAAATGCTGCTGAACCCGCCAGCAGCAATAATGCTGCGATTATTAACTTTTTCATGTTTGGTTGATTAATTACCGCCTTTTACGGTAAGATTTTTATATTAATTTATTAAATAATAGTCAATAATATCTACTTATACATATTTCAATATGTATTTATTTAAGGTATGTTAAAAAATGAAGCTGGTGTTATTTGCTATTCAAATCATCAATGCTTTTTATCCAAAACGGCCATCTTTTGACCGAATGGAACTGGCTAATGCCTTGGTGCCCGTCCTTCCTCCGAACCTTGCCGGGAAAGACATTTTCAAATCCCGATTATCGCTATCGTTATTTTCGCCTCGACGGTAAAAATTCCCGGCAAAAAAACCAATTAAATTGCGTAATTCGCAGATTTTAAGATAATTGAAAACTAAAGTTTTCATGACTTGATAAATTTAACAGACCTAAAAGAAATTGATTAACAAAAATTAGAAGCTTGGATCGGGTGTAGTTTTTAGAAACTATAAATAGTTCCTCGATCCATTTGGTCCGGAGTAGACGGCATATCAAATCCCGTCATACCGGTACTCCAGCCATGTAGGACCGGATTGGTATTAAAGGTGATCGATTTTGCCATTTGTTTAATTGTTTTTTGTTGATGCAATAATAAGTAGTAAAACTGAAATCTCAAAATTTATTTTTATTTTTTTTTAAAATAATATCCAAATAAGAACTAATAGGTTGTGTAGTTTTGCGTGCTAATGAAACAAATGGTCAAACGCTTAAAAAAATGGAGAAACCGTTTACGTTATTATTTTACCACGCCCAAGGGAAAAGTAAGGCGCACCTGTTACCATGAGGCCGGGCATTACATGGCCGCCTGGCTGTTCCCACAGCTGCTGGGCGTGAATTATGTAACGATCGATCGGAAAAACATCGACCCGCAGTATCGCGGCGGCGTGCATATGAGCAAACTAACGCCTGGGCATGAAACCTGGCAGGAAGCGGAAAAGATTATGCTGGTGAACGTGGCAGGCATGGCGGCCACCACTATCTATAGCCATGGCTCGTCTTATGTCAGGAAGAAAATATCTTTGTTTCCAAACGACGAAACACTGGTGGATGCCCACGGCGGTACAGATGATTATACGGCAGCCATAGGAAACGCGAGAACAACGCTGTTTCACCTGCGTATCGATCCAGCACGGCTATACTGGCAGGGTTTTCAGTTCATGTGTTTAGCCCTGATGAATCCTGTGATCTGGGAGGCGTTAACCTTACTCGCCGAAAATTTATATACTAATGAAGAAAAGAAACTGACCGAAGCGCAGATTAGTGCTTTATTCGCCTCTAAACTGGATGTTAGTACTTTGGCTCATGCACGTATGGAGATATTGAACCAAAGGTATCCTTTAAACCGCCAAAATTTATACCGTTTATACTAAAGGCTTTTCAGCTTTCGCCAGACCCGCGCGAACATGCGTAAAATGATAAAAAAGGTTACCTCAGTAGGCTCTCTTCATTCCTTGCCTCAATAGTACAAGAGCCTCCCCCGCTGCCCGTAGTGTTCCGCTGTTCGAAGTCTCCAGACTTCGAACCACTATGCATGTAGTCTCTGACTACCCCAGCTGTTAATTACCCTCGCCAACCGAAAACATTGGAAACAACGGTCTGTGAGGACACAGACCGTGGAGGAGAAAAATATATTTAATAATCAACAACTTACAATCACGATCCTTATAGATCGTTGATTATCAATATAAAATATACGTCATTGCGAGGCACGAAGCAATCCCTTAAATGCTAAGTCCCACATAGTTCGGGATTGCTTCGTACCTCGCAATGACGGTAGTTTTAGAACATTCGTTTAACGATATCAGTTGAACGCCATAACAATTTTTTTCAGGTTTTAACTGATGGACACTCGCAATGACGATCACAAGAAAGTTGCAGCATCCTTACATGTTACTACCAGGGCGGTCTGTGAGACCGTGTAGAAGAGACCATCCTATCCCCTCCCCTACTTCTCCACACTAAACACATAACTCCCCGATGCCAATTCATAAACAGCTTTCCCATCGGCATACCTTAAAAACTTAATTCCTTTTACCTTATCCGCGGGCTTACCGCCTTCGGTTACAGCAGCTGCCGAAGCGGCTGGCAGGTATAAAGTGGCTTTGGTATTTGCCGGTACTCTTGCGTTATAAATAAGGTTGGTGCCTGCCGTTTTCCAGCTGCTGCTAATCCTCCCGTAGGGCGAATCGTAGTAGCCTTTGGCGTAGGTCATCTGGCCGGTTGGGTCGGGTTCGGGTTGCAGGATAAAGTTTTTGAAACCAACCTCGCCGCGCTGGATGCCCAGTGAGTAGGCCATCATCCACTGGCCAACGGCGCCAAAGGAGTAGTGGTTAAAGGAATTCATGCTGTTGTTACCACCGAAACCGTTTTCAACCGTGTAGCCGTTCAGGCGTTCCCATATGGTGGTTGCGCCCTGGTCAATAGCGTATAGCCATGAGGGATAATGATCATTTTGAAGCACTTTGTAGGCCAGGTCGGCGTGGCCGTAATCGGATAGCGATTTGCTGATCCAGGCGGTACCTATAAAGCCAGTCATTAAGGAGTATTTAGGGCGGGTAATACCGTCATCGTCCTTGTTTTCACGTTCGACAGCGGCCTGTAGATTTTTGGCCATATAAGGCGTGTTCTCATCGTTAAAAACACCTAATGACAGGCCAACGGCATAAGCAGTTTGTATATCGGCTACTTTAAACTCCTGCTTTGCATCGCGGGGTGCAAATATGCCGCCACCCAAAAGCCCCATCGCCTTTTTATCGGCATTGATAAAGGTTTTGTTAAAAAATGCCTTGCGCTCATCATATCTTTCCTGGTATTTGGCAGCGTCGTCGGGCTTGTTTAAAGCGCTGGCAATCTTCACCATTATACCCAGGTCGAAAATATGGTAAGCGGTTACCAGGTAATCGGTACCCAGCTGGTTATTTTGAGGGCCAAGCCAATCGCCTAACTGCGAATCGGAACTGAGACCGTTTTTTTTGCTGATGGTAGAATCGATAAAACTCATGTACCTGGCCATGGCCGGGTAATGCTCTTTCAACAAGGCCACATCCTCATATTGCTGGTAGGCTTCCCAGGGGATAGTAATACCCGCGCTGCCCCAAAGTACGCCGCCAAAACCGCCGCCAACCGGGGCAATATCGGTAAACTTGCCATTGGGCATCTGCAAATCGCGCAGGGCAAAAAGGTGCCGTCTTAAAAACTGGTCGCTGTTGGACAAGTAGGTGGCAGTGCGCGAAAAAATACTGATATCGCCCGACCAGCCCATGCGCTCGTTACGCTGCGGGCAATCGGTAGGGATGGTTAAAAAGTTATCGATGTTTGACCAGGTAAGGTTTGACCACAGCTTGTTTACTTTGGGATTTGAGGTGACGTAATCTGCCGTTAGCTTGTGGATGGAGCTGATGGCCAAACCCTGCACAGCACTTAACGGCAGCGGTGCATCAACCCCGGTAATTTCAATATATTGATACCCGTGCGATGTAAAGTGAGGCTGAAATGTTTGCTCACCATCCTTCATGGTATACACATCCTGGCTCAGGGCCCCGCGGTAATTCTCGGTCATGATCATCCCCACGTTTTTGCCCGATTGTTTGAGGGCCGGGTATAAAACCTCGGCATAGCGCAGCAATAACTTTTTACCCGCTTTACCATTTTTAATGTAAATTTTAGGCACGCCCACCATATTTTGCCCCATGTTGTACACGTAAACGCCCTTGCGTACTTCCTGCATGCTTTGGGCGGTAAGCGTTTTGTAGATGCCGGCCGGCTGGCCAATTTGCCCAATCAGCGATAGCTTATCGTAGTTCAATTCATCCTTATGGCCAAAAAAATCATAGGATACGCCCGAATAGGTGGTACCATCTACCGGTACTTTAACCGCCTTTTGCCAGGCATTGTCATTATAGCTTACCGTAGTCCAGTTGTTTATCCCGGCTTCTAACGAGGCATCATAAACTTCGCCCATATCCAGGCTGCTGTAAACTATAGGGCCTTTGTTGTAATATTTCCAATCCTTATCGTTGGTAGTAATTACTTTTTTTGAACCGTCGGCATATTTAATCACCAGTTTGGCCAGTAATGATTGCCTGTCGCCAAAGTGGTTCCAGATGGTACCGTAGCTTAGCAGGCCGCTCCACCAGCCTTCGCCCAGCATGGCGCCTATAGCGTTTTGTCCGTTGTTAACCATCGTGGTAACGTCATACGTTTGATACAGGTGGGTAATGTTGTATTGCGTTAAGCCGGGGTTGTAGTAATCATTGCCTACGCGTTTACCGTTGAGGTACACCTCGTAAATGCCGCGGGCGGTAACGTACAGGCGGGCGCTTGTAATTTTTTTGCTGTTTGTTTCAAATTGGGTACGCAGCATAGGCATGGAGTTATGGCTTGGGTCGGCCACCGCAAAAACACCCTGGCTACCGCCCGAAACCTGGAAACGGTCGTTTTTTATACTGATGCCACCGTTGCCTATGAAAGATTTATAAATACCCGCGTAATGCTGTGCCGATAGATCTTCCTTAAACAAAATATTGCCCGGTTTGCGCGCGTTCGATACTTCCAACCCCGAAAATGCGGCCTGCTGCCCGGCATCCACAGCATAACCGATATCGCAAAGCAAACCGAACGAGATTACATCACGAGCGCCCAGCGGGTTAAGGGTAACTACTGCCCTGTGCGGCCCGCGCGGCGGAAAAACAGGCTGGGCACCTGCAGGTGTTTTATCATTATCTACAAGAAAATCATAGTCGCCATCTACGCTAAAGGTTAAAGTGCCCATTTCGTTATAGATTGCAAAACGGTGCTCTTTGTTTTTATTGCCTTCATTAATTACACTTGTTTTAATATCAAATGATTTTAGCACCCGTGTAGCGGTATCATTGCCGGTATAACCGCTGCGGTATATGTTAATTTTAGCGTTACCTGTACCGGCGCTGCCCAGCTTTGAAATGTCCAGCTCGATCTTGAAATAACTCTCGTTCATTTTATTTTCAACCTGGAAAATATTTTTGTTTTTATCCATTAGGCGGGCATCATTGGCGCCCATGATGATGCTTGCACGGGTGCTGCCGGGCGCTATGGCCAGCTTGTAATTCATGTTAAAAACGGGCAGGTATTTGGAGTATAAAACCAGGTCGTTATTGCCGCCGCCAATCCAGGTAGCACCATCCCAGGCCGATAATCCGGGATCGGCGTTCATCAAACCCGTTTCAAACCACGAGGTATTGGTTAACATGGCGCCTGTTTGGTCCCAAACGGTCACTTTCCAGGTGTAACGGGTGGCCGCTTTAAGCTTTTTCCCCGCATATTCAATACCTGATGATTTACTGCTGTTTACCTTCCCGGTACTCCAAACGGGTTTGCCTGCGCCATCTTTTACTTCCAGCTGGTAGGATAGCTGCACATAGCCCCTTGCCCCTGCCGGCGCTTTCATTTGCCAGCTAAAGCGCGGCGTTTCCACATCGATACCCATGGGCTTATCGGTATACTCCACCTGTAGGTTATCAATACTTGCCGCGGGATTGGCCTTTAGTTGCGTGGCAAATGCAGCCGCATCATTACCAGGATAAATAAAAAAAACTAAGGCGAAAACAAGCGTAATACTTTTAAAAGCGAACAGGCAACTCTTTTTCATGAAGGGGGGTATGGTTAACTAAGTTTAATAATTTCAATAATAAAACCACACTTTGACTTATAAACACGGGCATAACCTATTGCTCATACAGTAAATGCCAGCCATCCGCAGGCATTACCGCCCGATAGCTTGTATCAACCCAATAAAAAAGCAGAATGTGGTTTTATAATTATTTACACAATAATACGTGTTGAAACGGTGAAACCGTCATGAACTGTCTTCTATAAATATTAACGCAGGTTATCCCGCATTTTTATTTTTGATACACACGCACGTAATCAACCTCAAACCGTTTTGGAAAAGTGGTTGCCGATGGTTCGCCGCCGTTATCGCCGCCAATGGCCAGGTTCAGGAGGATGTAATGTGGCTGTTTAAAGGGATTAAAGTTGCTGCCGTCCTGGTTAACCAGGTCTTTTAAGGCCACATGGTTAAGCAATATGTCATCAACATACAGGCTAATGGATGTTTCGTCCCAATCCATTCGCCAGGTGTGAAAGCGCTGGTTCCAGCCGGGTTCAAATGAATCGAGTGTTTTTACATTACTATACCATTTGGCCTTATATGGTACATCGGTGCCGCAGGCTATGTTGGCCAACAGTTTATCGCGGTAAAATTCCATAATGTCAATTTCGCCGTTTGATGGCCAGGGCTTGTTCAGGCCTAAGGTCCAGAAGGCCGGCCATAAACCGGCATCGGTATTTATCCGGCCCCGCATAATCAGCCGGCCATATTGCCAGCTTTGCAGGCCATTGGTATTCATACAGGCCGATGTATATTCAATAAACCGCCGGCTGGTCTGCCAGTTGGTACTGTTGGGTACATATGCGGGGTTGGGCAGGTGCACCTTTTTAGCTTCTATTACCAATAACCCGTTGTGGCAGGTGGCATTATCGGCCTGGTACCATTGGTCTTCATGGTTACGTACAAAGCCTTGCTCAAACTTCCAGTTGGCGGGGTTTGGCGGCCCTTCGTTATTAAATTCATCGGCCCAAACCTGTTTGTATCCGCCAAGGGTGTCCGGCTGTATTTGCTGGCTTTGTGCTATTAAAGGAGCAAGGAATGTTAAAAGTAATAACACCCGTTTCATCACCACAAAAAGGGCAGTTGTTTTTTGGTAATGCTTAGTGGTAAAAAGCTTTGTATTCGGGGCTATCTTTTCCATGGTAGTGGTTTATGTAGCCAATATCGGATGTTTTTTGTTCTGATTTATTTCCGGGGGTTCGGAAGGCATACCTTTTTAGACAAATTTATTATTTACCCCCAATAAAAAATGTGTCCCCACTCCTTTGGAAGACACATTTAATTAACTTTAACTGTTCATTTTTATTTATTAACGTAAATGAAAAAACCGCAAGAACTAAAGGAGTATTTTAAAAGCCTTTGTAATTTTTATCGTGAGCCAGCATAGGTCAAAGTACCATCAAAAACCCTTTTGTTGGTGGCATTGGCTCCCCAGTCAAATGCCAGGTGGAATGTTTTGGTATCGGGGTCGTAATAATTATCTTTTCCGGCAGTGTTCTGCACAGCCGCATTCCCGGTTGCTATCACGGTAACCTTGTTAGTTGCAGGGTCAACCGTAAGCTGCAGCCCGGCAATACCGCCAACGCCGCTGCCGGTAATCCATTTTAAAGAAAACGAATTGGTGTAAGTTCCTATGGTAGCAACATCAACCTGCAGCCCATCGGGATAGGTGCCGCCCAGCGTAGCATCGGCAACCCCATCAATATACCGGGCAATAGTGCCGCCAAGTGTATAAACCCCATCGTATTTGTTTTTAACACTGTAAAATGCATACATAGTGCCCCTGCTTGCCGCATGGATACCCACTCCGGCCGAATCTGTAATTTTATAGGCCAGGGCGTAGCTTTTTGATAAATCAAGTTTACTGCCGTCGAGCTTTATCACAAAATTCTTTGCAAAATCGCCCGAGGCAAATTTAAAAGTGAGGTTATCGCCAGATACCGAAACATCGGCAGATGAGGTTCCGATTGTATAAAAAGATGATGGTAATAATTCATAAGCCGTACCATTGGCTTCGTTGTAAGCATCAATTGAATCCGGCTCAGCCGATACCACAAAGTTTTGCGCCTTTTTCAGATCTGTATTATTTGCCGCATCTTTTTTCAGCGTAAAAACATCAATGGTTTTAACATCAGTAAACGGATCAAAAAATGTTGATGATTCCATACCATCGGGAAAGCCTATCAAGGTTTTACCGGCATTGAGTGTTTCTGTAGTAACCTTATCGGCAGCGGGTTCCTTTCTGCATCCTGCAAACACAACAGCAAATGCACAGGCCACAACCAGGTATTTAAAAAATATATTCTTTTTCATGTTTTTTAAGTTGAAGGGTTAATTAGTTGTTCTTGTATCCCACCACACATGTGCATCCTGGGTATCGCCGCCTGTTAACCTGGCAACGGCAGCATTAACATTTGTTCCGTTGGTGTTGTATTCAGATGATGCATAGGTAAACCTCCTTACAATCTGGCCCGATGAGTTTGTGGCATCCGGTGCCGGGGTAAGCGCCGGCCAGCCGGTTTTTCGCCATATGGCCCAGGCTGCATGGCCATCAGGGTAGCTGGCTATCCACCTTTGGATAGAAATGTTTTTTATTTGCGAACCGGTGATGTCGGCGTTTTTAGTATCAGTTACCGGGAACTGCGCCAGGTAAGAAGCAGATGGCGTTCCGGCATCCCACTGCTCAAATGATGCGGCAACGCCTGTGGTATAATCGGTAGTAATACTTTCGTCGGTCCAACCTAAATTGGCTGCCTCGGCGCGCGCCAGCCAAACTTCGGCAGCATTAATCATCACCACCGATCCCGTCTCTAACCGAAGGTCGCCACGCAAAACGCGGGCCCAGGTTGGGTTTGCATCCTCAAATGCCAAAACGCTCAGGCGTACCAAACCATAGGGCACGCCAATATTTGATGTGGTTACGTTGCCCGATAATTCGCTTGCCCCGCCAAATTCGGCCTGCCGGGGGTCGTTGCTTCCTACGGTGATATCTGTCAGCGTTTTTGATTCGCCATAATCTTTGCGGCCGTTGTAAAGGCTGTACCATGCGCTTTTGTAAGTGCCGCCGGGATAAACCAGGGTGAAGTTTTGGGCATTGGTGGTAATTACACCCGATGCAATAGCCTCTTTAACTGCTACAGCCGCATAATCGCTGGCGCCGGTTACCCTGTTTGACAATTGTATTGCAGCCAACAACTTCAACGAGTTGGCCATGCGTTTCCATGAAGCTACATCGCCGCCATAAATAATATCGCCGGCCAGGCTCGATGATGAATCAAACTCGCTTATGGCCGATGTAAGTGTCGAAATTATGCCTTTATAAATAGTCTCCTGGGTATCATACACCGGCTGTATCACCGCACTCCCTTTTAAAGCCTGGGTGTAAGGCACATCGCCCCATGAATCTGTAATTATCCAATAGATGTATTGCTGCATAATTTTTGCTACAGCGGTTGAATTGTTACTTACATTAAGGTTGATGATAGTTTGCAGGTTATTTAAATTGCCACTATAGTTACCGGTAAATGAGTTTTGCGGTAAATTATATAATGATGTTCCTGAATATTGGGTTTCAGAAAAATACTGGCCGTACTGGGCGCCAGATAAAGGCTCGGTATTGGTAGAAGCGTAGCCCCCAAGGTTTGATTGTACGTTGGTTAATAAAGCCGATGTAATGGCTGTTGTTGTAGCGCCCGGATTGCTGTTAACATCGCCAAAATCTTTCAGCTTGTTGCAGCCCGTTGTGTATAAAACAACGGCCATTGCAGCTGTATATATGTATATCTTTTTCATTTTGTTTAAAATATTGATTGGTAGGTAATGCTTAGAATGTTACTTTGAGATTGAAGCCGAAACCCCTGGTGCCGGGCCATTGGGCCGTTTCTCCCTGCGATGCGGTTATTTCCGATGGGTCAAAGTCTTTGGTTTTGGCATACAGCAGTAACAGGTTACGCCCTGTTAGTTCAAACCTGGCCGATTGAAGCGTTTTACCAAACCCGAGTTTTTTAACCGGAATGTTGTAGCCGATAGCAACCTCGCGAAGCTTAACAAACGTTAAATCATAAATAAAGGAATCGAAAGTTTTGTTGTTGTATAAGCCCTGGTAGTACGTTTTAGCATCTACATAATAGGTAACCGGGTTATTGTTGGCATCAACGCCGGTAACTTTAACACCACCGCCATCGGCAACAGGATCACGTACCGACATTCCCTTATCATTCAGCGCGGCGGTATTAGCAGTTAAACCGCTGTATTGGCCCCACATGTTTGATAATGAAACAAACTTGCCGCCTATCTGGTAGTCAATATTAAAGCTGGCAACAAAATCTTTAAATATTGCAAATGAGTTTTGCAAACCACCGGTAAACTTAGGCAGTACGCTGCCAAAATATACATTAGGATCATTAATATAAGCTCCGGCTGATGTAAGGATGGGCACGCCATCGGCATTGCGTTTAATACCGTTACCGTAAATCTGGCCCCACTCTTTACCTTTTTGCTGGATAAGGTAAGGCATAGTGCTGCCCCAAACACCGGCAACAGCCACACGGTCTACGCCGTATTTATCGCTGATTTCCACAACTGTATTTTCAATGATCCGGGCCACGTTTGTGTTAACCGTCCAGCTGAAGTTAGGCAACTTAACCGGCGAGCCGCCTAAAGAGAACTCGACACCGCGTTTTTTGATTAAGCCAATATTGGTTAATATGGTTGAAACACCACTGGCCCCGTTTACAGATAATGATACCGGGATATCTTTATCATCGCCCTGGTAATAGGTACCGGCAAAGGTAAGCCTGTCGTTAAAGAACCCCAGGTCTAAACCAAACTCAGTTTGTTTGGTAGTTGTTCCGTGCAGGCTTGGATCGATGTAAACACCGTTACCGGCCTGCAGCAGGTTCCCGTTCCATTTATTGGAGCTTATTGAGTAAGTGGTATTATTGCGGTATGCACCAAATGTTTCTGTAGATGTACCAAGCGCCAGCGGAATTTCGCCGTATGATGCCCTTACTTTACCAAAACTTAACCAACTTTTTGTTTGCGGCAATAATTCGCTGAAAACAAATGAACCGCCAAACGATTTGGACAGCACCGAGTTGGCATTATTAACAACCGACAGGGTTGAAAACCAATCGTTACGGATGGTAACATCGGCAAACAACCAGCTTTTGTAACCTACAGATGCTTTTGCAAATAAAGCACGGTATTGTTCCTGGATGCGGGTATTCCCAACAGTAGCAGCATCTACGGAGTTGCCGATAGTGTAAAGATCATCAATACTTAAACCGTTATTTGTATTGGCCGTATTGTCTTTATAGATGTAATTAAAGATGTCGCTACCGGCATTGGCGTTAACCTGGAAATCGGATATCTTTTTGCTATAGGTAACCAGGGTTTCGTAATTCTCCCTGTTTTGGTAAACAGTTCCGGTAGCGTAGCCGCCTTTAACACCGGTTTGCGTGCCGCTATATTGCAGTTCGGAACTTGTTTTACTTTCATACCAGCTATCTGTGGCATTTTTACGGTAAGTAGCTTTAACGCTTAAATCGTTATTGATTTTATAGGTAAGCGAAAAGTTGCCGTATAAACGATCGCGCTGACTTACGTTGTTAATCTGGTTGGCATAGGTGTAAAAATTGTACCAGTAATTGCCACCATAAAAGGCTGATGGATCTGAGGCATCGTACGATGTTGGATTTTGATGGTTCCAGCTTACGTAGGTTCCGTCGGGCGACTTCAAGTTTTGCAGCTCTTTCATGATCCCCATATCCAGATCGCGGTGGAACCAGGAGTTGAATGACCCGCTTGACTGACTTGCGTACGCATCATTAATTTGGCCGGTAAGTTGCTGGCCTACAAAATTAACGCTTGCACCTACCGTAAAATGCTTGTTAAGATCGTAGTTAACATTTAAGCTAAAAACATTCTTGTTAAGATTACTGCTTGGTAAAATGCCACGGGTATTTTGGTTGTTGTATGACATCCTGATATTGTAATTATCAGCCGCCTTTGTAAACGCGAAGCTATTATTTAACGCTATTCCGGTTTGAAAATAGTCTTTGGCGTTGTTTGGTTGGGCTGTCCAGCTTGCGGTTTTAAAAGAGTATTTAGTACCGGCTGCCCAGGCATACCAGGGGATATACTCCTGGCCAACCATTTTAGGTCCCCAGCTGCTGTCATCAGTATAATCGGGATAATACTTACCGTTTAAAGCTTTCCATCCTTCAGGGTCGCCTTCTTTGTAGGTATACTGCATAAAATCGGCAGATGCGCCACCGCCATAGGTATTCTGGTAGTTAGGCAATATGTAGGCTTTATCAAAGTTGGCCCCTAAGTTTATTTCGACACCCAGCCCGCTGGTTTTTTTACCTTTTTTGGTTGTAATGACAATGGCACCGTAAGCACCCTGCGATCCGAACTGGGCAGATGCCGCCGGGCCCTGCAAAACCGTAATGTTGTCAATATCGTCGTTACTTAAATCGTCGGAGTTGGGTAAAATAGTACCGTCTACCACATATAGCGGGTTGTTGCCGCTTCCAAAGCCGGTAGCGCCGCGTAACCGGATATTGGTGTTACGACCCAAAGCTGCAGCCGACTGGCTCCTTACCTGGATGCCTGCAACTTTACCGGCCAAAGCATCATTGAGGTTTGGCTCGCGGATAGTATTCAGGGCTTCGGATTTTACAACCTGCGCGGCATAGGAGGCCGATCGGGAAGTTTGCCTGGTGCCGTAAGCACCTGTTACGATTACTTCGGACAGGCTATTGGTGTTGATAGCCAACATGACCTTAATGGGCGACGAGCCAATTTCGACCGTCTGGCTGGTGAAACCCGTAAAACTGAATACCAAACTTTTTGCCGTGCCGGGCACGCTTAAAGTAAACTGGCCATTGGCGCCGGTTTGGGTACCAATTGTTGTTCCCGATACCCTTACGGATACACCGGGCAGCGGCAATCCGTCGTCTTTTGAAATTACCGTACCGGTAATTGTTTTGTTTTGTGCTAATACAGCGTTAGCGAATAACACCACAAGGCACAAAGCTGTGAGTAGTAGTTTTTTCATCGTATAAGATCAATTAAGTGATTGTCAAATTTATATTAATTTTAATAGAATGGTATAAAAATTACAAATATTTAAATTTATGCAGTATTTATTTAAAATATTTATAAAAAATATGAATTATCCCAGAAAAAGTAGAAGGAAAAATATTTTTCAATAAGCTCCCTGATGTTTCTTATTATTTTAAATATTTTGACGTGGTTTCATTTAAAGTTTTACCCTTGCCTGTTAAATGAAAAAGAAGATGTGTTGGCACTTTTACCTGCGGATCGGGAGAAGGAATTACAGGTGGTGAAGGTTAACTTTCGCATGCTATATATTTAATCTCACGCTATCAGGATTGCATTTATCCTCCAATAGAGCTACCGTATGTACACATGTTTATAGGAGATAGTGATTTTGAAAAGCACTCCATTAGGAGTAAAATGTCGGTAGAATAATTAAGTCCCCCTCCTTTTCGTGCCGCAGGTACGAAACTGGCCACTAAAATTGGGCATTTATCCATGCTCATTTGATATGAAATGTTCAATGGTGACTTACCTACGGCACGTAAAGCTATTTTGATCTATTTCTACCGACATTCAACCCCTGTGGTTTTTCTGTACGCATAGTAGCACACACGGGGAAATTTGACAGAAAACGAAAAAAGTTAAAAACGAAGGGATGCGATTTAGAGATGAGTTACCGGAGGGTGAATATTAAACATTGCGGGCAAAGCAGGTAACCAATCAGATCGGGATATGCATGTAGACAGCAATAGTACTTCTCGGTTTTGCATTTGCCGCAGCGTTGCATTTGCTTGCTTATAGCGGCAACCGGGACGTTTAAGTTGTAAATTGCCATAGCCCGTGTAATGGGTTGACTTATAAACCGGGCGGGAATAAATTGCAGAAATGGATTTGCGGCATTTGACGTAACTCTAAAACCTGAGGTTAAGAGTGTTATCTAAAATAAACAAAACGGCTGCTATACTCCCCCTCGGTTCTTGAAAGGTTACCCTCTTTTACGTGAAATGACAATACGCCCGAAAATTCAGACGTTTTATAATCCTTGCCAAACAATTTAGCGCAATGAGCAACAATATCGCCTATTGCCCTGGGCGAATCAAAATAATCAGTTTGCAGCAACCGCTGGACAGCTTTGGTGGCTCCCGGCTTTTTTCCTAAAAATGGAACGTTACTGCTTTTTATCAGCGTGGCATTCTCATCAGCAGCGCCGTGAATAAGTGTAACAAGGCGCTCTGCAATCACCAGTTGAACCGCTTCGGATTTAAAAGCGTTAACCGCCTCTGCCAATTGCATGTACTCTTCCTTAAACCGATCTAATCTTGTTACTGATGAAACTGTATTTTCTAAATATTTCATATTTCTATTTATTCAATTTTGCCTGCAAAGCCTTGTTAAAATTTAATTTGATTTAGGTAGAAAAATCGAACCACCCGTATTAGGGCTGTTAACCGATTATTGATTACCGGTATTAACCGGCAACAGATGGGTAATTTGCCAAACATCTTTTTTATATAACTTATAGGATCATATAAAAACAGATAGCCGTTTTCCCTTAAGTTGATTTGCAACAGGGAATAAACTTTTCCCTCTTCAAATCACTACTATGATAGTAAAGCCTAAATGTAGGTTATATTAAACCGGCAAAAGAAAAGTATCGATGAATAGTAATTAACTATCGACTAATGGGCCTCGGAGAGTTTTTTTTGTTCACTTATATGTGAATTTTGTGCAAATAAAAAATCCCCACTCACCAGAGCAGGGATAAATCATTGGTATTCGGGAAGATCTTGCTTACAGATTAATGATTTGCCGATACTTCATTTGCAGCCTGGATAATCACCCTGGCCACTGCCTGCGGTTGCGACATGAAGATTACGTGGCTGCCTTTCACTTCTGTTACTTTAGTATTTGAGCGTTCGTACATTTTATGCTGGATAACAGGGTTGATGCTTTTATCTTCAGTTGCAATACAGGCGTAAGCTGGTTTATGCCTCCAGGCTGGGTCAGTAATCGGTGTTATAAAACCTTTGGCATAAAATGCACCTTGTGATGCATACATAAAGTCGGCTTCCTCCTGGCTTATATCGGCACAAAAACCTGCATGATATTTAGCTTTGTCGTAGTAAACAATGCCCTTATTGTCTGGGGCCAGTACACCGTTTTCGGGAGCCGGAGGCGCGGTTTGCAACCATTGTAATGCCGATTCACCTTTATCGGGCTGAAATGCGGCTACATAAACTAATGCGGCCACTTTTGGGTGATTGCCTGCCTCGGTAATAACAGCGCCTCCCCATGAATGGCCAACAAGAATACAAGGGCCGTCCTGCTTGTCAAGCGCTGTCCTGGTTGCGGCCACATCATCTTCGAGTGATGTTAACGGATTTTGCACCACAGTAACATTGTAACCTTTTTTTGTAAGTACGGTGTAAAGGGCTTTCCATCCCGAGCCATCGGCGAATGCGCCATGTACCAGCACTACATTTTTGATTGTTTGTGCATTTGCTTTAGTTATTGTGCCGGTTACGGCAAAAAGAGCGACTGTTAAAATTAAAAGACCTGCTTTCAATGTGTTTTTTGTTGTTTGCTTTTTCATCGTTTTTATTGTTGAAGTTTTTTGTTTGAATCAACAATACAAAGGTGGGCCGAAAAGCAGGGCGGGTTTATATGTACATTACCCGGTTAGTTGTAATTATTTCCCTTCCTGAGAAATTTTTGGAGAATTTCTGAAATCAGATGGCGATATACCCATATTTTTTTTGAAGAAGTTGGAGAAGTAAGGCACATCTTCAAAACCAAGCTCAAAAGTGATGTGCTTTATCGATCTATCGGTATAGCACAGGAGCCGCCTGGCCTCTACGACGATCCTATCCTGGATGATTTGCGAAGGCGTTTTTTGGTTGAAAATTGCAAAAAGATTAGATAAGGTTTTTGGGGCCTTACAAAGCTGTTCCGCATAAAAACTAACCGAGTGCTCGGTTTTAAAATTTGCTTCTACCAGCAGGTTAAACTTTCGGATGATGTGAAACCTTTCGTCCTGAAGTTTTTTGGCCGGTACATACCCAAACCTGGCCAGCCGGGTAACATACATAATCAGGCGCTTTAGCAGCACCAGCAGCATTTCACTCTGGATATTGTCGGAAGTCTTGAATTCCTCAATAAAAACGTCGGAGAGCAGTTGTAACTTTTGTTGTGCCATGTCATCCAGCTCAACAAACATATGATCGGTACTGCTAAACAGGAACCCAACACAACTCACCTCACTATCGTGATCGATAATGCAATAAAATTCACGGTTAAATTGCCAGGCAATAATATTTGCAGAATTTTTAAAGCTAAAAGATTGATTAAACAAAAGGGTTAGCAGAGAATTGGACGGAAAATCATATTCAGATCCGTCAATGGTAACCGTTTGGCTTTCTCCTGTATTCCACGCAATAGTAAAATACTTATTGAACCGGTCTTTGCTGAAAAACAACCGGTCAAATGCCGCCTCGTCCTTAAAAAGCAGTAATTCCCCTCCTGTGTTTTCCTCCCTTAGTTTAAGTCTCATGGTCGATCAAATAAATTTATTACAAGCAAATACGGCGAAACTAACCGCTTCTGCCTAACTGCCGTTCAAAGTACGAAAGTGCAATGGAACCCCAAACTTTAAATTACAATTCCGGGGTATGCGGGATGCCCGTTCCCTTTTTTTGTAAATTGATATAGAAGCAATTGCACCTAAGACAATTAGAAAGCCCATTAGTCGACAAAATAATCACTCACTCCGTAAGCTTTTCACCGGGTTTGCCAGTGCGGCTTTTAATGCTTTGTAACCTATAGTCAACCAGCCTATCAATAACGAGATTCCAACCGCTCCAATAAAAACCAATACGCCCGGCGAAATACGATAGGCAAACGTTTGCAGCCATCCGTTCATCAGGTACCAGGCAGCTGGCGCACCTATTACAAATGCCACCATGATAAGCGCTAAAAATTCTTTTGAAAACAAATACAGGATGCTGCTAATTGATGCGCCTAAAACTTTTCGTATCCCTACCTCCCTGGTACGCTGTATCGCCATAAACGAAACCAATCCGTACAACCCAAGGCAGGATATAAAAATGGCAATAACTGCAAATACCTTGTAAATCAGTTCCAGCTGGTTTTCCTGCTCATAAAATTTAGCAATGCTGTCATCAACAAAAAAGCCTGTATAGGCATATTCGGGATATTTCTTTTCCCAGGTACTTTGCACAAGCGCGACAGTCTTCCTTAAATTTTTCCCTTCAATTTTTATCGCTATTTCCTGTTCCAATTGTTTGAAGGGGTACATCAACAGGGGTTTAACTTCCTCGCGCATCGAGTTTGTTTTAAAGTCGGCAACCACACCTGCTATAGGCAGGTTTGAGTAATTATCAAAGGTGATGGTTTTGCCCAAAACATCATCTGCACGTTTAAGGCCAAGTTTGCGTACAAAAGTTTCGTTAACCACTAATTGACGCGCGGTATCGCTTGGTTCATAGCCTTTGCCCGCTATAAATTTAAGGCCAAATGTTTTAAAATAATCGGCATCGGCTGCCTTCATGAAAACATCAAAACCCGGATCTTTTTCGGAATGATTATAGAAGAAATTGCTGGAATTGTTATGCGCCGAAGAAGGCACATCAGCCGAAAAACTGGCCGCCTGTACGCCTGGTAACGCCAGTACCTGTTGTTTAAAGCTGTTAAGGCGCGATAAACCAACGCTATCGGCAGGGCAAGGTACCGCAAGAACAGCTTGTTTATTAAAGCCAAGATCGGCATTGTTTACAAAATCCATTTGTTTAACGGCGATAGCCGTTCCAATAATCAATAATTGCGAAATGGCAAACTGCGTAACTACCAACACCCGGCGGAGCGATATGCCGCCCGCCGCTTTGGAGTTGATTTTGTTTTTCAACGCCTGGATAGGTTTAAACCCTGATACAATGATTGCCGGATATACGCCGGAAAGCAATACTACTGCAGCTATTACACAAGCCAGGCAAAGCAATATGCCGGGATTGAACAAGCTTATAGTATCGGGCACACTGGCTATGCGCTTAAGCAATGGAAAGGCCAGTTCGGCCACAACTACCGCAAGCCCTGCAGAAAACAGTACGATGATGGCTGTTTCGCACATCACCAGGCCAATCAATTGCCCGCGGCTGCTACCCAGCACTTTGCGGATCCCTACCTCTTTGGAGCGGCCCACCGATTGCGCAGTTGATAGATTAATAAAATTGATGGATGCCATAATGATGATCAGTACTGCGATGAGCGACAACGTGCGTAGCGTAGACCTGCTGGTTATATGATCGCCCAGTGTACCGCCAAAACTGGTATCGAAGTGGATGGCTGATAAGGGTTGTGCTACAGCAAATCTCTTCCGGCCGGTACGTTTATTATTGTCAAATTGTTTTTTTGAAAAGCTGAGCATCTGACTGTCTACGGTGCTCTGCAATACGTTTGCCGGGAATTTGATGTATACCTGGCAATCGCTACTGGTTTCGTCCCAGGTATTTCGGTAGTTGTAGCTTTTCGCATTTTGCTTCCAGGTGATGTATGAAACCAACACTTTAAACGGGAGGTCGGTATTTGCAGGTAAATCCTGTATTACGCCTGCTACCTTCAATGTAAGCAGGTTGTCCATCCTGAGTGTTTTTCCTACAGCTAAGTGCCAATCGCCAAAGTATTTTATCGCACTGCTTTGATCAATCACCACCATGTTGGGATCTTTTAAAACTGATGCATCGCCGGCCAGCCAGGTTGCTGAAAAAACATCAAACAATCCGGGTTCGGCAAACATGATGCCTGTGTTTTCTACAAATTTTTTGTCTGCTGCCGGGTTACCATTTGCCGCCCGGGCAACAATCTGGCTGCCATAAATGGCATTGATGCCTGCAACAGTGGCTTGCGGAAAATAAAGGCGAAAGGCGTCTACAGCTGGTGTCGATATTCCGGCACTGTACCTGATGTTGCCTTCCCGCACTTTTTTGGTAACAATGCGGTAGGTATTTTTATAACCCGGCTGATACGTATCAAAACTCAGTTCGTACTGAACAACTACAAATATGAGCAGGCTGGCTGCAATCCCTACTGCCAGGCCGGCTATATTAATTGCCGAGTAACTTTGATGGCGAACGATATTGCGCCACGCGATTTTGAAATAATTTTTGAACATATAATTGCGGTTTAATTTCTCTGTAGACCACCTGATAGTGGCTTCATGGTTCGAAATTACCGCAGCGGATAGCCTAATACTTCTCAAATTATAGGATGGGTAGCCTTTTTTGAGGTCATTTTTATATTCCAGCGGAGTTTTACCGGTGGCCTGCTTAAAAATACGGCTAAATGTGCTTTGGGCATTAAAGCCTGATTCATATGCAATGCCCAGCAGTGTGATATGGCTGTAGGCCGGATCCTCCATTTTACGGGCTGCATCTAAAACCCGGTATTCATTGATAAAATCATTGAAGCTTTTTTTGAGCCCTGTGTTGATTATCCTCGATAATTCATGCGTGCTGAGGTTAAGTTTTTCGGCCAGTGAACTTAAACTTAACTCCAGATCCTGGTAATAACGTTTATCTTCAAGAACCTTCTTCAGCCAGTTACCCTTTTGCCTCAGCAACGCGGGCGTTGTAGGTTTTGAAATTGGCATTGCATGCATCGTCGTCGCGATTTCCGTTTTTGAATGCGCCGTGGCCGCTATCCAAATCATCATTGCGGCCAACATCAGGTACAAGGAATAGTAAGTAGTTATACCTAAACTGTAGTGGAAATAAAAATAATCTACAAAAGCGTACGGCACCCACAACAACCATAACAGCGCTAAAGCTTTTATTAAACGTTGCAGCCATCGCATTTGATGGCGGTACCGGTCATTTACGTTATTAAATTTTATCTGTTGATAATAACGTTTTATTACCCCGAAGGAGATATACAAGTAGGCCAACGCCGAAATAAAAGCCGCTATGTTCAACACAGGGCTAATTTGCCCAAAGAGTGATGTATTATAAGCTGTTGCGCCAATACCGATGCTCTGCTTATTCTCCCATACAAGCACACCCTGTTGCAGCAGGGAAGGAGTAAAATGCAACAGATCCCTCCGGTGTAATTTGTATCCCGGCAGGCTTATCTTGCGCACATAAAAATAAATAAGCGGCCCAAGAGCCAACGAAAATTGAAGTGGTAATTGGTTCCAGTAGGGAAAGTATGCATCCAGGCCAACGCTTTGTCCCAATATCCGGACCATCCATAAAACAACAGCTAACAAGCCAAGGGCCAGAAACCGGTTTGCAGTACGGTTCAGTTTTGGGGTAAACCATAACAATACGGTAAAAGTCAGGCCTATAAATATCGCCGCCAAAAACGCCAGATCATAAAGGGTAATATGGAATATATATGGCTTCACAAGATCAAATAACTCAATCGTTGTTCCAAATAGCTAATATGCTGATATATTGATAATTAAAAAAGCAACATTATTAACATTGTAATAAAAACGAACATGCCGTTGTCCGCTTTTGAAATGTGCCGTCCCGTCCGGAAAAAGCTATACAGATTTGCTGACTAATGTTGAAAAACTTCAGGCAGCGAGCGACATATTAAATTACTATTCGATTTTACTTCGAAGCAATCTGACGCCTATTAATATAGTCCAGACCGGGAGGGTCAAAACGCCGATAAATGAGCCAATATAAAGAAATAGATGTACAACTATATTTGCCGTGGTTTCGGCGGGTATCTTGTCCATTACCTCATCTGATGGAGCAGGTATATGAAAAATAACATTATCCACAAATATGCCATATCCAATGGGAAATAAGCCGGCTAATATAAGTCCCGAGCCAACAATTATTCCAAACCACCTAAGCCATTGAGGAATAAATACCTTTAAACGCCAACATGCAACGATAACCCAGGCACCAAAAACACCTTGTGGAGCCATATACAAAGTATCTGCAAGAATTTTAGGGAAGATGAGCAATAGAAATAGTACAGTAAAACAAAGCGCACCAATTCCAACATTGAGAAATGCTTGCGTTATTTTTAAATTTTGTTCCTTGATGATTTTAAACAGCGCAATTGAAACTGGAATTAAAAAGAGAAATTGGAAAATAACACAGGAGTCATGAACTCTAATTGGAAGAGTTCCATTTTGTGAATCTTGATTGCGGATTAAAAGAAACCCAATAAGTGAAAAATACGCAATCATCCCCAATATGCCGCTTGCAATTGCTGCCCGTCCAGCAGTACGATAAGGTGAATTCATTGAACAGCAACTGGTTTTAAGAGTTAATTTTATATTGTAATGTAAAGCTATGCTTAAATGTTTAGAAAAAACGCTAATTAACGTTTATCAATCTAATATCGATAGTAATTAGGTCTGTAGTGTAAACTTTTATCCCTTTTGGGGTTAGATTGATAAACGCCGGGTTCCCGTTGAAGGAGATTGCGGACCCCAAAAAAGGTATAAAATTTCATGCAAAAAAAATCCCCACTCGCCGGAGTGGGGATAAATCATTGATTTTGTGGCTCCTGAGGCTGGGCTCGAACCAGCGACCCTCTGATTAACAGTCAGATGCTCTAACCGGCTGAGCTACTCAGGACTATTTTTCCGTTTGGAGTGGTGCAAAAGTATAATTTCTGCGGTAATTTCACAATATTTGCGCAAAAAAAATTTAAAATATTTTCCATGAGTTTGTTAGTTATTGGTACTGTGGCATTTGACGCAATTGAGACCCCCTTCGGGAAGACGGATAAAATCGTCGGCGGGTCGGCAACCTTCGCAAGTTTGGGCGCATCTTACTTTTTTGATGATATAAATATCGTTGCCGTGGTAGGCGATGACTTCCCGCAAAGCGAGATTGAAGACCTTAACAAACACAATGTAGATACCGAAGGGCTGCAAATTAAACAGGGAGAAAAATCATTTTTCTGGAGCGGCAGGTATCATAACGACATGAACAGCCGTGATACATTGGTTACCGAATTGAACGTTTTGGCCGATTTTGATCCAATAATTCCCGAATCATACCAGGATTGTGAATACCTGATGCTGGGCAATTTATCGCCACAGGTTCAGCAAAGCGTTATCGAACGCCTTAAAAACCGCCCCAAACTGATTGTAATGGACACCATGAACTTTTGGATGGATATTGCATTAGATGAATTATTGAAAACTTTGAAGCTAGTAGATGTACTAACCATTAATGATGCGGAAGCACGCCAGCTATCGGGCGAATTTTCGCTGGTAAAAGCTGCCCGTAAAATTTTAACCATGGGCCCGCAGTACCTGATCATTAAAAAAGGTGAGCACGGCGCCCTGCTTTTTCATGAAGATAAAATATTCAGCGCCCCCGCCCTTCCATTAGAGGAGGTTTTTGACCCCACAGGCGCAGGCGACACGTTTGCAGGCGGGTTTATCGGCTATATGGCCAAAGCGGGCACTGTGAGCTTCGAAAGCATGAAAAACGCCATCATCTATGGCTCGGCCCTGGCATCATTCTGCGTGGAGAAGTTTGGATCTGAAAGATTAAGGAACCTGACACAGGAAGAAATTACTGCCCGCATAGCCCAATTTGTGGGATTGGCCAAGTTTGAGATATAAGGAGCCAGCCCCACCCAAACCCTCCCCGGAAGGGAGGGCTTTAATATTGCCCTGCAAACTTTCAAGTCTCCCCCACCGGGGGAGATTTAGAGGGGGCCTGCGTGTAGCGTACCCACTTTTTCAAACTTTTCAAATACAGTTTCAGTATGCGGCGCATCAACAAGCTCGGGAGTTAGGTCCTGGCCGGCCCAATGTTCGTAATGTTTGCCATTGCGCCATAGGCGGCTTTCGGTTACATCATATATAATGCCTTTATAGGCCACCCAAATCTGGGGTTTATCCTGCCCGTTGCGCAGCGCCAGTTGCGATTTGGTATATTGGGGCAGCTCAGTCATTAGTTTTTCGTCTTGCTTTAAAGTATTCAAAAAAGCCGATGTTCATAAGTAACAGCGCCATTAGATAAAAATGATCTTCTACGGGTATAGTCCCTACCCTTTTGCCCATGTTTTGGCTATTGTTGTATATAACCACCGGGATGGCTGTTAAAATTCCGTTGACGATATAAAAAGGGAGCAGCGCCACTACATATGCTGCGTAAAACCAGCTAAGCCACTCTGCTTTAATTACATATTGAACCATTAACACCAATGCAAGTAAAAGCCCAAAAGTAATTGCAGTATAAATTTTATTATAATAAAAAATAAGCCCTAAAACAGAAAACATTACAACCAGGCTACTGATGATATTGGTTAACCGGGTATCTATTTGCCATTTTACGTAATAGTTTAAGCAGGCATAAATAAAAATACATGCAAAAGGCACTGTTAAAAAGAAAAGCACTTCTTCTAACGGCAAACCCCAGATTGTAACACCGACAATATATTGCGGGTTAAAGGACCAAACGCCTTTCATGGTAAACAGCACATCCCAAAACAAAAAGAAAAGGCCGGTTATAGCCATGCCCGGCCATATATATTTCCAGCTTTTATAAAAATGCACCTTTTTATCAAACGACAATCCAAACGGGAAAAAAACCGTCAATATATTGATGATGAGGTAAGTGTATCTCACTTTAATTCGGCTAAATGTTTGTTCAGATCATCATTTTGTGCGGGGGTGCAGCGTTTGGAATTCAGCAGAAATTTGATGATGGCTACCGTTAAATCCTTATCACCAGTACCATAGTTTTTTTTATCAAGCTGAGTTATAATTTCGTCACGATCGGTAACAAGGTCCTTGTTAAAACCTAAAAAGCCAGGCACGTTATGCTCAACCGAAAAACGTAAAAACCGGATCTCGATATTGTGCGGATCGGCGCTTACGGCTGTTTTGTAGGTAGCCTCGGCATTGTTAAGGTGTTTCACCTTCATATAAGGATTCCAGCTGAGCTTGGCCTTACATGCCGATAATGTAGCAATGTATGCTTTAATAACCCCGGCAGGGTTCTTGATTACAGCCAGGCTTTTATATAACGAATCGGTTGTTTTGCTGCTGTTCATGCACACCACCAATAAACTCCGGATACGCCTCAGGTTAGGCTCGTCTGCACGGCTTTGTTGGGTAACCAGCAACATCAGGATAATAGATGCAATAAAATAGATACGGTTGTTCATGAGGTGCAATTTAGCCCTTGTGGCAACGTGTTAACAGTCGCCTGGTAGCCGCCACGGCTTAGTCAAAAGTACAAATTGAAACCCATAATGTTTCAAAACAAAAAACCCGCCTTTAATAAGCGGGTTTTTTATTATATATATGGTTGAGTTTATAAATTTAGTTTTCGGCGTAAACGGGTTTGGCAATTCCGTTATCGTAGGCTTTCAGGTTCTTCTTCAGCAGTTTACGTGCTACGTGTATCCGGGTTTTTACTGTACCTATCGGAATATCTAAATGATCGGCAATTTCATGGTATTTGTGACCTTCAAAATACATGGTAAATGGCACATAATAATCACTGGGCAACCTATCTAAAGCTCTTTTAATATCATCCATCACAAATTTAGCTTCACCTTGATTTTTTGTTGAACTGAATACCAGGTTTGGCGAAGAGATTTCGTCGCTTTTGGTAACAAATGTGCTCATTTTAACAAAACGGCGATAGTTGTTAATAAACGTATTTTTCATGATGGTGTATAACCACCCTTTTAAATTGGTACCTTCTTTAAACTTATTGTAATAAGTTATGGCCTTCAACATTGTATCCTGAACAAGGTCGTTAGCATCGTCTGCGTCGTGCGTAAAATGTAAGGCGTATGATCTTAATGAAGTTGCCTGGCGCAGTACAAGGGTGTTAAACTCAATCTTTGTCATTTTGTTAAAGTTTTGTGTTAACAGTTAGGCAAGCATAGTGCCAGTACTGTATTAAATACAGCACAAAACACCACTTTGCGCCTTAAAATCAACAAACAAAACAAAAGTGTAAATATTACACTTTAACAACAAACAACAACCTGCTTATCAGACTATTAAATACATAAAAAAGCACCACAAAACAGAATACCAAAACAAATATTCCAGCAAAAACTTTATTGAAAACAAATGAAAACAAAATCGAAAATTTAGTTAAAATTTATTTTTTTAACTAATAATATTCACCTCGCGTTGTAGCATAACGCCAAATTTAGCGTACACACTGTCTATAATTTGCGACGAAAAGTTATAAATTTCGGTTCCGGTGGCTCCGCCGTGGTTCACCAATACCAGCGCCTGGTTCTTCCACGTTCCGGTATGGCCAATGGTTTTTCCTTTCCAGCCGCATTGTTCAATAAGCCATCCGGCAGCCAACTTTACCTGTCCGTCGGCAGCCGGATAATTAACCACATCGGGGAACTTAGTGTGTACAGTTTCAAATTCGTGCTGAGCTATTACCGGGTTTTTAAAGAAACTACCGGCATTGCCTATAGTTGTAGGATCGGGCAGTTTAGATACCCGGATGTGTGATACCACCTGCGATACATCTTTTATAGTAGGCGATGTGATGCCCCTGTTGGCCAGCTCCTGCCCTATGGCGCCGTACTGGGTATTGATGTTGGGAATAAGCGATAAATGGAATTTAACCGATACAATGATATATTGGTCTTTTAGCTCACTTTTAAAAACACTTTCGCGGTAGCCAAATTTACAATCGGCTTTGCTGAAGGTTTTAAATGCACCGGTGGCAATTTCAAAAGCCCTGCAGCTTACAAACGCATCTTTAAGCTCTACGCCGTACGCGCCGATGTTTTGAATAGGCGATGCCCCCACCGAACCGGGAATCAGGCTCAGGTTTTCGATGCCGGCATACCCACGGGCAACGCAAAAGTTCACCAAATCGTTCCATACCTCGCCGCCGCCGGCTTCTACAAATACATCGTTATGGCTAATGCGGTGTTCAATGCCCCTGATATTCATACGGATAACCAGGCCATCAAAATCTGTAACTAATAATAAATTGCTGCCTCCACCTAAAACCAACCTTTCGGTTTGCTGCCATTGCGGGTCGGCAAATAGTTCAACCAGGTCATCCTGGTGGGCTATTTCTACAAAATAACGCGCCTTGGCATCTATGCCGAATGTATTAAAGTTTTTAAGAGATACGTTTTCTTGTATTTGCAGCATGGAAGTTTGATGTCGGATTTCGGATGTTCGATTTCGGAATTATTAAGGGGCTAATTTCGGAATTTTAATTAACATGAAATGCATGCAAAAGTTCCCATTTCAGTTTAACATATTTGACGTAGTTGCCTGCTTAAGCTGCAATACAGGCGTATAATCCACTTTTCGGCGCCCGAATAACACAAATTTACCCCTTTCCTTTTACATTTAAAAACCGCTGTTTTTTCATATACAAACAGTTACAAACAGGTAATTATTTCACACTTTTCAGCAACAAATGCACTATTTATTGATACAAATAGTGCATTTATTAACACAAAAATAAAATGAAGTTTTTTTGTGGGCAAAATTCAGAAAAAGCAGTCTGAAAAATTGGGTATCTTGGTAAAAGAGAACCATCCCTACTCATTCCAGGGCAAATATTTCACCGTGCCAGCAACCTGTAATGTTGGCAATCCCAAATTCAATTGTTCGCCATTTAAAACACGCTCATACAACTTAAGGTATTTTTGCACCATGGTATGTACCCTAAAGTTATCCATGGCATATTGGTAACAAAGCTGGTTGCTAAATTGATTTATCGCCTTAAGTCCGTTTACCAGGTCCGATTTACTGTTGCTTAACAGCCCAACTTCTGCCGGCACCAGTTCGGGCAGCGATCCGTAGGGCGTACCCAACACCGGGCAGCCAAAATACAGGCTTTCAATAATAGCCAGGCCAAAAGGCTCGTGCCATAATACGGGGAACAACAATGCTTTGGAAGCATTTAGCACAGTCGCCTTTACATCGTTATTTACCATGCCCTTAAATCGCACATTTAAGTTTGCTGTAAAACGCAGCCCCATTTTTAAATTGAGGCGCGTACCGCCCAACACCATCAGCTTATTGCCGCTTTGGGTGGCTACATCAATAGCGCCTTTTACGTTTTTAACCTTCCAGGCGGCTTTGGCCAGGAAATGGGCATGTGTCCGTTTTTCCGACAGATCTGGCTTACGGTAATCATCCGGGTCCAGGCCGTGGTGTACAAAGGCCTCGCCACCGTAGCGCGATGCCTGGTTGGCAGATACAAATACCGAGTTTCGATTTAGCTGCTGCCCAAAGCCGGGGTTATCATGTACATTAATTAAATAAGGCTTCTTGCTAAACCCATTTACCTGGAAGTGAAAGTGCACCACATCCACATCGTCGGGCACCTGCAGGTTAATGTCGACAGCTGGGTCATAAACCAATATTTTAGCAAAAGCGCAGGTTGAGCCGGGCGCAACAAGATAGGTTACCGTATGCCCCAACCGGCTAAGCTCTTTACCCAGCCACCAGATAACACGTTCGGTGCCGCCATATTTGGGGGCCGGGATGCGGGTATTGTTTACTATTAATATCCTCATTTGAAAATGCAAGCGCCCGAATTTCGGAATTTAAATCGGATTGTTGTATTTTAGTAATATCTGGCTTTTTTCATATCCATTTCGCCATTGATTGATCTATTTTAGTAAAAGCACCAAAAAATCCATCATAAAATATTAATTTGTTAAATTTTCAACATCAAGATTGCAAATACTAAACTTTTTTAATTATTTTAGAAACTTAATTAACTTCTTAACGATTTAAATAAAAAAATGGCATCCATGAGCAATCCCGAAATATCGGCACAAAAGAAAACAATTGTAAGTCCGGTAATAATTATCGGCGTTCTATTCTTCATTTTCGGTTTTGTAACCTGGTTAAATTCGGTATTGATACCATATTTAAAAATAGCTTGCCAGCTAAACAACCGCGAGTCGTACCTGGTGGCAAGTGCATTTTATATTGCTTACCTGTTAATGGCCAAGCCATCGGCATGGTTGCTTAAAATATTTGGTTTTAAAAACGGAATGGCAGTGGGCCTGTTCATCATAGCCATTGGCGCTCTTATTTTTATACCTGCCGCTTTAACCCGTACCTACGCCATCTTTTTAATTGGCTTATTTGTACAAGGCAGTGGCCTTGCGGTTTTGCAATCGGCATCAAACCCCTACATCACTATAATTGGCCCGCCCGAAAGTGCTGCAAAGCGCATCAGCGTTATGGGTATATTTAACAAGTTTGCCGGCGTATTGGCGCCAATAGCGCTTGGTGCGGTTGTTTTAAATAACATTGATGCTTTTAACGCTAACCTTGCCAAATTAGATGTTGCCCAAAAAACTGCCGAATTGAACGAGTTGGCATCAAGGGTAATATTGCCTTATGTATTAATGGTTATCGTATTAGCCATATTAGCAGTGCTCATTTATTTTTCGGGCCTGCCAGAAATTGATACCGACCACGAAGATGAAACTGTAGCTGCAGCAAATTCGGGCAAAACAAGTATTACGCAATTCCCGCATTTAATATTGGGGGTGATAGCCTTGTTTTTTTACGTAGGCGCCGAAGTTATAGCCGGCGACTCCATAATTGGTTACGGGATAGCACATCATATTCCTTTGTCAACTGCCAAATATTTTGCATCGGGCACCCTAATTTGTATGGTAATAGGTTATATTGCTGGTATCGTGTTTATTCCCCGTTATATTTCTCAGCAAAAAGCTTTGGTATATTCGGCAGTATTGGGAGTTATTTTAACTGGTTTAGCTTTATTTACACCCAAATACGCGTCTATTAGCTGCATCGCTTTATTAGGTTTAGCAAACTCATTAATGTGGCCTGCTATTTGGCCGCTGGCACTTTCAGGGTTAGGCCGCTTTACCAAAATTGGTTCTTCATTACTGGTAATGGGCATAGCAGGCGCAGCGGTATTCCCTCCTATTTATGGTTTACTGGTTGATAAAATATCGGCTCAAACAGCTTATGTAATCCTGATCCCTATCTACCTTTTCATCTTCTATTTTGCAACCATCGGTTATAAAAAGGGGAAACATGTGATAGCGGTATAGATAAAAATCTTATTTTCATCAACTAATAAGGCAGCGATATTGATTATATTGCTGCCTTATTAGTTTAACCTTATCCGATGAAATTACGATTGAATTACTGGCAGCTCATCGCCCTTTTTTCACCATTCATATTGGTTATCGGCTGTACGTTTATGCCTAACCACATCCGGGCAAAATATTACATTAACGCCGAAATGATATGCCTGTTGTTGTGTATCGTTTTCCTGTTAGCCATCAGCTATCAAACCTACCTTGTAGTTTTTTTCAACAAAAAGATAAAGGGCAGCATATGGATAATTATTAATAATGTACCCCCGGTTTTACTGACGTTTTTTTGCACATATGGCTGTACACTTTTATTGGCAGAGGATTTTAATGGTAAGAAATCGCCCGACGGCCCAACCTCCGGGTCAGATTTCTGGCTGGTCAAAATAATTGTGGGTATCCTTTTTATTCATGAGCTCATTACTTTTTTTGTGATAAACAACCTGTATGTATCAGCTAAAATTGAAAGGGTGAAAGACAGTTTGCTGCGCCAAAAGCTATCCGATGATTTTTGGGAACCCATGAAAAAACTATTGATCATATCTATCCTTGGCTCAGCAGGCAGTTTTGTTTTGGCAATAGTTGCCTTGGTTATTAAAATGAGGTTTTTGAAGGATTAGTGTACTTATATCAAATGAGGAATAAGTACAATCCAATTAATATTGGAGTGAGCGGACTAATGTTATCTGAACCGGAATTTTTAGAATTAAAGAATTTTTAGAATTTTAAAATCCCCTCGCAGCTAAATTCTGCCCTTTTAAAAAATTCGTTTAATCCGGGTTCAGACTAAATTGATATTGATTATATTACTACCTAATTAACTTAAACCTTATCCATGAAAATACGCTTGAATTACTGGCAGCTGATATTGTTGTTTTTGCCGGCAATAATTGCGTCCCAAATGTCTAACATTCCTCACTCTTTCTGGCAAGCATATGGAGTAATTAAAACAATATCAAACCTGCTCTTCGCGGTTAATCCATGTTTTATTGTTGGCTACCAGGCTTATTTAGTAACCAGTTTTAACAAGACAATTAATGGGGCAAAGTGGGTTACCGTGAATGCGCTTGTGCCCGTAGTTTTCTTGATCGCACATTTCATTTACATTGTATGGTCGACAGATCTCAAACCGGTGCATTTGCACAATGCGATTGGCCCCATGGAGCAAGCCGATTTCGGATTTGTCTCTAAAGTCATAACTGTATTTTTGGTACACGCAGCCGTTACCTTCTTTTTAGTGAACAACATATATGTTTCCCGGCAAATCAAAAATATATCTGACGACGGTACGAAAAATCAGCTAAACCAGGATTTTATGAAGCCTATGAAAAGGCTATCGAATATATCGTACATTGCTTTAGCTGGTTTATTAATAATTGCAGCCATAGCTGATATTATGATTAATGGCTTTGTCCCAAAGCAGGATTAAGTACAATCGCAATTAATAATTGGATTCAACGGACTAATGTTTCCTGAACCGGAATTTTTCACCATTTGTTTATTTTTAAGGTCGTTCAAGAAGGCTACGCCGTTTATCGAATTGAAGATTTTTTAGAAGCTGTTTAAAATAAAAGAAAAAAACATTATTGAACGTTAAAGCTTGTCGAAATACAGCGGCGTATAGTATGGCGGAGACGACTCACCCGGTCGAGGCTGCGCCCGACCACCCTCTCTCCGGCTAAAGCCGCAAAGAGGGTTTTGAAGTCTTCATTCTAAAAATTGTTGGTTATCAATAGAATAATATACCAAACCCTCTATGCGGCTTCGCCGCATAGAGGGTGGCCCAGCGTAGCGTCGGCCGGGTGAGTCGTGGCCGGCGTTCAACCGGATGTTTATATATATCCTAATACTTGATGGCGTGTATAAAGCAATAATATTTTTATCAAATCAGCTTTAACAGCTTCTTAGACGCTGTCTAAATTTGATTTGCTAATGTTTTTATGCTTCTAATGAATAGACAACAACGTATTCGCATGGCAGCGAAGACTCACCCGGCTACGCTGCGCTGGCCACCCTCTCTTCGGCTTCGCCGGAAAGAGGGGCTTGAAAATTCTTTATTTTTTTCGATACAATGTATTGATAGTCAACGTTCAAGCCCCTCTTTCCACCGCAGGTGAAGAGAGGGTGGCGGGCGCAGCCTCGCCGGGTGAGTCTTAACCGTCATGCGATATTCCGCATTCCCGCTCCTACGTTTCGCCAGGTTTTGATTTCAATCATGGCCTTCCTTTTCAAATTTAACAGCTTCTTAGGGTCCCCCCCCCTCGCGGCTAAATTCTGCCCATTCAAAAAATTCGTTTAATTCAGTTCAGACACAATTCCCCATCAAAACAAAAAAGCAGAAACAACCTAAATTGTCCCTGCTTTATCAAAAATCCTAAATCCAAATTCCGAAATCCGAAATTAAATATGAATCGCTCTATTCTCCGTAGCTGCTAAACAAGCCTCGCGCATAGCCTCAGTATAAGTTGGGTGGGCATGGCTGATCCGGGCTATATCCTCTGCCGATGCACGGAATTCCATGGCAACTACAGCCTCGGCAATCATATCTGCCGCGCGGGGGCCAATCATGTGTACGCCTAAAATTTCGTCGGTAGTGGCATCGGCCAGTACTTTAACAAAACCGTCCAGGTCGCCGCTGGCACGTGCGCGGCCGCTGGCTTTAAAGGGGAACGATCCTGTTTTATATTTTACACCGGCTGCTTTCAATTGCTCTTCTGTCTGGCCAACAGCTGCAACTTCGGGCCAGGTATATACTACACCGGGGATCAGGTTGTAATCAATATGCGGTTTCTGGCCGGCAATAATTTCGGCAACAAGGGTACCTTCATCTTCTGCCTTGTGAGCAAGCATGGCGCCTTTAATTACATCGCCAATGGCATAAACACCTTTAACGCTGGTTTCCAGGTGGTCGTTCACGGTAATTTTGCGGCCGCGTTCTTCAACGGTGATGCCAATTTTATCTAAACCTAAACCATCGGTATAAGCTACGCGGCCAACGGCCACCAGGCAATAATCGCCTTTTAACTCTTGTTTCTCGCCTTTAGGCGTGTCGAAAGTAACAGTCACCTCTTTACCCTTTACGGTAGCGCCGGTTACTTTATGGCCCAGGTAAAACTCCATGCCCAGTTTAGTCAACACTTTTTGCAGTTCGCGGCCAAGGGCTTTGTCCATAGTTGGGATAATGCCATCCATAAATTCAATTACAGATACTTTTGCGCCTAAACGGGCATATACCGAACCCAGCTCCAGGCCAATAACACCACCGCCAATCAGCACCAGGTGCTTAGGCACTTCGGTAAGCGATAAAGCCTCAGTTGAAGTAATGATGCGTTTTTTATCGATTTTTAAAAATGGCAATGCCGATGGTTTTGACCCGGTGGCAATAATTACATTTTTACCGGTTATCTCGGTTTCGATACCATCGGCCTTTTTAACAGTGATGGTGTTTTTATCTTTAAATGATCCTACACCGTAGTGGGTATCAATCTTGTTTTTCTTCATCAGGTAGCTAATGCCGCTGGTATTGGCATTTACTACTTCCTGCTTGCGTTTTACCATCTGGCCAAAATCGATACTTAAATTTTCCAGCTTAATACCATGGGTGGTAAAAGTGTGGGCGGCGTTATGGTAATGCTCGGATGAATCGAGCAGGGCCTTGGATGGGATACAGCCCACATTAAGGCATGTACCGCCAAGGGTACTATATTTTTCGACGATAGCGGTTTTTAAACCCAACTGGGCGCAACGTATAGCGGCCACATAGCCACCTGGGCCCGAACCGATAACGATAACATCATATTGCATAGTATTTTGTTTTATAGGACGGCAAAGTTAGTGGGAATTATTGAATTACTGAATTATTGAATTGGTGAATTAGTGAATTGGGGAATAGCGTTGTATTGCGGCCAAGACTCACCCGGCGAGCCGTTATAACATGGCGAAGACGACTCACCCCGACGAGGCTGCGCCCGTCTGCCCCTCTCTCCGACTGCGTCGCATAGAGGGGCTCAAAAAAGAAAAGGAAAAATGCGTTTTAACCCTCTTTGCGGCTTTAGCCGGAGAGAGGGTCGGCCAGCGTAGCGTAGCCGGGGTGAGTTGTCGCCAGCGTTCAAACAATCACGCATTAAATAAATCCCGACACACCATACTTATCCACCCACACTTTTATCAATGCCACCCTATCCTTGATAAACTTCGGCCCAAAAAACAGGTTCGACCAATCGTCAAAATGTTCATGCTGAAACCCGAGGTAAAAAATCCAGAAGCCAACGCCAAGGTAAGGGATGGCTTTTAGTTCATCGTTGCTAACGGCTCTTGTTTCCCGGTAGGCAGCCACAAAAACGGCAAACATCCGGTCGGCTTCCTCGTTCTTTAACCTGCCGGTATACACGTGCATAAAAAAGTGGACGAAAAACGACATCAGGTCGTTAACAAGCAAGCCTTTACCGGCAAAGTCGAAATCGAAAAAAGTTAAGTTACCGGCATCGTCAAAATGAAAGTTTTTGGGCAAAAAATCTTACTGACAATAGCCATAGCTAAAGTTGGCGGTATTCAACAAGTTTAGCTTTTGCGCAACCTTGCCTGCCAGGTCTTTCAAATAAGCATACTCATCAGGCAGCTCTTTAAAAGCAGGTTCAAAACTTTTTATGGGATTGATAAGCGTAGTTTCAATGCTATATTCCCTACGGGGATAACTAAGCCGGACCACCGACGTGATGTTATGCACCTTCGCCATCTCGTGACCAATAGTTCTCAATTGTTCATCGCTTAAATCCATAACCGGGGCGCCTTCGGCGTATGAGAACAGGATGCCGTAACGGGCACCTTCGGGCGCGTTGAATTGTTGCAGTTGGCTGCCATCGATAGCGGTTATAGGGTAAGCTACACTTGCACCGCCATCTTTCAATAAATTGAGTAATTCAATTTCACCTTGTATTTCACCGTGCGAGCGGTGTTGTTCGCGGTAAATTTTCAATACATATTTGGCATCAATCGCTTCGATGATATAGGTATCGCTTACCCCACGCAATAAAAATTTACAGCTAATGAGTTGCAAGCCATAAGCGTTGGCGATATAATTTTTTAAAGCAATGGCCGATAAGGTAGAATATTGAACGGGAAAATGTGCCATAGTTTTAAAAATTGAAAAAGGGCTGCAATGATACGAAAATGAATAAAACCGGGACGGGTTTTATCCTATTTTACAGGGAAATAGCATTTAAACTTTTTAATGTAATAGGATTTTTAATACCGGGACAGGATTATCAAAGAAGCTGTCCAAAAACGGTTAAATAAAAAAGTGTTATTGCTTTATACACACCATCACGTATTTGAATATTTAAACATCCGATTGAACGCTGGCTACGACTCACCCCGCCGACGCTGCGCTGGGCCACCCTCTCTTCACCTTCGGCGGAAAGAGGGCATAGTACACTAATGTTATTATAATCAACAATTTATAAAATAAAAATTTATAAAACCCTCTTTACGGCTTCAGCCGGATAGAGGGTCGGCCAGCGCAGCGTAGCCGGGGTGAGTCGTCTCCGCCATGCGATATACCACATTTCCCACCGCCGCGGTTCGCCCGGCTTTAATGCTCAATAATCGTCTTTTTTTGTTTTTAGACCGCTTCTAAAAAACCGTAAACTCTCCAGGTCGACGCAATACTAATAAAGGCGCTTGCCTCGGTAGAGGCTACCTGTTTGTAGAAAAACGTCAAATTTCTATTTATGCCCCGTAGGGGTTACCTACCTTTCTACATCAAATTTAAAAAGCCATTTCCCTGTCGTATTTTAGCTAACATTGGCCATTTATTAGCTGCTTCATGTAACAGTGTTGTATTAAATTATTTGTTAGCAATTATGTTGCTAAATTAGGCTGTTATTTTGACTGATTTTATTATTCACTTCATTTCCCTGTATCTATAAGATATGAATTTTAAGCTTTTATACCCACTCCTTATCCTCGTAGGATTAGTCCCTTTTACATCAAACGCTCAACTTCTGCAGGAAAAAGAAGCCTTTACCCATGCCGATAGCCTGCGCGGTAACTTAACCGCACCGCGCGCATGCTACGATATCAATTACTACCACCTGGATGTTAAGTTTGATATCGACCATAAAGCTATCAGCGGCAGCAACCTGTTTAAATTTACCGCCACACACGATTTTACACTGCTGCAGTTTGATTTGTTTGCCAATCTTAGTGTAGATAAAGTAGTTTATAAAGGTAAACCACTGCCTTTTAAGCGCGATGCCAATGCCGTTTTTGTAACTTTTCCAAAAACGATTACCAAAGGCAGTAAAGATCAGTTCACCGTTTATTACTCGGGCAAACCAACCATTGCCCTAAACGCGCCCTGGGATGGCGGCGTTGTTTACAAACAAGATTCGCTTAAAAAGCCATGGGTGGTTACTGCCTGCGAGGGTGTGGGTGCCAGCATCTGGTGGCCCAATAAAGATCACCTGAGCGATGAGGTTGATAGCATGCTCATCAGCATCAGCGTACCCAAGGGATTAAAAGATGTATCTAACGGTCGCCTGCGCAAGGTTACGCCTTTAAAGGATGGTTACACTAAATTCGACTGGTTTGTGGCCAACCCCATTAACAACTATGATGTGGTTGCCAACATTGGCGATTATGTACATTTTGGCGATACCTACATGGGCGAAAAAGGCAAACTTACCATGGATTACTGGGTACTGCCCACCAGTTTGGAGAAGGCGAAAAAACATTTTAGTGCCAATGCAAGGCCTATGCTTAAAGCTTTTGAGCACTGGTTTGGCCCCTACCCTTTTTATGAGGACGGCTACAAACTGGTAGAAACCCCGCACCTGGGCATGGAGCACCAGAGCGCTACGGCCTATGGCAACCATTTTTTAAATGGCTATTTGGGCTACGATATGTCGGGCACGGGCTGGGGACTGAAATGGGACTACATTATTATACACGAAAGCGGCCACGAGTGGTTTGGCAACAACATTACCGGGAAAGATTTGGGTGATATGTGGATCCACGAAAGCTTTACCTGTTATTCGGAATCGTTGTTCATAGAAGATAACTGGGGCAAAAAAGCCGGGCAGGATTACAACTTTGGCTTAAGGGAAGGCATTAACAACGACAGCCCTGTTGTTGGCCCCTACAATGTAAACAAAGAAGGATCGGGCGACATGTACCCCAAAGGAGCGGTAGTGCTTAACATGGTGCGCACCATTATTAACGATGATGAAAAATGGCGTGCTATACTACGCGGCCTCAACAAAACTTTTTACCACCAAACCGTTACATACGACCAGGTGGTAAATTACATTACAGAACAATCGGGCAAAAACCTGCTGCCGGTATTTGACCAATACCTGCGCTATAAAGACCTGCCCATCCTGGAGTTTGCAACTGTAAGGGGCAAATTCAGCGCAAGGTGGATAGCCAACGCCAAAGATTTCGCTATGCCCGTTTTAGTCCGCGCAAAAGGCGGCGAATACAAGTTTATAACGCCTACTACCCGCTTTACACCTGTTGACATCGACGGGGTAAACAAGGATAATATTGAGGTGGATAAGTTGAATTTTTATGTGGGGGTGTTGGTGGATTGAGGGAGTGGTTGATTGGGTTGGATTGAGTTGATTAGGTTAAACTCGTTGTCATTTCGAACGAACCAGCAGGGCCTTGAGCATTGGGGGTGAGGAGAAATCTTCTACACCCTGCATCTTAACGAGCTTCTCGATATGCAGGGTGTAGAAGATTTCTCCTCGTACCTCGTTCGAAATGACAACGTTTTTTTAATGCTTAAAGGAGTGGAATTTTACAATATTGAATATGAAAAATCTATACAAATACACACTGGGCCTTTTGATGGCTGGTGCAAGTTTTTTGCCGGCAAATGCACAATTAGGTACAGTAAAAGAAAAATTTACCAGGGCCGATACTTTACGCGGATCGTTAACTACGCCGCTGCGTACCTGTTACGATATCAATTACTATCACCTGGATGTGAAATTTGATGTCGATAAAAAATTTATCAGCGGTAACGTGCTGTTTAAGTTTACCGCAGTAAGCGATTTTGATAAGCTGCAATTTGACCTTTGGAATAACCTGAAGATTGAAAAAGTGGTTTACAAAGGGCAGGAGTTAAAATATACCCGCGAGTTTAACGCCGTGTTTTTAACCTTCCCCAAAAACATCAGCAAGGGCAGTAAGGACGAGTTTACCGTTTACTACTCGGGCAACCCAACTATTGCCAAACGTGCGCCATGGGATGGCGGAGTGGAGTATAACACCGACTCGCTGGGCCATGCCTGGGTATCAACAGCCTGCCAGGGCATGGGGGCCAGCGTATGGTGGCCAACTAAAGATCAGCAGGAGGATGAGGTTGACAGCGCCCTCATCAGCATCAGCGTACCAAAAGGTTTAAAAGATGTATCAAACGGCCGTTTACGCAAAGTTACCGACCTGAAAGATGGCTATACCCGTTTTGATTGGTTTGTAGCCAACCCTATTAACAACTATGATATTGAAGCCAATATTGGTGATTACACCCATTACGAAGGCATTTATGACGGCGAAAAAGGCAAACTCACCATGGATTTTTGGCCGCTAAGCTATAACCTTGATAAAGCCAAAGCACAATGGGGGCTTGATGCGCCGCGGATGCTCAAAGCATTTGAACATTGGTTTGGCCCTTACCCCTTTTATGAGGATGGATACAAACTGGTAGAAAGCCACCACCTGGGTATGGAACACCAAAGCGGCACAGCTTACGGCAATCACTATAAAAACGGCTACCTGGGCCGCGATCTTTCGGGTACAGGCTGGGGCTTAAAATGGGATTTCATCGTAATACATGAAAGCGGTCACGAATGGTTTGGCAACAACATTACATCTAAGGACCTTGCCGATATGTGGATCCACGAAAGTTTCACCAACTACTCTGAGTCGTTATTTGTAGAAACCTTTTACGGCAAACAGGCTGGCCAGGAATATGTACACGGCACCCGCATGGCTATCGTGAACGACAGGCCCATTGTTGGCGCTTACGGCGTAAACAAAGAAGGCTCGGGCGATATGTACTACAAAGGCGGTAATATGCTTAACATGATCCGCACTATTATTAATGACGATGACAAATGGCGCAGCATCCTGCGTGGCCTCAACAAAACTTTTTACCACCAAACCGTTACTTACAACCAGGTGGTTGATTATATCAGCAAAGAGGCCGGCATGAACCTGGCGCCGGTATTTGACCAGTACCTGCATTACAAAACCATCCCCATCCTCGAGATCATGTTCCGTGAAGGCAAAAGCTATGCCCGCTGGACCAGCACAGATGCCAAAGACTTTGCCATGTCCGTTAAAGTGCGCGTAAAAGGCGGCGATTATAAATTTATCACCCCAACCAAACAATTCAAACCTTTTGAGTTAGCAGGCGCCACAAAGGATAACATTGAAATTGACACATTTAATTATTATATTGGGGTGTTGGTGGAGTGAGCCCCACCCAAACCCTCCCCGGAAGGGAGGGCTTAAAAAAATTTTAAAGTCTCCCCTACTGGGGGAGATTTAGAGGGGGCTTTTTTTTGATTTCCATGCAACCTCGCCAAATAACTTGCGTCATATAGCTACATAAGAGATAATTAAGATGAAAACATTAAGTAAAATATTACTGATTGCTGCTTTGATAACAGGTACTGCAGGCTATACAATTGCAAAAACAAATACCCCAACCGACGAGGTTACCCAAAACACAGAAGACCGCCACTTATCTGGTTTCACATCGGTAAGCGTTGCCGGCTCGTTTGATGTGGTTATTACCCAGGGGGCAACAGAATCTGTTAAGGTACAGGCGCCTTCTGATGTTATCAGCCGCATTATTACCGAAGTGGAAGGTAACACCCTTAAAATTTATACCAAAAGCGATAACGACTGGCACTGGTTTGATGGCGGCCACAAAAAGGTTATGATCTACGTATCTATTAAAGAAGTAAACGGCGTATCACTTTCAGGTTCGGGCGATGTATCATTCAGGGAAGGTTTGCGTGCCGGCTCTTTTAGATTGAAACTTACCGGATCGGGCGATGTAAGCGGCAAGCTTTGGGTTAAAAACCTGGATGTGAACCTTGCTGGCTCGGGCGATATCAAAATAAGCGGTACCGCCGATAATTCAAACATCAGCGTAGCCGGTTCTGGCGATTATACCGCAAGGGATTTAACAACCAATACCGCATCGGTACGTGTTGCAGGCTCAGGCGATGCCAGGGTGAACGTAAGCCAAAAACTGGAAGCATCCGTAGTAGGCTCGGGCGATGTTTATTATACAGGCAGTGTAAAAAGTGTGAGCAGCTCTAAGATAGGAAGCGGCGATGTGAGCAGGATGTAAGAGCCTCACCTAACCCTCTCCAAAAGAGAGGGCTTTTTGATTTGCATAAAGCCTTCATAAAAAAAGCGATGAATTGAACTCATCGCTTTTTCTATTTTCAATATTGTTTTTTCCCACCTCTCCTTTGCAGAGGGCCGGGATGAGGCTTTAAAATCTCGTATAAAAAGCAAGCTGCGCCACGTGGTTAATGGTGTACGCTTCGGCTTGTTTAATGTATTGATTCAGGTAGCCGGTTTCCACATCAATCATTTTATTAATGCGATAACCAATAGCTACGTAGGCACGGTTTTGGTCGAAAAAGTGTTTGTTTACCTTGTTTTTGTTTTGGATGTTTACAAACACCTCGTTTTGTAAGGCCACAAACGGTCCCTGCGCAAACACAGCCGAGTCCTTTTTCAAAGGCACAATGGCCCGTGCAAAATATCTGAAGCGCTGGGCAAAGTAGTTATCGTTTTTGGTTGCGGCAGTGTTACCCAAAAAGCGCTGCTCCAAACGCAAACGATGCGCCAGGTTTACATTTTTGCTCAGTTTATGGGTATAAGTATATTGTTGCCAGATACGGTGTTCGGGACGAAAGGTTTGATCGCCGGCAGTGGTGCGGCCATAGGTGGCTATGTAGGCATAACCCAAAGCGCCAACCTTGTTTTTGGCAAAATAGTAATTGGCAGATGGGCGCAGCAAAATATGTTTCAGGTAACTCAGCTCGTCATGTGAGCGTAGTTGTCCGTCGAACGAGTAGCCCCAATGTTCGGATAGTTTTTGCGAGTGGAACACTGCTGCCCAACCCGAAAACTGGTTATCCTGCGCAAATAACCGGGCAGGTACAATGAACAATAAGGCGGCCAAAATCAGTAACTTTTTTTTTAATTGCATAGATGTATTATTTATAAAGTGATGATAAGATTGTTTTTAATCTCCATTGCAGGGGAGATCTTTATATTAATATCTACCTCTATCAGGATATAATTTAATTCTTCATTCTGATTAATGTTTTGCGACCCAGGTCAACAGTGACCCTGAAAGCCTCCTGGTTACTCATCCTGAAACCCGGTGTTTGGTGAAAGCTTAAAATAAACTGTCCCTTTACCCGGTTATATAAAAATGGTGTCCAGATGATATCCATCCGGTTATACGTTTTCTTCTCAAACCACGAATCGCCGTAGGTAATTTCATGTCCCTGGCCTTTGTAAAATTCATCAAACAAGGCAAACTGGTGATAGCTGAAATAAACATTTGCCACAAATCCTGCCGGTTTATGAAAACCGTCTATACCCCGCACCCGCTCTAATGACATCATGCCGCCGGCTTCAACTGATAACGAATCTAAAAAGGTTTTATGACTAAAGTCTAACCCTAATCTTATTTGCCCGGCACCGTTATCCCTGATATTATCGTTAGGAACGGCTATTTCGGCACCGGCATCATGCATCAGCATAAAATAATGGGATACATAAAACGGCCCTTTAACCGATGGCTTGTATTTACCCGAAAACCCAAATAAAAACTGCTCCCTGTCGGTTTGGGTTTGGCGGCTTACCCAGTCAATCCAGCCGGTTTCGGTAAAATGTTCGTTGTGCACACGGGCCAGTAAACCCTCAATATTAGGCCGGTAGTAGCGCAGGGTATCATTCAAAATAGCACGCGGATAATCGTCAAGCAAACCTTCGCGGGGGAAAGCACCGGCATAAAACAGCCAGCTTTTACCTGTAAAATTATAATAGGCTACCGGGTTCACTTTTAAAAAGTAGGGTTTGGCGCCAAACTCGTGAATGCCGTTGGCCCCAAAAACAAAGTGGTTTAGGCTATCAATATTCCAGCCTAAATCAAGTTCGGTACGCACGCCGCTATAAGTGCGCGAGCGGGGAATAAAAGCCTTGTACTCGCGGTTATCCAAAAAGCCAAGGGCATTAAAATGAATATCGATGGTTTGCTCCTGCGGCGTTTGTTCCTGGGCCAGGGAGGCCGTTGCAGTAACTATAGTGATGATGGCGAGTAAGTAAATCTTTTTAATCATATCTTTTGATGTTGTAAATCAAGCGGTATTTAGCTAACGTAACATAAGCCGCAAAGGTATAATAAAAGCCTAAACACCTAAAACTACACCATCACCATTAAGTAATTTGATAAAATAATACACCAAATCTTCATACTTTAGCCGCGCCATAAATCAGCTAAAATATCTCACATGCGTAAATCGATAGAAATTATACTTAAACCGCGCCTGATGGTACTTAACTCCATTAAAGACCTTAGCGCCGAACAATTGAACCTGGTACCACAGGGATTTAACAACAATATTATCTGGAACTTAGCACACATGATATCGGCCCAGCAGGGCATTTGCTATACCCGTGCAGGTTTGCCTATTGTTACCGATGATAAATTTTATACCCCCTACCGCCCTGATACTAAACCCACTGATTTTGTGGGCGAAGAAGATATCGCCACCATCAAAGCGTTATTCGTATCTACCATAGAACAACTGGAAACCGACCTGGATAAAGGCATTTTTGGTAATTATGGTGCGTTCACCACCCGATATGGTGTCGAGCTTGATTCAATAGATACGGCGGTGGCGTTTTTGCCTTTTCATGAGGGTTTGCATGCCGGTTACATCATGTCGCTCAGGAAGTTTTTTCCGAAGGGATAAGCTCGGGTATTAGGTTTCATCAAATAAGGAACGAAGCAATTCCCTATTATGCAGATCCGCACAGTAATTAGGGGATTGCTTCGTCGTTCCGCATACTCGCCACATATCCTATTCCCGTGTCATCCTGAGGCACAAAGGATCTATCCACTGTGCATGACCGATAGAAAAGTTCGCGATTAGATTCTTCGTACCTGCCATTGACATATCCCATTTTCCTGTCATCCTGAGGAACCACCAGCCAGGCTGGAAAAAACAGTGATGACATGGTTGCAAATGGGTTAATGTAAACGCAATATTTCGCGAATCCCTTTTTAAAAAAGCGGGGGAATGTGCGAATCCCCTCTTGAGAGGGGCGGAGGGGTGTGTTTATACACGCGCAATGAAACGCGGAAAAACACACCCCTGCCAACGCACTTCCCAGCCCGCCCCCTCTCGAGAGGGGAATAAAAACATAATTGATAATCAATAACTTATATTCATGTCATTATAAGGCACGAAGGATCTATTCTACGCCATGCATAACCACCCAAAAAGTTCGCTAACAGATCCTTCGTTCCTCAGGATGACAGTCGTTTAATTTTGATTGTCATTCTCCCTTTAGAATTCCGCGAATTTTTACCACTCAGGATGACAGTCTTTTATTTTTAAATGTCATTTCCATTCACAATCCGCGGATTTTACTACTCATGACAGTCTTTTATGATACATCTTTCCCCCTTTCAGAGTACCCTGATTTTACCGGTCAATGACGGTCGTGTTTGTTTTTAGGAGCTTCTAAGTACCAGAATAATCTTCGCCGTACGGTGCTGATTTACTTCCCTGGTGCTGCTTTTTCATCTTCCAGATAAAGCCATCCAGCACATAATGGGTAGATTGTGGTAGCGCCAGCAGGGGCACAATGAGCGCCAGCAGCATATCGCTGTTGATGGTGGGCAGGGTGGCAAAGGGTTTAAAAACCGAAGCGTGTTCCTTCCATACCAGGCCATCCCACAGGCCTTCTTCAAAATAGGCAAACAGGATGAGCAGGCCCACAAAGGAGAGCACACCATACCGGCTGAAGGTGATTTTGAGGAAAGTTGTTTTGGGCTTAGCCCCGCCGGTAAATTTCTTTTGCTCATAAATCCATACCAGGGCCATGTAGGGAATGCCGTGCGAAACCACGTTGAGGGTGGTAAAAGCCATATCGCCGTTGTAGTAAATGATGCCGAAATACCACGACAAAAAAGTGCCAAAAACCAATACGTTTTTTGCAATATTAAACTGTTTTGTGGTAATAAAAACCCAAATTTCTTTAACAAAATACAACAAAATGGTAAGCAGGTAAATCGCCTTGCAAAACATCAGAATACCATCGAAATGGAACGGCACAAAATCGCCATCAACAAACCAGTTGAAGTTTTTTTTGTAGCCGGTAAAATGCCAGTACAGCAGTGGGTAAATGGTAGCGATGTAAATGGCCGCATTATCAATATACCTGCACACCCAACCTTGCTTTTCCTGGCGCGAGTAAATGCGCATAAAACCATACTGCTGCCTGATAAAATGGAACACTGCCAGGTAGGCCAATACCCGCCAAAAATAAATGCCACCACCCACATACAGCATCACCCCGCCTATGTAGCAAAACAGGGGGATGGCCAATAGCAAATGCCGCTGCTGCTTAAAAGATACCGGGTTAAAATAAGTACGGTAAAGCGTGCTGTACACATGGGCAACATCTATCATCACAATAAGTACCACCCAATATTGCACCGGCATCAGGCCCGAGTTTTTAAACTGCGCAGGGAACAGCGCCACAATAAGCAAGGCAATAAACGGGGGCGACAGGATAAAAATACCATCCACAAGGCGGCTTTTTATCCAGGGCTGTTCCTGGTTATTATATTGCTGCGTGCTCATGTGCTAAAACCTGTTGTGCCGCCCTGATGCCCTGGTGAAATGCTTCCTCGAAAATAGATACCCCGCTCAAATCGGTATGCGCAAAAAAGACCTGGTTGTTGATGGGTAACCGTGCCTGCCTCCTGTTATCGCCCCAGATATAATTAACCGACGGGCTGATCATGCCATGGCCCCACAGCCAAAACTCCACATGCTCGATATACTCCGTTATTCCGGGGTGCATTTGTTCCATTTCGGGTACCACAATATCCATCCACTGCTCGCAGGTACGGGTATAAGCTGCCAGCCGCGCAATGCGGGGTTCTTTATCGCAAAGGGGCAAATAATAGGTGAGCACCTTTTGCTGTTCTACCAGTTTAATATCCTGCTGGTTGGCATTCACGTACCCTACCGATGCCGTGTTATAGGCCACATTATCCCAGCACAGCACCATTCCCTTGGCTGCCGAGGGTAATTTATTAACCGTAATATTGGCAATAAGCCACGGCGAATAATGCAGCTTACTCACATCAAACCCTGGCCTGGCAGTATTTTTTAACAGCTTTTGGTTAACGTACTGTGGTGATGCCATAATCACCTTATCTGCATAAATAACAGCGGATGTGTTTTTTTTGAGGTCGAGCACCTTTACCGCCACCTTGCCGCCTGCCGCTACCTGGACATTATAAGCCAGGTGCCCTGTTTTAATATGGCCTTTTACGGTTTCGCGCAGGCGTTTCATAAGCCAGCCATTACCCTCGGGCCAGGTAATTACCGCGTTTGGATCGGCGTTGGATGCCGTGCCTTTGCGGGCCGAAAAATAGTGCAGCCCCGCCCAGGCGCTTACATTTTGGGCCGGCGTGCCATAATCGTCTTTACAGCAATAGTTTAGGTACCAGAGCAGGTAAGGCGAATTGAAGCCATTATCTTTTAGATAATCATTAAACGATATCCTGTCCAGCTTGCGGTAGGTATCATCGGCCGAACTATTATCTAAAGGGATATCAAAAGCATACTTACCATCGTTGCCCTTCGCGTTTTTCAGCTGGGTAACCAGGGCAAAAAAACGAATGATCTGCTTCCTGTCGCTATCAGTAACACCAAAATCGGGTACTATGCCCTCCTGCCAGTGGCCGTTTATCAGCAGCCGCTCTTCGGGATCAAAGCACAGGTAAAATTCGTTGTAAAAGGGCAGCCCTTTTTCGTCAAAATGGGTAATTACCTGGTGCTCCTGCAAAAAATCAACCAGCAGTTTATCTTCGTTATTTACAATGGGGATATAATGCGCACCCAGGGGATAGGCCGATACTTCATTGGTTCCGAAGTAAGCATTACCGCCAACATGATCTTCCAGCTCCAATAACTGAAAATCTGTTTCGCCCTGCTTTAACAGCCACCTCGCGGCCGATAGGCCCGAAATACCGCTGCCGATAATTAAGGTTTTAACCGTTTGTTGTGTAGTGGGTGCCGGCATGGGCAGTTTGTCGCGCAGGGCATGGCCGGCTTTGGCATTGGGCCCGGCTAATTTGCCTTTTATATGGGCATACTCCGGTTTACCGCCGCTTAGCCTGCGGATGCAGCCATTAAGTAATATGGCCCCTGTAACCAAACCCGCCTGCAAAATAAACCCGCGGCGACTGGTCGGCTTCATCCCGCTGCTGCGGCTATAAAACGGTCGACCACTCATCCTCAAAATATTTTACCAGTATCTGGTTGTTCAGCTTGTTAACCTGCGCCGGTACCCTGGCCATATCCGCCGGAAAGTACAACATCTGCTCCAAACAGGCTTTCGACATAAAACGCAGGCCGGGCAAATAATGATCGGGCACTTTATATGCAGGCTTAGTCATGGCCATAATATAGCCCCACTCGCCAAACGAGGGCACATAGTTATGGTAAGGCACAGTATGCAAACCAACCGATTGCAGGGTTTTCTCCACTGTCCAGTATGATTTTGGCGCTACATAGGGCGACGTGGATTGTATCACCATAATACCATCGGGATTAAGCAAATGCTTTACAATGGCATAAAAGGTATTGGTGTATAGTTTGCCAACCGAGTAATTGGACGGATCGGGAAAATCAATAATAATGGCATCGTAGGTTTTGTGCTGCGCCCTTGCCCATGAAAAGGCGTCGGCATTCGTCACCGTTACCTTGGGCGATAATAACGACCGGCGGTTCAGCTTCAGCAGCATATCGTTGGTGCGAAACAGTTTGGTCATTTCCTTATCCAAATCAACCAGGGTAACGGTTTCAATCTGCGGATACTTTAAAATTTCGCGTACGGCCAGGCCATCGCCGCCGCCCATTACCAAAATATTTTTGGCATCGGGCAGGGCCTGTAATACCGGGTGAATTAATGCCTCATGGTAACGGTATTCATCAACCGAACTAAATTGCAGGTTACCGTTTAAAAACAAGCGCAGGTCGCGGCCTTTTTTGGTGATGATGATACGCTGGTACGGTGTACTTTTCGAAAAAATGATGGTATCGCTATACGTTAAACTTTCCGAGAAACTGGTAATGGTATTGGCATACACAAAACCAACCAGCAAGGCCAGCATACTAATGATGGACGCGCTTTGCAGGTATCTGGCCCCCTTAATTTCGTGCCTGAAATTGATACAGGTTATTAACGCCACCAGCACATTCAGCATACCAAACAGGTAGGCCGTGCGCACCAAACCCAGGTAAGGGATAAGCAACAACGGGAATACCAGCGAGGCTATTAAAGCGCCGATGTAATCAAACGTAAACACTTTTGATACCAGGTCTTTAAACTCAAACCTATCCTGCAAAATGCGCATCAGCAAAGGGATCTCTAACCCTACGAGGATGCCGGTAAACGATATCAGCCCGTATAATATGATGCGGAACGAGCTTACACTCTCGAACACTAAAAACAGGATTGACGAGCTTGTGCCGCCCACCAGGCCAACCAGTATTTCGATACGGATAAACCAGGCCAGCAGGTTTTTATCAAAATACTTGGATACCCAGGAGCCCAGCCCCATCGAAAACAGGTAAACCCCGATAATGGTAGAAAACTGGGTAACCGAATCGCCCAGCAGGTAGCTGGCCAGTGTGCCGGCTATCAGCTCATAAATAAGCCCGCAGGTGGCAATAATAAAAACCGATACGAGTAAAAGAACGGGAAGTTTTTTGTTCATGACTGTTATTTATGATAAAACCTAACCCCGTAACCCGAGTGCGCTACGGTGCCATTATAGCTGGCATTGCGCTGCACATCGTTACTTTGCCAAAAGGCCAGGCCATCAAAAGCTGCATATGAATAATAACCCACAATTGCAGCCACAATGGCTATATATATTGCATTTGATTTTATGATTCCTGTTTTCATTATTCGTCATCTTTTTGATAGGGTGAAAAATCGCTGTTCATCCAGCGGTCTGTCTCAAATTTGCGCATCCGGTACCAGCAGTACAAAGGATAAAGGCAAAGCAATAACAGCGTAACCAATACATTGCGCCAAAGCGTAACACTTTCGGTAACCTTAATAGCCAGCGATGAAACATATCTTGTGCCTGCATAAGGATAAATGTTGATATGATATTTGCCGGCTGGAATTTCTGATAAAAGCACCGTTTGTGTATATGACCCTTCCGACCAGCTTTCGCCATCCTCATAACCATGATAGTATTCAATATCTTTTGATATGCTCCAGGTTTGGTTGTCCTTTTCGCTTACCAACTCAACCGTTGCCGATAACCAGTTGTTATCCACCTCCGAGTTCAACTCAAACTCTAAAGGTACAGGCCCATCAGGTATTGTAAATGTGGGTGTTTTAAAAGGCTTAAACTCATAATTGCCATTAGCATCAGGAGTAAAGGCGTTTAAGGAATCAACCGGCGCCTGCGCCGCAGAATTTTTTAAAGAATCAATCGCGGTTCTTACATGCTTTGATGTATCCTGCACAGGCGGCGGCATGGCCAATGCATAAGTATCAGATAGTAATACTTTCTCGGGCCTTAGCCATATTACAGCAAGTTGCACCAGCAGGAAAACCAGCGCGGCAACGCCGCTTATTTTATAAGCCGCCAGCCACCTGGCTTTGTGTTTTGATGGCTGATTTGCACCGATGCCAATTTTTTCGGGAAAGCTTTCAACAGGTATATTAAAAGCCGCCGCTATTTCCGCCTCTTCCAGGTATTCGCCCAGGTACCAGTCGGTGACATACTTTTTGATGTTTTCCTCGCTGGTGAGCATATAAGGCGGATCTATGAACTCTTTAGCCCTTAATTTTTCGGAGAATATATCCCAGTCGAACTCGCCTATCATGGCCGTTATAACCGGGCTGTAAGCGTTATATTTAAGATAGGTATTGCCGTCATATTCGGCCTCGTTGCCATAAATACTATTTACCTTTGCCAAATCGGGGTAAAAACTGGCGCCGGCTATCAGGCTCCAGTGGCCATCATACTCCGATAAAAAAGCATAGCCCTTGGCGTAGTTATATAGCATGTATTCGCGCCACTCGTACCTGGTTGCCCCCTCCTTCTTTTCCAGGTAAGCGATCAGTTTGTACTCCACACCTTTTAATGTACCTGTAGTACCTAAAGGCATAACAGGCTTAAACTTTAAAAGGTGAATTTTCTGCTCAACATAAGGCCTGCCTGCATCATTAAAAAGCAGGTAAGACCGGCACTGCGGGCAAACCACCGCTTCGCAGCCTGCCTGATCATAAAGCGTAATACTATGCTGACAACCGGGGCAAGTAATCTCGCTCGAAAAAGGGAATGCTTTGGGGTTTAGTGTAGCTGCCATATTACCTTTTTACTTCGTTTTTCTGTATTTCCACGCCTTCAAAAAAAGCGATAACACCCTGGTAAATAGCACGCGCCTTATCGTCGTTCTTTTTTTGATAATTGGATAAAAACACATCAAACGTGGCCAGGCCATACTCGGGCCAGGTATGGATAGACATATGCGATTCGGTTAAACACACCACCGCGGTGAAACCACCGCCATCAAAATCGTGGTAAACTTCACCAACTTTGGTTAGCTGATAGGTATCGATGAGCTGATCAAACAACTGCCTGCAGGCCGCACTTGATTGTAACAGGTTAGGTTTATCGGTACTGAATTCAGATAATAAATGTAATCCGGGTTTATAAGGCATCAAGGTTATTCATTTTCGGGAATAAATATAGAAAAATATTTGATGGGAATGTAGGGGGGCGCATGGCGGAGACGACTCACCCCGGCGAGGCTGCGCCCGCCTGCCCCTCTCTCCGGCTGCGCCGCATAGAGGGGCTAAAAAAACAAAAATGAGCTTCCACCCTCTTTGCGGCGCAAGCCGGAGAGAGGGTGGCCCAGCGCAGCGTCGGCCGGGTGAGTCGTAGCCCGCGTTCAATAACCGGCGTTTTCTTATTACAAATTACATCTCAAGTAATCATAAAATCTGATATACACCAACGTATATCGCATGGCGGAGACGACTCACCCCGACGAGGCTCCGCCCGTCACCCCTCTCTCCGGCTTGCGCCGCATAGAGGGGTAAAATTTTTTTTTCTTTCCTCAACCCTCTTTGCGGCGCAAGCCGGAGAGAGGGTGGCCCAGCGCAGCGTCGGCCGGGTGAGTCATAGCCCGCGTTCAATAATCGCTATAAATGCGCCATTATTGTATTCAACACCGCTTCTGTATTACTTATAATTTCGTCGTTTTTAAATCTCAAAACCGTCAATCCGAGCGCTTTCATAACCTCATCGCGATTTTGATCGTATTCTTTTTTTAACAGGTGAATCGGGCCATCGGCTTCTATTACAAGTTTCAGTTCGGCACAATAAAAATCAGGAATATAGTAAGTATTGCCTTTAATGGTCGATTGAACACAAAGTGGGAATTGCCTTAAAAATTTTTTGTTGTTTAATTGTCTATTCCTGAGATACTGCCATAAAACTTTTTCGGCGGGCGTTTCCCGTTGCCGAAGTAGCCGGCACAGCTCTATGATGGATGACATAGATAAAAATATAAATATTTTCAAAAAAATGCATGGCGGCAACTCACCCCGACGAGATCATTTCTATTTTTTCCAACCCTCTTTGCGGCGCAAGCCGGAGAGAGGGTCGGCCAGCGAAGCGTAGCCGGGGTGAGTCGTAGCCAGCGTTCAAAACCAGCGTTTCGTATTACAAATTACATCTCAAGTAGTAGTAAATCTGATATACAACAATGCATATCGCATGGTGGAGACGACTCACCCCGGCGAGGCTCCGCCCGCCTGCCCCTCTCTCCGGCTGCGCCGCATAGAGGGGCTAAAAAGTTTTTTTTTCTTTCCTCAACCCTCTTTGCGGTGCAAGCCGGAGAGAGATTCCGGCGAAGCGTAGCCGGGGTGAGTCGTGGCCAGCGTTTTCTTATTACAAATTACATCTCAAGTAATCATAAAATCTGATATACACCAACGTATATCGCATGGCGGAGACGACTCACCCCGGCGAGGCTCCGCCCGCCTGCCCCTCTCTCCGCTTCGCGCATAGAGGGGCGAAAAAATAATTTTTCTTTCCACAACCCTCTTTGCGGCGCAGCCGGAGAGAGGGTCGGCCAGCGAAGCGTAGCCGGGGTGAGTCGTCGCCAGCGTTCAAACCAAGTTCCCTTCTTTCCCCCCTTCCCATTTCATGACAATTAAATTATATAATGTCTATGTATTTAGTAGAATATATTATATATTTGCATCATTAAATGGTTCTTTAATTTAATTATCAAGAAAGACGGAGGGAAAGGCCCTGTGATGTCTTAGCAACCTGTAAGCCCAATTGTTATAAAGGTGCTAATTCCTGTTCGCCATTCAAGTGGCGGAAAAGATAATGTATGTTACGTTACTTACAGCTACATAGCTGTACCATCATATCTTTATCGTCTAAGTTTCTTGTTTAATTAAATTTCAGCGCTTTTAACCCTGCATTAAACGCAGTTAAAAAATTACGTCATGAAAATTAAACAGCTACTCATCACCTGCTCATTATTAATAAACGGCTATTTGGCCGTTGCGCAAACCGCAACGCCGGCTCCGTTGCCCGCATCAATTGATCGCGGCTATATTGTTAAAACCGGCGACCAGGCACCCGATGATTTTAAACTGGTGCTGGCCGATGGTACCCAAACTTCACTAAAACAGCTTCGGGGTAAAGTAGTTATCCTGCAATTTACTGCAAGCTGGTGCAGCGTATGCCGTCAGGAAATGCCGCACCTTGAAAAAGATGTATGGCAGGCCTATAAAAACAAAGGCCTGGTGCTCATCGGGGTCGACAGGGATGAGCCGCTTGAAAAAGTGCAGCATTTTCAGCAGGAAATGAATATCAGTTACCCGCTGGCTCTTGATCCGGGCGCTGATATTTTCGGGCGCTTTGCCAACAAAAAAAGCGGTGTAACCCGCAACGTGGTGATTGATAAAGACGGTAAAATTGTTTACCTCACCCGCCTTTATGATACCCAGGAATTTGCATCGATGCTAAAAGTGGTTGATGCATTGGTGAACAATAAAACTGCATCTGTAAACTAAGCTGAAAGCTTTATATTGATTTCCGGGTTTGAAAAACCTCCCAGGTCAAAAAAGGCAAATAAAACTTTTTACTCAAAACGCAGCACTATCTACCTAATACTACTATCTATATATCAAATTGTTATGAAAACAACAAGAACACCTTTTCCAAACGTATTCCCTGCCAGTAAATTTGCATCATTCTCTTCCGCTTCTGTTTACCTGCATATGCAGGGTATGCGTTGTTGCTGTTAATAACAGCAAGGGTTATTAGTTGCGGATCCCCTGCTGCAGCTGGCCGCTTGGGCTTATAACCAACACAATCAACAATCAATTTACCGGTACTAAAAATTCAACAGCGGGCATTGCTATGCCCAAAATGTTGTGGCTGGCTTTGCCGTACCGGCAATAAAAACTATTAATCATTAACTATCATGTTAAAAAACTACAAATTTTTGCTGGCAATCCTGTTGCCCTTTTTTCTCATTCAAACAGTTGTAGCGCAATCTGTTAAAATAAGCGGTACGGTAACCGCCAAGTCCGATGGCTTACCATTACCCGGTGTAAGTGTGGCTGTAAAAGGCACTGCCACCGGTGCGCAAACCGGCGCCGATGGCAAATTCAGCCTGAATGCCAATGTTAACGATGTACTTAAAGTTTCCTACCTCGGTTTCGCTACACAGGAAATTACGGTTAAACAAGCTGAAACCAACCTGCAAATTGTGCTGCAGGATGCACCCAACTCGCTTAACGAAGTGGTGATCACGGCGCTCAATATCTCAAAAGATAAAAAGACACTGGGCTATTCGGTTCAGGGTTTAAAATCAAAAGATATCTCGGAAGCCAAGGAAACCAACCTGGTGAACGCGCTGGCCGGTAAAATTGCCGGTGTACAGGTTACCAACAGCCAGGGCGATATGGGTTCGTCGCGCATCATTATCCGCGGCGAAACATCCATTGGCAATAACAACCAGCCGTTATTTGTGGTTGATGGTGTTATTGTTGATAACAGCCAGTTTTTGGGCACCAATGGTTCCAGGGACTTTGCCAACGCCATAGCCGATCTTAACTCCGAAGATATTGAATCGGTAAGTGTGCTTAAAGGGCCAAACGCGGCGGCGCTTTACGGTTACCGGGCTGCGGCGGGTGTTATACTTATTAAAACCAAAACAGGTAAGGGCGCAAAAGGGCTTGGCGTTACCATCAACTCAAACACCAGCTTCTCTACCGTAAACATTCTGCCCGATTACCAGAACGAGTACGGACAAGGATCAAACGGCAAGTTTAGCTATGTAGACGGCAAGGGGGGCGGCGTTAACGATGGTGTTGACGAAAGCTGGGGCCCGGCTTTAGACGGATCGCTCATTCCGCAATTTTACTCCAATGGCCAGGCTGTTCCGTTTGTGGCCCATCCGGATAACGTAAAAAACTTTTTTAACACAGGCGTTACCTTAAATAACGGCGTAGCACTGGCAGGCAGCAGCGATAAGGCCGACTACCGCTTATCGTACAATAACCTGCACCAAACGGGTATTGTTCCTAACACCTCGCAGGGCCGTAATTCGTTTTTGCTGAACTCTACCTTTAAGCTTAGTCCTAAATTAACCGTTACTACCATTGCCAACTATATTAAAGACGATGCAGATAACCTGCCCGGCGCAGGTGGCAAGCGTGCAACCAGCACCATGCTGCAGTTTACATGGTTTGGCCGCCAGGTTGATATCAGCCAGCTAAAAAATTATAAAGATGCCAACGGCAACACTTTTAACTGGAACAACAGCTACTATAGCAACCCTTACTGGCTGACTTATGAAAACACGGTAGGGCAACACAAAAACCGCATTATAGGAAGTGTTGAACTGAATTATAAGATCATCGAAGGCTTGTCGGCCAATTTCCGTACCGGTACCGATTATTATAACGACCGCCGCAAAATTAAAGTAGCTTACGGAACCAACGGTACCCCATTTGGATCGTACGAGGAAGATGCCTACACCGTAAACGAAACCAATACCGAAGCCAGACTGCAATACACCAAAAAACTGGGTAACGATTTTTCGTTAGATGTTTTAGGAGGCGGTAACATCAGCACCATATTAAATGAGCAAAACGACCAGGTAGCGCCTAAACTGGCAGTAGCCGGTTTGTACACCTTAAGTAACTCGCGCGATCCGCTGGTATCATCCAACTACTATGGCAAGCTTAAAACTTACAGCTACTTTGCATCGGCCCAAATAGGTTTTAAAAACTACGCTTTTATTAACCTTACCGGCCGTAACGATTGGTCGTCAACCCTCCCGGCGGCCAACCTATCGTACTTTTACCCTTCTGTTAACGGCAGTTTGATACTATCAGAAGCGCTTGATATTAAAAGCGACATTTTAACCTACGCCAAATTACGTGGCGGATGGTCAAAAGTGGGTAAGGCTACAATCCCTTATCAACTTATCAATTACTACAATTTTACCCCTCCTTTTGGGTCAAGCCCGCAGCAAAGCCTGGGCACTGTTGATTTGAACAGCAAGCTGAAACCGGAAACCACCACATCGGCCGAGGCCGGCTTTGAGCTTGGCTTTTTCCAGGACAGGGTTCATTTAGATGTAAGCGCTTACAATACCAACAGTATAAACCAGATTGTTACCGTTGATGTAAGCCCATCAACCGGATACAGCCAAAAACTCATCAATGGCGGTAGCATCAACAATAAAGGGATCGAAGTGCAGCTGGGTTTAACACCCATAAAATCAAAAGATTTTACCTGGGATATAACCACCAACTACTCGCTTAACCGCAGTAAGGTAGTTAAGCTTGATGATGAAGGCCGCCTGCAAAGCATCATATTAGGAAGCGACCGCACCGTACAGGTATTGGCAGCCCTTGGCCAGCCTTATGGCACCCTATATGGCAACGCCTACACCCGCGATGCATCGGGCCAAATTGTTATAGGCGCCAATGGCACCCCGGTTATCAATCCAACCAAACAATACCTGGGCAAATTTACACCTAACTGGCTGGGCAGTATTAATAACAGCTTTACCTACAAACATATAAATCTTGGTTTTTTGGTTGATGCAAGGTTTGGCGGTTCTATCTATTCAAACACCAACCGCACGGGTACCTACACCGGCGTACTGGCCTCAACCCTGCCGGGCCGCGGCGCCGCAAACGGTGGTATCAGCTATTACTACCCGGGCAACAATACATCGGCAACCGCGGTACAGGTAAGCGGCAGCGCACCCGCGGGCGTGACTGTATATAACGATGGTATGATATTTAAAGGCGTAAAGGCCGATGGGACAGCCAATACTACCATATTGCCAGCCCAATCATACTACAAAGGGTTTACCAATGTTGATGAAGCTTTTGTTTACGATGCATCGTACATTAAACTTCGCGAGGTTAAACTGGGTTACACTTTCCCTTCAAACTGGGTAAAAAGCGTTGGCCTGCAATCGGCAACCTTATCTGTTGTTGGCCGCAACCTGTGGATAATCCACAAAAACGCGCCAAACATCGATCCCGAAACCGCCTTTAACAACGGCAACGGCCAGGGCCTGGAAGACCTTACCCTGCCAACCGTACGCAACATTGGCTTTAACATCAACCTTAAATTTTAATAACCATGAAACTTAAATATACAACCCTCATATTATCAGGTGCGCTGTTATTATCCGCAGCATCGTGCAAAAAAGACCTGGTAAAAATTAACCAGAACCCTAATAACTCGCAAACGGCACAGCCCGATTACCTGCTCACGGCAGCAAGCAAGGTTACTGCCGATACGTATTGGGGTACCGCCAATAACATGGACGCCAGCCTGTTGTTTGTACAATACTGGGCCAAAATTCAGTATACCGATCCCGACAGGTATATATACAGCAACAGCGCTTTCCAGGAGTTATGGACGGTAGGCTATTCAAAAAGTATAGTTAACCTTAACCAGATCATTAAACTGGGCGACGCGCAGGGAAATACCAATTACAAAGGTGTAGCACTGGTACTGCGTTCATGGGTATTTACCTTGCTTACCGAGGCATATGGCAATATCCCGTACAAGCAGGCAGCCAATATCGATCAGTACCTCACCCCCGCTTATGATACCCAAAAAGATGTTTATTTTGCCCTGTTGGATGATTTAAAAGCGGCCCAAACCGCGCTTGATCCATCGGGCAAAGCCATTGCCGGCGATGTTATTTATGGCAACAATATAACCTTATGGAAAAAGTTTGCCAACTCGCTGCGCCTGCGCATTGCGTTAAGGATTGCCGATAGGGAGCCTGCAAAAGCCAAACAGGTTTTGGCCGATATACAAACCGAGGGCGGCAGCTACATCAGCGCCAATACCGAAACCGCGCAGTTTACCTATGTAGATTCGCCGAACCAAAACCCCATCAGCAATTTGTTTGATACCCGCGACGATTACCGCATCAGCAAAACTATTGTTGATAAACTTTTCGCGCTGAATGATCCGCGCCTGCCCGTGTACGCCAGCAAAACCAAGGATGCCACGCCGCAAACCTATGTGGGCATACCCAACGGCCTGCTGGTTGGCGATGCCAGCAACCTGGGTTTTACCAAAACATCAAAACCGGGTACTTACTTTTTAGCTCCGCACGCCCCCGCGGTGATCATCAGCTATGCTGAAACCTTGTTTGACCAGGCCGAAGCCGTGGCACGCGGTTTTATTGCCGGGGATGCCGCCGCCTTATACAAACAGGCCGTAACGGCATCATTAAAACAATACAGCATTGCCGATGCGGACATTGCTACTTACACCGCCCTGCCAGCTGTGCAATACGATGCCACCAATTACAAAAAATCAATTGGCGAGCAAAAATGGATAGCCCTTTTTGGCCAGGGACTGGAAGCCTTCACCGAGTGGCGCAGGCTTGATTACCCGCAGCTGCAGCCTGCTGTAGCGGGTACATTAAGCGGTAAACTACCTGTAAGGTTTATTTACCCCGGCACAGAGCAATCGTTAAACGGTGCCAACTACAAGGCGGCGGTAGCCAGCCAGGGCGCCGACGTGCTGACAACCAAACTATGGTTTGATGTGAATTAATAATGATAAACGGCCATGTTTGGGGTTGATACCCGGCATGGCCGTTTTTAAAGCTGATTTGCTTCGGCTGATATTAGTTGATAGGTATTATAAAAAAGGCGGAGTGGCCGAGTGGTTCAGGCGGGGGTCTGCAAAACCCTTTACGGTGGTTCGAATCCACCCTCACGCCTCCGGGTTTAATGTTAAAAACAGGCTATGAAAAGGGTTGTTGTATTAGTATTGTTAACTGTTGTATTTTATTTGGCGGGATTAAAGCGGGGGAACGCCCAGGCTACATCTCCCGGCCCGCGTGTACTTGTAGTTATAGCGCATCCTGACGACGAGAGCACATTTGCGGTAACGTTATACAAAATAGCCAAAGAGCAACATGGCATTGTTGATTTGTTTGTAATAACCAACGGCGAAGCGGGCTACAAGTATGCCACCCTGGCCGAAAACTATTATGGACTGGAACTTACCGACGAGAAAACCGGTCGCGCCAACCTGCCACGCATCCGCAAGCGCGAGCTGGTAAACGCGGGCCATATTTTGGGCGTAAACAATTATTATTTTATCGATCAAAAAGATGCCCATTATACCCTAAATGAAAAGGAACCACTGGATACCAGCTGGAATGTTAATAATGTAAACAACCGCCTGCACCAGGTTTTAACCAGCAACCATTATGATTTTATATTTACCCTATTGCCCGAGGCAGGTACCCATGGCGCCCATAAAGCTGCCGCGCTGATTGCCCTAAATGCCATAACAACCTTGCCGGCCAATAACAGGCCGGTTATTTTAGCTGCAGCTACCTGCAACAAGGCCGATACCCTTACCCGGTTTACCGGCTACGGCAGTTATCCGCAAACGAAGCCATTAACAGACACGGCGAATTTTAAGGTAGACCGTACCGCCTCCTTCAGCTACAAAAACAGGGTAAATTACAAAGTGATAGCCAACTGGGAAATTGCCGAACACAAATCGCAAGGCGTTACCCAAATGACCATGAACGATGGTGATGTGGAATATTTCTGGTATTTCGCGGCGAACGGCACCACAGGCTTGCAAAAAACAAGGGCTTTGTTCCGGGAGCTTAGTTATACCCCCTACCTGCCCAAAAGCTATCAGGATGCAAAGCCCTTGTACTCAAAATCTAAATGAGCTATGGAAAACAAACGGATTGTTACAGCGGCAGTTCTATTATAAATTGGGTTCCTTTGCCTGGCTGGCTTTTTACATTTATTTGGCCGCCCAAGCTTTCAACCTGTTTTTTTACCATAAACAATCCCATTCCTTTACCTTCAACACTAAAATCAAACCGTTTGTATAATCCGTATAGCTGGTCGCCGGATTTATCAAGATCAATACCTTTTCCGTTATCTTCAAAATAAATAGTAACCAGGTTATTATCTAAAACAGATTTGATATTGATTACCGGGGCAATATTAACGCGCCTGTATTTAATACTATTGATGATAAGGTTTTGAAAAATGCTGTACAAGTAGCTCTTGATGGTAAAAAACTCATCAATGGCCGTAAAATCGCAATTAATTATTACGTTGTTTTTTTGCATCATCGGCTGAATTTCATGCTTTACATCTTCAACCAGTTGCGGCATCACAACAAATTCCTTTTTTTCGTTAACTTGTTTATCTACTTGTAATATTTGGTTCAGATCGAGGATAACCTGGTCCAGGTGACTTACAGATGCGGCAAGCGCATCAAGCGTAAACCGGCATTCGGGGTCGGGCATTTCAAAATCATAAAGCAAACCCGACAGGCCCTTGATATTGGCCACAGGCGCCCGTAAATTATGCGATATGATGTAAGTAAATTGCTCCAGGTCCTGGTTACGTTTTATCATATCGGCGGTCATCCGTTCGCGTTCCAGTTCGGCGTTTTTCCTTTCGGTGATATTTTTCAGGGTGAGGATGATGCCCACCATTTCTTTTTTATCCTTAAAAACCCCCACCGATTTTACTTCAAACCATTGGGTAACACCATCTTGTATCTCATAAAATGTTTCATAGCTAACAGACTGTCTCTTTTTCGCCCGCTCAATAACCTCCTTAATGAACGATAACCGTTTTTGAATAAAGTAGTCGTACCCCGATTTACCGGCCTTTAATTTTTTTCCAAAGAATTTTACAGATTGTTTGGCGGCATTGCTGTTAAATGAAACTATGTTAAGCTCATTATCAAACATAATGATAGCCAGATCGGTGTTTTCAAATACCGACCTAAGGTTGGCTTCTGATTTGATAATAGCAGCCTCATCCATTTTTTGCCTTGTGATATCCCGCGAGAAGCAGGATAACCCTATCACTTTATCCCTTTCCCGTATCGGGTTTATAGAATAGCTAAGATAGATTTTACCATCACCATTCGGGTATTCATTTATAAATTGCTGGGGCTCGCCAGCCAATGCCTTTGCGTAATTCTCTTTCCATTTCCCGGCGGTTACCGGATCAAAACCAGCAAGCATATCAAGCACCGACGCTCCCTGTTCTACATTAAGCCCGTATACGTGTTTAATGGCATTTTTAAACTGGTTATTAAAGGTTATGAATTTCAAATCCTTATCCAGCGAATAAACCAAATCGGTAGTATTCTCGATGATGGCAGATAAATTGGCTTCTGATTTTCTTAGCGCTTCTTCGTGAACCTTTCTTCCGGTAATATCCGTTATCATGGCCAGGGTACCTACATAAGCGCCACCCGGATCAAAAATACCATTGGTAGATACATTGCATACTAACCTTTTGCCACTTTTTGTAATAAACGTCGATTCGTGGGTTTCAACTACGCCAAGTTCTTTTTGTGTAATTCTTTCAAGGGTTTGTATTTTATCGCTTTCGTGCTTAAAGTCGTAATTGTGCTTACCCATAATTTCATGAACTTCGTACTCCAGCATATCGCACATCTTTTTATTCACAAAAATTGTTTTCAATTCATTATCAATAACCCAAATACCCTCCTGTGCGGTCTCGGCTATCTGCCTGTACCTTTGCTCGCTAAGTACCAGGTTGTTTTCGATAATTTTACGATCAGATATATCAACGTTTAATATTACAGCTCCTTTTTGCATCAAGCCAGCTAAGGGCGCAGCTACAAGCAGAAACCATTTCTCGCCCGATAAGGTATCTTTAAGATATTCTATCGAAAAATCGGCACGATCTCCGGATATTACATCTTTAATACCCTGGTATATCATTGATCCTTGCTCATTATCCATTCCGGTAGCGTTCCCGGCAACCTGCAAGTAATTAAAACCGGCACTGTAACTGGCCTCGGGCAAATTGTTCTGGCCGGCAAAATTTTTCCATGATTTGTTTACAGTAACAATACGGCCATTCTCATCAAGCAAAGCTACCTGTGGGGGTAAGGCATCCAAAATAGCCGCCTGGATAGCAAATATTCTGCGTAAATGAACACGGCTTCTTTCGGCCTGGGCCTCTGCATTTTTACGTTCGGTAACATCGCGGTAGTTGGCCAAAATTCCATTTACCGCCGGTACGTGCAACAAGTTCACCACGGTGCCCTCAACCCACATCCACGAACCGCCGCTGTGTTTAAAGCGCAGGCAAAACGGGATTATTTTACCAGGCTTTTGGTGGCTTTCTGATGAAACCCTTTCACGAAGCGCCCTGTCGTCCTCATGCACAAATTCGGGATTAAGCCTTATATTGGCATATTCATCTTTAGTATAGCCCATAATTTTGCCAACATTTTCGCTGGAATAAATTAACTGGTCGTACCTATCGGTTAGCACAATAATATCGCTGCTGTTTTCTATTAATTCCCTAAAACGCTGTTCGCTTTGCTGCAGTTCCAGCTCAAGCCTTTTACTTTCGGTAATATCGCGGGTAACACCGTCTATCCTGATAAGTTTCCCTTCTTCGTTAATAGTAGGCACAATCTTGCTCTCTACCCATTTAACACCCTGGGTTTTGTGCACTATTTTGTATTGTTTAATTACAGTTTCTCCTTTACTGAGCGGTTCAACAATTTCCTGGGAAATATTTTTGTAATCATCGTGTTGGACATCTCTCCACAAGGTTGAATTAGCAAGAAAATCTTCTGCTTTGTACCCATATAATTTTTCGCAGGCAGGCGAAATCAGGACAAGCTTGTTGTTAATCATGTCCCGGGAAAAAAGCACATCGTCGAGCGTGTTAAACAGCCTGTTTAATTCCTGGCTTGCCTGGTTTAATTTTTGCCCAACTACTTGTAGTTCGGTAATGTCCTGTATGGTACCGTAAGCCCTTACCGGTATACCCAGATTGTTCCGTGTAATACCTAAATTACAACGGGCAAATTTTATTTCTCCTGAGGGAGTAACTATCCTGTATTGCAGATCCAGCGTATCTAAATTGGGGATACTATAATCGCACTCCGCTATAAATCGCTCAACTTCGTCAGGGTGAATACGCCTGGTAAGGGCTTGTAACGAAGGTTCCAATTCGCCTTTGCTGTACCCTAAAATCTCAAACACCCCATCCGACCAACTGCGCTCCTGCGTAACAAGGTCAGCTTCAATAATACCGATGCGAGCCACATTTTCGACTTCCTTCAGTAACGACTGATCTTTTGCGACTGTCCTTGAATATTGCTTATTCTCTTCTATCAGTAAAGCTTTTTCCATGGCGTTAAATATGGCTATGGGTAGGCGCTGTAACCTGTCTTTTAATAAATAATCGGCCACGCCATCCATCATGGCATTTATGGCAACCTCCTCCGAAGTTGGGTCGGTAACTAGTATTAAAGGGATAACAAGGCCTTGCTCTTTAAGAACATTTAAAGCCTGCGTGCAATTAATGGTTGGTGTTTGCCAGTTAGCAAGTACAACATCGGGATTAAATTCCTTGAGCGCCTTAATGTAGCTTGCATAATCGTCAATGTCAAGTTTTTCAAAAATCACACCTGCTTTTTCAAGTACCTGCCTAACCATACCGGCATCTTTCCGCACGTTTTCGAGGTGTAGTATCTTAATACTGAAACTTAACATAGTTAACTAAAGGGATAACAATTTAGGATGGTTTCACCGGGATATTAAAGGAGTGTTCCCTCCTTTTAAACATCACGCTTCCTTTTGAGGTAATTGTACGGAATATTTTAAAATAAAGATGCGTAAATAGCTGTTAATAAATATGATTTCAATCACTTTATTAATACGGCCAGGGTTTTGGCAACCTATTTAAGCTTATAATGATAAAGCCGGGGCTTCGGCATCGCCCCTCAGGAAATTGTTACGCAAAAAATAGTTTTTTTATCATTTTACCTTATACGCAATAGCCTTGCTATTACGCCCGCCGTTAAACGGATCGGTACGTAACGAAAATACCAATTGATATTTGCCCGGTTTAGCTGGGGCTGTTACTTTAAACTTAAAGTGGGCTGTTTCGCCCGGTTTCAGACTGATGTTATAGAAGCTATCATCGGCCTTTTGGCTGCTGAACACGTCGGTATCAACAATAAAGCTGGCTTCAAAAACAAGCTGGTGCAATTGCCCTTTGTTGCTAAAACTAATGGGTACGCGGTAAGGGTTTTTAAATGTTAAATCAAAAACCTTCGGTTCCCCGGGTGATACTATCTCCTCTTTTTCGGTTGCGTCAAACTCAATTTTCTGATAGGTACGCACATCATCTACCCAGCCGCCGTACCAGGTGCCGGCGGGTGTATTAATGGTATCGGTACTTAACCCCTGCTGCGGGTGCTCCAATACATAATACGCGCGTTTGTGTTGCAGGCTGTCTTCTATCGGCCAAAACTCGTATTGCGTACGGCGGTAATAGCGTGGGTCGTAATCAAATCCTTTTAAGGTATTGTTATAAAAATTATATTTTGATGGGTTTTGGAAGCCCTCATTAAAAATTACATAATTGTCGCCCGCCTTGTCATGTACCTGTTTTGCCCAATCTTCAAAATCGTAAAAAATCCTGAGCGCGTGCATTTGTTTTAATACGGGCAGGCCTGTTATAATCAGCAGCCTTACAAAAACAATCAGAATAATATTAATGATGGCCAATCGGTTAAACCAGGCAGGTTTGCCACCCGGCTGTGTAAAATGAATAAGCGCCAGCATACATAGCGGTACATAGGCAATAAGCGTCCAGTGCAGCTGTACTTCGCCCTTAAATGATGTCAGGAAAAAAAACAGCAGTATACCAATACTATTTACCAGCAGCACCCGGGTAAAAGCATCCTTAATACGCAGGGTAAAGCCTTTATAAAACAACAGCCAACCAATTAATGGGCCGGCCATAAGCAGCTGCCCCAACGGATAGTTATAGGAAAAAGAAAGGTCATAGGGTTTATCTGCCCGCTCGGCCAGGTGATAGCTTATAGATGGAAACTGGTTGTTAACCTGCCACAAAATATGAGGTATAAACAATAACAGCGCCAGTATCACAATACCATAAAACGATGCCCGCTTAAACAATTTAGGGCTTGATACTACAGTGCAGCCTAACAGCAATATGCCGTGATATTTACTATATAGCAAACAAGCGGCTATTACACCCAGTATCAGCGCCAGCTTCCAGCTATCCTGTTCAAGGTATTGCTGTAAAAAAAACAGGAACAGCACGGTAAAAATAAGCAGCGGCGCATCGGGCGTGGTGATGAAACCATAAATGTGAAACACAAAAATTCCGGATACTACCAGGATATATGTAAGCGCATCAACCCGGTACTTTTTAAGCGTTAGCCATATAAACCAAAGCGACAGGCTGCTGCTGATAACTGTAAGCAACCTAAGCCCGAATTGGTTATGGATAAGGCCATATCCGGCGCGGATAAACACGGCCACCATCGGCGGGTGGTCATAATAGCCCCAATCCATAAAACGCGAATAAAGCCAGTAGTAGGCTTCATCGGCATGCACCTCCAATGTAGCAGCTTGCAGGATGTTCAGCGCCGTCCAAAGCAATAAAAAATAGATGATAAGCTTGTTGGATTTGGCATCATCCTGCATATTATCATTTAGAGCGACTGGCATTAAAGTTCAATTTGTTGATGTTGTAAAGGTATAATAAAACAGTAAACGTAAAAAGCGGGCAAAATAAAAAAGGACTGTCCAAGCGGACAGCCCCTTAATTTAACTATTGAACAGGATCGTTATCGTAACCTATAACGGTTTTTAGTTTATGTGATTGAATTATCGTGCGCCTTTATAAGTTAATGTGGCAACAACAGCCCGCTTACTATTTTCATCAGCGCCCCAATCAAAGGCCAGGTGGAACGTTTTGGTAGCGGGATCATAATAATTGTCGATACCAGCTGTGTTATGAAGTTTAGGATTGCCGCTCGCTGTAACAGTGACTTTGTTACTTGCATCAACAGCAAGTTGAAGACCAGCTACGCCACCAACACCGCCGCCGGTATGCCAGAATATTTCGAAGGTATTGGCATTGGCTGCAATGGTTGCCACCTTTGATTCCTGGCCGTCGGGGAAATCACCACTCAGATCAGGGTCAAGATCAGTTTTGGATGTATAGCGTTTAATATTACCTGCAAGCGTGTACACTCCATCATACTTGTTTTTCACACTGTAAAAAGCATACAAGGTATCTTTTGAAGCAGCATGCACTGCTAAATCATCAGACTTGGTGATTTTATAGGCCAGTGCATAGCTCTTAGAAAGGTCTAATTTGCTGCCATCAAGTTTAATCGCAAACTCTTTCTGAAAATCGCCAGGGGCAAAGTTAAAGGTAAGGGAGCCATCGGCAGCCTGAGTTGCATTGCTGTTTGCAAGCGTGTAGAATGATGCCGGCAAAAGCTCATATGAAGCGTCATTAGCTTCGTTATAAGCGTCAATCGCTCCTGGCAATGCTGTTACTACAATTGTTTGACCTTTTGTCAAATCAGCCGGCTTGGCTGCATCTTTCTTTACAGAGAATACACTGATTGTTTTAACATCAGTAAAGGGATCGAAAAACGTTGCACTTTCCATATCACCGGTAAAGCCGATGTATGATTTTCCTGCCGTTGAATTCTCGTTTGATAAGTCGCCGGCCGGCACCTTACGGCAGGCAGAAAACATTACCAAAACAGAGCAGGCAAGCAGGATATGATTTAAAAATTTATTCCTTTTCATGTCTTTTTTTATTAATAGTTACAATTAATTAGTCTACATCCCACCATACATGCGCATCCTGAACATCGCCACCGGTAATCCGGGCAACCGCTGCGTTAACGTTCTTTTCGTTTGAGCTGTACTCGCTTGTTGGGTATACAAAGCGGCTTACAATCTTCTTAGAAGCGTTAACAGCATCTGGTGCCGGGTTAAGTGCAGGATAACCTTTTGGATTAGCGGTAGTAGCCGACTTACGCCAGATAGCCCATGCCTGGTGTCCGTCAGGGTAACTTGCAATCCACCTTTGGATGGTGATGTTTGCTATGGTTGGCGGTGCAGCTGCAATATAAGCAGCCGTTGGTGCAGCTAAGCCCCACTGGCCGTTTGAAGCCGTGATACCAGCCACATAATCAGTTGCAACAACTTCGGTGGTCCATCCTAATGATGCCGCCTCCGCCCTTGCAAGATAAACCTCACCAGCAGTAATAATAGTTACCGAACCTGTAGTTGTGCGGAAATCGCCACGCATTACACGCGCCCAGTTCGGGTTAGCTTCAATAAACGCCAGCACGTTGTTACGGGCCAGGCCGTATGTAACACCGATATCCGATGACTCTGTGTTGCCAATCGCTTCGCTTTTACCACCGTATACGCTAAGCCTGGTGTCATTAAGTCCTTTAAGTATATCGGTCATGGTAGCAGATTCTGCAAAATCCTTACGGCCATCATACAAGGTATACCAGGGGCTTTTAATACCGCCACCAGGAAAGGTTACCTTCATATTCTGGCTGTTTGATTCAATAACGCCGGCAGCAATAGCTTCTTTAACGGCAGTTGCAGCATACCCGCTTGCAGCAGGAACAACTTTTGACAGCTGAACAGCAGCTAATAGTTTAATAGAGTTTGCAGCACGTTTCCATGAAGCAACATCACCACCGTAAATTACATCGCCTGCTAATGACGAACCGTCAAGCTCGGCCTGGGCAGATGTTAACGTGGCTATAATACCCTTATAAATAGTCTCCTGTGTATCATATTTAGGCTGAATAGCGGTTAAGCCTTTTAAAGCGTCGCTGTACGGAACTTCGCCCCAGGAATCTGTTACTACCCAGAATATATATTGCTGCAAAATTTTGGCTACTGCTGATGATGCCTTACTTTGGTTAAGGTTAATGATATTCTGCAAATCATATAACGGGCCAGAGTAGTAAGGTGTAAAATCATTCTGAGGCAGAGTGTATAACGATGTGCCGGAATACTGGGTTTCGGTAAAAAACTGCGCGTACTGGCCGCCTGCAATTGCTGGGGTACCTGTTGACGACAGGCCGGTAACACTTACCTGGGCATTAGTTAACAAACCAGCTATAATAGGCTGCGTTGTTGCGGTAGGGTTTTGGTTAACGTCACCAAAGTCTTTCAACTTGTTACAGCCCGTACCTAACCAAACAAACGCGGCTGTTAGTGTATAAATATATCTCTTTTTCATTTTCTTTGAATCTAATTTGTATTTGCTTAGAAAGTTACCTTAAGGTTAAAACCTATGCCCCTGGTGCCTGGTAACTGGCCTGTTTCACCTTGTTGCGAGCTAATTTCAGACGGATCGTAATCTTTTGATTTAGCATAGATCAACAGTAAATTACGACCGGTGATATCAAACCTTGCCGACTGGATAACTTTTCCTAAACCTAATTTAGCTACCGGTATTTTGTAACCGATTGAAACCTCACGAAGTTTAACAAATGTTAAATCATAGATATATGAATCGTAAGTTTTGTTGTTGGTTAAGCCCTGGAAATAGGTTTTAGCATCGATGTAGTTAGAAACCGGTTTGCCGCTATCGTCAACACCACTAACTTTAACACCACCACCATCGGCCACAGGATCGCGAACAGGAACTCCTTTATCGTTAAGTGAAGCGGTTACAGAAGTTAAACCACTAAACTGCCCCCACCTGTTTGATAATGAAACAAATTTACCGCCAACCTGGTAATCGATGTTGGCATTAAGCACAAAGCTTTTAAAAATGGTGAATGAGTTTTGGATACCGCCGGTCCATTTTGGAAGCACGCTACCAAAATATACGTTCGGATCGTTAGCATACATACCGTTGGCGGCAATAATAGGAACGCCGGCGGCATTACGTTTTATACCGTTACCGTATATCTGGCCCCACTCTTTACCTTCCTGGAACACCATGTAAGGCATATCTGTTCCCCAAACCTGGTCGTTAGGGTTGGTATAGCGGGTTACACCATATTTTTTGCTAACCTCGATAACTTTGTTTTGTAGCTGGCGTGCACCATTGATGGTTACATCCCAGTTAAAGTTATTGATGCGTACCGGGGTACCGCTTAAAGTAAGCTCGATACCTTTTCTTTGAATTTTACCAAAGTTGGTTAATATGCTCGAAAAACCGCTGGCTGGGTTAACCGTAACCGAAGCAGGGAAATCAACATCGGTACCTGCGTAATAAGTAGCAGATAAACCTAACCTATCGTTAAGGAACCTTAAATCCAAACCTACCTCTGTTTGCTTAAACACGGCACCGTGTAAGGCTGGGTCAACGCTTTGGTCAGGAGTGTTCATTAAAATGTTTGTACCAAATTTGTATTGGTTAACGCCGTAAACAGTGTTATTCCTGTATCCGCCGTAGTTATCATTAGCAGTTGCAAGCGCTTGCGGGGTTTCACCATATGATACCCTTACCTTACCAAAGCTTAACCAGTTATTAAACTGTGGCAATAACTCGCTGAAAACAAATGAACCACCAAATGACTTAGCTAATACGCTGTTATCTTTAGGGAACAATGATGAAAACCAATCGTTACGTACAGTACCATCTAAAAACAGGAAGTTTTTGTAACCTAATGTTGCTTTTGCAAATAACGCCCTGTATTGCTCGTTTATACGGGTGTTAAAAACTGATGGCGCACTAACCGAGTTGGTGATATTATAAAGATCGGGGATACTTAAACCATCAACAGTGTTACCACCATTATCCTTGTAGCTCCTGTTATAAATATCACTACCGGCATTTACATCAATTTTAAAATCAGCTATCTGCTTGTTGTAATTTGCCAGCAACTCGTAGTTTTCGCGGTTTTCATAAACATTGTAAGTGCGGTAGTAATTTTTCACACCTGTTTGCGATCCGCTTTTTTGAAGGATAGCCGGGATAAATTCCTCCTGCCACTCGCTTCTTGAATTTTTACGGTAAGTTGCCTTAATGTTAAAATCCTTATTAAGCTTGTATTGTAAATACACGTTACCATAAAAACGGTCGCGCTGATTATCCTTGGTATTAAGCTCGGCTATTTTGTACATGTTATACCAGTAGTTACCAGCATAAAAATAACCCGGATCATCAGTTGTGTATGAAGTTGGGTTCTGGTGATTCCAGCTTACCAAGGTACCATCCGGACTTGTTAAATCCTTCAATTCTTTTATGATGCCCATATCAAGGTCGCGGTGCATCCATTGGTTAAAGTTACCTGTAGAAGCATTGGCGTAACCGTCGCTTATGTTACCATGTACCTTTTGGCTAACAAAGTTAACATTAGCCCCTACGGTAAAGTGTTTGCCTAAATCGTAGTTAACATTTAAGTTAAATACGTTTTTCATCAGGGCGGTATACGGAACTATACCATTTACGTGCTGGTTGTTGTACGACATCCTGATGTTATAATCATCGGCCGATTTTGTGAAGGCAATGCCGTTGTTAAGGGTAGTACCTGTTTCAAAGAAATCGCGCGCGTTGTTTGGCTGCGCAACAAGCTTTGCTGTTTTAAACGAGTATTTGGTTCCCGGAGCCCATGCATACCATGGAATATACTCCTGGCCCACCATTTTAGGACCCCAGCTGCTATCATCTGTATAATCCGGGTAGAATTTGCCATCCAAAGCTTTCCATCCTTCAGGATCGCCCGCTTTGTAATGATACTGCATTAAATCTGCAGCTGCACCACCGGCATAAGTATTTTGGTAGTTAGGCAGTATGTAAACCTTATCAAAGTTTACGCCGGCATTTAACTCGATGCCAACACCTTTAACTTTACCACCTCTTTTAGTAGTAATAACGATAGCACCATTTGCACCGGCAGAACCAAACTGCGCTGATGCAGCAGGGCCTTGCAATACCGTGATATTTTCAACATCATCGGGGTTAAGATCATCGGAGTTTGGCAGAATAGTACCATCAACAACATACAGGGCACCAGAGCTGTTACCGAAACCGGTAGCACCACGAAGCCTTACCTGTGTGTTGCGGCCCAAAGCACCTACCGACTGGCTACGTACCTGCAAACCTGCAACCTTACCTGCCAACGCATTGTTAACGTTTGGCTGACGGATGGTGTTTAACGCATCAGACTTTACAACCTGCGCTGCGTAAGAGATAGCGCGTGAAGTTTGTTTGGTATTGAATGCACCCGTTACCACAACCTCGCCAAGCTGGTTACTTACCGATGTAAGCACTACAACCATAGGATCGGCAGTAGCCGGCTTTTCAACCGGTGTGTAACCTACAAACCTGAAAACAAGGGTAGCGTTTGCCGGGGCGCTTAATGAGAATTTACCGGAGGCGTTAGTTTGGGTACCTGAGGTTGTACCCTTTACAATTACGGTTACTCCCGGGATGGGCAGGCCATCATCTTTCGCGGTAACCGTACCAGTAACAGTTCGGTTTTGTGCATACGCCTGTGTTAAGCATAACAACAGAAGGCACAAACTTGTGACTAAAAGTTTTTTCATTGTATAAAAATCAGTTAAGTTAATTTTCTAAATTATGATTTTCGCACCAACACGCAAACAATAAAATAAAATTTTTAACGTTACCGACTTTTTATTAAAAATAAAGAAAACTAAAGCCATTTTTGGCTCAAAAAATGTAAAACTTTTTAAAAAATCAAAAATTCATAAAAAATTCATCTTAATTAACGATAAACAGGATCATTTTCTTCAATTTTCGCCAAATATGCACGTTTTTACCCTTAAAACGGCAATAAGCACGATTTTTTGATCAAAAAACAAAGAAAACACCATTTAAACAGATAAAAGCCATCCCTGTTCTACCCGGAAATTAAGCTTTAGTTAACCAAAACAAAACACACAATGTCAATGATTTTTGTCACCACTTCCGCAAATTCTTCGTATAAATCGTTTTACTTGATTGTTTTTTATAAAAATTGGGCCTGATTACTACATTTAAAACAATGTCTAAAATGTATCTCGCCCATTTCATTTCTTATGAGTTTATTCATGATTGTCCTATAGATTAATAGCCAAAGAATATAAACTCACCACCGACAGGTTAGCCCAAAACAAAAAAAGCCCCCTTTTACAAGGAGGCCTATATAAAATAAGTTTATGATGGGCTTGTTTATCCGGCCAGTGCTGCCGCGCCGCTCACAATTTCGGTAAGCTCGGTAGTAATGGCTGCCTGGCGGGCCTGGTTGTATGAAAGCTTCAGAGCTTTCAGCAATTCGCCAGCATTTTCAGTCGCTTTGTCCATCGCAGTCATACGTGCACCATGTTCAGATGCGTTTGAATCTAATACCGCACGGTATAACTGAATCTTGATATTTTTAGGGATCAGTTGCTCAACAATTTCGCGTTGGTTTGGCTCCAGGATGTAATCAACATTTGCCGCTTTCACAGCTTCTTTTTTCTCAGGTTTTGGAACTGGTAATAACTGTTCGGCAATTAAAAATTGTACAGCAGCATTACGGAAATGGTTATACACCAACTCCACTCTATCGTACTTGCCATTCACAAAACCTTCCATAATGCTTTCAGTAATTTTTGAAGCATTCTCGAAGTTAAGGTCAAGGTATAAGTCGTTATTGTTGCCAATTACGTTGTACTTGCGCCTTTCATAAAACTCCTGGCTTTTTTTACCAATCGCTACTATCGAAACATTACCCGCCGCCAATTGCTTGCTGTATTTTTCTGCAATCAGGTTATTGGCCGTTTTAATAACGTTGGCGTTAAAAGCACCCGCCAAACCGCGGTTTGACGATACCACAACCACCAATACACGTACAGGCTCACGCTCCTGTAAATATGGCGATGCACCATCCTCCAAACTTTCAGACAAGTTTGCCAAAAGGTCTTTCAACTTATTGGCATATGGGCGCAATTGAACAATAGCGTTTGTAGCACGTTTCAGCTTAGCTGCCGAAACCATTTTCATGGCCTTGGTAATCTGCTGGGTTGATGTTACAGACTTTATCCTGTTTCTTACTTCTTTTAAATTAGCCATTCTTTAAGATGTGCAAATTTCAGATGTGCAGATGTGCAAATTGCAACACTGCACTGTTTATTATTTATGTTAAGATTCCGGATGCGCAAATCATCTGCACATCTGGAATCTGCACATTTGCATATTTAGTACTTTCCTGCCAGTTCTTTAGCTACTGTTTCCAGTACGCCTGTTATCTGATCGTCGAATTTACCTGCTTTAAGCGCAGCTAATACTTCCGGATGACGCTCCTCTAACTGACTGGTGAACTCTAATTCGAATTTCCTGATATCTTTCACAGGTACATTACGCATCAGGTTTTTGGTACCTAAGTAAATAATTGCCACCTGTTTTTCAACAGTTACCGGCGAAAATTGTCCTTGTTTCAATACCTCTACGTTACGGATACCTTTATCCAACACTGATTTTGTTGAAGCATCAAGGTCTGATCCAAATTTAGAGAAGGCCTCTAACTCGCGGAACTGAGCCTGGTCAAGTTTCAAAGTACCAGCTACTTTCTTCATCGATTTGATCTGCGCGTTACCACCCACACGTGATACCGAGATACCTACGTTGATGGCCGGACGGATACCGGCGTTGAATAAGTTAGACTCTAAGAAAATCTGACCATCGGTAATTGAAATTACGTTGGTTGGGATGTATGCAGATACGTCACCAGCTTGTGTTTCGATGATAGGCAACGCGGTTAATGAACCGCCACCTTTTACGATACCACGGATAGACTCCGGAAGATCGTTCATTTGCTGCGCGATAGAATCATTTGAGTTGATTTTAGCGGCACGCTCCAATAAACGGCTGTGCAGGTAAAATACGTCACCTGGATAAGCCTCACGGCCCGGTGGACGACGTAACAACAACGACACCTCGCGGTAAGCAACAGCCTGTTTTGATAAATCATCATAGATGATCAATGCAGGGCGGCCAGTATCGCGGAAATACTCGCCGATAGCTGCACCCGCGAAAGGAGCAAAGAACTGCATGGTAGCAGAGTCAGAAGCATTTGCGGCAACTACGATAGAGAATGGCATAGCGCCGTTTTCTTCCAGTGTGCGCACAATGTTTGCTACTGTTGACGCTTTTTGACCGCAGGCAACATATATACAGATAACCGGTTTGCCGGCATCATAAAATTCTTTTTGGTTGATGATGGTATCGATACAAACCGCAGTTTTACCGGTTTGGCGGTCACCAATAACCAACTCACGCTGGCCACGGCCGATAGGGATCATCGCGTCGATAGCTTTGATACCTGTTTGCAAAGGCTCGGTAACCGGCTGACGGTAGATAACACCCGGCGCTTTACGCTCTAAAGGCATTTCGTAAGTTTGGCCAACAATCGGTCCTTTACCATCAATTGGGTTACCTAAAGTATCAACAACACGGCCAAGCATACCTTCGCCTACGTTAATTGATGCAATACGGTTGGTACGTTTAACGGTATCACCTTCTTTAATATCGTCAGATTTACCTAACAATACCACACCCACGTTATCTTCTTCAAGGTTAAGTACGATACCTTGTAATCCTGTTCCAAATTCAACAAGCTCACCTGATTGTACTTTTGTTAATCCATAAACGCGTGCAATACCGTCACCCACCTGGAGTACAGTACCCACTTCTTCTAATTCAGATTCTGACTTGAAGCCTGCCAATTGCTGACGCAAAATTGCCGATACTTCGTCTGGTCTTACCTCTACCATTGTTTAAATTTATTTAGAGTTTTGTTTTTACTATTATTGAATTACCTTCTCGGCAAATTCTTTTTTCAATTTTTTCAAGCTTGCAGCAATGCTGGTATCAACCTGCCTGTCGCCAACGGTTAATACAAAACCACCAATTAATGATGCATCAACCTTAGCTTCCAGTTCAACTGTTCCGCCAACAGCTTTTTGCACTTCGGCGGCAAGCGTGGCTTTATTAACTGCCGATAATTCGGTAGCCGATGTAACTTTAGCTTTAGTGATGTGCTTTTTGATGTTGAACTGGTTTATATACTCGTGGGCAGTTGTATATAAAACCTCGCCACGACCTTTATCAACCATCAGTTTAAAAAACGCTATGGTAACCTTATTTACTTTACCTAAAAATACGGCATCAAGTATCTTGGTTTTTTTGCTGTGGGCGATAATCGGGTTGCTCAAAACAGCTTTAAGCTCCGGGCTTGCCTTTAAGGTATGGATAAAAAGATCCATATCACCCTTAATCACGTCAACACTGTTTTGTTCCTGTGCAAGGTCAATAAGGGATTTAGCGTACCTGGTTCCTACCGTTAATTCTGACATAGTTTTTTTATTTCGGATTTCGAATTTTCGATTTCGGAATTTTTTATTTTGAATTTCAGGAGATTGATTTTAGATGCCAATCAGGAATAAATCCGAAATCGAACATCCCAAATCCGAAATCCCTATAACTTCACTTCTTTTAATAACTGGCTTACCAGTTCATCTTGTTTTTGCTGATCTTCAAACTGCTTGCGTAATACTTTCTCGGCAATTTGCAGCGATAATGTAGCTACCTGGTTTTTAACATCAGCCATCGCGATAGCTTTCTGATTGTTAATTTCAACGCGGGCAAGCTCAATCATGCGCGCGCCTTCTTTGTGTGCCAGTTCTTTAGCATCAACAATCATCTGGTCTTTGACCTTACGGGCATCAGAAAGGATCTGATCGCGCTCGGCACGGGCTTGTTTTAGTAACGATTCATTCTCGTTAGTTAAACGGGACATTTCTTCTTTGGCAGCTTCGGCTTTCTGAAGCGAATCTTCAATAAAACGTTCACGATCGCTTAACGCGCCCAAGATTGGTTTCCAGGCAAATTTTCCTAATATAAACAACAGTACCGCAAATGATATCGTTGTCCAGAAAACTAAGCCTAATGCGGGAGTAACTAAATCCATAATTCTGTATAGCTATTACTTGTATAATATTCTTTTAACGGGAATTAAAACAAGCCCGGAGCCAATCGCCCCGGGTTGTTTTTTTCTTTTTTGCCTAAAATTAATTAGAGCAAAGCTACTACCACGGCAAACAAAGCAACACCTTCAACAAGGGCTGCAGCGATGATCATGTTAGTTTGAATTTTTGAGGCAGCTTCTGGCTGACGGGCGATACCTTCAACGGCTTTACCACCGATAGAACCGATACCAATACCAGCACCAATAACGGCTAAGCCAGCGCCAATTGCACCAATTTTACCTGTAACGCCTGCTGCAGCTACAGCCTGTGCAATTGTTCCAATCATTCCAATCATTGTTTGATAATTTAAAACGTGTATATATAATTATAATTAATTCAGATTAATGGTGATGCTCTTCAACAGCCATACCTATAAACAGGGATGTAAGCATCGTAAAAATAAACGCCTGTAAAAATGCCACAAGCAATTCTATCATATCCATAAACACCACAAACGGAACAGAAACTGTCGACATCCATGCGGTTTTAAAGATAAAGATCAATGATATTAAACTCAGTACGATAATGTGGCCTGCAGTAATGTTTGCAAACAAACGGATCATTAAAGCGAAAGGCTTTGAAATGATACCGATAATCTCAACCGGAACCATGATTGGATACAACCAAACAGGGATGTCGGGAGTAAAAATGTGTTTCCAGTAGTATTTGTTACCGCTAAAATTAATAACGATTAATACAATTACCGATAATACTAAAGTTACCGCTATATTACCCGTTAAGTTAAAACCTCCCGGAAAAAACGGCACCAAACCCAACAGGTTATTGATTAATATAAAAAAGAATATAGTAAGCAATAAAGGCATGTACCTTCCGTGCTTAATGCCTATATTAGGAATAGCCACATCATCGCGTACAAAAAGGATAACCGGCTCTAACAATGCCTGGATGCCTTTAGGCGCTTTGCCAACATTTTTCCTGTAACCGGAAGTAACAGCGAAGAAAACAATTAACAAAATAATCATTCCCATCCACATACTGGCTACGTTACGGGTAATTGAAAAATCATAAACCTTAGCAGTTTTATCTACCTCGCCAGCTTCGTTTACAGCAACAATTTTATTGCCTTCAAGCTTGTAGCTGTAGTGGGTACCTTTATAAACCGGACCTTCTTCTTTCCCCTCTTCCTTTAACAGAACGCCAGATAAGAAAATTTCCAATCCTTTATCAGTATACAATATCACCGGCAGCGAAATAAAGTGCTCGTGCATCAACGGAATTGTAACTGGCCAGAAGTGCGAATCGCCGATATGTTCAAATACTACCTCTTTAGGATCAAAAGGCTTTGACTCTTCTTTTTTGACATTTTCCTGCGAAAATGAAAGTGTAGGCATTACACCTAACAACAAAAAAAGCGCGGAAATCAGGAATGTTTTAAATATTTTTGAGTTCAAAATCGAGCTGTTATACATCTAAATGAAGTTTTCTACCTTATTTTTTGGTTGCGCAAGTTACGTAACAAACCATAAATTTCAAAGGCCATATTTAGAAAATATACGTAAAAAAAATCGCCGGCAAAAACGTACCTGTTTACTGTGTTTTTCTTCAAAAAAATGAGCACAAAAAACAAGCAGGCCAATATCTTAACCGTAGTGGCCGCCAAAAAGGCCTGTGCGTACATTTCCTTGTTAATTTGGCCTACAAAAACGATAGCCATTACGGTAAAAAAAGTAAGTCCGCCAATAAAAAAAAACATCAGCCAGAACTTTTCTATAAGAAAACCGGCATGGCCGCCATAGCCCAACACCAAAGGAGGTAACGAAATAATAACAATAAATACAAGAAAAGATAATGCGGTAGGAAGTAGTTTCAACTCTTTACGGATCTGATAACAATGTACAATGAAATAAATACCCCAACAAGCGACAAAGCGGCCGTGGCCCATTTAGTTTGATGGTTACCGGCCTGGTCTATTTTATAACCGGCAAACGCAAACACCCCGATAACGGCAATCATCTGGAAAGCTACGCCGCTAAATTTGGCATAGCTGTTTACTTCCTTACCAGCGTTATCCTTATCATCACCTTTTTCGTTTTGGGTCATGCGCAAATTTATTAAACCTATTGTATAATCTTTAGTATTTTAGCAAGGCTTTTATTAAGTAAACATTAGTTAAAACCGACAGAGTGCTTTTATAGGTGAATTTCGCGCAAAGACGCTAAGAAGCAAAGAAATAAAAGATTGTTGCTTTTGAAGAATAAGTTGGCTTTAATTAAAACACTTAATGATCAATTATTATGGAAACGCATTTAAACCTGCCGGAAGAAGGTTTTTTGACTGGGGCCAATCTTTTGTTTTTAGCCGAGCTAAAGGAAGCTGTGGCAGAAGTAAACCTAATTAAAAGCGGAAAATTAAAAGGACGACCGGCGGAGGAATTACTGAAAGAGTTATAGCTGTCTGCTAATACATTTGATAAATAAAACTAAATCTACTAATATAAAACCTTTGAGGCGCAACATTATTTCCATTCCTACCAAACAAATCTACTTTGTGCTGTTTGCGCTTCTGCTTGTCATAGCAGGTTGCTCGCTCGAAAAGGAAAGCGGTTTTAACCGCCAGATGCAAAACCTTACCGCGCATTACAATATCCTGTTTAATGCCAATGAACTGTTGCGCCTTAAGCAGGAAAGCTACGCCGCCGGTTTTGTTGATTCGTATAACGAATTGCTAAATGTTTACCCCGATACCGTAAGCCAAACCAGCACTCCCGATAAAGACCTGGAACTGGCCTTTAGCAAAGCCAATAAAATCATCAACATTAAAGAGCAAAGCCATTATTTGGGCGACGCCTACCTGGTTATGGGCAAAGCCCGCTTTTTAGAAGGAAGTTATTTTGATGCGATAGAATATTTTAATTATGTAATTGCATCATATGGTAAGCAGGCTAACCTTAAACAGGAGGCATTGATTTGGAAGGGCCGGGCGCTGTTGTATCTCAATAATCCAACTGAAGCTAAAGTGGCTATAGATACAGCCATCAAAAACATCAACCCTAAAAAAAGTACTCCAGCAGGCATTTACGCCACACAGCTGCAATACTATATTAATACCGAAGATTACCCTGCCGCAGAAGAAAGCGCTAAAACTGCCCTAAAACTTTGCCGCGATGGCGAGCTGAAGCTCCGTTGGACATTCATTTTGGCCCAGCTACAGGAGCTTAATCAAAAACCTGATGCTGCCATAGTTAATTACGCCGGTATTGCTAAAAGCAATTCATCCTTCGAGATGGCCTTTAACGCCAACCTGAACCGCATCCGCCTGCAGGACCAGGAAAACGGCATCAAACAAAATAAGGTTGAACGCCTGCGCAAGCTGCTTAAAAATCAAAATAACAAAGAGTTTACCGATCAGATTTACTACCAGGTTGCGCAGCAACTTTATGCCGCCGGCGATATTGACGGCGCTGTAAAAAATTATAAGCTATCGGTGCGTAGCAGCATTAAAAACCAAAACCAGAAAGGCCTCTCGTACCTGCGCATTGCTGATATTGATTTTAAAAATAAAGCCGACTATGCCGGGGCCAAATTATATTACGATAGCACACTTACCTACCTGGCGCCAACCTACCCGGGTTACCAGATCATTCGCAAAAAGGCCAACAACCTGCAAATACTCACAGGCTTGCTGCAAACCATCAGCCGCGAAGATACCCTGCAAATGCTTGCCGGGCTTGACGAGCAAACACGGGCCGCACGCATTGATGCCATGGTTAACCGTAAAATATTACAGGATAAAGCGGCAACGGTTACGGCGGCAACCAACAACGGGCAGTTTGAAAGCAGCCGAAGCGGCAATAACCTCAATAACCAACAGGCCAATAAAAGCGGCAGCAGTACGTTTTATTTTTATAATTCCACCGCAATAAGCCTTGGCGTAAATGATTTTAAAAGGCAATGGGGCAACCGCAAGCTGGAAGATAACTGGCGCCGCAGTAAACGGTCTACCGCAAATCTGGCAGCCAATGGCAATGGCGCTATCGCATCAACTGCAGATGATCCTTTTGCCCCCACCATGCAGGACGCAACTACACAGGCCAATGGCGACGCGGGCAGCTACCGCCAAGATTTGATTAAAAACCTGCCACTGACACCCGATTTACTCAACCGTTCAAACCTGCGGGTTTATAACGCCTATATGGATATGGCCAATTTTTACCGCGATTTATTAGGCGATAAAAAAGAGGCCATTGTAACATACGAAGCTATACTAACGCGTTTCCCAAAAAGCACCGATAAAGCCGCGGTATATTATAACCTGTACCGCCTTTATGCCGATATTGATGCAACCAAATCTGAAGCATACAAGAATATGATCCTGAAAGAATTCGGGCAAAGTGTTTTTGCAAAAATCATCCTCGACCCGGAGTACAGCAAGCACCTTGATGATGCCAATGCAGAATTCACCATTTTGTATAATGGCGTTTATGATTTGTATGCACAAAGAAAATATACCGAAGTAATTACCCGCGCAAACGACTTGCTGGCCAAATATCCCGACAACCGCTTTGCCGCCCAGCTATTTTATTTACGCACCATAGCAGCCGGCCACCAGGAAAAGCTTGCACCATTCATGACCGATTTGCAGCAGATAGTAGCCAAATACCCGGACGATAAGCTGGTAACACCTTTAGCGGCCCAGCATTTAACTTACATCGACTCGAACCGGGTGGAAATGGAAACACGCACTGTGGTATTAACCGGCAACGATGTTAATGAGATACCATTTACCCCACCTGTGGCATATCAAAAACAAACAGAATACCGCCCTGAGTATCATCCATCCGCAGCAGTTGCGCTAATACCCGAGGTGCGGAAACCTGTGCCGCCTCCCGCAGCGGTAGCAAAACCTGCCCCGCCGGTCGAAAAACCTAAACCCGCCGAACCCGTTAAGCCACCAGTTAGCGCTGTGGTTGTATCGCGTAAAGATTCCGTTAAAACATTGGTTAGCACGGTAGTTGTATCCCGTAAAGATTCGGTAAAAAAATCGGTTAATACGCTGATTGTGTCCCGTAAAGATTCGGTAAAAACATTAGTTCAGTCCCCTGTACAACCAATTAACGCCAACACTGCACCAAGCGTCGATTCGGTCAGGAAACTACTTGATCAGTTTGCAGCAGCCAAACAGGCGCAGCAAACACAACCAGCGGTAAGCGCCCCTCCTGTAATAACCGCCACGCCGGTAAACTATATATTTAGCTTACGCGATAGCAGTAACTACTATTTTGTGGTAAATGTAGGTACCGGTACAACTAACCTGGCATCATCACGTTTTGGTATTGGGCAGTACAATCGAAGCAGATTTTCGGGCAGTACCATTAAGCACGATTTAAAACCGGTGGGCGACGATAATCAGCTGATATTTGTGGGCCGTTTTTATAGCCTGGAGGATGTTAAAAAGTACGCCCGTTCTATAATCCCGGTAATGCCCGATATTATGAAGGTGCCCAAGGATAAATACAGTTTTTTTATCATTACAAGGGAAAATCTGGATAAATTAGCCGACAAAAAAACATTAGATAGCTATATTGATTACTATCAAAGATATTATTAAATAAAATGAAGATCTACAATAAAAAGCCAGCCCTTAGTCCGCAGGAAATACGACACTATAACTGGTATATATGGCGCGCCGTAATAGCCCTTTTTGTTTTTGTGGCACTGATGATAACGCTCACCGTTTTTGATGTATTTGGCCAGCTTCCTTCTTTCCGCGATTTGGAAAACCCCAAAAGTAACCTTGCATCAGAAGTTATATCATCTGATAAACAGGTTTTAGGTACGTATTACATTCAAAACCGGTCAAATGTTACCTATAAAGAGTTATCGCCTAACGTTATTAATGCTTTAGTTGCTACTGAAGACAAGCGCTTTTACGACCATTCGGGGATTGATTTCGGCCGCAGTTTTACTATATTCCTGCACCTGCTTATAGGGCAAAAACAGGGAGGCAGTACTATTACCCAGCAACTGGCGAAGAACTTATTTACCGAAAAATCAAATAACCCATTTGTGCGGATAACCCAAAAGCTGCAGGAGTGGATAACAGCAGTTAAATTAGAGCGCCATTATACCAAAGAAGAAATACTAACGATGTACTTAAACACCGTTGATTTTGGTGCTTACAATACATACGGTATAAAATCGGCTGCACGTACCTATTTTAATACTACGCCGGATAAATTGATGCCCGATCAGGCCGCATTATTAATAGGAATGGTTAATGGGCCTGGCATCTACTCTCCTATCAGGCATCCACTTAATGCTATAAATCGCCGTAACCTTGTACTTAACCGGATGCAGGAACAAGGTTTTTTAAGCAGTGGCCAGGTAGCCGAATTTAAACAGAAACCGCTTGGTTTAAACTTTCACCAAAATAATCATTTTGATGGCCCCGCCCCTTACTTCAGATCGGTGCTTAAAAAAGAGATTCAAAAGATTTTTAAAGAACAAAGTATCAATCGCCCCGATGGTACACCCTATGATCTTGACCGCGACGGCTTAAAAATTTACACCACCATTGATGCCACGATGCAGCAATATGCCGAAGAGGCCCAGCAGGAGTACATGAAAAACCTGCAGGTACAGTTCAATGATCACTGGCGGGGGCAAAACCTGGCCAAAAGCATCCACAATTTTAAATTCCTGATAAACCAGGGGATGCTGAAAAGCGACAGGTACAAACAGCTGAAAATGCAAGGCATGAACGACGAGGATATCAAAACCAATTTTGATACCAAAGATACCCTGAACCTGTTTACCTGGCATGGCAATATTGATACCGTAATGCGGCCTACCGATTCTATTATATACTGTAAAATGCTTTTGCGCAACGCCCTTATGAGTATGGACCCGACCACCGGCTATGTTAAAGCCTGGGTAGGCGGCACCAACTTTGAGCATTTTAAGTACGACCAGGTTAAAAATGGCACCCGCCAGGTAGGTTCAACAGCAAAACCATTTACGTACGCGGTGGCCATTGATAACGGTTATTCGCCATGTTTAAAAATAAATAACGTACCCGATACCATCCGCGGTTATGGCGATCCTTGGTGCCCCCGCTCATCACCATCAGAAACCTTGCCGGGCTTTATAACCCTGCGCCAGGCATTGGCCCATTCACAAAACTGGGTAACAGCCCACGTAATGAGTGAGGTGAAGCCCGAGCCTGTTGTAGAGCTGATTAAAAAAATGGGGATAACCAGTGCCGTACCCGCCTACCCATCTATATGCCTGGGCACATTTGATGCATCGGTATTTGAAATGACGGCGGCATACTCGGTATTTGCCAACCACGGTTTATGGACCGAACCTACTTATATATTGCGTATTGAAGATAAAAACGGCAATGTTTTATATAGCCATACCCCAAAAGTAGTGCAGGCCATGAACCCGCAAACCGCTTACGTAATGACCTATATGTTAAAAGGCGTTATTGAGGATGGAACAGGATCAAGGCTGGCTTATAAATACGGGCTGCGTAACCCTATAGGCGGCAAAACCGGTACCACCAACGGCAACTCCGATGGTTGGTTTATCGGCATCACCCCTCAGCTGGTAACCGGCCTGTGGACGGGTTGCGAAGACCGGGACATCGCTTTTCAATCAACCCGCCTGGGCGAGGGAGCAAACAGCGCGTTGCCTATATTTGCGTTATACATGAAAAAAGTATACGCGAATGCTGCCCTCGGCATCAAAAAAACGGTTGATTTTGACGCCCCAAAAACAGGCGTAAGCATTGTATTAGATTGCGGCCAGTACAACCAGCAACAGCAAGGGACCAATGAAGTGGATAAGAAATTAGATTTCTAAAATTGTTCATTGGTTCAGTGTTGTTCATTGGTTCACTGGTTCATTAGTTCATTGGTCTGCTTCATTACTTGAATAATTGCCAGTGGTCTAATTTGTTTCGTGTTTATTGGTTCTTCTTATGAAACTATTTAATCAACCGCCAAATCTAATTGAACTTTTCACCAATGAACCAGTGAACTAATGAACCAATGAACAACACTGAACCAATGAACAGCAATGGATAAATTCGATTACCGGGAAGCATTAAAAAACATCCCCCATAAACCGGGAGTTTACCAATATTGGGACGAGGAGAAGGAGCTGATATACATCGGCAAGGCTAAAGACCTGCGTAACCGTGTTGGGTCTTATTTTAATAAAGACATTAACATTAATGCCAAAACGCGGGTTTTGGTATCCAAAATCCGCGATATAACTTTTACCATTGTAGATACCGAGGTAGATGCATGGCTGCTTGAAAACAGCATGATCAAAAAGCATCAGCCCAGGTATAATGTACTGCTTAAGGATGATAAAACTTATCCATGGGTAATTATCAAAAACGAAAATTTTCCCCGTATTTTCTGGACAAGACGTATTGTTAAGGATGGATCAAAATATCTGGGGCCGTATGCATCAATAAGCATGATGCACAACATTTTGGGGCTGATAAAGGAAACCTATCCCCTGCGCACCTGCAACCTGGCGCTAACCCGCGAAAATATTGATAAGGGCAAATTCAAAGTTTGCCTGGAGTACCAATTAGGCAACTGCAAAGGGCCCTGCCAAAACTACCAGACAGAAGAAGACTACGACAATAGCATAGCTGATATTACCGATATCCTGAACGGTAAGATAGGCGCTATATTACGCCGCCTTAAAGGCGAGATGGAGGCAGCTGTAGCCGAATACAACTACGAGCTTGCCCACCGGCTGAAACGTAAGTTTGATTTGCTGGAGAATTACCAAAGCAAATCAACCATCGTAAACTCGTCCATTACCGATGTGGACGTGTTTAACATAGCATCAGAAGAGAAACTGGCCTTTGTGAACTATTTAAAGGTGATGAATGGCACTATTATCCAAACACAAACCATCGAGCTTAAAAAGCGCCTGGATGAAAGCGACGAGGAACTGCTTACTTTAGCCATTATCGAATTCAGGAGCCGGTATAACAGCACATCAAAAGAAGTGATTGTGCCTTTTGATATTGATGTGGAAGACCATCCCGGTATTAAATTCACGGTGCCAAAACTGGGCGAAAAACGTAAGCTGCTCGATTTGTCGCAAAAGAATGTGCAGTATTTCAAAAAGGAAAAAATTGATCAGTATGAAAAGTTGAATCCCGAAATCCGCACCGAGCGATTGCTGACGCAGATGATGAAGGATTTACGGATGAACCAATTGCCACGTCATATTGAATGTTTTGATAACTCCAACTTCCAGGGCAAATATCCGGTTTCGGCCATAGTGGTATTTAAAGATGGCAAGCCCTCAAAAAAAGACTACCGCCATTTCCACGTAAAAACGGTAGAAGGGCCAAATGACTTTGCCACAATGGAAGAAGCCGTTCACCGCCGCTATCGCCGCATGCTTGATGAGGGTACCGAACTACCTCAACTCATTATTATAGATGGAGGTAAGGGGCAACTGTCAAGCGCCATGCATAGCTTGAAACTATTGGGGATAGACAAACAAGTAACCGTGATAGGCATAGCCAAACGCCTGGAAGAATTATATTACCCTAATGACCAGTACCCCATGTACCTGGATAAAAAATCAGAGACGCTTAAGGTGATCCAGCATCTGCGGGATGAGGCACACCGTTTTGGCATCACCTTTCACCGTAAGATACGCGACAAAGGCACGCTGGCTACCGAATTGGAACTGATAGAAGGCATAGGCAAAACCACAGCCGAAAAACTCTTAAAATACTTTAAATCTGTAAAAAAGATCCGCGAAGCTAATGAGGAGTTATTGCTTGAAGTTGTTAATTTAAAACAGGCGAAGGCGATTTTGGGATATTTTGATCAAAGTCAAAATTAAGTTATTGACCGTCAATATCGAATATCCGTCATTGCGAGGTACGACGCAATCCCCTACCTGCTAAGTCTCAAATAGTTCGGGATTGCTTCGTACCTCGCAATGACGGTAGTTTTTTTTATATAAAATGCAAAAAGTCAAAACCATACCGGTTTTGACTTTTTACTTTTGAATTTTGACTTAACAATTAGTATTGCCAAAGGTTAAGTTCCCAATCCATCAAACTCTTTTTGATTCGTTCCGATTCGTAAAGCTTGTCTATCCCCTGGGCGTAATCTTTAACGCGTTCGTCTTTATCATTACTTTGTTTCACGATATAACTGGCGAAGATCCGCTTCATGAAAACATCATCAAAACTTAAGCCTGTTGCATCGCTGGCGCGGCTAACCACTTCTTTGGTTGCCAATACCTGGCGGGCTTCAGGAAAATAAATCCAGAAAGCAGGCTGATAATCTACATCTGCGCCACCTACGCCTTTTGGCTTAACAAGCGGCGCTATGCCGATGATGCGTGGCTCAAATATAGACCGCTGACGATCAAACACCCAATCTTCCTTTATACGATATTTCAATACGCTATCAGGGTTAAATTCACTGGCTACCATTGTAGATCCTATTTCATTGCCGTTGGCATCAAATTTCTTAACCACGCTACTGTCTGCACCGGATAGGCGTCCTTTGGCCTGCGAACCACTTAACGGTGTGCTAAAGCTATCGCCGTTAACGTCATCCTTTTTACCTGGTGTCGGGTCATAAGCCGTTAGCTCGCCCGCTGTAATAGCATCCAGCAAAACATCAATTAAACGGCGTTTTGGCGATGCAAGGTAAGTATTCATTTTATCGCGTACATCAATCTCGCGCCATACCCTTTTTGCAAAGGCAACATCGCTTTCGCGCAGGTTAGGGTACGGAGTTACTTTTGCACTTAAAATGTTATTCTTTTTATAGTAGCCATCAAGCGGCCTTTCAAAGGGCTTCATTGGCTTTTTGTTAGCAGTATCAGGAGTTGCCTGGCTGGCCACTGTATTGGGTGGTTGCGGTGGCGGAGGCGTAGCCCTCCTTTTTGCAGCTGCAGAGGTGCCTGTTGATTTCCTGGTTGATTTTTTTGCAGGCTTTTTTTGCGCATAAGCGCCAATACAGGCTATACAAAGTAAAACAATTAAAATTCTCTTTTTCATACGCGTTTAATTTGCGGATAATACAATTGCGTCCAGCCCGCGTGGTGTGCCATCCGGGCCAACAGCCACAATATCTTTAAATACCACTGTAGTACCTGGTGTAACAGTATTCAATGCCGATTTCATTGCTCCGGTAAGTTCGCCGCTTGAGCCCGAATATATGATGGCATCCTGGCGTGGTTTTATAATTAACACCGTAAAACGGGTAACGTTAAATTTGGCATCGAAATCAAAGTTGTCAAGTTTGGCAAAAAGCCTGTCTTGCGCCCTTAAGTTAGCAGCGCTGGTTGAACCACCACTTTTGCCACCAAACTGCGCTTTAGGATCAGGGATTCGTTTTATACGAAAATCTGATGCGCCTAAAACCATCCCTTTTTCACCTGTAACAGTAATCTTTGCAGCACCAACATTACTTACTTTCACGGTATAATGCCCTGCGGAACCGCTGATGGAGCCACCGCTCATGCTTACATTTAAGCTTGAAGTTGGCACGCCAGGTGCCGACACTGAAACGGGGTTAGCAACCCCTATATACAATACATTCATTTTATCCGGAGATACCACAGCCGATGGTCTTGCAACCATATAGTCCTGTGAAAATGTGTACCTTTTATCCGGCCCGCCATCAACAGCTTTAACAACCAATTCGCCGCTCATGGTATGCTTACCTTCGCCACTTGCAGTAGTTGTATAAGTACCTATACCGTCTTTCGTAGGCACTGGCGATCCTCCCACCGTAATAGTTGGATTGGTATGTGAATCATAAGCTGTCAAATAAATATCTGCCTTAAACTGCTGACCGGCTAAAACATAGCTGCTTGGTGCAACTGCCACTGCGCGGAATGCATTTAGGGTAACCTCTGCTTTATCAACGTTGCTGTATAGTTTCTTTACAACCTCATTTTCTGCATTTTTAGTATCAGCCTGTATTTTGGCAAGTGTGGTTATGGTTGCACCCAACGGAATACCTTCGCCAAAATATGCTTGTTGCCAGCTCTTTTGCTGCATCCCGGTATTTGCCTTTGGCGCATCAGCATTTAAAGAAAAATTTACACCTTCGGCATCCTTGCCTAATAATTGCAACAATTTAGCACGTGTAGCTTCTATCTTATCCTTTAAAACATCGGCCTTCTTGCCATTAATCATCACTTCTGATGAGATGTCTAAATTATCGCGGGCCATGATATCATCAATTTCTTTATTGATACCACCACCTTTTTCAGTCAACTCAACTTTTAAATCTTCAATATATTTGTTAAGGTCAGCAGTAATCGATTTTGCTTCCTTAGCAGCATTAAGATATTTAGCTTTATCGGGCTGAGCTTTTATTTTCGCTTCAAATGCACTATAAGTAGACTGTAAGCTGGTATTTACATTCTTTGTTGATGCATCCAAACTTTTGGTAATATTTTTAAAAGCATCCAACAGGTTCTCTGGCACGTTTAGGGCAATTAAGCCTAAAAGCACCAGGTATAAGATACCTATCATTCGCTGTCTTGGGGTTTCCTTACCTCCGGCCATCTATATAAATCTTAGCTTTTAAAAAATTCTGTTTAATAATTAACTAACACGTGGCTGGTTCATGGCTGTAAGCATGTTGCCATATATAGCGTTCAATGATCCCAGGTTTTTTGCTAAACGGCCAACTTCTTCCTTAAACTGTTTCGAATCATCTAACGACTCGTTAAAGTTGTTCATAGTTAAGGCCATGTTTTGGTAAAACTTGCTCATCGATTTTAAGTGCGCGTTTGAATCCTGTAACTCCAGCTCATAAACGGCATTTAAAGATCCTAAGTTTTTAGCCAGTTTGTTTACCTGCTCATGATAAGCTTTTGAATCTACATTGGTATCGGCCATTTCGGCTAAGTTGGCCGAAGCTTTTTCAAATGCGGCGCTCAGGTTATCGTAGCTTGCAGTTGCTGCTTTAACTTTAGTTGTAAAAGCAATGGTAGCTTCGCCGGCATCAGTTACTCTTGATATAGCGGCTACTTTATCGCCAAAAGTTCTTAAACCATCGCCCAGGCTACGTACCAGGTCCGGACCAATTTTGGCATCATCAAGCATTTTATCTAAAGCGGCTGTACTGTTGGTTGCACCAATAGCAACCGGATGCGATGATGATTTTGGCAGTTCGCCCTGGAAATCCTCATTCAGCTCAGGGTATACCCGCACCCAATCAACCTCTTTGTCTTCACGTTGTAATCCTAAAATAAAGAAAAGTATAGCCTCGGTTGTTAAACCCGCGGTAATAAACTCAGAAGCATATTTCCAGTGTTGAATTTTAAATAACAAACCGATGATAACTACCGTTGCACCGATTGAAATAATGTTTCCTATTCCAAATGGTTTTTTCTTTCCAGTTCCAGCCATAATAATCAGAAATAACTTTGTTTTTAGATTTTACGTTTATTGTTTTGTTTATCGTTTGTCTTTGATATCCCGGCCCAGGTAACTTGTTACGCAGCGGAAACCGATATATGATTTAGCGGTATCCTGGTACTCGTAGGTACGGGTAGAATTTTGAAGGAAGTAACCGATATCTTTCCATGATCCGCCACGTACAACTTTACGTTTAAGCACTTCGGGATCAGAAGATTTTGCCTCAACGGCAAAGGTTGGAGCAAGGTCATGAACAAATGTTGAAGCGGACTCGTCAAAAGCTGATGACGTCCACTCTGCCACATTGCCGGCCATGTTATATAAGCCGTAATCATTAGGGAAATAGGAACGTACATTTACGGTGTATGCACCACCGTCATCTGTATAATTACCACGGCCGGGCTTAAAGTTTGCCAGTAAACAGCCTTTTGCGTTTTTAATGTAAGGACCACCCCATGGGTAATCGGTACCTAACCTGCCACCACGGGCAGCATATTCAAATTCACCTTCGGTAGGTAAGCGATAATCGGCACGCGGAGGTAAATGTCTTGAATTTTTATAAGCTTCGTTATAACGTGTGCGCCAAACGGTAAAAGCCCTTGCCTGTCTCCAGGTAACACCTACTACCGGGTAATTGCGGAAGGCAGGATGCGAAAAATAAGCCTCGACCATAGGCTCGTTAGCTGCGTACGAAAAATCGCTTAACCAAACCAATGTATCAGGATATACGGTAACGGTATCGCGCAGAATGAAATCCGAACGCCTTGATTTTGGATCGTTACGGTGGTTTGCAGCGTCGCGCAGTACCATAAGCGCATAGTTGTATTTAAGCAGGCGTACATCCAGTTCATCGCGATCAAACACCCGGTCTTCGTTTTGGTAAAACATTCCCTGCAGTTTTGATCTGTTGCTTGCAGCTCCCTTTTTACTACTCCAAACAGGGTTCTTTTTTACATACGCCCAGTTGATGTATTTTTTACCGTTTGAGGTAGCTCCCCGGCCGCCTTTTGGCTGCAGGTAATATTTATTATCGTTTACGTAGTTGGTAATGGCAATAGAGTCACGTACCCAAAATACAAATTTTTTGTATTCGCTATTGGTAATTTCTGTTTGGTCCATAAAAAATGGAGCCTCGGTTACCTGTTTTGGCTGGGCAGTTTGCGCAAAGGTTACATCCTGATCTGTTTGGCCCATCATAAACGACCCGCCTGGTATATAAACCATTCCGTAAGGCACTTCGGCCTTAAAAGAACGCTGCGGCACCCCGGTTAGCTCGCCCCTATCGCCGCCGCCACCGCAACCACTTAACACACTACCAGCTAAAACAACTATTAAAAAGTATATCTGCTTCATTTTAAAATCAAAAATCAGTTATAAAAATATAACATTATAAGACCCCCGAATATATCAAATTTGCGTTACCGCGCCAAAAAACATTTAAATTAAGCAATAAAAAGCCCTTTTAAATGCTATGAGCATTGTTTTATTAATAAATTACAGTGCAAAAAACAATGAACTAACTAACTACTAAAGTGTAAATTAGATGTCACTAATACGCTATTAACTACCAAAAAGTTTCGAACTCGTAAATAAATTTCCTTTTTTTTATTTATTTACCAATTTACAATACTGTTCAATAGCCATTGTCATAGATGGCGCAGCAGGCGTTGGTGCAGGAATATCAAGTATTAAACCCGCTTCAAGCACAGCTTTGTGGGTTGTAGCACCAAAGGCTGCTATACGTGTATTATTCTGTTTAAAATCGGGAAAGTTTTTATAGAGGGACTGGATGCTTGAAGGACTGAAAAAGGCGATAACATCATAAAATACCTCGGCCAGGTCTGATAGATCGCTGCAAACGGTACGGAATAACACTGCCGGTGTAAAGTTGTAACCATTCTCCAGCAAAAAGCGCTGGGTTTCTTCGGCAGCTACGTCCGAGCACGGGTATAAGAATTTTTCGGCAGAATGTTTCTTTAATACTTCGGCTAAATCGGCGGCCGTTTGCTTGCCAAAAAAGATTTTGCGCTTGCGGTACTGAATATACTTTTGAAGATAAAGTGCAATTGTTTCCGACAAACAAAAGTATTTCATTTCCACAGGCACTTCAAAACGCATTTCTTCACAAATGCGGAAGAAATGGTCGGCAGAGTTGCGGCTGGTAAAAATAACCGCGGTAAAATCGCCCAGGTTAATTTTTTCCTTCCTGAAATCCTTTGCCGGTACGCCCTCAACATGAATAAATGATCTGAAATCAATTTTCAAATTCAGCTTTTTAGCCAGCTCGGCGTACGGATTTTTGTCGTTTTCGGGTTTTGATAAAGTAACTAATATACTTTTAACCTTTTTCTTTCTGTCTTCCAAGTCAATTCTTTTAACTACCTAAATCCTAATGTTTAATGCCTTTATCAAAATTAAAATAGGGCAAATTTCGAGGGCACAAAGATACGTAAATAAATAAAATTTGTGAAATCTAAAAGTAGAAATTATGTTTACGCTGCTCCTGAGATATTGCCATATAAAAATTATGATAACAATGATGAGTGTGAGGGTAAGCAATACCGGGATGTACTGAGCGCCCAATAAGCTAAAACATATCACTACCGGTAAAAAAACGAACGCTATATTAAAATAAGTAAGGTGTAGTATGTTCAGGTATTCGGTTACCAGTTTATTAATATCAAACACAAAACCCAGCAGTTTAAGTACAACAAATTTTAGCGCAAACAAAGCAATAACACCAATAGTAAGCAACACAAAAAGCCTGCTGCCGCTTACCACATAATAAACGCCTTTATAGGCTGCCAACTGGTATAAAAACAGGCTAAAAGTTAAACAGAAAAGCAAAAACAATCCCAAAAAAGCCCATAGGCTTACCACCCCATCTTCTTTGCCCGCCTGCGATAAAACGCGCTTGCTATAAAATGAATGCCATACAAAACTCACATCGCTGTTAAGGGTGATATTTAATATTGCCGTATATAGCAGCAGGCAAATAATAATTGCAATAACCCATGGGTCGCGCTGCGGGCGGCTTAGGCCATCTTTTACTTTACCTTTTGTTTTTAAATGAATATCTAAAAATCCATATCCTTTATATTGGGTGCGGGCAAGTAGGCTATCAGTAAATTCATTGGTGGTGCTTGAATCGGGCATACGGATAAAGCGCATCGCTATTGAATCGGCCACAAAAAGTTTTCGGGCCTGCATAGCGTTGGCAACAGAATCGAGCAGGGAATTACCGCCGATACCGATATGCCTGTAGGATGGAGCCTTGCGTACCGCCGCAGAATCTTGCTGGCCAAAGACGGCAAAAACAACGCAGCACATCAACAAAAAACTTAAGGCAATTAAACGCATCTAAAAATCGACCCTTTAAAATTCGCTGCAAAATTAAGGTAATAATTGGTTGTTTTGTAATGGCTGGTAATTAAAGATAAGCGTTAAATAACCACACCCGTAGCTGCCCAAAAAACCAGGAAACCCGGTTTGCTTTTTTTAACAATAATACGCCTGAGTACCCGGTTAGGGTTTGGATGAATATTAAGCACATCAATATTATGATGATCGCTTTCTGTCATGATATTCTTTTTGCCCCATTTGGCCAGGTTATGTAGCAGATAACTAAAGTTTTCATCGCCTGTAGTTATATCATTGTAGTAATCGGGCAATGTAAAATCCTTTATTTCGGTACCGTCATTATAAATCAGCTGTATCTGTAGCTGCGACGGGCCTTCTGAACTGGTAACACTTAAATACATCCCCTGGTATTTCTTCTTAGGAACATTAAAAGCAAACCCACCCTCGCCCGAAACATACCGGGCTTGTTGGCCCACACTGTCCCGGTTATTATAGTGCAGTTTAATTGCCGGATGCATGTCAGAAGCTGGTATCAGCGAATTATCAGGCAAGGCATGAGGATCTCTATTGTCGCAATAAACGGCTGCCGACATGGTGAGGTAACCGTCGCCATCGCCGTTACCATCAATACCTTTTGTCCAGCTTTTAAGTAAACCATTAAAGCAAGTGCTAACCGGGCGGGCATTTAGTAAAGTGTCTATATTGATTTGAATTGCTTTACCTGCCCGTTGCGCGTTGGCCACGGTTGAAAACAAAAGAAATGCCGTAAAAATAATAGCTGGTTTGAGGCCCATAATGTTATTGATTGGGCTAAAGATATAAAACCAATACGGAGCCTGAAGTATTTATTGGGGCAGTTTTTTTAACAACTCCTTTGCTGGCACGGCTTTAAAGCCGCCTTTATTATCGCCAACAATGAGGCTTCTGTCATTCAAAGCGGCGTTTTCAACTAATTTACGGTTAGCTCTTTTCAAGCCTTCCATAACCTTTGATGCGAATTCATCAATATTCATATTAGTATTTGCTTTCGTTATCATCGCTTTGCCTTAAAATAGTATTCCAAATATCGGCTTTAACAAACTCGTAACAGTTAAGCAGTTCGGGTAAAACGGTGTAACTTGCCGTTGTTTTACCGGCGCCATTACAGCCCGCTATGATGTATAAATTTGGCATTAATTTTTTAATAATAAAGATAGACTAAAAAAACACAATTGCAGTGTTAATACCGTTATCAGTATAATTGCCAAAACTAAGGGGTAATGTTAAAACTATTTGGTTGCCAGCAGTACTTCAACAATATCTATTACGTATAATTGATGATGCAAAACCTATTTAAAACCATTTGTTTGTTTTTAATTGCTGCAATGGCATTTAGCCAGGACTGCCCAGCCCAGGTCAAAAAAAAGAAAGCCCATTTATCGGTAAGGGATTCCCTGCGGGAAAAAGTTTTGAAGCGCGATTCGGTGATCCGTTCCTTTAAAAACGTTGATGGTTCGGTAAATATCCTGCTGGGCAAGATTGAAGATTATACCACATCATATGTTGAAACCAATTCAGATCTCGCGCGCGGTTTTGACACCTTAGAGATTAGTCAGGAATTGCCAACGTTAGAGCAGCGTATGGCCTTAATGCGTAACGCTATCGATCGTTCATCAACCCTGGGTAACCTAATTACCATCAGGGATATTATCGATCACCTGAAAGATCAGATGAACTCCTGGGAAGACCGGGTAACCATTTATAACAACCAGCTTGATGGCATACGGGCCAAAGTGTCTGACTTTAAATCGGATACCGTATTACGCAATGCCCCTGCCGACAGCAGCCTGAGGGCCAAAACCATTGCGCAGGTAGAGGATTTGGATGCCAAATGGAAAAGCCTTGATAGCGCCGCTCAAAAATCAATGATCAGGGTTGGCTTATTAGAGAACAGGGTATCGGCATTATCCATATTGCTTATCGACCTTGACGATCGGATAGATTTAAAAATTCACGAGTTTACCCTTAAAGCACTCACCAATGAGTATGGCTTTATCTGGAACCCGCATAAAAGCAAAACACCTAATGATTTGGGTACCGCTGTTACTAAAACCAGTAGGTTGGTTTACATTTTGTACGCCTACTTTATCGTCAGCAAATCCAACTATGTGGCGCACGTGGTTAACCTGTTGATACTGGTAGCATTTTTTGCCTGGATTTACAGCAGCCGCAGAAAAATTACCCGATTAAACACAGGTCATGAGGGCGTTTTTGAGCAAACCAATTATATTGTAAAGTATCCTTACCTGTCAACCTTAACAGTTTTCAGTATCATCGCGCCGTATTTGTATGACCATGCCACACAGGCATTTACACATACCATGTTTTTAATTATGATGGCAAGCATAGGTGTTTTAATTAAACACAACTGGCCCAAGCCGTTATATAAATTTTATAAAGTACTGTTTATAGCTGCTGTATTTTTCTGTATCAGTAGTTTAATGGTGATAGTAACCTATTTGGATAGAGTTATATTGCTGGTTGTTTCAGGGGTGGTTATATATTATTCGTCACAATTTCTCAAACAGCTAAAAAAAGATGGGGCGGGTTATCCGCCTTATATGGTTTTAATATCGAAGTTATTTATCGGCCTGCAGGCTTTTTCGGTATTGTTAAATATTTGCGGACGGTTTAGCCTGGCCAAAATAATATCGGTAAGCGCTACGCTGAACCTGTGCCTGGGCATGGGCTTTTATTTGCTGCTGCAGATACTGATGGAAAGTTTGTTTTTACAATTGGAGGGTAATAAAAAAGCAGGCAACAGCCTTACATCGTTTCTTGATTTTAAGGAATTACAAAAAAAATCAAAAGGCTTCCTGGTAAAAATTATTGGGATATTATGGCTGGTAGCCTTAGCCAAAAACCTTGCCATCGACGATTTTATTTACGACCAGGCCAACGATTTTTTGAATTCGCCGCACCAGGTAAGCAGCACAGCCTTCACCTTCCGCAGTATTTTGGTGTTTGTGGCCGTAATTTGGGTGTCGGGCCTGGTGGCCCGCGTTATCAGTTATTTTTATGATTTTGCAGGGCAGCAAACCAAGCTTACACCGCAGGCCAAAAAAACACGTTCCTCAATACTACTCATCCGGCTAACCGTGTTTGTAGTTGGTTTTTTTGTAGCTATAACAGCTGCAGGTATCCCAATGGATAGGGTAACCATTATAATTGGCGCATTAGGTGTAGGTATTGGCTTTGGTTTACAAAATATAGTTAATAACCTGGTATCCGGTGTGATACTGGCATTTGAAAAACCAGTACAGGTGGGCGACATCATAGAGGTGAGCGGAAAATCGGGCACCATAACCGAGATCGGTATCCGATCGAGCAAGATTGAATGCGGCGATGGATCAGAACTGATTATACCCAACGGCGACCTGATATCGCAGCATGTGGTGAACTGGACTTTGAGCAACAATAATCGCCGGGTTGAGTTGGTGATCAGGGTTGCATATGGGTCGGATGTAGCTAAAGTACAAAAGGTTTTGAACAGCGTTGTTCAGGGGCACCCTGATATTATGAAAACCCCATCACCATCTGTATACTTAAATACCTTTAGCGATTCGGCCATCGAATTTAAAGCCCTGTTTTGGGCCGAGGATATTACGAAGTGGCAAAGCCTGAAAAGTAGTGTAATGCTTGAAATATACATTGAGTTTGAAAAAGAGGGTATAGAAATACCAAAGGGGCAAAAAGAGATACAGGTTAATTTTCCGGGTGGCCTGGGCAGCCCGGTAGCGCCACCAAATCAGGCAGGCGGCGAGGCCGGTTTGCCCGCAGGGCGTTAAATTTATTGCCTTGTTAGGGGCCTAATGGATACACCGTAAACCGGGCAAATAATGTCCTGCAACTTTTTTGTGCGCAGGATAATAGGTACGCCACAAACAATAGCGAACCCTGTTATAACTATTATTTAGCGCCACAGATAATTTAAATGCTGATAACCCGCGGGGCTTATCAGCATTTTTTGGTACCGGAGCATCTGTATACTATACGCTCTTGTACACATAACTGTTGGTTGATTACAAGGGGGATTGGCTATACTAATTGAATTTGATTATGGGCGAACTAACAGCGCCAGGAAGCATGATACAATTGCTGCTTGTATACATATCTGTCAAATTATTGTATTAAAACCTTTATTATCATTTATCATTGCCTGCCTGATTTGAAAGTATTATTTTTGATAAACAAGTAGTTATAGCATATTCAAATAGTCAGTTGTTGGATATTTACATGTATAGGAATAATATTTTTCCATATAAGTACATTAAGTGTTGCACGGTTTTAATGTGCCTGGCATTATCGTGCTTGGTAAACCGGGCAGTTGCGCAACAGGCCGCCATAATACGGGGCAGCGATTTCGGCAAACATAACCAGGTATTTCTTGATGATTCCCTTTGGTTTTTCCATCCCGGCGAATTGCCTGGCCAAAACCAGTCTATAACCAGCACTGCCGGTTGGGATACCCTGCACAATACCATTTTTGGCAAAACTAATGCGCCACGGCAATGGCGGGGCATGGGTTGGTTTGGTTTATGGGTAAGGGCGGATACAGCGCTGGTAAACAAAAAACTCTTCATCAGTATTAATCATGATGGTGCTTCTGAACTATTTTTGGATGGCAAACCTATAGGTGGCTACGGAAAGGTTGGACACTCGGCACACCAAATGGAAGCTATCCGTGCACCAAGGGAACTAATACCGCTTTGGTTAGCCGATACCCGCCCTCACCTGCTTACCATCCGGTATTCAAATTTTTTTGGTGTTTACTCCAATTTCCTGGGATTCCAGCTTTCTATCGGCGATTATGTAAAACGTGCCCAAAAAACAAGCGATGGTAAACGGCTGCTTGATTATTTGCCCATGTTTGCTGCTGCGCAGTTAATATTGGGGCTTTTACATTTCCTGTTTTTCCTGTTTTACCCCAGGCAAAAGCTTAATGCCTATTATGCGCTGTTTGTATTGCTGATAGGCATCAACGGAATTGCTGTTTACCAATTTTATTTAACACCATACCCATCGATACAATACCTTGCCGATTTTACAACTTTTGCGTGCAAGGCGCTCATTATGTGGTCGGCGGTAATTTTGCTGTACGTGCTTAATTACCGCCGGGTACCACGCTGGCGCGTGGCGGCATTAACCGTCATTACGCTGTTTTATTTTACAAGTTATATTTTAACGTTTTGGGTTTTCAGGGCGGATAAATGGGATGACTATTTTTCGGTAGCCTATTTTGTGTGTATGATGGATGGGTTATGGTCGGCAGCACAGGTTATTAAAAGGGGACAAAAAGATGCATGGCTTATTGGCATTGGTGTTGGCACCATAATATTGGTTTATTTTTTTGCCTGGGATGATACGTTTTCTGTTTGGGCCTATGGGCTCAACTCCATGCGCTTGTTTGTTATGGGCGCCGGATCATTGGTACTGCCGTTTTGTTTATCACTTTACCTTGCGCTTGATTTTGCACGCACTAATCAAAATCTTACAGTAAAACTGCGGGAGGTTGAAAACCTATCAGCCCGGGCCCTTGCCCAGGAGGCCGAGAAAACTGAACTGATAGCCACAGAGGCCCGGCGACTGGAGCAAATTGTGCAACTGCGTACTGCTGAGCTAAAAGAACAGGCCGATAAACTGATGGAGTTGGATGCGGTAAAATCGCGCTTTTTTACCAATATTACCCACGAGTTTAAAACGCCGCTTACACTAATCATGAACCCGGCTAAGGAGTTATTGCATACCGCTACCGGAGATACTAATAGAAACCTCCGGCTGATTATTTCCAATGCCGAACGTTTGCTGCAGTTGATAAATCAGTTGCTTGATTTAAGCAAGGTAGAAAGCGGCCTTATGGGCATAAACCTTGCACCTGTAGATTTTGTGGCGCTTATAAGGCTGCATACGCTCTCCTACGAATCGCTCGCTTTACAAAAAGGCATTTCCCTGCATTTTAAAGCCGACCAGGATGTTTTTTGGATGCTAACCGACAGGGATAAGATGGACAAGGTAATCCTCAATATATTATCAAACGCACTAAAATTTACTGACGAAGGGACCATAGAAATTACTTTATGCCAAAATTTGGAAGCACAAACCAACACCTTTACGCTTACCATAAGGGATACAGGTAAAGGGATACCCGCCGCCAAGCTGCCGTACATTTTTACCCGCTTTTACCAGGCCGATCCGTCGGATACGCGATCGGAAGAGGGCACCGGTATTGGCCTGGCGCTTACGAAAGAGCTGGTTGAATTGATGGGTGGTCAAATAACCGCCGACAGCACCGAGGGTTTGTTTACCCTTATCCGCATTGATATGCCATACCGGGCTGCCGATGCTGTTATTGAACAGGCATCGGAGTTGGTATTCAATGAATTATTTACGCCGATGGCAACTACCGATGAGGTTTTGGTGGCCGATGAAAGCAGCCCGCTCATCCTGCTTATTGAAGACCATCCTGAACTGAGGGAATTTATACGACAATCGTTAGGTGGCCGGTACCGGCTAATTACCGCAGGCGATGGTGAGGAAGGCATAACACTTGGTTTAAAGCACATACCCAACCTGGTTATTACCGACTTGATGATGCCCAGGGTAAGTGGCTATGAAGTGAGCAAAACGCTTAAAGGAGATGAAAAAACCAGCCATATTCCGGTGATCATCCTAACCGCCAGGGCCGACGTAGACAGCCGCATCCAGGGTATAGAAACCGGTGCCGATGGTTATTTGGCCAAACCCTTCGATCAGCGGGAATTGCTCGCCTTAATCGAAAATCTAATCAATATACGCGAGCAATTACGACTGCGCTACAGTACAAGCGACCTCTGGCTTAAAAACACCATCGTTCTGCCGTCAATTGAGCAGGATTTTATAGCGAGAATACGCCAGGCTGTTGAAAGCCACCTAAATGAAGAAGGTTACAGTGCCGATCAGCTTGCCTCAGATATGGGACTTAGCCGCACGCAATTACACCGTAAATTAAAAGGCCTTATTGGCCAGGCCCCGGGCGAACTCATCCGGATTGTTCGCCTGCAATATGCGCATGACCTTTTAGAACGCCGCGTGGCAACGGTATCCGAGGTGGCATATATGGTTGGCTTTGGCAGCCCTGCCAGCTTCTCGGCCAGTTTCTCGCGCCATTTCGGCTTCGCCCCAAGCAAGGTAGTTGAGGCCTAATATTTAACTATTAATAGTAGTTTGAAGGCAAAATTGTCTCCTGAAGATAAAAATTGCAACAAAATCGAAAGCATTTGCAACATTAGCGAAAGTGAATTTTCCGAACACATATGTTTATTTGCCTTTAAAATAATTCAATAATTTACAATAAACATCTTACTTATGGAATCAATTCAAAATGCAGCTTTAAACCGTGAAGACAAATTAGAAACTACAAGGACTGCTAAGGTATACACACTAAGCGGCCCCGCTACAGAGTTATTATTGCCAGGTAGCGGAGTGGTTATAGTAGCCAACGGCAACTCAACGTTTTATGACCAATTGGAACAGGCAGTTGTTTCATTAGATACTGACAAGATTAATGATTTGGCTTACAAAAACAAATTGGCCGTTAACAAGCTCAACAAAGTATCTGACGAGGAGGCGTTGGCGGCTTTAAAAGCAGCTCCGTTTATTGTCGACCTGAATTATGGAACGAAGACAATCGCTATAAATTTATTTACCATTAAAGATGTAGAAATCACAAAGGTGCTCTTTGCTTTTTCGGGAGGAGACTTTGATGCAAATAATTTTAAATATACCGTTTATTCAGATGATGAATTAATTATTGAACCAAAGGTTATGGTTATTCTTCATCAACCACATTTATCTGAATTAGAAAAGCAGGCAGTTAATATTCCAATCGAAAGATCTTCGATGAAATTTGGAAAGGTGGGGGGCGATGATACCCAATTCGCCACGCCAGCTTTAATAACCGCTACCTTAACGCCAGGCATTTTGGTTGCAACTGTTGCGACAATAGTTGGGTCACGTTGTCTTAAGTGGTATCAGGAGGCTACAACCAACGACATACCTGCCGCCGCCTTTAAAACCTCCAATCCAACAGTAAAGGAACTGGTTTTGGCCCGTCAAAAAATTATAGCGCGCACCATTTAAAAGAAATCACTTGAAACTAAATGATTACATAGGCTTATTATTAGGCCTCATGCTGGCCAAGTATTTTATTATTTCGGTGATGAGATATTTTCCGTTTGCAAAAAATTGGATAGACAGAGCTGATACACTTACGCTTATTCCAACCTGGACCTTTTTTGCGCCGGAACCCAACAGTACCGATTATTACCTTTTTTACAGAGTTTTTTCAGAAGACTTTCAGTCTCCATGGAGATTAACTGAGTTTGGCAACAAAAGAGCCTGGTACGGTTTTTTGTGGAACCCAAACCGGCGGCATAGGAAAGCTTTCTTTGATCTCTGCCAGTTAATATTGACAGTACCCGTTGAATCTCAGGAAGAAATATTATTTGGAGTGCCTTATTTACTGGTATTAAATCATGTAAATTATTTGTGCCGCCATGACTTAGGGCAATTAATTCAGTTTACAATTGCCAGGAAGGTGCCATGCCAGGGGGATAACCTTTCACAGGTATTTATATCTAACACACATCAATTATCTTAATGCTTGTAGACTTAAGTAAATTATTCAGCCCATCTGAAGGCGGCGCCGTTATGTTAACTACTCTCTGCGTCGCCTTTACAGTTATATTTATGAGTATCGAATATTTGTACCTGATTCAAAAACGCAGATTTGATACAAATACATTTTTTTCATGGGAAATTTCGGGTGCAAGAGATGGCTGGCTGTTTACAGGGTGGCGGGCAACTTTCTTCAACTCTGTTTTTGAAGGCAACAGATTTAGGGTGATCATCATCTTACGTTTGCTACTCGCCGCTTTGATTGTAGTCAATATAGAAAATCGTTTCTTTGTAAGTTTTTGCCTGTTTGTGCTTTTTTTCATATCCTGTTTAATCAATATCAGGCACACTCATGGGCGGGACGGGGCTGATGAGATTACATTTATAATATTATTAGGTTTAGCATCTTATTATGCTATTGATAAAGGATCGCTTTTAAGATGGGTTGGGCCGGGTTTTATTATAGCACAGCTTACGTTATCTTATTTTATATCCGGAATCTATAAACTAAAATCAGGTACATGGAGGGATGGCAGCGCTGTGAAAAAAGTATTGGCTACCGTTATTTACGGTAAACCCGGTTTGCTGTTCATCTTTAAAAATAAAACGGCGGCAATATTTTTCTGTTGGCTAATTATTATCTGGGAATGTACATTTCCCCTGGTATTTTTTTTGCCTCGGCCAATATGTTTTATTTGGTTAGTATTGGGCGCTGCATTTCATATATCCATGGCATTTGTTATGGGGTTAAACACATTTCTGTTTTCGTTTCTATCAGCATACCCGTTATTTTTCCTCCTGCTTTCACAAACTCGCGTTTTGTGTTAACGTATTTCACCACTACAAACATTTGATAGGTATTATACAGATGGTATGATTATGTTATAATAACTCATTTTCGTGTGATTGCTTCAGATGGGAAGCCAAAAAGCGACTGAAAACCTCCTGGTGTAGCGCATGTTACACGGGCTTTAATGCAGCTATGCATTATAACTACCAGTTAACTACATGCCCAAATATTAAACGTGGAAAGAAATGGAACAAACTCGAAAGCATGCGCAACATGTACAAAAGTATTTTTTAACAGTGTAGGGTTTATTTGCCTCCTTACATCAACATCCACTAAAGAAAATCTACCAGTTATGAAAACACACACAAAACACATTGCATTTACCACCAAACAAAACATCATCAAACCTCTCGGACAAAATGGGAACGGAACAATATCTGCCAAATCGCTTATTTTATATCCCTTCATTTTTATGCTGCTGGTCGCTTTTACTGGTTGCGGAAAACCTTCTAACAACCCCATCCCCAATGTAATCAATATTTCGGCCTGTGCTATTACAAGCGATGTGGACCAGGCGCTTGGTGCACGTAACTTTGAATATGATGATAAAGGCCTGCTTACAAAAATGACAGGGCCCAATTATTATTACGGCCCCTTTGTACGCACTATTACTACATCTAAAGTTATAGATGCCTATCCCAGTGCCTCGGTTGACGGCCAGGGGAACCATTTTTACGGCAATATTAACATTACCTATAGTTACAGTGGCGGCAGCGGAAATATTTATGATGGTAACCCTCAATTTTTGCATCAACTGTTTTACAGCACCATATCAAACTCGTTAATGAAAACCGATTCTATGTTTCAATTCAATTATGACGATGCAAAGAAACACCTTACTACAGTACTTGCACCTGGTAACGGATCGCAGGACGCCCTGGGTTTTACGCTTTTCAGGACCGAACTCGTTTTTGCTTATGATGCCAACGACAACGTAAGCCAGGTGAAAATTATATATGATTACTCTAAAAAAACTGTTGTTTACCCATCCGGTGAAAGCCGGACAGATTATATACAAAAATCTGACGAAACACTTAATATTACTTATGACGACAAACCTTCGCCATACACCGCTATCACCAAATATTGGAAATTTATAGGCAACGATTTTGGCGGCTATGGCGCATACAACCTGGATAAGCTTCGTTTTTGGTTAGGTCGTTGCGCAATCCTAAGCAAAAACAACCCAATCAAAATTACCGGCAAACTGATAACGGTTGGCGGCCAGCCGGCAGCTACCATTAACTCAACCATTACCTACCAGTACAACGACAAGAATTTCCCGGTTAGCATGGCACTTGATGGCTCGGGCATAAACGCTTTTACTTACAACTGCAAATAGATTTCGTTTAACGCACCGCTGTCACATAAATAACCACAGCGTATTGTATCATCTTGTAAATTATTTGACATAATGGCAAATATATTTCTCTATTAAGCGACCATCCTGCTGATAATTTACGCCTGGGTTAATTATGCAACAAAATCAAAAGGATATGCAACAAACTCGAAAGAATTTTTCAGCCAATTTATGTCCCTTTGATTTCCTGGAAAGCTTTAGTATTAAAGAACAAACCTACTACCTATGAAAAAAACTTTTAAATCGGAAATTTACCGCTTTGCGGCGGGTACTTTAAAACTTATAAAAATAGCTGCATTTGCTGGCATCCTGCTTTTCGCCGGCTGTGGTAAAGAGTCGGCCCCGGCAACCAAAACAGACAACGGAACTGGGACCGGAACCGGAACCGGAACGGGAACGGGTACTGGTACCGGAAGCGGAAGCGGAAGCGGAACCGTAGTTGATACTCTTACCCCCAGCAAAATTGCTGTAACTGTTTTAGATGATGAAGTAAATACCTTTATGACCACTTATAACGTGCCGTCAGTATCTGTGGCCATCACCAAAGGAGAAAAATTGGTTTACCTGAAAGCGTACGGCACCAGCGATAAATCTAACGGCACCAAGGCGATGATCAGCGATCGTTACCGTTTAGCCAGCCTTTCAAAACAGTTCACGTCGGTGGCTATTATGAAATTGCTTGATCAGGGTAAAATAAAGCTGGACGACAAAGTATTTGGCGATGGTGCTTTATTGGGTAAAACCTATGGTACAAAAGCCTACGGTGCGCACATTACCGATATTACTGTTGATGAACTGCTGCATCATACATCCGGAGGCTGGGGTAATACAGTTAACGACCCAATGTTCAGTAACCCGGGGATGACAGCGGCACAACTCATCACCTGGACCTTAGATAACCGCCCGCTTGACCATGTACCAGGCACAAACTACGACTACTCCAACTTTGGCTATTGCATATTAGGCCGCGTGATAGAAAAAATTACCAGTCAAACTTATGAAGAAGCTGTAAAAACATTGGTGTTAACACCAATAGGAATTACCGATATGACGATTGGCGGTAACACGTTTGTCCAGAAACTACCTAAAGAAGTTACTTATTACGGCCAGAGTGGCGAAGACCCCTATGCCTACAACATCAGCAGAATGGACTCGCACGGGGGATGGGTTGCCACAGCTGCCGACCTGGCCAGGTTCCTGGTATATATTGATAAATTTCCGGTACGAACAGATATTCTTTCTTCAACAGCGTTGACAACCATGTATACAGGCTCGACAGCTAATGCGGCTTATGGATGCGGATGGGCTATTGCCGGCAAAAACTATTTTCACCAGGGAAGTTTACCCGGTACAGCCACAGAGCAGGCCCGGCTGGATAACGGGTTTAACTTTGTGATTTTGACCAATACACGCAGTTTTAAAGTCAATTTTGACAATGACTTAGACCAGATATTCTGGAAAGCTTACGCCAAAAATCCAACCTGGGCCACTGATGACTTATTCATTAAATAAAATCGGAGATGAATAAAGTTAGAATATTATACAACATAAATTTTTGGCTATTAATGTTTTTCACAAACATAGCGGCTTTTGCACAGGATAAAAATGAAACCGGGCGGCTTGCCGCAACTAATGAAAACCATCAACTACTTACAAGCATTACCGGCTCATGGATATTTACCGGAAAGCATACTTTCGCAGGTAGTAAACATAAACCCATTGAATTTGCCGGCAGTATGGTAAGAAAGGCATTGTGGGATAACCGGTACTTTACATCGGAAGTTACCGGCCAGGATATCCCTATGCCTTGGTCGAACGGAAAGTTGGTTACTTTACATGAAATGACTACTGAAGGATACGATAATGTGAAAGGAAAATTTATAAGCGCCTACATTAACAATGAATTTGAAACAGGTATTATTCTGTTGGAGGGCAGCTACGACCCCGGCACAAAGATAATTACCTATGATGGCGAAACGCTATCTCCTCCAAGAGGCGATGCGCCTGCCGGTGCCATGCGCAAATTTCATGTGCTTCTTAAATTTATAAATGATAGTCATTATACTCTTGAATGGCATGAAAGCATTGGTGGAAAAGAACTTTTTGATACCGTGCTAAATTTTACCCGGCAATAAACAGTAAACCTTTAAATAAAACACGATCATGAAACGCAATACTTTCCTTCAAATACTCTCTGTAACAAGCGCTGTTTTAGCCAGCCCGGTTAGCCTAATTGCCAAAAGTTATACCATGCTCAGAGAAAAGGCCGGCTATAAAATAGATGCCGGGACCGATCGCTTTCAGAAGCCTATCAACCTGTTTGATGGAGATACGTTTTACACCAAAGTATCCACCAAAGACACCGATGGCGATTTATACGTGTATGAATCATCACGCGTAAAAAAAGGAGGACCAAACCTCCATCTTCATTATAACCAGGATGAATGGTGGTACATTTTAGAAGGTGAGTTTGTGATAAAAGTGGGCGATAAAATGCACCATGTTAAGCCGGGCGATAGCGTGTTTGGCCCGCGTGGAGTGCCGCATGCATTTTCGAAGGTTGGAGAAGGTGTAGGGCGTATGCTCACTACATTCCAGCCGGCTGGTAAAATGGAAGAGTGTTTTATAGCCATAAGCGAAGGACAAATGAAAGGCAAACCCGAAGCCGAGCAGGACGAATTCAGGAAACAACACGGCTTTGAGCGGGTTGGGCCGCCAATTGACATACTGAAAGCCTTTTAATTACAACCACTTACCGTAGTAATAAATAGTTATGAAATTCAATAGTTTTAAGTTAGTAATAGTTGGGATGTGCTGGCTGTATGGTTTTAAAGCCTACAGCCAGCAAACAGACACCACCCGGGAAAACCCGCAGATCAGGCAACTGATTAAAAATTACGAAGACGCCTGGAACCGCCACGACCCAAAAGGCCTGGCCGACAACTATACAGTTGACGCCACCTGGGTTAACTGGTTTGGAGCCTATTATAAAGGGCGGGACGATATTCAATTTCATTATCAGCAAGTGCATACCACCTATTTTAAAGCAACGCATTATTATACGCGTGCGGTTGAAGATATTACCTACCCGTATCCTAACCTCGCTATATCACACGTGCGTACAGGCTTAGATGGCGACGAACGTTTTCCGGGCCAAACTTTTGAGTTCAGGAGGATGATTGTACTGGTAAAACGCGATGGCACCTGGAAAATTCTTGCCGGGCAAAATGCCAAACTGGAAAAAGGGATAAAATAAATTGAGATGAATAACGATGCTACCACTTTTAAACAAAAACTGAGCCGGGCATACCTATGGCTTGTTCCACCGGTAACTATGGTTGTTGGGTTTGGCATAGCGCCTGTTAGCTATAAAATATACTTACCTGTTTGGTTGCTGAACGCTTGTTTAATAATCCTTTCCGCATACCATCTTGGCCTGCGTAAACTGTGGGCGCAAGGACCATCCGGCAAACAACAAGCTATTACCGCGCTGTTACTATTTATGCCCTGGTTGTTGTTTTCCATGTTCGCTGGCATGGGGCCACCGCCCTCAACGCTGCAGGGCTGGGTTAATACAGCTGCCGAACAGCAAACACGTTATGCTATACTTATAGCAGGCGGCATATTGCTTTTGTTGGGTGCCGCCCTGCTCAAAACGCAATTACAGGCAACCGGCGAAAACCTGTATTCTATACTGGCATTTGCAGCCTTGAGCATCGCAATGCCCCTGTTTATAATCAATATGGCATTCTGGGGTTATTACCTTACCGATGCTTTCCGGGTATTTGCTGCAAACCCGGATGCGAAACGCCCTGAGTTGTACGTTGCCATAAAAAGCTTATTTTATGTAATCAGCGTGGCCGAAGTTATATTGATGTACCTGGGCACCTTCCTTTTTGCGGTGGCGCTCAAAATAACAGGCTCGCTTAGCAAACCTTCAGCGCGTTGGTTTATAGGCTGCAGCTTAATTGCCATTTTGCTGGAACTAATACCTCCTTCCTGGCCGGAGCCCTTTGGTACAGCAGGCTTCCTGGTAGCTATACCCGCCATTCCTTTTGTAATGTATTACCTTATTGGGGTACGCTTACTTGTTCGATGACATAAGGGTACCTTTAGGGTCTCCTTATGCCATGATCATAAGTTGCTAAAACGATCCTTAATTTCACCCCCTTCCTCATCTTCACAAATCCAGATTTTTGCTTAAGGATAAGCATAATCAACATAGGCCTTAAGAAACTCATATTTACGCTTACCTTTGCCAAATGGCCGGCATCTACATACATATCCCCTTTTGCAAACAAGCTTGTCATTACTGCGATTTCCATTTCAGCACATCGCCACAATATAAGGATGAGCTGGTGCAGGCATTGGTAAGCGAAATTAAACTGCAAAAGAATTACCTGAACAGTGAAACAGTTGAGACCATTTACTTTGGCGGCGGCACCCCTTCGGTACTGGCAGCAGACGAAATTCAGCTGCTTATTAATACCATAACAGAACTGCATACCGTTGCCTCAGGTGCCGAAATTACGCTGGAAGCCAACCCGGATGATTTGGATGTGGCCAAAGTAAAGGCGTTTAAACAAACCGATGTAAACCGTTTTAGTATTGGCATCCAATCTTTTTTTGACGAGGATTTAGTTTGGATGAACCGAGCCCACCGGGCCCGCGAATCTGAAACGGCAGTAAAAAGGGTACAGGATGCCGGGTTTGAAAACATTACGGCCGATTTAATTTACGGTTACCCCTTACTCACTGATACCAAATGGAAGCAAAACCTGGATAGGATCTTTGAATTGTCTATCCCACACGTATCCGCTTATTCTATGACGGTAGAGCCGCAAACCGCGCTGGCGGCCTTTATCAGCAAAAAAAAGCAGCCACCCATGAACGATCAGCAAAGCGCCGCCCAGTTTATGGTACTGATGCAGGCCATGGCCGATCATGGTTTTGAGCATTACGAAATATCAAACTTTGCCTTACCGGGTAAATACTCAAAACATAACTCCAACTATTGGCAGGGGGTTAAATACCTGGGCATTGGCCCATCGGCACACTCCTACAATGGCGAGGTTAGGCAGTGGAATATTGCCAATAACGCTAAATACACTAAAGCCATCATAGGCGGCAAAATTCCCGCCGAAACAGAAACCCTTACCGAAGCTAATCGGTTAAACGAATACATCATGACCTCCATCCGTACCATGTGGGGGTTAAGCTTGAACCGGCTAAATGCTATAGCTAAAGGCGCGGCAGATCAACTCCAGGTAGAAGCCCGCGAGTTTTTTGATAAAGAATGGATTACCGAAAAGGATGGTATCATCTATCTGACAGCCACGGGCAAGCTGTATGCCGATAATATAGCTGCCGGTCTCTTCTTCTAATTTACGCTACCCTAAAACGGTGTAAGAAACAGTCTCTCCAAATAAAACCGCTTTCTACAACTGGCCGTATCTTTCAATAAACAATAATTAAAACGTCAAGAGCTCGTGGCGGTTTGGTTATTAAAAACACAAACAATCAGGCGCGAAGGCGCCATTAAAAAATTACAAAAATTACCGAAATGAAAAAAATAATTTTCGCCGCCATTGCATTAGCGACTTTTGCAATAGCCCCCACAGTACAGGCCCAAACCAAAATGGTAGGTGGCGCAGCAATGCATCCAACTAAAAACATTATTGAAAATGCAGTCAATTCAAAAGATCACACCACACTGGTTGCAGCTGTAAAGGCCGCTGGTCTGGTAGAAACATTGTCGTCTGCAGGCCCTTTCACCGTATTTGCACCAACTAACGAGGCTTTTAACAAACTGCCCGCCGGCACAGTTGACAACCTGATTAAGCCAGAAAACAAAACAACCTTAACTAAAATTTTAACATACCACGTTATTGCAGGCAAACTGAGCGCGGCCGACCTATGGGCAAAAGTTAAAGCAGGTATGGGTAAAGCTGAGTTAAGCACCATGAGCGGCGGCAAATTAACCGTTATGGCACAAGGCAAAAAACTATACCTGGTTGACGAAAAAGGCGGTAAATCATGGATCACTATTGCCGATGTTAACCAAAGTAATGGCCTAATTCATGTAGTGAATACTGTTTTAATGCCCCGGTAGATAATTATTACGCCTGCTGTTACATATATTAATAAAAAGGAAACCTGGCAGTAATGTGTCGGGTTTCTTTTTTTTAATCGATTTAAGTAGAAGGCTGATAGTAAATTGAAAAATGTCAAAAGAATTTCAAAAAAACGGTTAAACCTTGAGTGTTTTTTATGGTTAATTAATTTTGCATGTTAATTAATTGTGAAGATGAGCATACTACTTGGCCCCATTGACCGGGTTGATAATATAGGCAAGGAGGATTTTATTAACAACTATTTAAATCCGCGTAAACCGCTGATTATTCGCAAGGCCACCCAAAACTGGCCGGCCTTACAAAAATGGACATTTGAGTACCTGAAAGAAGTTGTTGGCGATAAAACCGTTCCGCTTTATGATAGTTCAAAAGCCGATCCATCAAAAGCGATAAATGCATCGGCCAGCGAGATGAAGTTTGCTGATTATATCAACCTGATACAAAAACAGCCAACTGATTTGCGTATTTTTTTATTCGACCCCATAAAACACGCGCCGAAACTGTTGGATGATTACCGCTCGCCTACCGATTTAATGGGTGGTTTTTTAGATAAATATCCTAACATGTTTTTTGGCGGTGCCGGCTCTGTTACTTTTTTACATTACGATATTGACCTGGCCCACATTTTCCATACCCACTTTAACGGCCGCAAAAAGGTAATTTTGTTTGACCAAAAATGGACTGAAAGGCTATATTGTATCCCCTTTGCCACCTATGCGCTTGAGGATTACGATATTGAAAATCCGGATTTTGAAAAATTCCCGGCGTTAAACGGTATTGAAGGGCTGGAAGCAATCTTAGAACATGGCGATACCCTGTTTATGCCTACCGGGTACTGGCACTGGATGAAATATCTCGACGGATCGTTCTCGATTTCATTGCGGGCATGGGATAAATCATGGGCTATTAAAGCCAAAAGCCTGTATAACTTAACATTGCAGCGTAAGTTTGATAATATGATGAAAGCCCGTTTTAAAAAAGACTATATGGATTGGAAAGAAAAACTGGCTATTAAACGTGCCGAAAAGGCTATGTTTATGAGTAAAAGATGAAGCAGGTACATTTTTTTTGACATCCCCCGGTTACCTTTTGGTGTTTTATTTCGTTCCTTTGTTTACTTTTTGGTAATACTGTAGTATCCCTAATTAAATTTAACCCAACCGGAAGGTAACATTTATGAGTTTTATACTTAAGCCCATTGATACTGTTGAAAATATCTCTCCAGAGGATTTCAAGAACAACTATTTAAACCCGCGCCGTCCGTTAGTCATTAAGGGCCTCACCAAAACGTGGCCAGCCCGCGAAAAATGGACACCAGAATATCTTAAGAGCGTTGTTGGCAATAAGGTAGTGCCATTGTACGATAACTCCAAAGCCGATCCATCAAAACCCATCAACTCATCGGCAACAGAAATGCCTTTTGATGAATATATTGACCTGATACGCAGTAAACCCACAGAGTTGCGTATCTTCTTTTTTAATATTTTTAAACAGGCGCCACAACTGTTAAATGATATTGTATTACCCAAAGACCTTATGGGTGGTTTTTTAGAAAGCATGCCCGGCATGTTCTTCGGCGGATCAAACTCGGTGACGTTTTTACATTATGATATCGATTTACCCCATATTTTCCACACTCATTTTGGCGGGCGTAAACATGTGATACTATTTGAAAATAAATGGAAGCGCCGTTTATATTGTATCCCTAACGCTACCTATGCGCTGGAGGATTATGATGTGCTGAACCCCGATGTAAAGAAATTTCCGGCCCTGGATGGTGTAGAAGGTACCGAAGTATTTTTAGAACACGGCGATACACTGTTTATGCCTACCGGCTATTGGCACTGGATGAAATATATTGATGGCTCCTATTCCTTAAGCCTGCGTGCCTGGGATGCATCCATGACCCGCAAAGCCGCCAGTTTGTATAACCTGGCTATTAAAGGCGGCGTAGATAGCCTGCTCAAAATGGCTTTTAAGGAAAAATACGCAAAATTTCGCGAGGAACTGGCTGTTAAATGGGCTAATAAGGAGTTGGCAGCGGGCAAGCCTTTTTGATTTCTGTTGCCTGGTACGTGATGTCGGGCCCGGGTTTTATTAAAGACTTTTTATGGCGGTGAGGTTTTCTTCACCGCTATTTTTATTTCTACCATTGGCTGTATCTTCATAGCCGGGTCAAACGCATCTGATTGGGTTAACATAACTTAACACATTTCAGATAAAATATTTACAAATATCTAATAGTCAATATTTTATAATTAATCATGGTTAACACTAATTTACTGTTTTTGGCAACTCAAAAGCATGTAAATGTTTGCGGTTGTTGTCGGCCCTGGCAAGGAGCCTAAAGGGCCGGGATATTTTAACCAGTGCCAGGCGTCAACACAAGGTATGGTCTGATGGTTATAATTATATCTTTTTACATGGTAAGCTCATTACTTTAGCCAGTTAAATAACAGGTCATCGTCAATAAATATTTTTATGCGCTGGCCTGCCTATTGTACAGGTTGAAGATCCCGCCAACGTTGAAAAAAGCTAAAAAGTAATAGACACCTATACGGCAAAAGTTGGCTGTGACGACACAGCCAACGGAAAACAGCGCACATCATCTTTCACCACCTCTCCAATCCCAGGAGCTTTTTCCCTAAATCAGATAATTCAGCAACCGGGTTTTGTTTTTCGCGCTCCATAGGGTCGCCGGGGAAAGCATAACCTTGCATGGCTTCACGGCTTTGCCAGCTGTTAATGCGCCACTGCCTCAATTCTTCATTATCTTCCTGGGCGGGCATCATGGCTATATATTGGGCTATTCTCACTTTGTTGTTACTGGTATTAGGGCGGATGCCATGGGGTTGCAGGCTATTAAATATCAGCAGGTCGCCGGCTTCCAGTTTTACCTTCTCTATCTCAAAGCCTGTGGTATCTGGCTTGTAATGGTCCCTGTCGGCAGGCTGGGTAAGTTTCCAGGTGTCGTAGGTACGGTACAATTCGGGGATGCACTGAAAACCGCCCATGGTTTCGTCTGTCTGGTCGGCCAGTGCCAGTACGCCCTGCACGTTTTGCGGCCTTGTTTCGGGGTCATAATCCCAATGGATAAACCCCTTGTATTCAAAACCTGGTTTAAGCGGAAAGTTAAGGTTGGCCCTGTCAATAGTAACCCAAAGTTTTTCGGTTCCCCAAATATCGGCAAAGGCCGCATGCACTTTGGGGTACTGACGATTATCCCACATCAATTGCTGGTTATAAATCTCTACCATACCTGTATTGTTCAGCTCGGTCATTTGCATTTGGGCGTTGGGCCTTTTATACCAGGTTTCTATATTATCGGCATCCTTGCCTTCGTATTGCCACAGGTAAGCGGCCAGCTTGGCAACCTGCTCTTTAGGTACGGCATTTTTTATGATCACGTATCCATTTTCTACCCAAAACTTCCAGTCTGCTTCGTTGAGTATGTGCAAGGGCTCGTTATTCTTGCGTTCGTTGAGGCGAATGCTGCTGGTTTTGGCTGTAGATGGATTGCCGGGGATTTCTTTATGAGCGTTTTCCGGCCCGGGTGTGATAGTCATGGTGGTGTCTGTTGTCTTCATCATTTGTATTGGTTTAATAATACAAATCTATCGCCCCTGGCAAAGGCGGCTATTCTTTACAATGACCAATATTTGCTCTGTATTAACCAGATATGTATCTTTATTGAACATCAATGAACAATAAGGCATGGATAAGATACAGTTGGAGGTAGTTGATTTTGAACCGGGCAAATCATTCAAGCTGTTTTCGCCCAGGCTTCGCAACACCTTCCTGTGGCATTACCACCCCGAATATGAACTGGTATACGTAGAGGCTGATGCCGGGATAAGGCATGTTGGCTCTCATATATCAGGGTATACCCAAAGCGATTTGGTTTTAATCGGCAGCAATTTGCCCCACCTTAATTTTGATTACCGCCTCCGCAGCGATTATCACCAGATTGTTGTTCAGTTGCGGGAAGATTTTTTGGGTACAGCGGTTGGCATAACACCCGAGTTTACCCCCATTAACCAGCTATTTAAAAAAGCGGCCAACGGCATTGCATTTCATGGCGAAACCAAGAACATAGCAGTACAAAAGCTAAAGCAGTTACCGGCGTTAAATTCATTCGGCCAATTATTGGCGCTGATGGAGATTTTCCATGTACTGGCCAATTCTGCCGAGATAACCATTTTGAATGCTGACGATATCAGCCTGCAATTTTTTTTGAAAGATAAAATCAGGATGGGTGCTGTGTATGAATACATCGGCAGTAACTACAACCGCAACCCCGATGTAAATGTGGTAGCGGCCAAAGTAAATTTTACCACAGCGGCATTTTGCAGGTATTTCAAAAAACAAACCAACATTACCTTCACCGATTTTGTAAACCAGTACCGCGTTGATGTTGCCAAAAACCTGCTGATGCAGGATAAAAATGTAACCGAAGTGTGTTACGCTGTTGGCTTCGAAAGTTTATCGTACTTTAACAAACTTTTCAATAAAATGGTGGGCCAAAATCCGTCGGATTTTAAAAGGCATTGGATTAACAAGTAAAATCCTAAACCGCCCCCGTTTTAATAAATTGCACTACCGCCTTACCTGCTTTTTCAAACCTTTCGTCCCAGTCATTGCCCTGTATTAGCACATAGTGGATACCATGATTGGCCAACTCCTGTTTGTGGCTTTCGTCCAGCCGGTTCCTGTCGTTCTCATTAAGGCGGGTGCCGTCCTGTACATAGGGTGCATCAACATCCAGGTATATATACAAATCAAAATGGTTAGTTGCTTCAACCCATTCGGGCACCTGCAAATCCTTATCAAACAAAAAATGACTGTATGACCGGGTAGTATTCAGGTCGGTATCTACAAACAAAATCTTGTTTGCTTCTTTTATCTTTTCGTTGATGGTTTTGGCGTGCAGTTCGGCTATTTGCAACAGATCTTCTTCGGTACATTCATTGGTATGCTCCAAAATATCGCGGGCCATTTCGGGCACATCAAGGGTATGAAAATGATGGGCCAGTCGTTTTGCCATTGTGGTTTTCCCGGTAGATTCGGTACCCAGCAGGCATATCTTTTTGGTAAAATAAGGCTTGGCAGCATCGGCCAAAAAGTTCCAGAAAGCAAAAGGTTTTTCCCTGATCTGGGTAGCCGATACAGGTACAAGTTTTCGTGGCTCGTCAAATATCATGCTTTCGCAATTCAAAAACCGCCCCATGTAGGCCCCATAAGTTTCCGATGCAAATATGATATCAATAGCTGGTAGTTCCTTTAGCAAATAATTGGCCCAGATGCGGGATACCCCTTCTGACGATGCGGAGGTATTTGGCAGTACGGCTTCGTCGTAGTTTAACAGCCATGGCCTTACTTTACTGTTTTCTTTATAGGTTTCCTTAACCCATTCCAACCTCTGACTTCCCCATATAGGTTCGTCATAACTGGCGCTTACCAAAACAATCAAATCATCGCAATGCTGTAAAGCAAAATCAATTAACGCGATGTGCCCTTTGTGCAAAGGCATAAACTTGCCTATAACCAAACCTCTTTTCATCCATTAAAATCCCGGCCAAATGTATAAAGCTTTTGAACAAATCTCAAATATGATATTTAGCTGGTATGATCGCACACTATTTTCCACTCCCCGTTAATTTTACGGAACCAAAGAGTGTAATAACCACCAAGCTCATCCTTAATTCGCTTAAGGTGCCATTTACCCAAAACGAAGGCATTAGTTGCATCAAGCACTTTAACCTGCAACAGGGTAAACTTAAGCTGCCCCATGGCCACCTTACCCGGATAACGCTTTTTATAATGATCAAGCGTAGTTTGCCAGCCGTAATCAGGCCCGGTTTTACCTATAAACACCAGCGAATCTGACTTCCAATAGCCCTGCATAAAACCTTCAACATCGCCACGGTTCCAGGCTTTTTCCTGGGTATACATTAAATTGGCAATTGCCTGCTTATCCTGCGCACGGCACACACAAACCAAAAGGATAAAGAGAAAAGAGAACGTAAGTTTTTTCATACTTTGAATATAAACACGATTTTCAAGATTTACCAGGATTTTGTTTTGTATAAATTAATGATCCGGTATTACATAACGTGCCCATCAGGCCTGTTCGGTTCAGACACGACATCTTTGCCATCAACTATCTTCCTCTGCCTGCAATTCTGTTTCTAATAATTTATTGCTTAAATTTGCCTTCATGAAACGGGTTTCAAAAATCATTCTTTTCGTAATTGCGCTTGGCTTAATGATAGGTGCAAGACAGCCTGTAAAGGCACAATGTGCGCAATGTGCTGCAACTGTAGAAACTAATACCAAAAGCGGCGGTAATGCGGCTAAAGGCCTTAATAAAGGCATCCTGTTTTTGCTTGGCGCCCCTTACTTTGCAGTTGCTATAGGCGGGTATATCTGGTACAAAAAATATCGCCGTAAAAACGTTAACCTTAACGAAATGCGGCACGAGAGGCTTAACCTTAATTAAGCATACAGCGAAAGATCGTCATTGCTTCGTACCTCGCAATGACGGAGAAATGTGTCAGGATAGTGATCAAAATAAAAAAGGTCTTACGTTAACATCCCCCCCACTACCCACTATGCCCGAAACGCCAAAATCATGGGCTATGCTCAAATGTAAATGTCCGCGTTGCCGCAGGGGCAATATGTTCCAGGGCGGGCCTTATAGTTTTGCAAACAAAATAAATTTAAACTGCCCGCATTGTAACCTGTACTTTGAAATTGAGCCCGGCTATTTTTACGCGGCCATGTATGTTAGTTACGCGCTTAATGTGCTGGAGGCCCTGGGCCTTGCCTTGCTTACCTATTTAGTTACGCACAATTCCGATTCGCCATGGTTATATCTTGGTGTATTGATAGGGGGCTGTATTTTTATGGCTCCTATTAATTTCAGATATTCGCGGGTGCTTTTGTTATACTGGTTATCGCCAAAGATACATTACCAGGCTTATTTAGATACCGATGATTTACCAGGAAAGTCTTGATTTTTTAAAAGATCTGGCCGAAAATAATAACCGCGACTGGTTTACGGCCAACAAAGAACGATACGATGCGGCACGTGAAAACGTGATTGATTTTACCGGCCAGTTACTTGCCAAACTGCAAAAGATAGACCCGGCCATTGATGAAACCGTGGACGCCAAAAAACGGGTAATGCGCATTTACCGGGATATCCGTTTCAGCAAGAATAAAACACCATATAAAAACAATTTCGGCGTAAGCATTCCGTCTGGCGGTTCAAGAGGAGGCACGGTTGAGTTTTATTTGCAAATTCAACCAGGCAATTCTTTTATAGGCGGTGGCTACTGGATGCCCGAGGCACCACACCTGAAAGTTATTCGCCAGGAAATAGATTATAACGCCTCAGAATTGAAGGCTATTATTGACGATAAAGCATTTGTGAAGCTATTTGGCGATTTCAGAAAACAAGAACAATTAAAGTCTGTTCCTCGTGAATATAGCGCCGAAAATGAAAACATCGACCTGCTGAAACTAAAAAGTTTTGTTGCCTGGCACAAAATTACCGACGAGGAAATAACTTCAGGAGATGCCGTGCAACTGGTAGCCGATATTTGCAGCAAAATATACCCGTTGAATGTTTTCCTGAAAAACGCGCTTGCATAGTATACCCACTTAATACCTATTTTATGAAAATCAAATATCTTTTATTAGCCGCTATTTGTTGTTTGGGCTTTAACTCATGTAAAATATTATCGCCAAAAGAGTATAAATCATTAGTTGCACAGCGCGATTCATTGAATACCCGTACCGGCAACCTGGAAGAAGAACTTTCGCGCCTGCAAAACGATACCGCGCGCCTGCACCGCCAGATAAACGATTTACGCGACAATAACAACGCTTTAAATAACAACCTGGATGTTACGTCGACGAAAGCAAACCAACTGGCTGTTGACCTGCAAAAGCGCGAAGCTCGATTAAAAGAAGTTGAGGAGATTCTTAAAAAGCGCGACGAGGCAACTAATGCGCTAAAAAACAAACTGCAAAAAGCATTACTGGGCTTTCAGCAAAGCGGCTTAACGGTAGATATCCGTAACGGTAAAGTATATGTATCGCTTACAGATAAGCTGCTTTTCCCGTCGGGCAGTATCATTATTGACGATAAAGGGAAAGAGGCGCTAAAGCAACTGGCCGCTGTACTAAACAAAGAGCCAGACATCAATATGGCTGTTGAAGGCCATACCGACGATAAAAAAGTAAAAAATCTTGGCCAGATTAAAGATAACTGGGATTTGAGCGTACTGCGTGCCACATCGGTAACCCGTTACCTCACCGAAGTGGAGATGGTTGACCCTCACCGCCTCACCGCTACCGGTAAAGGCGAGTTTCAGCCAATTGACACGGCCGATAGCGACGAGGCCCGTACTAAAAACCGGAGGATTGAAATTGTGCTCACCCCTAAACTGGATGAACTTTATAACCTGATAAGTAAATAACAAAAAAAGCTCCCGAACAATCCCGGGAGCTTTTTTATTATTCGATGCCGCCGCCGCTGGTTTTCAACCCGTGGTGATTATGGTTTCAGCATTCAGCTGAAATTTGGCTAACAAATGATCAACCAGCAGTTTGCGTTAGTGATAGTAGCGGATACCGGCCATGTGGCTAAGGCCCGTGTAGTATGAGCGGATAGCACGGGCCGCAGGCAACGCCCTGAAAATTGATTTGGTGCGGGTCATTCATTTAATAAATAGCAGCCAATGGTAATCGTGAAAAATATTGTGTAGGTTAGTTAACCTAAAAATATTCACATGTTAAAGAAATACATATTTATGTTGCTGGGCATGCTGAGCACAATTGCCGCTTGTGCCCAAACAAACCCGGTTATTATTCCGCCATACCTACATATGCAGGGCGACTCGGTTCAGGGCAAGCTGCTGGTTGCCGCGCTGAATGATTTTTTAAACCAGGTTTCAAAACCGAACAAGGAAAATACATTGGTGTTAAAAGATGCTTTGCCAGAAACATCGGTCTTACTGGACGAAATAAGAGGTATGGCTGACGGAAGCGGCACCGACAAAAAAAATATTTACCCTTGTTATTTAATTAATGCTGCCTTGCTGGATAGTACAAGCTATTTAATTCAGCTGGCATACATGGGGGGAACCAATTCGGCCCCGGTGTTGCGGGCAAGTTTTACCCTCGCCGCTAAAAAAGTCGGAGGCCGGTACTATTTTAGTTCGGCACTGAAAAGCAACACCCAGGCATGGCAGGTAAAAAAGGATGGGAACTTTTCTTTTTATTACAATACGCCGCTAAACCTGGATAAAGTAAATGTGTATGTAAAAAAGGCAAAGGAGTTTGATAAAAGGCTGCACGCGCCCAATTATGCTACTCAGGTATACCTGTGCAACAATCTGCCCAACGCGATGCGTCTTTTGGGAATTGATTATAAACTGGATTACAACGGTTACGGACAAAGTAATTTATCGGCCTTTGAAAACGGCATCGATTTAGCATTAACAGGCAGGGACGTAAACGATCCTGCAGCTTTAGATTTGCATGACCTCTGGCATAGCAGGCTGCATCGCGCTGTACCGATTGCGGTGATAAATAAGCCGCTTGACGAGGCCAGTGCCTACTTATATGGTGGTAGCTGGGGCATTAGCTGGCCTGATATATTGAAACGTTTTAAAACCTATATGGGCGATAATAAAGATTGGCTGGCGGCTTTTAACGACAATAAAAACTTTGGCGTCAATCAGCAATATCACCTATATGTATCGTACGTAATAAACGCGTTAATTATACAGCAGCTTGAAAAAGATAAAGGTTTTGCAGCAGTAATTGAATTGATTAGCTGCGGTAAAAGGGAACCAGGTAACGAAAACTATTTTAAAGCGCTGGAAAAAATAACGGGCATTACCAAAGCAAACTTTAACGACCGGGTAGCAAAGCTGCTTGAGGCCGAAGGCTCAAAATAGTTTCAAATAAAAATTACTGAGCGCGGTTAAGCACCTATCCGGCTATGTTACCTGGTATATAGTTACCAGATAGGTGCCTGACGGCGTTAATAATAGTAAAAGGATAAGCCCTATTCCATCTCTTCCATCAGCGTATTAAAAATCACAAACTTTTCATCAAACATTTGCTGATGGGTGGCCTGCAACTTATGCAAGTGGTTCATGTAATACTGCTGAAACTGATCAATGCTGTCGGCATTATACTGGATGCAGTAAGTAACCCCCTCGTTCGGAGAATCGATAACCCTTAAAACGCGGTGCGAGCTAAAATGCCCCGTAGCCATTACAGCCGGGATATGGATGGTTTTCATATAATGAAGCCATTCGTCGTGGATAGCTTCGTCAAGTATTATAGTATCGTTATATACAATCATGGGCGCAAATTTAGTTCATTGGTTCATTAGTTCACTAGTTCATTGGTATTAATTTGCCAATAGCACCGGCGAGCTGTAGTCTTTTTACAAGGTTAGTTCATTTGTTAACTGGTATTAATTTGCCAATAGCATAAGCGACTTAATAAACTTTTCACCAATGAACTAATGAACCAGTGAACCAATGAACGATCAGGAATCCGTTTTATCGCCCCGCAGCAATCTGAACCGTTTACGGGCTTCGTTTATCCAGAGGCTGCCGGGATAATCGGTGATTATTTTCTGGTACCAGGCTTTGGCATTTATTTTATCATCAAGGTGGTTTTCGTAAATGTCGCCCAGCATAAAAACGGCGTCGTCAGCCCAAAGTTCGGTAGGATGATCGTCGAAGATTTTTTTGAGCAGAGGGACCGCATCATTATAGTTTTTCTGTTGAATGAAAATGCGCGATTTGGCCATCAATATATCGTCGTTAAGGCTGTTGCCCGGGAATTTTTTGTCTATACTGTCTAAAGTCATCAATGCTTTTTCGGGTTGCTCAGCAAAAATCCGGAGGTCGGCCCGGGCATATATTTTTAATGCACCGCCGGAGCTATCGGCAGCAGTATTGTCATTTATTAACAATAACAGATTCAGCGCGTCATTTGCTATTAACTGCGATGTAGCCGCCTTCAATACATCCAGCTGCCCTTTGGCCCAGGTAAAATCGCCGGTATAATAGGCCATTTTTGCATTACGAAATTTGGCATCCTGGCCTACGTTGGTATTCTCAAAACTTTTTTCAACCTGGCTATACGTCAGGGTAGCTTCCCAGGGCAGGTTGTTCAGCATGTACACATCGCCCAAATCAAGCTTACAACCGGCAAGCAACTCGGCGCGGATGTTAGGGATAGTAATGGCGCTCTCCAATAATTTTTGAGCATCATTAAGTTTGTGGAGTTTAAATGCTTGCAAATTGGCCAGCTTTTGCATAGCAAAAACCGTATTATTATTACGCCCGAATTCGGCAAGCAGGGCAATGTAATCCTGTTCAAGACCCAGCAGATCGGCAGGAGTGTATTTGCCCGTGGTCACCTTTAAGTTTTTGGTGTTGATAAGCTCGATCTTAGCAGGAATATACAGTGGATTGTTTGCACCCTTGGCAATAATATATTCATAACCACGAATTGCAGCATCATAAGCCTCGCTGCTGGTAAGCGTTCGGCACAACTCGTAAATATTATTGCCATCATCATTTTGCCTGCGGCTGAGTGCCAGGGCCTGGTTAAGCGCAAGGTCATACTCTTTTTGCTGCATATATTGCCAGGTGAGCAACTCAATATAAATGGTTTGTTGCGGGTCTTTTTGAATACGCCTTAGCAGTGCTGCCTTAAGCAGGTCATAGTCGGCTGCACCTTCAAACACTATGGCAAAATTGCTTTCGGCCTGGGTAATAAAACTTGGATTTGCCGGTAAAAAATTAAGATACTCATCGGTAAGCGATATCTTGTCGCGTTTAAAACGATAAAGGTTAATGAGCTCATAAGTAAAAGCTTCGTCGTTTTTAAGCAGTTTACGGCCTTGAATAAATATTTTTATGGCGTAATCAATATTCGCATTCTGGTAAAACTGGTTGGCCAGGCTGGCAATCTCCATTTGGTCGGCAGGCAGGTTTTTCAGCAGGTCGTCATATATATTGTTTGCTTTATCAAGCTTGCCCTGCTGGGTGTAAATAGTGCCCAGCATTATTTGGTACTGGCTTACGTTAGGGTGTTTACGCTGCAGTTTTTTTGTAATGCTTTCGGCCTCATCAAATTTTTTGAGGTTTAAAAGGGTATTTACGTAATAGGAGTAATAGGTTTCGTTGTTTTGCTTGTATAGTTTCTGATAAATTTCGAGCGCTTTTTGGGTTTCGCCATTGGCATTGTATTGCATGGCCAATTGAAGTTCATTATCCTGTGCAAACAATGTACAGGTACCCAATAAAACAAAAATAATAATTGCAAATAAAACCCTCATCTAATCAAAAATAGGTAATTAATACGAATGCCAGGGTCACTTTCGGTTAATATCCGTATAAAGGTAACACCGGGTAAAATTGTAGTGACATTTTGATAACGTTAACTAATTTTATCTAATTTGACCTGATTAATAAAATGGCATAAGCAAATATGTTTGGGCGTTTAAGGATTTTTCTTTTTATTGTATTTACAACAATTATATGTTCATGCAAACATGTAAAGCAAATTCCAATTGCCGATTTTTTTAAGACTCCTGAGAAAACAGTTTTCAAAATATCTCCCGATGGCAAGTACATAGCATACCTGAAGCCATACAAGGATAAACAAAACCTGTTCATACAATCGCTGGCCGATGGTACCGAACATATGGAAACATCCTTTGATGATTACCCAGTAAACGGATGGTATTTTTGGACTTATAACAATCAACTGGTTTTTAACCAGGATATTGTGGCAAACGATGGATTTAAAATGTACGCGCTTGATATATCTACGCACCAGATACGTACGATCTTGTCGCTCGAAAAAGTGAGGGTGAACCTGGTTAACCGCAACAAGCAACAGCCAGACATTATCACCATCAGGATGAACAAGCGCGATCCTGCTAATTTTGATATCTACCGCCTGAATATTAAAACGGGCGAACTTTCGCCCTACCTCATCAACCCCGGTAATATAACGGAATGGTTTCCGGATGCCGATGGCAAAATCCGGCTGGTAAAATCGTCAGATGGGGTAGATGAAACCATTTTATACCGGCCTGATGATAACTCGCCCTTTAAACCCATTATCCAGAATAATTTTAAAAATTCGGTAAGGCCTATTGCTTTTGCCGGCTCAAAAAATAACTTTTACGCCTTATCAAATGTAAACCGCGATAAAATGGCGCTGGTTGAAATTAATGCGGAAGATGGAAAAGAACAGCGTACCATTTTCAGTAACAGCAATGCCGATTTAATGTATGTTGAGTATTATAAAAATAAACATCGCCTTGAATTTGCCAGCTGGGATGAGGCCAAACCACGAAAGTATTTTTTATCGCCCGATATACAACGTTTGTATAAAAAATTGGGCGACTTGCTTAAAGGCAACGAAGTAAGGGTGGTTGACCGCGACAGTTCTGAAAATAAGTTCATATTATATACCTATACCGATCGCAGCCCTGGCACTTACTACCTGTATGAAGCCCGCACTTGTAAGCTAACTAAACTGGGCGATACTAATCCATCTTTAATTCCTTCGGAGTTGTGTTCTATGCAGCCCATTGCCTACAAAGCCAGTGATGGCCTAACCATCAATGGCTATTTGACCATGCCACTGGGCAATAAAAAAACTAATTTACCTGTAGTAGTAATGCCACACGATGGGCCCTGGGCCCGCGATACCTGGGGGTACGACGAGCAGGTGCAATTTTTGGCCAACAGGGGTTACGCGGTTTTCCAGATGAATTACCGCGGATCAACCGGGTATGGCAAAGCTTTCAGGAGCGCGGGATACAAGCAGGTAGGTGGCAAAATTCAGGATGATATAACCGATGGTGTACATTGGCTGATAGATAAAAAAATAGCTAACCCCAAAAAGATTGCCATTTTTGGCGGCCGCTTTGGCGGTTTTTCGGCATTGTATGGTGTGTCTTTCCACCCAGAGTTATATAATTGCGCTGTTGTACAATACGGGCTCATTAACTTTTTTACCTATATTAAGGATGCCCCGCCGTTTTTTAAACCTTATTTAAAAATGACTTATGAAATGGTTGGCAACCCCGAAACTGATGCTGATAGGCTAAGGGCTATATCGCCGGTGTTTCATACTGATAAAATAAAGGTGCCTTTGATTATTTTCCAGGGCGCTAAAGATCAGCGCGCCAATATTAGCGAACTGAACCATTTTGTTTACGAATTACGGAAGCATGATGTGGATGTAAAATATTTTTTGAAACCCAATGAACGCGCTTTTTTCAGGAGTGAGCGTAACCGGTTTGAAATGTATACCGAGATAGAAAAATTCCTGGATTACAACATGGGGGTTAAACCATAGCGGTTATGCCGGCACAAAAAACTGCTTACCGGAAAAACTTTTTGCTGATCATCATATTCCTGGTGCTCATATCCATAACATTTGTAGTAGCGCTTTTTATATCGTACAGCCTTACATCTAAATATGTCGAAAATGAGTTCTCGTCAAAAAAGGTAGATGTATTGGAACAAACGTTAAAGCCATACTACGATTTTTTCCAGAATAAGATCCCCGAGATACAATTTTACGGTGGCTTTTTAGATTCGGCTTCGGCCCGTAAATATGCGTCAACGGTTTTTAAAGAATACCGGTTTGTAAAAAAGATTGTTTTTTATGATGTGCAGATAGGTACCCGGGAGCCAGTGGTGCTACGGGCAAATAACCTTGATATTTCGGTAAAAGCTATTTACCTGTACGGCCAGGGCAAAAATAAAATATGGGGTGCAAGACAACGGCATATAGGCGATGAACCGGATTTTACAGCCATGGCGTCCAAATTGCGTAACTATATTGCATTTTCGGATACCACACGGTTGCCCAGCCAGGACGAGATGTATAAAACCTTCTGGGATGTAAAACCTAATAAAATTACCTACACCAATACTTTACGTCCCCTTGATGTTAAAAACTACCGCGAGCTGCTGCGGGGCAAAACAGTATCTGAACCGTATAAACAAAACATGATGACTTTTTACCTTGAGCCACTTTTGCTAAAGGTGAAAAATACCCATCATGAGCTTTACCAAAATGTATCTATCCAGCCGGTAGTTTATGACCCTATTGATAGCGAGGGCAACAAACTGGTAACCGAGGTTTCATTTCCTGGTGCTTTTTCTGATTACAAGTTGTTCTTCAGCTCGGAGCAGGGATACCTTACTGCCGAAACCAACCGGCGCTTTATGCCTATCGGGGCTGCAGTGTTAGTGATAACGCTTTTTTTGGTTGCTATAGGGTGGTTAATTTACCGCAACCTGAATGTGAATATCAAGCTGTTTAAACTACAGTACGATTTTATAAACAACTTTACCCATGAGTTTAAAACCCCGGTAAGCGTAATAAAAATTGCCGGGTCGAATTTAAAAGGCGATGGCGAGCTTACCGAACGGCAGCGCAAACATTACGGAAAAATTTTGGACGAAGAAGCAGATAAACTAAACGATTTGATGAACAAGTTGTTATCATTCACCCAGCTGGAAAATAAATCAATCAATATTAAAAAAGAGGAAATTGTAGTGAATGATTTTGTAGAGCGTTATATTGATACTTTTAAAATTAAATACCCAGACTTTAAATTGAATTATACCAGTAACGGTGTGCACACTTTTTATACCGACCCGGTGCTTTTGGGTAGTATATTTCAAAACCTGGTTGAGAACGCTTACAAGTATTCGCACCCCAAAAAAAAGGAACTTAACATCAATATCGTACAAAAAAAGGGAAATATTGTGTTCTCTTTTATAGATAAGGGGATAGGTATTCCCCGGCATGAACAGCACAATGTATTTAAGAAATTTTACAGGATAGAGAACCAATATAACCAAAACGGGAGCGTAGGTTTGGGTTTGGCATTTTGTAAAGAACTGGTTAATTTTATGGACGGCGAGATAACGGTGAACAGTAAGGTTAATGAAGGTTCGGAATTTATAGTTACGCTTCCAAACGAAAATTAAAGTATGAACAAAGAAATCAAAATTGCGCTGGTTGAAGATGACGAAAACCTGCGTTTCCTGGTTGCCGAACGTTTGCAAACCGAAGGTTACAAAGTGCTGGAAGCCGACAATGGCGAAGATGCGGAAACAATGATACTGGCCGAAAATCCTGATATTGTATTGCTCGACTGGATGCTGCCCGGCAAAACAGGGTCGGAGGTTTGCGGCAACATCAGGGAAAGCGGGTATGATAAATTGGTGATTATGATGACCGCCAAAGCCCAGGATGTTGATAAGATTGAAGCTTACAACTTTGGCGTATCAGACTATATCACTAAGCCATTTAACATGGACGTGCTTGTAGCTATGATTGACAGCAAAATTAAATTCAGCCTGAACAGTGAGAAGGCAGAATCGTACAAGTTTGCCAATATGGAGCACCTGCCTAATACCCACTTACTCATTCGTGATGGCCGTAAAATTGAACTTACCATATTAGAGAACCGGATACTACTATATTTCCTTAAAAATAAAAACAAGGTTATTAACCGCGAAGAGCTGATGATGGAAGTATGGGGCTACAACGCCGATGTAAATACCCGTACCCTGGATATGCACATTGTGCGCCTGCGCAAAAAGATAGAAACAAATGCCGATTCGCCGCAATATCTACAAACTGTGCGGGGGATAGGTTATAAGTTTGTGTACAATCAGTAACGATTTCGAAATTGAGATGTTCGATTTCGGATTTGGAATTGAATAGACGTATGATAACGTCATTGCTTTTACAGGTAATGACGTGCCTATTTCCTGTAAACCCTGGCCACAATAAAATCGCCAAAAAAAGTTCGTTCGCTTTTTGGAGAATAGTTGTTGCGATTAAAGCAAGCCTCAATTTCCGGTAGCTTATTAGCTTCTATACCGTCAATAAGCCTGAAAAATAAAAACATGCTTTTTAAAAGGAAGGCCTGCCAGCATTTACCTTTTAATTGAAAATCGCAATTGAGCCAAAGTCCATTGGGTTTTAGTAACGTATGTATTTTATTAAATACCCTGTTTAATGTTCCTTCCGTAAAATTATCGAATAAAAAAGGAGTTATCACTACATCGAAGCCGGCGGGGAGGTTGACGCCCTCAATAACATCATTTATAAAAACAATCTCATTGCCGCCGGTATTCCTCTTTTTGGATAGCTGCATCATCCGTTTTGCTGCTTCTACATAGGTTATCTTTAACCCTGTTGGATGCAACTTTGTAATTTCGTCAAGTATCCAGCCTGTGCCTCCGCCAACTATGAGTATATTATTGTTGGGGCGAATGTGATCAATTAAATAAAGCTGCGTATTGATTATGGCTTTACCATAAACTAAACGCGAAAGGAAATCGTAAAATCCGGCCGAATTATTAAAGCTGGCAGCCATATCAATGGCTTTTGAAGATTAGGTTGACGGCTAACAGCACTACGTACTGAAGGACGAGCACACCATCCATAAAAAAGAAATAATAATACTCGTCTTTTTTCCAGGCCGATTTAAAGATAAGCCAGCCGGTTAAAAATACAGTCAATGTTAACGCAAAAAAATCGGGGCTAAATCCATTGTTCCTGAAAATAAACAGGAGAACCACGTAGCCGGCTAATAATACCTGGCAAAACAGGTATGCATTTTTTTCGCCCCAAACTACGGGGATGGTTTTCAGGCCCATTTTGCGGTCGTCAAAAAGGTCTCGGATATCAAAAGGTATAGTGAGTGCGCCTATGAATAAAAATCGTTTGGCTATTAGTATAGTAGTATCGCGCATGGATACACTGGCGGCATGGAAATGCATTGCCTCGAGTATAGGGAATAGCACGCAACTCATTGTCCATACCAGGGTAATAAGAAATGGTTTTAGGCCGGGTATATTACGCAGCCCGAATTTTTGCTCGCCTACAGCAAACAGGGGGAGGCCATATGCAAATGATAAAATACCCAGAAAAACCAGGAGGATTTTTGATTCAATGGTAATCAAAAAAAATAATGGAACCAGCGATAATAACGAAACTATGGTAAACGTAACCATAAGCCGGTAATGAGCAAAAAACCAGCGTACACGTTTATAAGGCGATGTTTCGGGTTTTTGAGGTTTGGTTATAATAATACAGAAGTTATATATTCCTAATGTAGAAGTAAACAGCAAACCCAATACCGGCAACACCGGTTTTGACCCTATTAAGTGGAATGTTACCAAGGCTTGTGCTACCGCACAAAGCGACATGAAGATATTACTGAACAGCAGAAAATCAAAAACAGACTGAAGCGTTCTTTTCATTGGTAATGAATGTGCCTGGGGCATATGTTATGTAAGCTTACCCGAAGGAGCATGCCCGGCTTTTAATGTAAATATCGTAATCTCTGGTAATATTCCAACCCTGCCGTACAAACCAACAAAGCCATAACCTACATTTACATATAATTGTTGGCTGCCTTGCTGGTAGTGGCCCGCCCATTCGTTATAAACGTATTTTATTGGGCTCCACTGAAAGTCGTTTGTACGTACACCAAATTGCATACCATGCGTATGGCCCGAGAACATGACATCAATTTGCGGGTAATCTTTTAAAACCTGTGCCCGCCAGTGCGAAGGATCATGTGATAGCAGAAGTTTTACTGGCAGATCATCGGTGTTTTTGGTAGCCAGCTCCATGCGGCCATATTTAGGGAAGCGGCTGTGCAGGCTCCAGTTTTCGATGCCGAGGATGCCGATTTCTTCACCATTTATTTTAAGGCGGCGATTCTCGTTGCGCAATAAATCCCAGCCCATGTTTTTGTGGGTAAGTATCAGATCCTGGTGATCCTTTATTTTATCTGCTGCATTTGGCCAGTCGCCATAATCCCCGTAATCGTGATTACCGAAAGATGAGTATACGCCAAGTGGCGCCTTCACTTTGCTGAAAATATCCTGGTAATCCCTCATTTCGTTGGCCTGGCCATTAACCAGGTCGCCGGTAAAAAATATAAAATCAGGCTTCTCTTTCAAAAGCATTTCTACCCCGCCCAGTACCGCTTTTTTATTGTAAAAACTTCCGGAATGAATATCAGAAATTTGACCCAGTTTAATGCCGTCAAATGCCTTTGGCAAATTGGGCAGGTATAGGGTTTGATAGCGTACATGATAATCATATAAGCCCTTGGCCATATTTATTTTTATAGCAGCCAACGGAATAGCCCCGGCAAGCAACCCCGCCTTTAGTAAAAACTCTGACCGTGGAATGTTTTCCGGAGGAACGAGCGCATTATAGTCGGATGTTTGATTTTTAAACCTGTTTTTACGCCATGCCAGCAAACGTTTGATATCATCAATAATCAGGAACGGTAAAAATGTGAGTTTGCCAATAAATAGCAGCGAAAATATGAGCAGGCCCGCTGCACGAACGCCAAGGCCTGCAAAATGTACATAAACACCGGTAAGTAAGCCGAAAATAACAATAAGGCAAGCTGCCCAGTATAAAAAGGTAAATACTTTTTTTCGTAAAAAATGCCATTTCTGGAAAGCTCCACGAATGCCGTTTAATACATAAAGGTCAATTAGCAAAAGTGCCGAAATGATTAATATGATATTAAGTGCCTGTTCCGTCATCTATAGCAAAGGTATCAATATTAAAGTTTTTTTGTGATTGAATAAAAGCTAATCTGGTGTAGTTTGGCAAATCGGCAGGGCATTAAGCCTTCCAGGAGCAATTTGGGAATAATGTATTCTTTTATATTTGATGATGCACAAAAGTAAACCACCTGTTACCGGGAAATATATAGATCCCCTGGTAGATTTTGCCTTTAAAAAGATATTTGGAAGTGAACCTAATAAGGATTTGCTCACTGCTTTTTTAAACGAAGTTTTTAGAGGACGCAAACACATTGTTGATTTGGTTTATAATAAGAATGAGCATCCGGGAGATTTAAAAGATGAAGGTGCTGCTATATTCGATTTACTTTGTACCGGTGCGGACGGCGAGCAATTTTTGATAGAGGTACAAAGAGGACGGCAAGGATATTTTAAGGAAAGAGCTTTATTTTACACCAGCCGCTTAATAAGCAACCAGGCACCAAAAGGCAGACGGAGCGATTGGGCTTATAATTTGACGGAAGTATATCTGGTTGCTTTGTTGGAGGATTTCACATTAGAGATTGATACTGAGCTTGGTTACTTACACGATATTTGCCTGTGTAACAGGGAGACCGGTAAAATATTTTACGATAAACTGGGTTATACATATATTGAATTGAGTAGATTTGTAAAAACGGAGACCCAGTTGGAAACCGATTTAGACAAATGGCTGTATGTTTTAAAAAACATGAGTCAAATGGATAAGATTCCGGTTTATTTAAGGAAACCGATATTTGAAAAACTATTTAACATAGCGGAATATACTAACCTGAGCAAGGAGGAAAAAACGATGTACGATAGCAGCTTAAAATACAAATGGGACAATAAAAATGTACTGGATTATGCTTTAAATGAAGGTAGAGAGGCTGGCAGACAGGAGGGTATTAAAGAGGGTAGGCAGGAAGGCATTAAAGAAGGCATGGAAAGGGGTAAATATGAAGAAGCCATTGCAATTGCCAGTGAAATGAAAAAGGAGGGCTTCCCGGCAGTTCAAATAGCAAAGTTCACTAAACTATCAATTGAAGAGATAGAAAAGCTTTAGTTTATATATTGGAAAACATGTAAATTAAAAAACCTGCAACTTGTAAAGTTTGCAGGTTTTTTATTGGATTTAAAGGGCTGATAATTTAATCCTTCCCCAGCATCCAAATAATGCTATATCTAAAGTTGTAGAACGCTAAATTTTTTTCAATTATTTAATAACGGTCATCATCCAAATCAAGATCGTCTTCGTCAGGTTGCAGGTTAAACAAACTGTTAAACATATCCGAAAATGCAAAACCATTATCCAGAAATCCTTTGTTTAATTGCGAAAATTCAGACAGGCCGTGCAACACAAACTCCATCAGCAATAAAGTTTGGTTTTCGCTCAGGCGCGGATGCAGTTTTTTCACCAGGTCTTTTAAGCCAGCCACTTCAGATAATTCTCTTTTATAGTCAATTGCCGACATGTCATCAACTAAAGCAAGGTTATTGCCCTCGCCAAACCAATTGATAATGCTGGCATAAGGATTTACTCCTTTAGCCTTTTTAGCCTTTTCAGGGTCGGGGAAAAACGTTAGCAACAGTGTTTTAATAGCTTTACCTATCAGGATGTTGGCCACTTTGCCGGGGCCTTCCAACTCGCCCTCGTAAACCAATTCAATTTTGCCGGTTATGGCCGGGATAACACCCAAAAAGTCGGTAATGCGTACAAAGGTGCCAGGTTCATGGTTCATGATCATCCGGCGTTCGGCATTACTAACCAGGTTTTCATAAGCCGATATGGTTAAGCGCGCCGATACGCCCGATTTTTTGTCGATATACTCGGAGTTGCGGGCCTCAAAAGCAATTTGCTCAATAAGGTCTTTTACCAGGTCATCGGCTTCAACGGTGTTACGTTGCTCGTCAGTCAACGATGCTTCCTGCTGGGTGATCTTTCTTGAAATTTCAACCGTACGCGGGTAGTGCGTTAATATCTGGCTTTCAATCCTGTCTTTCAACGGCGTAACAATGGAACCACGGTTGGTATAATCTTCAGGGTTGGCTGTAAATACAAACTGGATATCTAAAGGCAGTCGCAACTTAAAACCGCGTATCTGGATATCTCTTTCCTGTAAGATATTGAATAGCGATACCTGGATACGTGCCTGCAAATCGGGCAATTCGTTAATCACGAATATACCGCGGTGTGCACGCGGGATTAATCCAAAGTGGATAACACGCTCGTCAGAATAGGTTAGTTTTAATGTGGCGGCTTTAATAGGGTCCACATCGCCAATTAAATCGGCTACAGTAACATCGGGCGTAGCGAGTTTTTCGGTGTAACGCTCTGAGCGGTGAATCCAGCCAATTGGCGTTTCGTCTCCTTTTTCTTCGATAACACTATGGCCGTACCACGATATTGGATTATACGGATCGTCAAACAGATCTGATCCTATAATATAGGGCACATATTCATCAAGTAAATTGATTAGCAAACGCGCTATACGGGTTTTTGCCTGGCCACGTAAGCCAAGCAGTAAAATATTGTGGCGCGATAAAATGGCTGTTTGCAAATCGGGTATTACTGTATCCTCAAAACCGATGATACCTGCAAATCCACCTTCACGTTTTTTAAGCTGTTCTATAAGGTTGGCGCGCAATTCGTCCTTAACCGAACGGCTTTTATAACCGCTTTTTTTTAGCTGACCGAGGTTTTTTATATCTAATAATTTACTCATTGTTGAATTTGAAAATTTGTGGATTTGAAGATTTGAAAATGGAAACCCCATGATCTTCAAATTGCCAGCTGATGTCTTTATTTTATTGGGGAAGTTATGTCTGTCGAAATTGAAAAATAACATTTTCAAATCTTCAAATTAACACATCTTCAAATTAGCGTACCGTTTTTCTTCTGTTCTTAATATAATCTTCAAAAATATACTCACCTAAGCCATTCAGCGAACTGTAAAAGGCCTTGCCGCCATTAGTCTCTGTAAATTTACGCACAAACTGTTGCAGGTAAGGGTCTTTGGCTATCATAAAGGTGGTGATAGGTATTTTTAGGCGCTTGCATTGTGCTGCCATGTTCAGGGTTTTGTTAACCACTTTTCTATCCAGGCCGATGCTGTTTTTATAATACCTGGTACCTTCTTTTAAGCAGGTGGGCTTACCATCGGTAATCATAAATATCTGCTTATTGTGTGTTTTACGGCGGCGCAGCAAATCTGTTGCCAGTTCGAGCCCAGCATAGGTATTGGTATGGTAAGGGCCAACCTGCAGGTATGGCAAATCCTGTAGCGTTATGGGCCAGGCATCATTACCAAAAACAACAATATCCAACGTATCCTTGGGGTATTTGGTGCGGATGAGCTCTGCCAAAGCCATGGCTACCTTTTTGGCCGGGGTTATCCTGTCCTCGCCGTAAAGGATCATGGAGTGCGAGATATCTATCATCAACACAGTAGAGGTAAGCGTTTTATAATCCATTTCCTCTACTTCCAGATCGCGCTCGGTCATCATAAAATCGCCGATACCGTGGTTAACCTGTGCGTTATGGATAGATTGGGTCATATCTATCTGATCCAGGCTGTCGCCAAACTCAAACTCCCGGCGTTCGGCGTTTTTTTCATCCCCCTGCCCTGATTGTGGCGAGCGGTGATTTCCTTTGCCCGATTTTTTTAGCTTGCCAAAAATCTCTTCTAATGCCGATTGGCGGATGCTTTGTTCGGTTTTAGCCGTGATATTAAAACCACCGGTTTGCTGGTCGTCGCTTAAATATCCCTTTTGCTTAAGTTCGTCAATAAAATCGCCCATACCATAATCATCGTTGGTAAGGTTGTATTGTTTATCAAGTTCGTTTAGCCAGGCTAAAGCTTCGCCTGCATCGCCCGATGTATAATTGAGCAACTCGAGGAATAATTTCAGTAATTCTTCAAATCCGCCTTTAGGGATCTGGTTGGGGGTGAACCTGGAAAATCCAAAACCACGCATATTTTGTCCTTTCTGTACTATAAAGGAACGGATAATTTTCAGGAAAAGTTTGAGGCGGCCGGGATTAAAACAAATTGTTAGGTAAGTATGACAAATGAGTATTGAGTAGTAAGTAACGAGTGTTGAGTTTTATAAACACCGCAAAAAATGTAGGTTTGTAAAACTCAATACTTGAAACTCATAACCCATTACCATTGCTATATATACACCAAACTATTTAAAAGCTCGGTGGGATATATAGGATTGGCGCCGCGCTGGCTGGCAACATAGGCACCAACAGTACACGCTTTATCAACAACCGTTTGCATTGGGTGATTGGCCAGCAACCCTGCCACAAAAGTGGCCAGGAAGGCATCGCCCGCACCTACCGAATCACCAACTTTTACGGGACATCCGGGACTCTCATAAAACTCATAATCGTGCCACACTATAGCGCCATGCTCTCCCCGGGTTACGCAGATGGTGCGGTTATGGTATTTGGAGCGAAATTCGGTTATCTGGTCGCGTAACGAACTACTGCTGCCGCCAATTAACAGGTTGGCCTCATCTTCGTTCATTTTCACTACATCGGCACGGGCTACCAGTGTTTCGATAGTGGATAGTGTGTAGTGCGGCGGACGCAGGTTTACATCAAATATTTTAAGAGCATCCGTTTCGTCGAGCAGGTTGAGCAATGTTTCGCGCGTTTGGGTGGAGCGGCAGGCCAGGCTGCCGTAAACAATGGCGGCCGAGTTTTTAGCCGCCGCGTTTAGCGCATCGGTTGTTTCGATATAATCCCATGAAACCGGCTCGGGGATGATGTAGGTAGCCTGGTTATTTTCGTCAAGCTGCACGGTAACCTCACAGGTTGGGTATTCATCCTCTTGCTGGATGAGGTCGGAATACAGTCCGTTCGACTTCAGGAATTCAATCAGCATGTCGCCACTGTTATCCAAGCCAACCGAACTTGCAAAGGCAACCTTTACGCCTTGCTGTACCAGGTGCCTGGCCACATTCATAGGCGCGCCGCCTGCTTTTTTACCATCGCCAAAAGCGTCCCATAAAACTTCGCCGAAGCTTAATACCTGATTTTTCATAAAAGAGATTTTTTTAAGGGAGTAAACTCAAATATAGCAGGATTTTTTACACGGTTTAAGAATTTAGCAGCATTTTACGTGAAAAACACACCTAAGTGGGTTAACATAACTTAACACATTTCGGATAAAGTATTTACAAATACTTATCTATCAATATCTTATGTTTACACTATGGTTAACACTAAACAAGGTGTTGTTTGATGCTTATATGGGGCACAATCCAGCCTCATTTCTACCAACGAGGCATATGGAAAACAATCAGCGTCTGGCCTTAAAACTGGTAGTAGGGCTTAATCATTAAATAAACTATTACGCCGGTAACTGTTACAAACAGCCATATCGGAAAAGTCCAGCGTACCAGTTTGCGGTGTTTTTCAACCTGCATTTGCAGGCCCCGGTAAAAACTCAGTAATATTAGTGGCAATACCCCCGCCGCCAATATAATGTGCGGTGTTAAGATAGAGAGATACAATGTACGCATCCCCCCTACCTGGGCACGTTCCGAATCGGAAAGGACGCCATCAAAGTTGGCATCGCCATACAACGTATCGTGGCGCATGAGGTAGTGAAACAGGATATAGGATACCAGGAAGGTTGACGATAAACAAAACGTGAGGATATTAAGCCGTTTATGCACTGTTATATTGCCTTGCTTAATAAAGTATAAGGATAGCAATAAAAGCACGGTACAGGTGCCGTTTAATACCGCGTTAAGCATAGGCAGGTATGGTGTAAATGCGGGTGCTACCGCCGGGCCCGGAATAAGGTGCCTGTTTAACACAACAACTACGGCTATTACAAATATGGTAACGGCTGCAACAAAACGAAGTATAAATTTATCGGTCATATCTGTTAATATAAGGCTTTATCAACTTTACGCAGCTCTTCGGCTATCAGCACCTTTATCTCGTCATTCAGGCGGTTTACATCATTGGTGTTGGCTCCTGAATAATAACCACGGATGTGCTTGTCCTGGTCAATCAATATCAGCTTGTCACTGTATATAAAATCGTCTTTGCCTGTTTGTACTGCATCAACCAAAAAGCCTTTGCGGGCCAGGTTATATACTGATGTGGTATCGCCGGTTAAAAACACCCAACGGTTTGATTCGGGTTTAAAACTTTGCAGGTATTTTTTTAAAACATCCGGTGTATCCAGGTCAGGGTCAACCGTGATTGATGTAAAATACACCATCTTGTTTTTCCAATAAGTACCTACAAGGTAACTAAGATTATTATTGATGGTGCGGCAAACGGTAGGGCAATGGGTATAAAAAAAACTCGCCACAAATATCTTTCCTTTAAGGTTGGCCTCCGTAAAGGTTTTACCATCCTGGTCGGTTAGTTTAAATGAGGGCAGCTGGTAGTAATTGGTATCGGGGATATCCTTACCGTGAAACCGGTGGCTGGTTTTGGCTACCTCCTTTGGGCCAAAATGGGCAAGCGGCTTATACCGGTTTTTGCCTTTAGCGGTTAGTAAATAATACAAAAATCCTGGTACTGCTAATATGAGCACCAGGACTGTAATTTTTTTCCAGATGGCAGTTTTCATTACCCCCGAAGATCAATCCAGTGATGGCTCTCGTTAGTAAGCACCAGGATTAAACCGATTATAAATAAAATTGGGACAATAATAGCTAAAGCCAAACCAAGCTTTTCGAACTTTAAGTGCATAAAGTAAGCAACAATGTAAAACGCTTTAAACAGTGTTAATACAATGTACACAGGATTAGCAAAATGTATCGGAAGGATACCTTTGGGCACCAGGTATAAAGCGATAATAAATTCAACCGCTGTAATAGCTGACAATATAAGGGCAACTTTTACTATTCTCCCCCTAGTCATTGATTGATGATCGCCAGCCTCGTGGTGAACTTCGTGTGATTCTGTTGACATATATGTAATATTTTTAAACTAAGTAAAAGAAGGTAAACACAAATACCCAAACAAGGTCTACAAAGTGCCAGTAAAGGCCAACCTTCTCAATCATCAAGTAGCTGCCTCTTTTTTCGTAGGTGCCTAACAATACGTTAACAGTAATGATGATGTTGATGATAACTCCTGTAAATACGTGGAAACCATGGAAACCGGTGATGGTGAAAAACAGGTTGGCAAACTCCTGCGCGGTCATATGCCTTGCCGCTTCGGTACCGCCTTCATTGAAGAATTTACCTAACTCATCTAACGCAGGCGTACTACCCCACCAAAATCCTTCATGATGTAAGTGAGCCCACTCTAATGCCTGGCAACCCAGGAACATAAAACCACCAATAACTGTGGCTATCATCCACCAAACAACTTCCTTTTTTGCGTTACGATGACCAGCCTCAACAGCTAATACCATAGTAACAGAACTAAGGATAAGTATAAAGGTCATGATACCCACGAAAACTAACGGGGCGCCGCTATCAAGCAAGCCAGGTACCGATTGGAAAACTTTATCTGCTGCCGGCCAAACACTTGCGCTGAACCGAAGTGAACCGTAAGAAATTAATAATGACGAAAAGGTAAATGCATCCGAAAGGAGAAAAAACCACATCATAATTTTTCCGTACTCAACATTGAAGGGAGACCTCCCTCCAGACCACGGAGTTGTTTTTACTTCATCAATTTGTGATACTGTTGTACTCATTTGTACTTAAATAATGGTGTGTTAATTTTGGTTCAAAAGTAAAAAAACATACAGATAAATCCATATAATTCCGAGAAAATGCCAAAAAATAGAAGTCATTTGCATTTTATACAGGTTACGTACCTGCGGAACACTTCTGTATGTACCCCAAAGGGTGCTCAATAATAGTAATATAGCTGCAACAATGTGTAACAGGTGTGTACCTGTAAATATATAAACAAATGAACGCGATGCATTAGGATCAGTTAAATACACGTTCATTTTATAAGTTAACACGTACCAGCCATAAACCTGGATGGCAAAAAAAGCTGCACCCAATAAAAACGTTAGCCATAAATACAGTTGCTGTACGCCAACCTGCATGTTTTTTGCTGCCCTTTGTGCTAAAAACAAGGTACCGCTACTCATAATAATAACCGCTGTGCTGTACATAAACGCACTTGGCATAATTACGTTAAGCCCATGCCCTTTGCCCCCGCTGTAAACTATAAACCCGCTGGTTAAAGCCGCAAAAAACATAAACGAAGTGAATATGAATATCCACATGTTGAATTTTTTGGGTTCCAGATCAAGCCTGTCGGGATTTTTTTGAATCGAAGCCATCATACTTTCACTTTCCTATAAAATCAAATAAAAACATTAATTGTACTATGGGCAAATACATAAACGAGCCAAACATTAATTTACGGGCCGCCTCAATTTGCTGTGTACGCAACAGGTTATAAGCCTGGTATAAAAAAATAACACTGCATGTTAATGATACTGCTCCAACATAGTAACCACCATAATGGTAAATGGTTGGCAATAAACTTACCGGTACCAATATCAGTGTAAATATAAAGGTAATTACCGCACTTCCTAAATTGCGGTTGCCCGTAGGCAACAGCCTGAAACCAGCCAGTTTATAATCATCATCCAACACCCAGGCAATAGCCCAAAAATGCGGAAACTGCCATACAAACTGGATAGCAAATAAAATCAGCGCTATCTCATCAATGCGACCGTGTTGTTGGGCGGCTACATATCCAATAAGCGGTGGCAATGCGCCGGGTATTGCCCCTACAAATACCGCTATGGGCGATTCACGTTTCAGCGGTGTATAAACAAATGCATATAACAATATCGAAAATACCGATAACAAGCCCGTGAGCAGGTTAAGGCTGCCTAACAAATAGGTTCCGGCCATACCCATGCCCAGGCTTAAAACCAGGGCTTGCCCGTTGGTCATTTTACCTGAGGGTAATGGCCTGTCCATTGTCCGTTTCATCAGCTTATCCAGGTCCTTCTCAATAATCTCGTTAAACCCATTGGCTGCCGATGTAACCAGGAACCCGCCTATAATAAGCTTAACCCAGTTAACCCAATTAATACCATTTACCCAATGTGCATGATTGTTGGCCATGCTACCTATCAAAAACGAGATCGAAGCAGAAAACGTAACCAAAAAGGTAAGCCGTAATTTAATCAGTTTTGAATAATCGCTCCATTTCATTTGCTTACCCCCCTAACATTAACCGATTGATGTAAATTCAACAGCAAATAAAACTGCGCCCCGAATATTAAACTTGCCAATACAATATGTGCTGCCTGCGCTACCGGTGGCAAGGCCGAATACGAAAGCAAAATGCCGGTAACAATCTGCAGCATAATCATTAAAAAATTAAAGCTCATCAGCTGCTGATGGATTGAATGCCGGTTAAACTTTTTACGGATTAATGCATATAACACCACGTTTATCACAAAAACTAAAATTGCCAAATCGCGATGGTGTGTAAAAATCTCGCCTGCCCCTTTTATCCAGTTATTACGATAACCTCCTTGAAAATGGGCAGCTACGGCGTCTATCTTCTCCCTTACTTCAGTACCGAATGTTATTTGCAAAACGCTTAATACCAATGCTGCCAATGTTATAATGTATATAACCGGGCTTGTATTTAACTTACCATTGCCATAAACCCGGGCCAGGTGATAAGTATAAATACATACAGCAAGTATGGCCAACGCTAATAACATATGCACTGTAACTATCCATGCCACCAGGTTAGTTGATACCACGATAGAACCAAGCCAGGCCTGGAAAACAACCAGGATCAAATTAAATATGCTTAATAAGGTAATTTTCTTATCTATTCTCCAATATCCAAATGAGTAAACGGCCGATAGCAACAAAAATATTCCTGATACTGCACCGATTAGGCGGTTCACATATTCTGTCCAGGTTTTGCCGGCATTAAACTCCTCGGGTACCAGGATCGACCTGTCTTCACGAATCCGGCGGGCCAGTTCACTGTAACCAAAAACATCCAGTGTTTTGGCAAAACGCTGATTTTTGGCCAGCCGCTTTTCAACATAGGTTTGCTTATAATCCTTAGGCAAATCGGCACTGCTTGTTGGCGGGATATAACGGCCAAAACATTTAGGCCAATCAGGGCATCCCATGCCCGAACCTGAACTACGTACAACGCCGCCCGCAAGTATCAAAACAAAAAGTAAAACGATTGTTATGAGGCCTGTTTTTTGAAAACGCTTGTTGGGTGCGGCTGTATTCATTTAAAATATCTTCTAAAAATTTAGGGTACCATCTTTATTTGAAAATTTGAGAATTTGAAAATTTGAAGATGTAATATTTTCAAATTCTCAAATTTTCAAATCCTCAAATTTAGCCCGGTACCCTAAAAGATCAGATCAGTATTAAGATTCTTTTGGTGATTCGCTGTCGTTTGCTTTCAGCTTGTCGTTAAATTTTTTCAACTCATCCATACCGGCAGGGTTATCTTCAAAATCATGCGGCAGGTTAGAGCTCATGGTTTGAGAGAAAGGTACTGTTTGTGGTATATAATCCTCTTCGGCACCAGGCTTGCTGTAATCATATGGCCAACGGTAAACAGTAGGTATTTCGCCGGGCCAGTTGCCATGCAAATGCTCTACAGGTGCTGTCCACTCCAGGGTGTTTGACTGCCATGGGTTTTGCGTGGTTTTTTTACCTGCAAATATCGATACAATAAAGTTATATATGAAAGCCACCTGTGCCAAAGCTGCCATGATAGCCGCCCATGTAATAAACGTATTTATAGTTAACCATTTTTGCATCGACGCAAACTCGGTGAACGCGTAGTAACGACGGGGAACGCCATCCAGACCCATAAAGTGCATAGGGAAGAACACCAGGTAAGCGCCAATGAAAGTTAACCAGAAGTGCAGGTAACCTAACTTCTCGTCCATCAGTTTACCAAACATTTTAGGGAACCAGTGGTAAACACCGGCAAGCATACCAAATATAGCTGCCGAACCCATTACCAGGTGGAAGTGGGCAACAACAAAGTAAGTATCGTGCAGGTTGATATCCAAAGCAGCGTTACCCAGGAAGATACCTGTTAAACCACCAGAGATAAAGAATGACACCATCCCGATAGCGAACAACATGGCAGGTGTAAACCTGATGTTACCGCGCCATAGTGTGGCCAGCCAGTTAAAAGTTTTTACCGCAGATGGCACCGCGATGATCAACGTAGTGATCATGAACACACCACCAAGAAACGGATTCATCCCGGTTACAAACATGTGGTGACCCCATACAATGAATGACAACACAGTAATACCTATCAGTGAGTAAACCATCGCATGGTAACCAAAGATTGGTTTACGTGAGTTTACCGACATAACCTCAGATGAGATACCCATTGCAGGCATAATAACGATATATACCTCCGGGTGACCCAGGAACCAGAATAAATGCTGGAACAGGATTGGGCTACCACCTTCATAAGGTTGTTGCACGCCGTTCAATACAATGTCAGATAAGTAGAAGCTGGTACCAAAGCTACGGTCAAATATCAGCAACACCACACCTGCAACAAGTACCGGGAATGCAAGGATACCTAATATAGCAGTAAGGAATAAAGCCCAGATAGTTAAAGGCATTTTCCAAAGGTCCATCCCTTTTGTACGCATGTTTAATACGGTACTTACGTAGTTGATGCCACCCATTAATGATGATGCAACAAACATTACCATACTAATTAACCACAATGTCATACCCATACCTGAACCTGGCATCGCTTTCGGCAAAGCAGATAACGGCGGGTAAATTGTCCAGCCACCGCTTGCAGGGCCGCTTTGAACAAAAAATGACGATAACATAACCACGCTGGCCATAAAGAAGAACCAATACGATAGCATGTTCATGAAAGGCGAAGCCATATCACGCGCACCGATCTGCAAAGGGATCAATAAGTTGGCAAAGGTACCGCTCAAGCCGGCAGTTAATACAAAGAATACCATGATAGTACCGTGAATGGTAACCAGCGACAGGTAAAACTCGGTACTGATACGGCCATTAGGTGCAAAGTGACCCAGTAAAGTTGTTAATAAAGGGAATGTTTTATCTGGATAAGCCAGTTGGATCCTGAAAAGGATTGATAAAATCATTGCGATAACCGCCATAGTAATACCTGTGATAAGGAATTGCTTGGCGATCATTTTGTGATCCATGCTAAATATGTATTTAGACACGAAAGTTTCGTTATGGTGATGTTCGTGACCGTGTTCGTCGTGGTGTGCTACTACGTGATCGTGAACTGCTACTGTTGACATAATCGCTCTTTTATCTTATATTAATTATTTAACGCTAACCTGTTTTGTGACACTGCTTTTTGCGGCTCCGCATCAGCGAAATGCAACTCCTTTTTTAACCCATCGGTTAAATAAGGTTTTTGGTGCGACAACCATTCCAGGTATTCGGCTTCTGAAACTACACGTACAACTTTTTGCATGTTGTAGTGACCACCACCACAAATTTTATTACAGTATACTAAATATTCAAATTTCGGGTCATCAAGTTTATGACGCATATCTGCAGTAGTAATGGTCGGGGTAAACTTAAAGTATGTTGGTAATCCCGGAACAGCGTTTAACTGCACCCTGAAGTGCGGCATATAAACACTATGGATTACATCCTGTGCCTGTATGTTCAATTTAATCGACCTGTTTACCGGCAGATACATCGTATCGGCAGATAAATCATCAAAACTGCTTTTCTTTGTAAAATCAACGCCCAACTTGTTTGAAGCGGTTGTAAGCTTAAAGCTCTTAGGGCCTAACTTGCCATCTTTACCTGGGTAACGTAATTCCCATGCAAACTGGTGACCGGTGATGTCAATATTGATAGAAGCTACCTCGCCTTTGGCATCGGTATCATCCATAATTTTTTGCCAGGTAAAGAAACCAAACACAACCAGGATAGTAAGCACTATAGCCGGCACAATTGTCCATACTTTTTCAATGGTATTGTTGTGCGGCAAAAAGTGTGCACGGCGTTTATCAGAATGACGGTACTTAAACAGGAATCCGAACAACAGTATCTGGGTGATAAAGAAAACGATCATGGTTAAAATAGTAGTAACCGTGAACATTTCATCAATTTTTACACCGTGGATTGACGCTGCTTCGGGCAATGTCATGCTGCCTTGAACAGTAAACGACCAATATGCGCCATATAAACCTGCAAGCAGGAATACAAGGCAAATAACGCCCATTACATTGTTCCACTTTAAACCTTTTTTACCCTGAATTTTAAGGGTAAGGTCATAGATCTTTAAAATTTTACCTATTACAGCTACACCAAGGCATATCAGAAAAAATATCAGCACATAATAGGCAACACCCGTCCAGTCAACCTGGTTGGCATCTTCGCCTGTACCGGCTGCGGCAGCCGGAGTTTGCGCCATCAGCAGGTTTGTGCCAAAAAGCATAAACGCTGCAAAAAACGATAGTATGGTTTTAGAATTTATTAATTTTTTGAATGCCATTTTAATGTTTGTTTGGTATTCTGTATTTGATGCAAAAATAACAATTATTATATGTGATGATGAAGGCTCTCCTGCAGGAAAGGGTGTTTCTTAGGTATCATTGATTTGAACTTACTTAACGCGCTCATAGTCAAAAATACAAACAACCCTACAAAGCCAATAGCAACACCCACCTCAATCCAAAGTATCTCTGTATACCAGTGTGATGTTGGGCCTACCGTACCTGGCATTACCATCTGGAAATAATCTAACCAGTGACCGATAATTAAAATAAAGCAGGTAACCTTTAACACGCTGGTGGTACGTTTTGAATCACGTGCCATGATGATCAGCAATGGCGCTAAAAAGTTAATTACAATATTTAACCAGAACCACGGCTTAAATTCGGGCTCCCATCTGCGAATAAAATAAACTGTTTCTTCAGGAATGTTGGCGTAATAGATCAGTAAGAACTGTGCAAACCATACATAGGTCCAGAAGATAGAGAAACCAAACATCAGCTGGCCCAGGTTATGCAAATGGTCTTGTGTAATCCATTGCATGTAACCACTTTGCCTTAAATAAATAATTGTTAAGGTAATGATGGCTAAACAACTAACCCACATTGCTGCAAAGTTGTACCAGCCAAACATAGTCGAGAACCAGTGTGCTTCTAACGACATAATGGTATCAAAAGCGAATATTGGCGTAGTGAAACCAAATATTACCAGGAACAAACATGAAATGGTAAAACTCTTTTTGTAGTAAAACATACCACCCAAATCATCTTCGCCTTCAGAGTATTTCACAAGTAACTGGCCAAAAATAGCGTAGCTACCCATGAACACAATCATACGGGTTAAAAAGAATCCCTTATTTAAAAATACGTGTTTACCGGCAATAATTGGGTCAAAATTGGCATTTCCCTTAATTTCAACACCGGCGATGGCCCACAACTTATATAAATAAGGTGCAACCACCTGTTTGCCTTCAATTTCGGTAGTGTGTGTTATAAACAAACCTGCTACAACAATACCAAGTAATATAGTAGCCGCAATGGGCAACGTTTTTGCGAATGCCTGTGGTACGCGAATCAATGATGCCGACCAGCCTGCCTGGGCTACATATTGCAACGCGCAGAAAAATACACCGGCCATACAAACACAGGCAAAGTAATACCCCATCAGCAATAGGTTTGCAAAGGTACGTTCACCATTTGTTAAAAATCCGGCAATTATGGTTACAACCCCCACTGCTATCGCAGCAAGGCTCAATGTCTTTACCTTACCGGTAAACACAAATTGCTCGTCGAAACTATTATGAGTGCTCATTAAATATTATTTCTTATAAAGTTTGTAAATGGTGAACATACATGATCACTTTCCAGCGTTCTTCGGGGTTTAACTGAGAAGCATAAGAGCCCATCGCGTTTACACCGTAAGTAATAGTATGATAAATTTTACCGTCAGTTAAATCCTTCATAGCGCCACCGCGTGATGATTGTCCTTTTGAGTAAGACGGCGGTGGTGGGTAACCATGCTGAACCACTAAACCATCACCCTGGCCACTTAAACCATGGCATGGCGAGCAGTAGTGTGCAAAAAGCAATTTTCCATCAGCATAATTTGCCTGGGTTTGCGCAATTACGGTTTTAACCTCAACGCTTGCCAGCTCGTAACCTTCTTTGGTATTAGGATAATCAAACTTTGTAAAACCTACCGGGATTGTTCCGGCCGGTGGTACCTGTGCAGTTTTACCATCTTTAAATTGACTGTTCTTTTGATCAGGATCGTAAGCAGTATGCTCATACATGTTAGGTGCATATTCCCAACCGGTACTCCTTTTATCTTTACATGATGTTACAACTATCGAAGCAGCGATAATCATAACTAATGTTCCTATTATTTTAATCTTATTCATAGCTAACATATTTTCTGTCGTTATGCTTAACTTCTACAGCTCCTGCTTCTTTTAATATACTATCAATATCTGCGTTTGGCGTATTGCCCCTTGCGTCAATTGCGATGATAAACTTATCGTTGGTAGCACGCAGGTCCATTACTCTTGGTGCACGGCCCGGGAAAAGGTGCGTAGCAAAAAAGAAAGTAAATGTCATACCAAACGCTGTCCACAATACCGTCCACTCAAAAGTTACCGGTACAAAATCGGGGATGGCAAAAAAGTTTTTACCGCCGATGTTGATTGGCCAATCGTGAACAAGCATATAATAAACCATGCTGAACATGATAGTGCCGCCTAAACAGCCAAACATGAAGGCTGCATATCCTAAACGCGAATCCTTGATGCCTAATTTAGCATCGATTCCGTGAATTGGGCATGGCGAATAAACATCGTAAATAGGGACACTATTTTTTTGTAATTTGTCGATACCGTGCATCAGATCATCGGGATCATCAAAAATTCCTAATATATATTTGGTGCTACTCATTTTTATACTTTTTCGTATGAAGACTGTTCAACACTATCAAACTTGCCTAATGAATTGATGTAGAACTCAGCCTCGGCAGGTTCAACATGGCCACTTTCAAGTAATTTTCTCTTAGCTTGCTCACTTGAGCTTTTCAGGATCAGTTTCACCTCGGCCATTGCCACTGAAGGTAGTACCCTCACAAACAACAGGAACATGGTAAAGAATAAACCGATAGACCCGATAAAAATGCTCACATCAACCCAGGTTGGATAGAACATAGCCCAGCTTGAAGGGATATAATCGCGGTGCAGCGAGGTTACGATAATTACGAAACGCTCAAACCACATACCGATATTTACTACGATTGACAGTGTCCAGGCCAATGGAATATTGGTACGGATTTTTTTGAACCAGAATAACTGCGGCGTAATTACGTTACAAGTCATCATGCTCCAGTATGCCCACCAGTAAGGGCCCGAGATACGGTTCATAAACGCGTATTGCTCGTACTCTGCCTGAGAGTAAAATGCGATGAAAAGCTCGGTTAAGTAAGCCACACCCACTATTGAACCGGTTAAAAGGATGATTTTATTCATCGACTCAATGTGGAACATGGTGATATAGTTTTCTAACCCTAATACTTTACGTGCTACCAATAACAGCGTTTGTACCATGGCGAAACCGGAGAAGATAGCACCCGCAACGAAGTACGGAGGGAAGATGGTGGTGTGCCACCCTGGTTCCAGTGATGTTGCAAAGTCCATAGATACAATGGTGTGTACCGAAAGTACCAGTGGTGTTGAGATACCGGCCAGGATTAATGACACGGTCTCGAAACGTTGCCAGGTTTTAACTGAACCTGTCCAGCCGAATGACATTACAGAGTATATACGGCGACGTAAACCTGTTGCACGGTCACGAATGGTAGCGATATCAGGTAATAAACCTGTGTACCAGAATACCAATGAAACTGAGAAGTAAGTTGATATCGCGAATACGTCCCAGATAAGCGGAGAGTTCCAGTTTACCCATAATGAGCCGTATTGATTTGGCAATGGTAATGAATAAACAGCCATCCATGGGCGGCCCATGTGCGCACCGATATAGGTGGCGGCGCAAATTACCGCAAAGATGGTCATCGCCTCGGCCGAGCGGTTGATAGAGTTACGCCAGTTTTGACGGAACAACAGCAATACTGCCGAGATAAGCGTACCGGCGTGACCAATACCTACCCACCATACGAAGCCGGTAATGTCCCAGGCCCATCCAACTGTTTTGTTTAAGCCCCAGGCACCGATTCCAAACCAGAATGTGTAGCTGATGGCAACCACCCAAAGCAGGGCACCCAATGATGCTACACTAAAACCGATCCACCAGGCCTTACCCGGCATATTTTCTACGGGGCGTAATACATCGTCAGTAATCTGACCGTAGGTGATGTTTTCACCCGTAATTAACGGTTCCCTTATTATTGATTCACTATGAGATGACATATATTTTGTTATCTGTATATAAAAAATTTAAGCCTCTAACTCTGATAAATTTCTAACCTTAACCTGGTAACCAATACCTGGCTGTACGTTTAACTCTTCAAGCACGTAGTAAGTTCTTTCGCTCTTCAATGCTTTTGAAACTTCAGAGTTAGGGTCATTCGCGTTACCGAAAACAATAGCGTTTGCAGAACAGGTTTGCTGACAGGCAACCTTGATCTCGCCATCTTTAAGCGGACGTTTTTCGATTTTGGCTTTTAACTTACCGGCCTGGATACGTTGAACGCACATTGAGCATTTTTCCATTACCCCACGGAAACGTGTAGTAACATCAGGATTTAATACCAATTGTGTGTGCTCGTTATTCAGGTAGTTATCAAAACGTGAGTCGTTCCAGTAGTTAAACCAGTTAAAGCGGCGTACTTTGTAAGGGCAGTTATTTGCGCAATAACGTGTACCTATACAACGGTTGTAAGCCATTTGGTTTAATCCTTCTGATGAGTGAACGGTTGCTAATACCGGGCAAACTGTTTCGCAAGGTGCGTGATCACAGTGTTGGCAAAGCATTGGCTGGTGAACAACCGATACATTATCAAAATTGGTAAGCTTGGCAATATCTTTCTCTTTGGTTATCGCTTCTTCGCTGTCGCCATGATCGTTAAAGCTGTAGTAACGGTCAATACGGATCCAGTGCATCTCACGACGACGTTTTACCTCGTCTTTACCTACAACCGGGATATTATTTTCGGCACTACAAGCTACAACGCAGGCGCCGCAACCGGTACAGGCGTTAAGGTCAATAGCCATAACCCAGTTATAAACGGGGCGGTCATGATCATCCCAAAGTGATGTTTTGTTGTAATCTTTATGTTCGCCCTCGTTACCGCTACCGGCAGCAGGGTTCTTTTTGTATGCTGTAAATGAAGCTTCGCGAATAACGCTCCTGCCCTCGTATGAGTGGTGGGTTTGTGTTTGCGCAAGCGGCGATATAATACCTGTTTTTTTGAAGTCGGTAATAACCGCAGTAGTTTGGAAGGTACCGTTACGGTAGCTGTAGAAAGGGAAAGCGTTTTTACCCACGTTGTTACCTACAAGGCCTGCGCTAACGCGGCCGTAACCAACAGCAATTGATATAGTGCCCTGTGCCTGACCTGGCTGTGCCAATACCGGAACTTCAACCGAGTAGCCGTTAGCTTCTACTTTAATTACATCACCTTCTTCGAAACCCAATTTCTGGATATCAGTCATCGACATGGCCGCGAAGTTATCCCAGGTAACTTTAGATACCGGGTCGGGCAATTCCTGTAACCATGGGTTGTTGGCGCGTTTACCATCGCCCATCGCTACCGATTGATAAACCTGTAATTCAAATTTATCACCAGATACCAGGCTGTTGCTATGGTCAACAATAGTTTGTGCTACTGCATTTAAATCGTGGCTGAAAGTGTAGGTTCCGGCAGTTGCGGGGGCAGCTTTTATTAAACCTGCCTGCAATAAGCTTTCCCATCCTTTTTGGCCAGATAAACCACCCTTAGCTAATAAACCTTTATCCCAGGTGTTACGTACGTAAGTGTAGTAATCTTTAACCGGGTTTTCGGCCCAAACTAATAAGCTATGCTCGGCCTGGCGGGTATTGTAAACCGGGTTGATAGTTGGCTGTATTACGGTATAATAACCTTCAACAGCGTTGGCATCGCCCCATGACTCTAAATAATGATGATTTGGCGCTACTACTTTTGATAGCAAAGCGGTTTCGTCGCCGTGATCAGAGAATGACACGGTTAAACGTACTTTTTTAAGCGCGTCTGTAAATTCTTTTGCTTTAAAGTAATCGTAAGCAGGGTTGGCATTCAGGAATAAAACCGCGCCTATCGAGCCGGCGGCCAATTCGTTCACAAAGCCAACAAAATCCTGATCGTTACCGGCGTATTGTTTTGATGGATTATCCAAATCAATAGTGTTGCCGTAGCTGCCTAATAAGGAGTTGATGGCGTTTACTAAAGTTTGTGTAGCCACATCATTTGAACCTGCAACTACCAGTGCTTTGCCTTTTGCTGCTAACAATTCTTTAGCAACTAAGGTGATAGCTGTATCGGCTGCCTTATTGCTTAATTTTTTTGCACCTGCCAGGCTTGTACCGGCAATAGCATTGTATAAGCTTAATAAAGCGATGCCTTCTTCAGATGGTTTAATAGGGAAACGGTTATCGGCATTGGTACCGGTTAAGCTCATTCCTGCCTCAAACTGAATGTGGCGAGACATTTTCTTTGCCTCAAGCGATTTGCTGTTACGGTTTGATACGTATTGGCGGGTAAACTCTTCTGGCGATATCCATGAACCAAGGAAATCGGCACCGAAGCTTACAATCACTTCTGCTTTATCAAAATTGTAATGTGGCAATACGGCTTTACCAAAGCTGTTTTGATTAGCCTGGATAATACCGGTGTATGATACCGCATCGTAATTGATGTGTTTTGTAGTAGGGTATTTTGCAACAAAATCGGCAATAACACCTAAGGTAGACGGGCTGTGTACAGTTGATGTAACTATACGGATGCCTTTACCCGATGCTGCAACAGCGGCAAGTTCGCGTAATACATACGCGTCAACTTCGGGCCATGCCGCATCAGCGCCATTAATTTTAGGGTCCTGGGTGCGGTTTGCATCGTACAGATCAAGCACTGAAGCCTGGCCCTGCGCGCTTAAACCACCTTTTGCAAAAATATCGTTAGGGTTACCTTCTACTTTAATAGGGCGGCCTTCACGGGTTTTTACCAAAATAGCCTGGCCTTCATATGATGAAGAGTAGTAGTTAGCTACACCAGGTGTAACTTCCTCAGGTTTTATAAGGTAAGGGATTGATTTGTGTACAGGCACTTTTTGACAAGCAGCCAGCGTAACAGCACCAACACCAAAGCCAAGCGCCTTTAAAAAGTCGCGGCGTGGGGTTTTAGCCGATAAACCAGATCCGCTCAGCAAATCCTCGATAGGGATAGGCTCTGCAAACTCGTTTTTATTTTTCTCAACAAATTCTGGGGTTTTGTTTAGTTCTTCTAAACCTTTCCAGTATTTTTTATTGCTGTCCATTTAAGCTATATAAACTGTAATGCTAAATTCTTATTTATTAATAGTGGCACTTACCGCACTCGATACCACCTAAAACAGCGGCAGTAACTTTTTCGCCTTTTTTAATCTTATCATGTGCTGCAAGAATGCTGTCGTAATAAGCGTTGCCTTTGGCGTTAACCTCGGTGCGTTTGTGGCACTGGATACACCATTTCATAGTAAGCGGCGAGTATTGGTAAACCTCTTTCATGGTTTCAACAGGACCGTGGCAAGCCTGGCATTTAATACCGGCAACCTTTACGTGTTGCGAGTGGTTAAAGTAAGCCAGATCGGGCAGGTTATGAACACGTATCCATTGGATAGGCTTGGCTGCAGTGCTATCGTATTTTTGAGTTTTTGGATCGTAACCCAAAGCATCATATATCTTGTGTATCTCTGCCGATTCGGTTTTAACAACCTTGTGGCAGTTCATACATACGTTTAATGATGGGATAGAAGCATTTTTTGATTTATAAGCACCGCCGTGGCAATACTGGCAATCAATTTTCATTTGCCCGGCGTGTAGTTCATGCGAGTATTTGATAGGCTGTACCGGCTGATAACCTGTATGCACGTTAGTGTTCCACAAGGTAACCCAACCCCAGCTGCCCATGGCAATGGTGCCGCAAACCAGTATAAAGAATACAAGTTTTTTGTTTTTTAAGATCTTTTTAAGCAGTACATTTTTGTCGGTCTCGGCAACAACCGCTTCATCTTCAACTACAATGTTTTTGTTGTTAGCCAAAACACGCTCTAACGAGCCTGCAGCCTTATTCAAAACAATGATCAGGATGAAAGCGATAATAACGATACCAATTAAGCCCCAAACAACCAGCTCGCTTGGGCCTTTTGCTTCGGCACCGGGCGCATTGGGATCAACCTTTGGTTTTTCCGAAATCGTTTTCCACTCTGCACGCACATAAGTAATAACATTACCTACATCAGCATCAGAAAGCTCGGTAAAGGTGGTCATCGCTTTGCCGTCAAATTTCTTTACAATGGCAAGCGCTTTAGGATTACCGGCAGCAATTAAAGCCTGGTTGTTCTGAATCCATTTGGTAAGGTACTTGTCGTCCGTTTCTTCGGTAAGCTGCGGACCAAGCGCCGGACCGGTCATGATCTGATCGATCTTATGACAGGCTGTACATTTGGATTTAAAAATGGTTTCGCCCTTAGCAGCATCTGTTTGCGCGTAAGCAGCAGAAAAACCCCAGAAAGCAAACCCAACAATCAGTAAAACCGACCTTGAGAATTGTTTAAAAATCAATGAGAAACTTCTCATAAAGTGTATTTATGCTAAATAATTTTTATATTAATGTTTTATTCTGCTGTAAAGATGTGTAACCCATCTGCTTTTTACAGCCACAAAAGTAAAATTTATTACAGTATCGCTGACACATAAATGACAGTAACCTATAATTTATAATCGTTCTAAATAAACACAAAAATGTCATTTAAATACTCTTTAAAGCATATTAATGCCATTTTGAAAATTTATTAATGGTTTTACCATCAATATCGATTATAAACTTTTTATTGTTTTAATATCCAGGCAAATATAAGCGGGGCTACAATGGTGGCATCACTCTCCACAATAAACTTAGGCGTATGGATATCCAGCTTACCCCAGGTTATCTTCTCATTAGGAACAGCGCCCGAGTAAGAACCGTATGATGTTGTTGAATCAGATATCTGGCAAAAATAACTCCAGAAAGGTACATCGTGCATCTCCATATCCTGGTAAAGCATAGGCACCACACATATCGGGAAATCGCCTGCAATACCGCCGCCTATCTGGAAAAAGCCTATACCCTTGCCCGATGAGTTTTTGGTATACCAATCGGCAAGCCAGGCCATATATTCTATACCACTTTTCATGGTCGATGCTTTAAGCTCGCCTTTGATAAGGTATGATGCAAATATATTACCCATGGTGCTATCTTCCCATCCGGGTACCACAATAGGCAGGTTTTTTTCGGCAGCAGCCAGCATCCATGAGTTTTTAGGATCTATCTCATAATATTGCTCCAGTTCGCCGCTTAACAATATCTTGTACATGTATTCGTGCGGGAAGTAACGTTCGCCACTGTCATCAGCATCTTTCCATATTTTGTGGATGTGTTTTTGCAGCCTGCGAAAAGCTTCCTCTTCGGGAATGCAGGTATCGGTAACACGGTTGTAATGGTTTTCTAACAAATCCCATTCTTCCTGCGGACTTAAATCGCGGTAGTTGGGCACCCTTTTGTAATGCGAGTGTGCTACCAGGTTCATGATATCTTCTTCCAGGTTTGCACCTGTACAGGAGATTATAGCAATTTTATCCTGGCGAATCATCTCGGCCAATGAAATCCCCAGTTCGGCGGTGCTCATTGCGCCGGCAAGGGTAACCATCATTTTACCGCCTTCATTAAGGTGGGTTTCATATCCCTTGGCGGCATCCATTAATGCTGCGGAGTTAAAATGCAGGTAGTTGCGTTCAATAAACTGCGAAATTGGTCCTCGTGTGATGCTCATAGTGTATCAATAAAAATTCAGTTGCAAAAGTAGGAATTTTGCGGGATTATGATTTTTAAATGAAATTTTATTGATGTTACCTGTTTGTTACCATTTTAACCGGGAACCCGGGAACCAATAAAACACCTTAATTTAGGGCGACAAACGTTGGGCAATAATCACCGGGTGATGCTCCAATGTTATGATATATAGGCATTCTACATTTTTTAAAACTTCCTGACTTATTGGCAAATCGCCATCTAAACTAAAAGGAGTAAAAAGCATTTATCGCTTTTTACTTTAAAATGTCCCTACCCTATCAACCTTATCACAAAAATGGGGTTATATTAGCTGAATTTATATGAAAACATTCTTTACCTCGTTGTTGCTGATATTTTTCCTGCAAACCGCTTTTTCGCAATCGCACATTCTCCCAAAGTTTTTGCGCAAAATGTTTTTAAATAAGGATACCAGTAAAAAAAGCAGTTTTGTTATTTTACCGGCGATAAGTTCGGCACCAGAAACAGGTTTGGAAGTTGGCGGCGCTGGTTTATACTCTTTTTATACCGATTCTGTTAAAAGTGATACCCGCGTATCCAGCATATTTGGTTATGCAACAGTCGCCACAAAAGGGCAAACAAGGTTTAGCATTAATAGTAGCTATTGGACACCCGGCAACAGCTATCACTTTACCGTTGGCATAAGTTATGTAGATTTTCCCTTTAGTTTTTATGGTATAGGTAATGATACCCGCAGCGCTGATATCACCAAAATTGATCAAAAACGGTTAAAGCTTTATTTGGGTGCAGAAAAAAAAATAACCGATGAACTTTATGTTGGTTTTGTATCGGGAGCACAGCGTTTTCACATACCGCAAACAGATTATCGCACCATCTTTTATTCCGACCCAAGAGTACAAAACCATGGTGGGGGCAGTAATATCTATATTGGCCCAAGCGTAACCTTTGATACGCGCAATAACAATACTTACACCACAAAAGGCGCAATAATAACAAGTTATTTTGAAGTGATAAGGGGATATGGTAAAACTGATTACAGCGGTGGTTTCTTAAATGTAGAATACTCCCAGTTTTTTGCGCTAAGCAAAAAGTTTGTTTTGGGTGTTGATATCCAGGAGCAAAGCTTAACCGGTAGCCGGTCGCCATTTTATTTGTTACCCGCGCTTGGTAACGACGAGATGATGCGGGGTTACTATAATGGCCGTTATCGGGACAGGAATATGCTGGCCGGTCAAACTGAATTACGTTACCGGCTAAGCCAGAGATGGGGACTTGTTGGTTTTGTTGGTACAGGCGAAGTATTTAACAAAAGCTTTAGCTGGGCCGAATTAAAACCAAATTACGGGGGCGGCGTGCGCTACTTCTTTGATATTGAAAAAGGGTTGAGCATACGGGCCGATTATGGCATTGGTCAGAAAAATCCGGGAGAGAGCAGGCAAAGCGGGTTTTACCTTGCGTTGGGACAGGCGTTTTGATTAGCAGGTTGAGTAGGTTATACGTTTAACGTTGCAGGTTGTACGTTTGGACACCTTCCAAATATAATCGACTTGCGTAGTCTCATGATAGCACAAACTCAAAAACACGTAACACGTACAACGTCAAATGTACAACCTAAACTAACCACGCCGCAAATCCTCAGTATCGTACCTTAAAATGTTCCTGCTCTTTCCTGTCTTGCTTAAAAAACACCAGGCCTATCCAAAACAGGTTAATGGTAAGAGTAACTTTGGGATTTAGCTTGATTTGGCTCCAGGCTTGCTTCAGGCTTTTAGCGGTATACATACCGGTAAAAAGCATAATGGTATCCGGATTAATTTTGTCCAGGTATTGTATGAAGTATGGCAGCGTTTTTTCTTTAAGATTCTCGCCATGAAAAACTAACAGGCCCGATGGTGTTTTATTTAATGTAATAAATTCGCTTTCCTTTTGAGGGAAATAGAATTTAGCTTCGGCTGCTGCTTTTTGCAAATAAGCGCTTGCTTCCTGATTATTTGACCCCAACTCAACTACTACAGCCGGGTTAAAATGTTTTGTTAACCGGTAAACCAATTGGGCAACTTTTGATTTTACCGCCCGCCGACCCTCTCCTTTTTCAGGCGCAAATCCGGGCTCGTGGAACACTTGTTGATTAGTATAATCATAAATTACATCGTCTATCAGTTTATATACAAATGGCGAGTGTATGCCATGGCGGTTATTGGCCGTAAACCGGTGTTTTAAATAATCTTGCACAAATCTGAGATTCCACATCGCCGCAAAAGTAAAAAAGTTTAGTATTTTAGCATGATAGCGTATGATAAATCCGACAGAAGTAAACTCTTTGATCCGATTGCTGGACGACCCCGATAACGAGATATATGATCACGTTCACGAAAAACTGCTTGGCTACGGCAGCGAGGTAATTGCCTACCTTGAAACAGCTTTTGAGCAGGCTTTTGATGCTGTACAACAGGAACGGATAGCCAACCTTGTGCACGAAATTCAGTTTAGATCGTTAAAAACCGACCTGCAGCTGTGGCATCAAAGCGGCGCGTTCGATCTGCTACAGGGCATCCTCATCATCAACCGTTACCAATACCCCGACCTGGATGAGCAAAGGGTAATTAACCAGGTAGAATCAATCAAACGCGACATCTGGATACAGATGATGAATGAGGCCAGCCCTAAGGAGCAGATCAAGCTCATTAACCATGTATTTTACAATATTTACGGGTTTAGCGGTAATATATCCAACCACCTCGACCCGCAAAACAGCTACCTGAGTCAGGTGCTGGAAACAAAAAAAGGCAACCAGATATCATTGGCCATCATCTACTCCATCATTGCCCAAAAACTGGATGTGCCTGTATATGGCGTAAACCTGCCCCAGCATTTTATTTTGGCCTATGTTGACGAAAGCATGGAGAACAATTTTGAAGGCGGCATCCTGTTTTATATCAATGCCTTTAACAAAGGTTTTATTTTTGGCCGCCGCGATGTAGATATGTTTTTAAAACAACTCAACCTCAAATTCGATAAACAGTTTTATGAGCCCTGCTCCAACACGGATATCATTAAACGCGTTATCCGCAACCTGATAAGCGCCTACGAAAATTTAGGGTCGGCCGAGAAAGTGGTGGAGCTGAATGAATTGTTGGCTATATTGGATAATAATCCTGGAATAAATCAGCGTATAATGAAATAAATTGTCATTTCGAGCGAGGTACGAGTGAGAAATCTTTTACGATTTGTGTTATGAGACCGCGCGTCCTTGGAATACATGGGGTATAAGATTTCTCACCCCCTCCCCACACTTTCCATCCCTTCGAGGGTTCGAAATGACAACGATTTTTACAATAGACTTTGAACTCATAAGCTTGCCATAATTTTCAATCGGCACATCATAACCTTGCCCCTTCCACCGGCAACGCCTTCTCACTTTCATTCTTCAACCGGTCAATAGCCGTGACTATGTAAATATAGGTTTTACCTTTCTCCGTCGTAGTATCCAAATAGAATGTATTGCTGTTATATTGAATGCTTAATATATTTTCGGCATTATCTAAGTTTAGTTTAGCACCAGTACTAAACCGATAAACCACATAACCATAAACCGGCTCATTATCTTTTGCCATCAATGGTGTTTGCCACATCAGTTTAACTCCGTTGATCTCCGGCTTTGCTATAAGGCCTATAGGGGCATTGGGCGCTATTGAATCGCGCCAGAGCATCACCGGCGGCAGGGCCGGGTAATGGTAATAATTGGCCCGTAGCGAATCTGTAAAGCCAAGCGGATTATTCATTAATGAGTTGGAACTAAAATATACGCTACCCTGCACTCTTGCGTTTTTACGCAGGCACTGAATTTGGCCCGGAAGCTGGCCCGGCAATCTGAATCCGGGTAGTTTGTTTTCGATAATGCGATATGGTGCCTGCCCAATGTATAAATGCCGGCCATAGGCGTTATTGCCCCACCAGTCAATCATCGTTTTAAACGGCACCAGTTTATCATCAATGGGGCGGTACAGCTGCGGGTTAATATAATCTACCCAGCCTTCCTGCACCCACTTACGCGAATCGGCATACAGTGCAAAGTACGAATCACTGCCATGCGTATCAGATCCATCGGCTAACTGGGTTTTGTTGGCCCAGATACTGAACGGGCTAATGCCGAATTTCATTCGTGGATTGTGCTGATGGATGCTATCGTTCAGCATTTTTATCAGGGTGTTTACATTATCGCGCCGCCAATCGTCAATATTGGTAAAACCTTTGCCATATTGCTGGTAAGCTTGCTGATCGTTTATTTGCTGGCCTGCTACATGGTAAGGGTAAAAATAATCGTCCATATGAATGCCGTCGATATCGTAATTAGTTATCATATCCAGCACCACCTGTACTATGTATTCCCGCACCTCGGGCAGGCCTGGGTTAAACAGTTTCATACCGCCGTAGGTAAAAAACCATTCGGGTTTTATCCGGGTAATATGCTGCGGGCTAAGCTGCGAATAGGCACTATCCTTAGTTGCCCTGTATGGATTTATCCAGGCGTGCAACTCCATCCCGCGTTTGTGCGCTTCGGTAAGGGCAAACTCCAGGGGATCGTAAACAGGATTGGGTGCAAGGCCCTGCTTCCCGGTAAGCCATTTGGACCAGGGCTCGCGACTTTTGGCATAAAAGGCATCGGCGGCCGGCCTAATCTGGAGTATAATAGCATTGATCCCCGTTTTTTGATGGGCATCTAAAATGGTTAATAATTCCTGTTGCTGCCGGGCTGTAGTTTCATTGGGGGTAGCCGGCCAATCGATGTTTTCGACAGTGGCTACCCAGACACCGCGAAACTCGCGTTTAGGGTGAGCGGTAACGTTACTATCAACAAGTTGTTGAGCGTGTGATTTAAGGAAAGCAAGTATAAGAAAAGCAACGAACGATGTTTTGTTGGTCATAATTGTTAAACCTTGCCAGACTTATGAAGTTTAACTTTTTTGAAATTTATTTTCATGGCCTCGTTGAGGGCTACGCCGTTTAAAAACTTCGCAAGTCTTCGTATCTTCATTTACTTCCCGCTCAAAAAGCCATTTTCTTCCAGCCAGCTGGCGGCCCAGTCAAACCATTCGCCTTTGTTTTTCGAGTTATTCATACCAAAGCCGTGGCCGCCTTCCTGGAAAATGTGCATCTCGGCTTTAACTTTATTTTTTAATAAGCCATCGTAAAACATCAGGCTGTTTTGTACAGGTACTACATTATCATCCTCGGCATGTACCAAAAACGTGGGCGGGGTGTTGGTGGTAATTTGTTTTTCGTTGGAGTACAGATCAACCTGTGCCTGCGATGGTGTTTTACCTATCAAATTTTCGCGCGATCCTACGTGGGCCTGCTCACCGAAGCTGATCACTGGGTATATCAGCATCATAAAATCAGGACGCAGGCTAATGTTGTCTTTGTCATCAATCACCGGCTGATCAAAATGCGTTCCCTCGGTTGATGCCAGGTGACCGCCGGCCGAAAAACCGATGATGCCAATTTTTGCCGGGTTAATGCCCCACTCCTTAGCATTTTTACGGACGGTATATATAGCCATCTGCGCATCCTGCAGCGGACCAATCGACCTATCAATCATTATTTCATCACTTGGCAAACGGTATTTTAATAAAAAGGCGGTTAAACCAATTTTATTAAACTCCCGGCATATGGCCATCCCCTCGTGCGCATTGGCCAAACCGGAATACCCGCCGCCGGGGCAAACAACAACAGCAGCACCGTTGGCTTTCCCTTTTTCGGGCAGGTAGGTGGTTAGGGTTGGCACACTTACGCCGGTTATCCAATTATTGGCATCCGTTTTTTCTACATATGTTGCCGGTGTTGGTTTTGAGTTGGGTATGCCTTTTGGATATAAGGGCATCGGTTTTTCCTGGCCGTAGGCTATAGTTGCTGCAATGGTCAAAACAAAGGCTGATAAAATAGTTTTCATAATTTGTTAGGTATATGCAATTATAGGTTTTTTATTATAAACTTTTACCCAGGGCATCTTTTACTAATTCGCGGTTTTGGCGAGAGATGGGGATTTTGGTTTGATCGTTCAGCATTAGGGTTCCGCCATCCTCTTTAAGATAACTTTTTACAAATTGAACGTTCACTAAATGCGATTGATGTGTACGTACAAAATGATGGGGTTTTAAAATATCAGCAAACTCCTTTAGTGTTTTACACACCAATACCTGCTCGTCGCTTTGCAGGTAAAAAGTGGTATAGTTGTTTGATGCTTCGCACCTCATAATATCGGTAATTTTTACGTACCGGATCTCGGTTAGCGTGGGCAGCGTTATTTTGGGCGTTTCTTTTTGGCCGGTCTTAATGTACTCCAACAGATTTTCGATGCTGTGATTTTGCTGCCTGCTGTTAATTTTTCGCGTTGCCTTTTCAATTGCCAGTTTAAATTCGGCAATATCTATTGGTTTCAGCAGGTAATCCAGCGCCGAAAATTTAATGGCCTGGATGCCATACTTATCATAGGCCGTGATGAATATTACTTCAAAATCTATTTTATCAAAAGCCCTCAACACATCAAAGCCCGATTGCCCCGGCATCTGGATATCAAGAAACAGCAAATGGGGCTGGTTGGCTTTAATGGCGGTTATCGCGTCGCCGGCATTTGAAGCAGTCGCCACAACATCAATTTGGGGGCACCAGGTGTGAATAATCTGTTGTAAATTTTCGACATTGTTAGGCTCATCGTCAACAATAATACTTTTAATACTCATAGGCATAAATTTTATATCCAGTTTGATAAACGGATACGTACAACAGTTCCCGGCCCTTGCTTATCAATATGTAAGCTCACCGGCTGATCTTTATATAACTGGTTTAATAAAGCTACACGTTGCTGGCTTAGTTTTAGCCCGTATCCACTTATTTCGCCAGCATTATTAACCTCTATCCATTCGCCGTTATCTTTTATAGTTAAAATGATGTCATGGCCTTGGCCTCTCACTGATACTTCAATCCGGCCTTGCTCCTTTACAATTGCTACGCCATGCTTAACAGCGTTCTCTACAAAGGGCTGCAGCAACATGGCCGGAATTTCGATATTGGCTTTGTTCAAATCCGGATCCGTTATTATCTCATACTTAAAGCCAAACCGTAACTGCTCCATTTGCAGGTAATCATCTAAAATAGCAAGCTCTTGTTCAAGGCTTAATAATTCCTCGTTGCCGGTATCCAGCACCTGCCGCGTTAAGCCTGCAAATTTAGCTAAGTAATGATTTGCACCTGCGATATCATTTTTATTTACCAGGTTTTGGATGGATGTTAGCGCGTTAAACATAAAATGCGGGTTAAGCTGTGCCCGGATAGATTGCAGCTTTAACCCTGCCGTTTGCTTTTCTTGCGCCGCCCGTAACAACTTTACCTGGTTGCGCCTGTAATAGCCCCCAAACAGCAAAACAACACCCGTGAGTGTTGCTATGATATATGGTAAGGCTTGTTTTATGGAGACTTTTTTATCTGATACCGGGAGAGGCTTCACCTCAAATGGTATTCGCAGCACCTGGTCTTCGGGCCACTTGCCAAGTTCATTTGCACGCTGAATAATTATTTCATATTTGCCGGGTTTATTGTAAAACTTACCATCTATATCATAATAGTTTTCGCGGTTGTAATATCCCATTTGGGTGGTATCTTTTTTTCCATTCACATTTTTAACCAGGTACACCACATAGGGTATAGTTTCATGGTGTTTATAGTATAGGCGTATGCTAACAACACTATCGGCCGGAAAGCTAAAATCTAAGGGCACGCCAGTGTGCTCTTTAAACTTTGTGGCATACCCATGATTAAGCTTTATATTATCCAGGTTAAAATAATCTTTTGTCCGGTTAATTTCTATTTGTGTTACAAAGGGTTTAAAGTTAGGTTTCCAGTCAAACACCACTCCTTGCCGTATATCGTAATTTTTGGTATTAAGCACCTCTACCAATAGTTGCTTACCGGGAGCTTTAAACTTGCCCAAAAAACCATAGGGTTCTATTGCCCCATATTTTTGTTGGAGCATTGGTAATTTTGACCATGGAACTAATTCAATACTATCATTTTCAACCACATGGTAGCGATAGTCGTTAACATTAGCTTTTGTAATGCCGTACGCTATTATAATTGCCGCCGAAGTATCTGAAATGATATAACTTGGGTACTCTTTAGACATTGATTTTACACTTGATGCAAAAAAATCAACAAGGTTGGGATTTAGCTTTACGCCCAGCCAAATGGGGTGTTTTGTATTTATCATTTTAAAGGCACTCATCTGCGCCAAATTGGTGTCTTTAACACCGTAATACGCCCCCTTGTACTCGAACGTAAAATGATTGCCAAAAGATAGGTCCTGCTTTGTTTGTGCAGGCGAAGGTAACGGGGATATGAAACTAAGGATTAGCCCGGTTAACCATACAAAAAATTTACTTTTCATGATGTGTGTTTAAGTTTACAATTATTATTTACATCACAAAAATGTATTTACCTGCGGGGCGCAACAACGCCTAATGAGTATGTGGCAGGCTGGGCTTAGAATTTGGCAAAAATGCTTTAAAACCACAATAGCGATGGGGTAATTCCATCGCTATTGTAGTTTTAAATATCGGATGATTAACTATTCCAAAATAAAATGGAAAGCCATATGAGCATTGCTGTCAGATTAATAATGAAGAAATATTTATTTTCTCTGCTCTTTATAAACATTACTATTCCGGCAAGGGTTAGTACAATTGATATCAACAATGCCATAAAGAAACCTAAAATATCTAAATTTGGAGTGCAGGGGCCACTTTTAAAGCTTCCCGATTTCATGAAATAGATAACGGCGATTGCAGACAGCAAGTGGTATGTTACCATCCTCAGATCTCTTTTCCTTGTGCCCCAATCTGCTGTCATTTTACGCTTAACTCTTCGGCCCGCCAAACTCCATCAGGTACGCTTTTAAAAATTCGTTAAGCTCGCCATCAAGTACGGCAGCGGCGTTCGAGGTTTCATGATCGGTACGCAAATCTTTTACCAACTTGTATGGGTGTAAAACATAGTTGCGGATCTGCGATCCCCATTCTATTTTCTTTTTGTTGCCCTCAATGGCGTTGGTGATCTCCATCCGTTTACGCATCTCTATCTCGTACAACTGCGATTTCAGTAAACGGATTGCATTATCCTTATTTTGCAATTGCGAACGCGACTCCTGGTTTTTGATAATAATACCCGATGGTTTGTGATACAAACGCACAGCGGTTTCTACCTTGTTCACGTTCTGGCCACCGGCACCGCCCGAGCGGAAAGTTTCAAACTCGATATCAGCAGGGTTAATATCAATTTCGATGGTATCATCAACCAGCGGATAAACATAAACCGAAGCAAACGAAGTATGGCGCTTGGCGTTGGCATCAAATGGCGATACACGCACCAGGCGGTGTACACCGTTTTCGCCTTTAAGGTATCCATAGGCAAAATCGCCCTCCAACTGCAGGGTTACGGTTTTTACTCCGGCAACATCGCCGGGCTGATAATCCTGCTCGGTAACTTTGTAGCCGTTTTTTTCGCCCCACATAATGTACATACGCATCAGCATACCGGCCCAGTCGCAACTTTCGGTACCGCCTGCACCTGCTGTTATTTGCAGCACGGCGTTAAACTGATCTTCCTCGGCCGAGAGCATGTTTTTAAATTCAAGTTCCTCCACGGCCTTTATGGCAATATTATACTGCTCCTGCATTTCGGCTTCAGTGGCATCGCCAGCCTGGTAAAATTCAAACAGCACTACAGTATCTTCAATGATAGCTGTCACCTTTTGAAATTCGTCTGTCCAAACTTTTTTTACTTTGATGGATGCCAGTACTTTTTCGGCCTCTTTCGGGTGATCCCAAAAATGCGGGCCTATAGTTATTTCCTGTTCAGCTTTTAGTAGCTCTAATTTCTTGTCGATGTCAAAGATGCCTCCTCAGGGAAGCTGCTCTATCCCTTAAATCCTGAATCTGTTCTTTAGTCATGTGGCAAATATATGCAATTAGATTATCGGCATAAATAAAAAAAGGTCTGCAAATTGTATTAGCAATCTGCAGACCCGTTTTACAAGGTAGATGAATATATTAAGCAACCATAGCGCGGTCAACCAGCAAACTTAAGTCAGCACGGTCACCATTTAGCTTGGTAAGCATATTTTTAAGGCCAAATTCTTTAACCTGCTCGCTTTTTGACGCTTTTACCAGCTCGGCCATCACAGCCGGGATCAACGCTTTTGAGGCGGTCATGGCCTGTTCAGGATCGATGTGATAAAAAGTATTGAGCCTGTTGGCAAACCTGCTAACCATGCTTGATACCAATGATTGATTGTAAATACCCGACGAGCGAAAATACTTCACTAAATCTTTCAATTTACCGTTTTCCATTTGTCCTTTTAATACCTCTATGATAGCGCTCGATGCTTCAATAAGCACACTTTCATGGTATTTTACAGGAATTGAAGGGTTGTTAATAACAGCCATCCCGGCGTTATTTTTTACAAGCAAAAAAAGTTTTCCAAACATAGTAGCAACAATTTTATACTGAAATTTACAAATTGATGATAAATCACTCATTTGATTATCAACAATACAAAGATATCAAATAATAATTTTAAATATCAAAACAATTTGTAAATATTTTTTAAATTTTCATAATTTTTAGGTGTAAAACAAACACTATGTGTGTAGTGTTAAAATAACACTGTGAATAGTAAGTTTGATAATTTATATCCACCTAACAATTAACTTGTTACTTTTGTCAAAAACACATCAACTATGTTGCCAAATATCGATTTCACCACCACCCAGAGCTATAAATACTTAGCCGACCATTACATTGATATTGTATCAAAAAGCTTGAAAGAATTATTCGATGCTGATGATCAGCGATTTAATAAGTTTTCTATCCAGTTTGAAGAGATTTTGCTGGATTATTCCAAAAACCGCATCGACGATGAAACTATAGCCTTATTGATACAACTGGCCAAAGAATGTTCAGTAAATAAGGCAATAGAAGCCATGTTTGCAGGCGAAACCATTAATGTTACCGAAGGCCGCCCGGTACTGCACGTTGCTTTACGTAACCGCAGCAATACCCCCATTTACGTAGATGGCAAAGATGTTATGCCCGATGTAAATAAGGTGCTTGATCATATGAAGGAATTTAGCGAAGCCATCATATCCGGCACATGGAAAGGCTATACCGGCAAACCTATTACCGATGTGGTAAACATAGGTATCGGAGGTTCTGATTTAGGCCCGGTAATGGTTACCGAAGCTTTAAAAGCCTACAAAAACCACCTCAACCTGCATTTTGTAAGTAATGTGGATGGCACGCATATAGCCGAAACACTGAAGGTTGTTGACCCCGAAACTACTTTGTTCCTGATAGCGTCAAAAACTTTTACTACCCAGGAAACCATGGGCAACGCGCACAGCGCCCGCGATTGGTTTTTAGCCGCCGGTGCTACCGAGGCCGATGTAGCCAAACACTTTGCTGCCTTATCAACCAATGCTGCCGCTGTGGAAAAATTTGGTATCGATACTAAAAACATGTTTGAGTTTTGGGATTGGGTTGGCGGCCGCTACTCTTTATGGAGTGCCATTGGCTTGTCAATTGCCCTAAGCATTGGCTTTGATAATTTTACCCAGCTGCTTGATGGCGCCCATGCTACCGACAATCATTTTAAAACCGCGCCGTTTGAAGAAAATATACCGGTAACACTTGCACTTTTAGGCATCTGGTATAATAACTTCTTTGAAGCCGAAACCAATGCCATTTTACCGTACGACCAATACATGCACCGTTTTGCCGCCTATTTTCAACAAGGCGACATGGAAAGCAACGGTAAACATGTTGACCGTAACGGCAAACATGTAGAATACTCAACTGGCCCGATCATCTGGGGCGAGCCAGGCACCAATGGTCAGCATGCTTTTTATCAGCTGATTCACCAGGGCACTAAACTTATCCCTTGCGATTTTATAGCCCCGGCACAATCGCACAACCCGCTTGGCGAACATCATAACATGCTGCTATCAAACTTTTTTGCCCAAACAGAAGCGTTGATGAACGGCAAAACAGAAGAAGTAGTTATTGAAGAGTTAAAAGCCGCCGGCAAAACCGAAGCAGAAATTGCAGCCATTGCGCCATTTAAAGTATTTGAAGGTAACCGCCCGACTAACTCATTCCTGCTTAAAAAAATAACCCCTCACAGCCTGGGTTCGTTAATTGCTATGTACGAGCACAAGATATTTGTTCAAGGCATTATCTGGAACATTTACAGCTTTGACCAATGGGGTGTTGAATTAGGTAAGCAATTAGCCGGCAAAATTCTACCTGAATTAAAGGACGACAGCGAAATAAGCAGCCACGATTCATCAACCAATGGTTTGATTAATTTGTACAAGGCCTGGAGATAAGAACGCAGCCGAGCCCCCCAGCCCCCTGAAGGGGGAGCTTTTGATTAGCATAAATAACAAAGGCCGGTTTCCTCGAAACCGGCCTTTGTTATTTAAAAATCTGCACATTCGTTCCCCCTTTAGGGGGTAAGGGGGCTTGGCTAACAGGCTTTCACCAGCAACTCGCCGGTTGGCAAACCAGGCATGGGCACTACCTTTTTTGGGGGCATAGCTTTACGGTATTTAACCAGGTTAATAAGCAATACGCTGATGAGGATAACAACCAAACCAACAACCTGCAAAACAGATATCTGCTCGCCCGCAAACAATACACCCAAAAGCACCGCGATAACCGGGTTTACATACGAGTGTGTGCTTACCTGTGTAGCCGGCTTTACCTGCAACAGCCAAACGTAAGCGCTAAATGCCCCAATGGATCCAAATATAACAAGGTAGGCAATGGCCAACCATGATGAAGCCGGTACCTGCGTCAAACTAAAGCCGTTAAATTCATGGTGCAGCATGCCTGCGGGGATAAATGTCAAACCTGCAATAACCATTTGCCAGGCTGTATTTAACCGTGCAGGGCCGCTGTTTACGTTATGCTTTGAATATAATGAACCGGCCGACCAAACTATTGGCCCTAAAATCAGCAAAGCCATGCCCAAAAAAGTGGTTGTATGATGTTCATCGGCAAGGGCTTTGGTTACCTGTTCGCCAAACAGCAGCACAACACCGGCAAAGCCTACGATTAGCCCTATAATGGTCGATTTGCTTTTGAAGTTAACACGCCAGTTGGGCCTATCCAGCACTACAAACCAAATTGGGCTGGCCGATACCGTGATGGCTACCATGGCGCTGGGCAAAGTTTGCTCAACCCAAATTACCATGCCGGTGGCTGCAAACAACATCAGCATACCGCTAACAGCCGAATTGATGATATCCCGTTTTACCCATATTTTATCGCCCTTGTAGGCGCACCAACCCAGCATGAGCACGCCTGCTGTAGTGTATCTGAGCGCCCCCATCAGCATAGCGGGGAAACCGTGTACTGCCATCCCGATAAAAAAGTACGTAGAGCCCCAAACAATATAAACTGTAGCGAATGCTATGATTACCAATAATGCAGGCGCTTTTTGTTGGTTAACTGCTGTCATGATTATTTTAGTTTTTGTTGATAATTGAATCTATACTCCATTTATAATCGGGCAGTGTGGCCAGCAACAGGCTTGCCGCGCTCACCGTAAAAACCGAGTAACCTACCGGCGATTCGATACCGCCGGATATAGCCATGGCCAAAGCAAACGCCAGGCTAAGCAGGCAGCTAAGTGACGCAGCCGTACGGGTAAACAAACCTGCAAGTAATAACAGCCCTACGCCGGCCTCGCCAATGGTTGCTATCACAGCCAGTGTCGGGATAATTCCGGAAGGCAAAAAGTTCATTACTTGCCTGGCATATTCCATAAAGTGCTGCCAGTCGCCCCAGCCTACATGGGGCTGGCCGTGGGCGCCAAAAAAACCAAGGCGATCTGCCACCTCCCACAGGTAGCTGGTAGCCAAAGCACCACGCAAAGCGACAGACGGGATGGCATAATTTTCAATGAGTTGCATATCTTTTTTATTAACTGGTATAAAATTACGCATCAGTTGGCCTATCTTTATAGTCCAGAAAACACAAACAAGATAGTCCAGTATGAAATTCAGCATAGGATTAATTACTATTGATAAAGACGCGCAGGTAGCGGTTTATCTGCAGATAACCAATAGTATTATCGGGCATATCAGGCAGGGCACATTAAAACCGGCATCGCCACTACCCAGCAGCAGGCTGCTTGCCGCCGCATTAAAAGTTCACAGAAAAACAGTTGTGGCTGCTTATGATGAATTGTATGCCCAAAGCTGGGTAGATGTTTATGCGCGTAAAGGATTTTTTGTAGCCAAAAACCTGCCCGATGTATCGCCCCGGCCAATCAACAGCACATTAAAACGAAATCCTTACCCCATAAAAACCTATTTTGATGTTACCGAGAAGGTGCCCTACCCCGATTTATTTAACGATGATAAGCCCGGGTTGCTTACATTTGACGATGGCTTTCCGGATACCCGCGTAGCCCCGGTTGAATTACTGGTACGGGAGTATCGCAGGTTTGCCAATTACCATTTCACCCAAAAGTATTTAACCTACGGCCCCGAGCAGGGTTCGGCAAACCTGCGAACCGAGCTGGCCCGTTTCCTGGGCGAAACCCGTGGCCTGCAGGTTAGCGCCGATGATATCCTGGTTACCAAGGGCGCACAGATGGCCATTTACCTGGCAGCCCAAATCCTGTTAAGCAAACATGATGTGGTAATTGCCGCCGATCCCGGATACCCGGGGGCTAACGAAGTTTTTGAACAAACCGGCGCCAAATTGAAACTGGTACCGGTAGATGAACACGGCATAAACCTGGATTCTGTGGAAGAAATTTGCCGGCAGAAAAAAGTAAAGCTGGTATATGTTATCCCCCATCACCACCGTCCTACTACGGTTACCCTAAGCGCCGACAGAAGGATGCGCCTGCTTGAACTGGCCCACAAATACCGCTTTGCCATTATTGAGGACGATTACGATTACGACTTTCATTATGCCAGCAGCCCCATATTGCCCCTGGCCAGTGCCGATTATTATGGCAGTGTGATATACGTTGGTTCGTTTTGCAAAACCGTAGCGCCCGGCATCCGCATTGGGTTTATGGTTGCACCGGCCAACCTTATTGTGCAGGCCACCAGGCTGCGTAAAATGATTGACCGCCAGGGCGAGCACCTGCTGGAAGAAGCCATAGCTAACCTGCTTAAAAACGGCGACATAGGCCGTCACCTTAAAAAGGCCAATAAATTGTATCATGAAAGGCGCGATATACTTTGCGCCCTGCTGAAAGAGCACCTTGGCAGCTGGCTAAGCTTTAAAAAACCCGATGGCGGCTTTGCCGTTTGGGTTAAATATGCCGATGGTATAAACCCTGCCTACGTGGCCGAAAAAGCATCGGCTATGGGCCTTACCATTAATAACGGCCGCGATTATTTTTACCATAACACCGGCACCCATCCCTACGTAAGGATAGGTTTTGCATCCCTCAACCCCAGGGAGTTGGAAGCAGGTGTTAAAATTTTAGCCGGCGTTTTTAAAAAGCTTAACCCCAAAAGCCCTGAAGTTTAATTTGTGCCGACGGATACCCCTGCCCTTTAAGCAGCTTGCGCAACTGGGCTACCATAGTGTTATTGCCGGCCAAATAAAATACGGTGTTCTCTAAACTGTAACGCTGATCGAGCACCCATTCAATAAGGCTGTGATGGCCGTAAACATCGCGGCGGGGTATGGGCTCCAGCGGCGTCCAAAAGTATTCCTGGAATAATTTACGGTGATGCTCGTTGCCAATTACTATGCCGCCCGAAAACCGGGTATGGGGCAGTACCATTTTTTGCAGGGCCAGTAAATGCCCCATGCTGCTTTCGTCGCCAAGGGCAACTATTGCCGATGTAGCAACCGGGCTTTGGTTAGTAGTGCCCGTTTTAAGATAATTTACCCTATCGCCCTTTTTTAACAGCCGCGCCCAATTACTGCCGGGCCCGTTATGAGCGGCATCAACATAAATGGTGCAGGTTTGGGTTTCGGCATCCCAGCCCGATGGGGTGTAATCCCTGAAAGTAAGGTTATCTACCTTAAATTTAATGTAAGGAATTTCGGTCCAGCCGGTCATATCTATTTGCGGCAGGTGCAGGTCAACCTCAATTAAAGTGCAGGGCTCCCAATACCTTACTTCCAAAACATTGCCCGTTTGCAGGCGGCCTTCAAATAGCTTGCCGGTTTTTTGTTTTAATTTTTGCAGAGTGGATGTTTCCATGTGATGTAGAATTATTATCACAAAGAAAAGGCTTATCTATGCCCGACAAAATGGCATACCTGCGGTAATGATTGGACTATTTGCGGTAATCGGCTTTGAAGGCGAGTGGCGTTACCCCTTCTGCCTTTTTAAACAGGCGCGAGAAATAGGCATGGTCTTCATAACCCAGCGCATGTGCAATTTCTTTAACATTCAGCTGGCTATAGTACAGCAAACGTTTGGCCTCCAAAATAACTTCCTGTTGAATCCAGTAACTTACCGACAGTCCTGTAGCTTTTTTCAAAGCCTCATTCAGGTACGTTTCAGATACATTAAGCTTAGCCGCGTAGGCCGACGGGCTTTTGATTGTACGCACGTGCTCAACCAGCAGTTTCTTAAAATCCTGAGCCAACTGCACCGGGCGAGACATCAGCATACCCGGCTTTCCCGTTTGGCTAAAACACCCGGCAGCTATCCCCAAAAACGATTGCAGCAGCGAATGCACAACAGATAAATTAAAAACAGCCTGCTCGTCCTCCCGGTACCGCTCAAATAACAGGTTAAGCAAGCTTTCGCACTGCCGCTTTTGTACATCGTTTAAGGTATAAGGTTGCTGCAACAGTAATTGATTTTCAAACACATTACGATAATCGGGCGGTATCAGCATGGTATCCACTGCTATAAACCATCCGTAAGCGCCTTCGTTTTGGATACGATGGTGCACCTGCCCGGGTAACACATAATAAAGGCAGGATTCCTGTATCACGATCTCGTTAAAATCAACCATCAGCGAGCCCCATCCACCCTCGATTACAAAAAATATATAATGATCATCGCGGTGCGCACCCAGGGGTTCATCGGCCTTGGGTTTATCGCCCTTAAAAAAACGATTGATTTCCAGGCCCGATGAGGCCCGCTCTTTTAAAAGATGTACGGGAATGTCTTTCATGTTCAGGATAGCAAGTTAGGGCTTATTGTGATTGGGTGTATGGGGTTGGATTAGAAAATTGCAAGAAGATTGCTATCGGCAACATCCTCTGCGTCACAAATGAATGATAAAATTTACAAAATTCTGAAAGGTGAATGACGTTTATCGCACGGCGGCGAGTCGACTCACCCCGACGAGGCTCCGCCCGTCTGCCCCTCTCTCCGCTTCGCGCATAGAGGGGCGAAAAAAATATTTTTCTTTGCTCAACCCTCTTTGCGGCGTAAGCCGGAGAGAGGGTCGGCCAGCGCAGCGTAGCCGGGGTGAGTAGTGGCCGGCGTTCAAAGCCAATGTTTGTGCTCTCCCCCCAAAAACCATACACCATATTTTAATATGTTTGCCTACCTTTAGGGGTGAACATCCAATTACTACCTTTAATTAAATGAGGCCAGGCTTATATCTTTTATTTTTCTTATTTGTTTCGATAAGCCTGCCGGGCTATGCACAATCAGTTGCCACCGATTCACTACTAACCAGGCTCAACGCTGTACTGGCCGATAAAGATGTATATGTAAAGCAAAAAACAAACCGCATTGATGAGCTGGGCAAACAGCTAAGCCAGGCCAACGATCTGGATAAAAAATATAACATTTACCAACAGCTGTATAACGAGTATAAAAACTTCAGCTACGATTCGGCCTATAACTACGCCAAAAAACTACAGGAAACCGCCGCCAAGCTAAACGCCCCTAACCGTATGGCTTTTGCTAAAATGGAACTGGGCTTTACACTCATTTCATCGGGCATGTTTAAAGAGACGCTGGAAACCCTGAACAGTATCAACCTGCAATACCTATCAACCGATGATAGAGTGGAATATTACTTCCTGAAAGCACGCAGCTATTTCGACTTATCCGATTTTGACCGTAATGTTGATTACTCGGCCATATATAACCCCAAAGGCATTCAGTTTATCGATTCAGCCCTTTCATTAGCCTCGCCCGGAACCTACAACTATTATGCATTAAGAGGACTGCAAGCCTTACGCAAGGCCGATAATACTGATGCCGTAAAAGATTATACCGCCCTGCTTAAGTTAAAAAACTTAACGCCCAACCAGTTTGCCATAAGTGCCTGCTCTTTAAGCTACATCTACGAAGTGCTCGGCAATCAGGACAAATCCACCCAATTATTGATCCAGGCGGCCATTGCCGATTTGCAGTCGGCCACTAAAGAAACAGTCGCCATTTATAAGCTGGCCGATTTCCTGTATAAAAAAGGTGACCTGAACAGCGCCTTCGTTTATATCAAACAAGCTATGGACGATGCTACCTTTTATGGCGCACGCCACCGGCAGGTTGCCATCAGCAGTATATTGCCCATCATCGAGGCACAGCGCATCAGTACGGTAGAGCAGCAGCGCAAGTCGCTGATTATTTACGCTTCTATCATTACGGTGTTGGTACTTTTTGTGGTAATGTTTGCGTTCATCATCTTCCGTCAGCTTAAAAAGCTACGCATCGCCGATAACCTTATCAAGGAGGCCAATGTATCGTTACAGGAAAGCAACGTTGCATTGGAAGCGTTAAATAGAAACTTAAGTACGGCCAATAAAATCAAAAACGAATACATTGGCTATTACTTCAACATCAATTCCATCTATATTGATAAGCTGGAAAGCTTCCAGAAATCGTTGGATAAAAAATTGAGCAGCAAACGCTACGAAGATGCCCAGGCAGCCATTAAAAGCCTGAACCTGGAGAATGAGCGACACCAGTTGTTCCATACCTTCGATAAGGTTTTCCTTTCCCTGTTCCCCGATTTTATTGAAAAGTTTGAAGCCTTGTTTCACAAAGACGATAAAATTGCCATTGCCGACGGGCAGTTGTTGAGCACCGAGCACCGCATCTTTGCCCTTATCCGCATGGGCATTCACGATAACGACCGGATTGCCAAACTGTTGGGCTACTCGGTAAATACCATCTACTCCTACAAAAATCGCATCAAAAACAAATCATTTATCGCTAATGATGAGTTTGAAGATCATATTATGGCGATAGAGGCGGTGTAAGGACTACAATCATCCCGCTAATGTCATGCTGAATTTATTTCAGCACCTCACATGCTAAGTGCACATCATGCGGGCTACCTGTCCTATGGGGTCCTGAAACAAGTTCAGGATGACTACCGTTTTTTAACTTGTTACGGGAGTAATAAGCAATCTCTACAAATGCATGGACGAATGAAAAGTTGGGGGATTGCTTCGTACCTCGCAATGACGGTGGCTTAATAATATCCTCACCAATCGTTGTCTTCTTATCGTCAGCTCCCCTCAAAACACATCTATATCGCCCTATATTAAATCTATATTACAGCCTTTAAAAGTACAATACAAATAACTAACAATCAAATAGTTAACAATATTATTCCGCCTGTATTTTCTATATTGAGCTTTCAGGCTATTGATTAGCCAAAATTCCCTCCTTTTATTTGATTCGGATTTGCCAGCTATGGTACATCTGCAAAAACCAATTTTTAAAACCAATTTTACATGAAAAAAGTTTACTTATTTAAGTACGGCCTGACTGTGCTCCTTTTAATCTCGGCGATAGCTTCGTTTGCTCAAAAAGGTGCTTTCAGGGGCAAAGTGGTTGATGATCTTAACCAGCCATTGCCTGGCGCCACAGTGCACGTTAAGGGTGCATCTCAAACAACAGTAACAGATGCCAATGGTATGTTTTCGCTTACGGGCGATACGCAACAGGTATTAACCGTGCAGGTTACTTTTGTTGGCTACGATGTGTTGGAGCGGGTAATTAAAGCCAACGAAAATCCCACTTTTCAGTTAGTTCCCTCATCTAAAGCCTTAACCGAAGTAGTGGTTATGGGTTACGGAACGGTTAAAAAATCTGATTTAACTGGCGCTGTTGCAACCATCGGTGCTAAAGATCTTAATCCGGGCTCGGTTACCAACCCATTACAGCAACTTGCCGGCAAAGCAGCGGGCGTAAACATTACCCAGGTAGGCAGCGAACCCGGTGTGGCCCCAACGGTGCGCATTCGCGGTTTAACATCGTTACAAGGTGGTAATGACCCTTTGGTTGTTGTTGACGGCATTCAAGGCAATATGGACCTGCTAAACCAGGTGCCGCCGAGTGAAATTGCATCAATAGACATCCTTAAAGATGCGTCGGCTACCGCTATTTACGGTTCGCGCGGCGCGCCTGGTGTTATCCTGATTACTACCAGGAAAACCGCCGCCGGCAAAAGCAGTGTTGAGTATACCGAAAATAGCTCGCTGGACGTGATTGCACACAAGTTGCAGGAACTAAACGCCGCGCAATGGACTGCACAAGCCGAAAAACAGGGTGTGGATGTATCTGCAAACCACGGTTCAAATACCGACTGGTTTAACCTGCTTACCCAAAACGGCGTTACGCAAAACCATAATCTTGCTTTTGGTGGCGGTACCAATGGCTTTAACTACCGTGCATCGGTAAGTGCCATTACACAAACCGGTATTGTTATCAATTCCAACTATAAAAAATATATAGGCCGTATTACCGCTACACAAAAAGCGCTTGACGACAAGTTAACCCTGACCATGAATGTAAATAGCGGCATCAACAATGATGTTTACAGCCCTATCGGCATCGGCCGGGCAGCATTTACTTCAAACCTGATCAGCAATACGTACATCTCGAGGCCTACCGACCCTGTATTTAATACCGATGGATCATACTACTCCGATCCTAATGTGTTCCAGTACATCAACCCTTACGCAGTTGCAAAAACGCTTAAAAACGACGTGAACACCAACAACCTGTTCACCAGTTTAAGAGGCGATCTGGATATTTACAAAGGTATATCTGCCGGATGGTTTGGCAGCTGGAGAAAATCTGATACCAATACAGGTTATTATGCACCTGTAGCATCAACCATAGCTACCGCTATTGATAACAAAGGCATCGCCAACATCAGCAACAACCATGTTGACGAAAAACTGATGGACATCAGCCTGAGCTACAAACATGAATTTGGGTTAAGCCATTTTGATGCATCGGCTATTTACGAGTGGCAGGCACAAACCTATAACGGCAGTTTTGCACAGGGCCGAGGTTTTGTGAACGATTTTGCTACTTACAACGCTTTGCAGCTGGGCGATATCTCAAAAGTTTTACAGGGCGATATTTCATCGTACAAAAACGACAGGAGGCTTATTTCCTACATCGGCCAGATCCATTACTCGTACAACAACAAGTACCTGTTAACCGCCAGTATCAGGCGCGATGGTTCAACCGTGTTTGGGGTTAACAACAAATGGGGTAACTTCCCGTCGGCAGCGCTTGCATGGCGGGTTGACCAGGAAGATTTCATGAAAAACCAAACCCTGTTCAGCAGCTTTAAGTTGCGTGTGGGTTATGGCGTTACCGGTAACCAACAAGGCATTACCCCGCAAAACTCTATTGCCTTGGTAGGCCAGGCTGGTTCGGTGTTCTTCGGCGGGTCAACCATTCCCAACTATTTTTATACACAAAATGCCAATCCTAACTTAAAGTGGGAAACCCGTAAGCAGGCCAATGCCGGTTTCGATTTTTCGATGTTTAACGATAGGCTGAATGGTACCTTTGATGTATACAGGGCTACTACCGATAATTTGTTATACCACTACACCGTACCCGTTGTAGGCCAGTTTTTTGTGAACAACATTTTAGCAAACGTAGGTAGCCTGCGCTCGCAAGGTGTTGAGCTTTCTTTAAGCTATATGGTGATAAAAAGCCAGGATATGACACTTACGCTTGCTGCAAACGGGTCATTACTGCAAAGCAAGGTACTTAAATTAGGCGGCAACATACAAGGCTTTGATGTACCTACCAACTATGTTGGCTGGGGACCAAACGCTTACCTTGTTGTAGGCAAGCCTGTGGGCACTTTCCTTATTTTAAAACACCTGGGCAAAGATGCCAACAGCGCCGAAACCGTTGTTGACCGTGATAAAAACGGTACTATCGACCAGGGGTCGCAAAGTAAAGACAGGTATGAAGAAGGCCAATCGCTGCCCAAATATACCTATGCCTTTACGCCAAGCTTTAGCTACAAAAACTTTGATGCATCAATGGTTTGGCGCGGATCGGGCGGTAACAAAATCTATAACGGCCTTCGCCAGGATTTAAGCCTTTTAGAAAACCTGGGAAAATCAAACGTGCTTACCAGCGCGGTGCCTTTAGGCATTCAATCGTCGCCTTATGGGTCTGACCTTTGGTTGGAGAGCGGATCGTATTTAAGGTGGGAAAATCTTTCGTTAGGATACAGGTTTAACCTGGCCAAAGTAAAATACATCAGCGCTTTACGCTTATCTGTAACCGGCCAAAACCTTGCCATTATAACCAAATACAAAGGCCTTGATCCTGAAGTGAACGTGAGTGGCGACAGCTCATCAGGCGGCGACTACGGTACCTATCCGCGCACCAGGACCTTTTCTTTAGGTTTAAATGTTATTCTAAAATAATTTGATTATGAAAAAAATATTAATCAGTATTTGTATTATTAGCCTTGCCGCAAGCTGTACCAAGGTTAATGAGCATGTGTATGACAAATATACGGCTGACCAGTTTTATTCAACCGCGGCGGGTGCCGATGATGCTTTGGCCAATGTGTACTCAAAAATTACCGGCAGCTGGGGATCTAACTACGCCGGCCGCGATAATTGCTGGTACGATTTAAATAGCTTCTCGTCAGATGAGCAGGTAATACCGCACCGTAACACCGGCGACTGGCAGCTTGACTTTGCCCAACTGTATACCCGTACCGAATTGCCAAACCTGGGTATCATCAACAATACCTGGAACTGGGCTTACTCTACAATTTACAGCGCCAACCTGGCCATAGCCCAGCTTACATCAGCCAAAGCCGATCCGGCAAAAATTGCCGAGGCCAAAGTGATGCGTGCCTGGATCTATTACCTGTTGATAGATGATTTTGGCGATGTGCCGTTTTACACCGACAACAATACCAACGTTTCAAAAATACCGCAGGCAAAACGTGCCGATGTTTACAACTTTGTGGTAAACGAGCTTAAAGCCAATGTTGATTTACTTTCTGAAACACGCGGCGGCGCTTATTATGGGCGTTTTAACAAATGGGCTGGTTACATGGTACTGGCCAAGGTTTACTTAAATGCCCAGGTTTATACTGGCACCCCACATTGGGCCGAAGCTTTGGCAGCAGCCAGCAAAGTAGCATCAGGCGGTTTTACATTACATGCCGCCGGTGCAAGCACAACAGCACCGCTGGGGAACACCTATTATGACCTTTTTGGCGATGTATGCCCTAACGACGAAACCATTTTTGCCTTATACATTACGCAAAACGTTATCAGCGGTAACATTTACACCATCCGGAGCTTAAACAGCCCCAATGGTGTGGCGCTTATAGGCTTTGCAGGCTGGAATGGCACCATCATCCCGTCAGAGTATTATGATAAGTTTGATAATACCGACGTACGTAAAAAGCAATTCCTGGTTGGCGCGCAGGCCGGCGGTATTACGTATACCAAAGAAGTATCATCATTGATAGACCCGGGTGCAGGCCCTAACGAGGGTATCCGCGACGATAAATTCTTCCCTGTAAAACCATCTGACGGCAGCGGCGAATCAAACGATTTCCCGGTTTACCGTTATGCCGATGTACTGCTGATGCAGGCCGAGTGTAATGTACGCTTAGGCAACGTTACAGCCGCAGCCCCATTCCTGAACCAGGTAAGGGAGCGTGCCGGTCTTAGCGATATTGCAGCACCTACGTTAGATAACATTTACGATGAGCGTGGATTTGAATTGAACATGGAAGGCCACCGCAGGCAGGACATGATCAGGTTTGGCAAATTTTTGCTGCCACACGGTTTTGTTCAAACTACACCTGCCTACAGGATGCTGTTCCCGATACCGACTGAAGCGCTTAACGCCAATACCACGTTGAAACAAAATCCAGGTTATTAATTATTCATAAAGTGATGAAAAAAATAATCAACTTAACATTTGCAGCGATGGCCTTCATGACCGTTGCCTGCCATAAGCAGGCGGAGTTGACCACGCTTAAACCGGTTGCCTTCACGGGTAACATGACGGCCTCAACAACCACAGTCACCTTGTCTGCTACAACCGACGATCAGTCGGTAATTACCTTTACCTGGCCTGCGGTAGTTTACCCTTACAAATCGCACGTAACCTACACCCTGCAGGCCGATTTGCCTGCCGATACCGTAGGCGCAACCGCCTGGCAAAACGCTACATCGGTATTAATTGGAACCGATGTGCTGACCAAAACCTACAAAGGCAGCGATTTAAACACCCTGGCCCTTGCCTTAGGCGTTACGCCAAATGAAGTGGGCAAAATGGTGTTCAGGGTGCAGGCCTACCAGGATAGGAATGCTTATTCAAAAGCGGTAACATTAACTATCAGCCCGTATAAAATTATCCTGCCGCCAAGCAACAATTACCCGGTATTATACCTTCCGGGCGATTACCAGGGCTGGTCGCCGGGCACTGCGGGAACTGTAGCGGCATCGGTACCTAACATTTATGAAGGTTATATTTATGAGCCTGCAGGCGGCAGCTATCACTTTAAGTTTACCAGCGCGCCCGATTGGAACCACATTAACTACGGCGATGGCGGCCCCGGCTTATTAACCACCGATGGCACCAAAGGCGATCTGGTTTTGCCTGGCCCGGGTGTTTATGAACTGGTTGCTAACCCACAAACCCTTACCTGGTCATACACCCTGGTTACCTGGGGAATAATTGGCGATGCCACGCCAGGCGGCTGGAGCACGGATACCCAAATGACTTACGATCCGGCTAAACAGGTGTGGACGGTTACTGCCAACATGGTTTCAAGCGGATCGTTCAAATTCAGGGCTAATAACCAGTGGGCTATTGATTTTGGTATCACAGCAGATGGCAAAATTCAGTATGCCGATAACCCTGCATTACCGTACAACGGCTCGTTAGGCAACCTAACTGTACCGTCAAATGGTAATTATACCATTACACTGGATCTGCATGATCCAAACAATTACAACTTTAAGTTAAAGAAAAATTAACCGGTAAGGCAGCGCGTTTGCTGCCTTACACAATGCCTTTTTAAATATACTTTGCGTATGTTAACGGGTTTTACATGTGTGCATTAGTTGATTTTCAGGAGTAACCGGGGTTGCCGGGCTCCTGATTTTTACAACAGACCGCCTGCCCCAATAACTATTCATCACCCTTATTTATACATGAAATTTACTACGATCACACTTTTATTTGCCTGCGTTTTAAACTTGCCATGTGCTATGGCGCAATCGCCGGTAGTAACACCCGGCAATATCGAAACCGCTACCATAGGGCAACAGGAAGTTTCTTTAAAAACAACCAATGCTTACGGCAGCGTATCTGTTTACAGCCCATCCATCATTCGGGTGCGGTTGGATAAAAAGGTATTGGGTGCCGATTTTTCGTACGCCGTGGTTGGCAAAGCGCAGGCTGTAAAAGTGCAGATCAGCCAAACGGATAATGAGATTGATATCAGCACCGATTCATTAAAAGCGGTAATTCAAAAAAAACCTTTTAGCGTAACGTTTTATACAATCGATGGCCAAATAATTAACCAGGACGAGCCTGGTTTAACCACATCCTGGGTAAACGATGCGGTAACTACCTATAAAAAAATGCAGGAGGATGAGCATTTTGTAGGCCTTGGCGAAAAAACCGGCAACCTTGACCGAAAAGGCAATGCCTATACCAACTGGAACTCCGATGTATATGGCTACAGTACCATGGCCGATCCGCTTTACTCTACTATCCCTTTTTATGCAGGCATTCACCATGGGTTAAACTATGGTATTTTTATGGATAATACCTACCAAAGCGATTTTAACTTTGGCGCCAGCAATAACCGTTTCTCATCATTCGGCGCGCATGGCGGCGAAATGAACTATTATTTTATCTACCATAAAAAAATGGCAGATATTATAGCCTCTTACACCTGGCTTACCGGGCGTATGCCTTTACCGCCAAAATGGGCTTTAGGTTACCAACAAAACAGGTACAGCTATTACCCCGAAGCCGAGGTAATGCGCATAGCCCAAACCCTGCGCGAAAAGCGCATCCCTGCTGATGGTATTACTTTAGATATCCATTACATGGACAGGTACCAGCTATTCACCTGGAACAAAAGCCGCTTTCCCGAACCTGTAAAAATGACCGATGCGCTCAACAAAATGAACCTGAAGCTTACGGTTATTGTAGACCCGGGAATTAAGGTTGAAAAAGGCGCCCCTGCTTATGAAAGCGGCCTGAAACAAGACGTTTATATTAAATACCCCGATGGCACGCCATACACAGGCCAGGTGTGGCCGGGCTGGTGCAACTTTACCGATTTTACCAGCGATAAAGGCCGCGCATGGTGGCGTAACCAGGTCGATTTCTTCGCAAAATCGGGCGTGAGCGGTATTTGGAATGACATGAACGAAATATCTACCTGGGGCCAAAAAATGCCCGATAATGTTTTGTTTGATTATGATGGCCACCCAACCACCCATTTACAGGCACATAACGTGTATGGATTAGAAATGGTACGCTCCAGCTACGAAGGCGCGCTGGAACATTTTAAAGAGCGGCCTTTTATACTGAGCCGCTCAGGCTATGCAGGCCTGCAGCGCTACTCGGCCATTTGGACAGGCGATAACCGTGCCGAGGAAGACCACATGTTGTTAGGCGTGCGTTTAATGAATAGCCTTGGCCTAAGCGGCGTATCGTTTACGGGGATGGATATTGGCGGGTTTACCGGCAACCCCACCACCTCCTTGTATACACGCTGGATTGAGCTTGGCGCATTTATCCCCTACTATCGTAACCACACGGCCTTGAACAGCCGCGCCGCCGAGCCATGGGCTTTTGGCGAGGATGTGCTGGACATTGCACGAAACTATATCAGCTTGCGCTACCAGTTAATGCCTTATTTATACTCCAGCTTTTATGAGTCGACTCAAAACGGTTTGCCTATAATGAGGTCATTGGCTATCAATTATACTTTTGACCCAAAAGTAATGGACGCCACTTACCAAAACCAATACGAGTTTGGTAACGGCTTTATGGTTGCTCCTTTTGAAAGCACCGCGGCTTTTGGCAAAGTATATTTTCCCGAAGGCAACTGGTATGATTTATATACCGGGGCCCAACAAAAAGGTGCACAGGAAGTAACTATCCCGCTAACGGTTAGCAAACTGCCGGTTTATGTAAAAGGTGGCAGCATTATCCCTATGCAGTCCCTTACCCAATCAACAGCCGAACTACCTACCGATACCCTTGCCGTACATGTTTACAAAGGCAGCAAGGCCAATCATTTTGTGTATTACGAAGATGATGGCAAAAGCTTCGGCTACCAGAAAGGTGATTTTTATAAACGTACCATCAGTTTTGATCCCGATAAAAAAACCATCACATTTGATAAGGCAGAAGGGAACTTTAAAACCAATTTTAAATACATCAGGCTGATGCTGCACGGCTTTGAACAATCAACATCAGTTAAAGCAGGCAACCGCAATTTAAAGCTACAGGATAGCAGCATCGCGTTTTTAGGTGCCGCAGCAAATACCGACCCGCAAGGGAGCATAAACAGGCCCGATAGCAGCCCTGTTAAAACGGTAACCATCAGTAATGCGCCAAATAACATCCAGATAAATTATTAAAAAGGAAGTGTGAGTATGATCATGAGTAACAAAAAAAAACAGATGAACAGTTTAATTCTATTTATAATGCTGATAGGCTCGCTACTGGGCTGTGGCAAAAAATCGCCAACAACAGATGACGGCGGCACCATCCCACCCCCAAGCAATACCGACCCAGCACAATACGGTACCCCTTTTAGCGGCGTACCGGCAACTAAGGATATCGTAATGTACGAGGTGAATTTAAAAACCTATTCGCCGGTTGGCTTAAGTAGCGCCATGGCCCGCTTAGATTCTATCAAAGCGCTTGGCGTTAACGTGGTATGGCTAATGCCAACCTACCCGGTAGGCGTTTTGAAAGCTTCAGGATCGCCCTATGCAGTTAAAGATTATACGGCAGTAAACTCCGATTTTGGCACACTGGATGACTTGCGGGCTTATGTTGCCAAAGCACATACGCTGGGCATAGCCGTTATATTGGATTGGGTAGCTAACCACACCTCATGGGATAATGCATGGATTCAGAATAAAGACTGGTACCAGCAGGATGCATCGGGTAATATCATTATTCCGCCAGGCACAAACTACTCTGATGTTGCCGCTTTGAATTACAACAACACCAGCATGCGTGCCGCCATGATCAAGGCCATGAAATACTGGGTGTATACTGCCAATATCGATGGCTATCGCTGCGATTTTGCCGATAATATCCCCAATGATTTCTGGGTACAGGCAATAGATACTTTAAATAAAATTACCACCCATAAACTGATCTATTTAGCCGAGGGCACCAAAGGTCCCGAAATAAGCGCGGGTTTCCAGATGAATTTTGCTTTCAGCTATTACGGTACGCTTAAAAACCTATTTGCAGGTACATCCAGCCCATCGGCCCTATTCTCAACAAACACTGCCGAAAAAGCTTCGTTACCGGCCAATGGAATTAAGTTAAGGTACATAACCAACCATGATAATGCATCGTCAGATGGCAGCACCATCAGCGAATATAAAGGCAAGCAAGGTGCATTGGCCGCATTTGTATTGGCAGCGTATATGGATGGCGTGCCATTAATATACAGTAGCCAGGAAGTTGGCTATCCAAATTCCATAAATTTCTTTAACAATGTACCGGTAGATTATACGGCTAACCCCGATATGATTGCCGAATACAAAAAGATTATCGCCTTCCGCCAGGCACACGAAGCTGTTAAAACGGGAACACTAACCGCTTATAACGATAATGATATTGTATCCTTCGAGAAAAAGACGGCAGCGGATGATGTATTGGTACTGGTAAATTCAAAAAACAGCAGCGTTACTTACGCTGTTCCGGCAGCCCTGCAAGGTACTACCTGGACAAACGGCTTCACCAAAACAAATATTACTTTAGGTGCCCAGCTTACTATTCAGCCATATCAATACCTGGCGCTAAAAAAATAGTTTCTTGTTTACTTTTTATATCAAAGGGGCAGCTTGGTCTCTGATCCCTTTTGGGTTTGTAAATCACCGCGCGATGCGGTGATTTACTTTTTAAAGGGGATTTTTTCCTCTGACCGGAGATAGAAAAAGCTGTTCCTGAATTTTACAACAACCCGCCGGCGACAGTTATCCTTTCGCCTGTTACCCAACCTGCATCGTCAGAAGCCAGGAATACCGCAACTTTTGCAATATCCTCCGGCTGACCGGTGCGCCCCAGTGGCGTGTTAGCAATCATTTGTTTCTCCAAATCGCCGCCAATTATACCCGCAGTGCGCGTTCCTTCCGTTTCTGTAACGCCGGGTGCAATAGTATTAACCCTTATTTTCCGCCCGCCCAACTCTTTGGCCAGTAGCTTTGTCATGGTATCAACGGCCGCTTTTGCCGCGCAATATACCACCAGGCCAGGTATGGGATTTTGGCTTACTGTCGAGCTGATGTTTATGATACTGCCACCCTCCTGGCCAAATAGCGCAACCGCGCCTTGGGTACACAATAAGTTACCCAGCACATGTGTGTTATATTGTGCATGAAAACTATCTTCGGTAACGGCCTCTAAAGGCTCAAAAGTAAAAACGCCTGCATTATTCACCAGGATATCCAGCCCGCCAAACGCAGTTTTTGTTTCGGTAAACAACCTTTTCACATCTGCCGATAGTGTTATGTTACCCTGAACAGCGATGGCAGTGCCACCATCTTTTGTTATTTCATCAACTACTTTATCTGCGTCCGCCTTCGCCGATGCATAATTGACCACAACTTTTGCACCCGCTTTTGCAAATGCTTTTGCAATTCCGGCACCAATTCCTTTTGATGCACCGGTAACCACCGCAACTTTATCTTTTAACTTTAAGTCCATTTTATTGCTTTTAATGAGCTGCAATACTAATATATTTGTATACTTTTGGCAAGTATGTACTTATTTGTATCTTACATACCAAAAAGTATCTATTATTGATTATCAATAATTTACATATAAAAAAATGAAAAACAAACGCGAAATCCCTGAGCAAATCCAGAATTGTGGCGTTGAATATGCGTTTAAACGCATCGGCGGAAAATATAAGGCGAGGATTTTATGGTATTTACATTCAAAAGCTGTACTGCGTTACGGCGAGCTAACCCGTACGTTGCCCGATATTACCACCAAAATGCTCACGCAAACTTTAAGGGAATTGGAAGACGATAAATTAATAACACGGAAAATGTATCACGAAGTGCCGCCCAAAGTAGAATATTCGGTGAGCGAAACAGGACGGGAACTAATCCCGTTTATAGAGCATTTACACAATTGGGGTAAAAAACAATTGCAAAATGAATTATTAGCAAACAAGGAATAAATAACCGGAATCTACAACTAAAGCTTGTCAAAAAATTGAGCCTGGCATAATTTCCGGATCCCGGTATTTCAAACCAACACGCCGGGAATTTAAATATTCCTCCATCTTTTTATTTATTACACAGGTAGGAGCCTTTTCATTAAGAAGCCAAACGCAATTTACCTCAGCCCTCTACCCTATACTCCGCCTGGTGCAAAACCGGGAATTTAACAGAGTTGGCTATAAAGCATAATTTATTAGCCTCGTGGTGCAGTTCATCTGCCCTTACCTCCATAGTGGCTTCTTTAAGGGTGATTACCGGCTTTAATATTACTTCGGTAAAATAGCCGCCGCCATCGCTGGTTTCAACCATCGTACCTTCTGCCCTATCTTCATACGCGGTTACCACCACGCCCGCCGCCGAACATAAGTGCAGGTACCACAGCATGTGGCAGGTAGCTATCGATGCAAGCAACAGGTCTTCGGGGCTATAACGGGATTTATCCCCCCTGAAATTTGGATCTGATGAGCCTGAAATATCCTGCTTACCATCAATGCTGATGGTGTGGGCACGTTCATATGATCTATAATCTTTGGTTCCGGCGCCGGTATTGCCTGTCCAGGTGATGGTGGTTTTATAGTGATGATCTTTCATAATCTAATATCACCATAAAAATAAACACCACTAAATAAAATTACAGATTGGTCATTTTTAAAGATGCCTCATAGTAACGCTGGCCGGTATCAGGATATTTTTTTAACAGATCATCAATCTCCTGCAAATCCGCAGCCGATAATTTCACATCAACAGCTCCTGCGTTTTCCTGTAAATATTTGCGCTTTTTGGTGCCAGGGATAGGGATAATATCATCGCCCTGTGCCAATACCCAACCTAAAGCTAATTGTGCAGGTGCAACATTTTTTTGCTGCGCCAGGGTAGCAAATTCATGGGCCAGTTTTTGGTTATTGTCCCAGTTGTCCTCGCTAAAACGGGGCAGTGTTTTACGGAAATCGCCATCGGCAAGTCCTTCTTTATTTAAGGTATTGGTTACCAGGCCGCGCGATAGCGGGCTATAAGGCACCAATGAAATATTTAGTTCGCGCAGTACCGGTAGTATTTCGTTCTCTACATCTCGGGTAAGCAATGAATATTCGCTTTGCAGGGCAGCAATGGGGTGCACAGCGTGTGCTTTACGGATGCTTGCAGCCGATGCTTCTGATAAACCAAGGTAACGTACCTTGCCTTCCTTAACTAATTCGGCCATTGCTCCAACCATTTCCTCCACAGGTACATTAGGATCTATGCGATGCGCGTAGTATAAATCGATGGTATCGATATTTAATCGTTTGAGACTTTGCTCAACCGCGGTTTTCATGTAAGCCGGCGAAGCATCGAAATAAACATTCGAGGTGCCGCTACCGGCATAAGGGGCGTTTACATCCCGCACCCTGAAACCAAATTTGGTTGCTATAAATACTTTGTCGCGGTTTTGTTTTAGTACTTTGGCTATAAGCTCTTCATTTTTCCCGTTGGCATACATATCCGCAGTATCCCAAAAGTTAATGCCCAGGTCGAGCGCAAGGTTAAGCGTAGCTAATGATTCATCGTTATCTATCGGGCCATAGGCAAAACTCATCCCCATACAGCCTAAGCCAATTGCTGATAATTTTTCGCCGGTGTTCCCTAAATTTCTGTATTCCATAGGTATTATGTTTTTGTTACTACAAATGTAATACAACAGTTAGCGCTGCGGTTATAAGTATCAAACCAAATATTACAAAATTCAAACAGCTGGTGTTAAGTCAAAAAGTCTTTAGTCGAGAGTCTAAAGTAATGTTTGTTTGTTTCTTACTTTCTACACAAGGGTAATAGCCGTTGATTTAAGTACGATAGTGCACCGTTAAAATCCTTGCAAAAAAAAACGCGGTCAGGCAAAGCCCAACCGCGTTTTTTTATCAGGAGATAAAAATTATTTTTTACCTGAAGCAGCTTCCTGCTCAGCCTGACGTAATGCACGTGAAGTGGTTACAGATACGATAGTATCTTCCTGTGCATTGGTAATAGTTAAGTTTGGCAATTTAATTTCGGCCACTTTTACTGATTTACCAACTTCCAAAGCAGCGATGCTTACTTCAATAGCATCTAAATGATCTTTAGGTAATGCTTTGATGCGCAGTTTCCTTAGTTTTTGAACTAATTTACCACCCACTTTAACACCTGGCGAAGTTCCGGTTAATTTAACAGGGATTTCGATAGAGATAGGCTTTTTCTCGTCAAGCAACAAAAAGTCTACGTGGATAATTTGTTCAGTTAAAGGGTGAAACTGCAAATCTTTAATAATAGCCTGTGATTTAACACCAGCAACGTCAAGATCGATGAAATGAACAACCGGAGTGTAAACTACGGCTCTCAAATCAGCTGCGGACACTGAAAAGTGGGTTTGGGTTGGCCCACCGTAAAGTACTGCAGGCACTAAGCCCTGATAACGCAGTTCTTTAGCGTCTCTTTTCCCTACGTTCTCTCTTGGAGAACCGCTAATAGCAATTGATTTCATTGTTTTTTATTTTATTATTTATTGTTAAGTCCAAGGTCAATAAACTATGGATTTGCTTTTATTCATTCAATGTACGTTCATCGCCATGGACCATCGACCATCAGCTATGGACTAATTAATCTACCCTAAACAACTGGCTTATCGAACCGTGTTCGTTTACATTGCTTATCGCTTTGGCAAACAGCTCGGCAGTTGACAGTACCTTAATTTTAGGGCTTTGATGCTTCAACGGTATAGTATCAGTAACTATCAGTTCGGTTAATACCGAGTTTTCGATAGTTTCGTAAGCTTTACCAGATAATACGGGGTGAGTACAAACCGCGCGTACGCTGCGTGCACCACGTTCCATAATTAGGCCTGCTGCTTTGGCCAATGTACCGGCGGTATCGCAAATATCATCAATCAACACAATGTCCTGGTCGGTTACGTCGCCAATCAACGTCATTGATTCAATTTCGTTGGCACGTTTACGGCGTTTGTCGCAAATTACAACCTCGGCATTAAAAAACTTAGCAAAACTGCGTGCCCGGTATGAGCCACCCATATCCGGCGATGCAATGGTTAAATTACCAAGGCCAAGGCTTTTAATGTATGGCACAAAAATGATAGATGCATCCAGGTGATCAACCGGAACATCAAAAAATCCCTGTATTTGCGCTGCGTGCAAATCCATGGTCATGATGCGGTTAATACCGGCTGCAACCAGCAAATTGGCTACCAGCTTAGCGCTAATAGCTACACGGGGTTTATCTTTCCTGTCCTGACGTGCCAAACCAAAATACGGGATAACCGCGTTTACATAATGCGATGATGCACGGCGGGCGGCATCAATCATCATTAGCAATTCCATCAGGTTATCGGTAGGCTGGTGTGTACTTTGTATCAGGAATACATCGCATCCCCTAACAGTTTCATTAAAATGTGGTTGAAATTCGCCATCACTAAAACGTGAAAGTACTACATCGCCCAATTCGCGGCCATAGGCTTCAGCAATTTTTTGCGCCAGTGCTTTTGAGCCCGAACCTGCAAATAATTTAACCGGATTAAATTGTAATGGCATTTTTTTTGATTTTGGATTTCGGATGTTTTATTTCGGATTTGTTTAATTTTCAGTTGCTTAGCGCTACATCATAAAACTATTAGCCGTGTTGATAACGTCCTAAAATACAATTCGGATTTCATTTTTTCTCCCGAATCTAAATCCGAAATTGAAAATACGAAATCCGAAATTCTCTTGTTGCCCGACCAGGATTCGAACCTAGACAAACGGTACCAAAAACCGTCGTACTACCATTATACTATCAGGCAATCTCCCTGGATGTTTTACTCTCCGAAAAGGAATGCAAATATAAGACGATTTTTTAACTCTCAAAACAGAATTTGAAAAAAGTATTTACAAGCCTGTTTTACAGCTAAAAATGATTAAAAAGAGTTAACGCAAGGCGTTTGATTTCGGCATCATAATAGTTTTTTGCTAATTTCGGCTCAAATAAGCCTTTTGCTATACGAAAGTACCTGACATGAACTACAATAAGATCAACAATATTTTTGGCTGGATAGCCTTTGTTATCGCTACTGTTACCTACGTTTTAACGCTTGAACCATCGGCCAGCTTTTGGGACTGCGGCGAATTTATAGCCTGTATTTTCAGGCTGCAGGTAGCCCACCAGCCAGGAGCACCTTTGTTTACCATGATAGGTAAAGTATTTACGCTGTTATCTATGGGCGATAATACCAAGGTAGCCTACTGGGCCAATATGGCATCGGCGCTGGCCAGCGGCGCAACTATCCTGTTTTTATTTTGGACTGTTACCGCGCTTGCCAAAAAAATACTGGTAAAAAAAGCCGAAGATATTAATATCGCCAGCCTCATCATTATTATTGGTTCGGGTTTGGTTGGTGCTTTGGCCTATGCATGGTCAGATACGTTTTGGTTTTCGGCAGTTGAATCTGAAGTTTATGCACAATCATCTTTATGTACAGCCATCGTTTTTTGGGCCATATTAAAATGGGATGCCCATGCCGATGAACCCAACGCCAACCGCTGGATTGTGTTTATTGCCTATATCATGGGCTTGTCAATAGGTATTCACCTGTTAAACCTGCTGGTAATACCAGCAATAGCTTTAGTGATCTATTTCCGCAAAGCAAAAGCCATAACCGCCCAGGGTACGCTACTGGCTTTTTTTGCGGGCGTGGTATCGGTAGCGTTTGTGTTATGGGGCGTTATCCAGTTTACCGTTAAAGGCGCCGCCTTTTCCGATTTGCTTTTTGTAAACACCCTGGGTATGGGCTTTGGCAGCGGCGCTATCGCGTTTTTTGTTTTACTTATAGGCACCATTGCTTTTGGCATTTATTATACTATTAAACAATCGCAGCCCGCTATCATAGCATCGGCGGTGTGTTTTATATTAGCCCTGGGTATCAGCACGGGCATTATTGGCGCAGTTATCGGCATAGGTATTTTGGCACTGCTGGAGTACGTGATTAAAATTCGCGAAAAACGCTTTGCCCTCAACAGCTTTTTTGTATGCCTGTTGTTCATCCTGTTTGGCTACAGTTCATTTGTAATGATAGTAGTACGCGCCAAGGCCGACCCTAACCTGAATAACAGCGACCCGCAGGATGCTTTTGCACTCAACAGTTACTTAAACCGCGATCAGTATGGCGATACTCCTTTATTATACGGTCAGTTTTTTGATTCGACCCCGACCGAACAAACCGAAGGCGCTAAAATTTACCGCCGCGGTAAAACTCAGTACGAAGTTGCAGGAAAAAAACTGACAACAGTTTATGATCGTAATACCATTTTCCCTCGGATGTTTAGCGATAAGGGAGGCCATGCGCAGTTTTACCGTGCATGGAGCAAGCTGGCCGATGGCGAACATCCAACATTTGCTACCAACCTGGGCTTCTTTGGTACCTGGCAGGTTAACCAGATGTATACCCGCTATTTTCTGTGGAATTTTGTTGGTCGTACCAATGATCTTGACGGGCAAACCAGCAACAGCGGTGCCGATGGCAACTGGATAAGCGGCTGGAATTTTAACAAGCCATTGCCTGCGGAGGTTACCCAAAGCAAAAGCTATAACCGCTTGTTCTTTTTACCATTAATAATTGGCCTTGTAGGCTTATTTTTCCATTTTAAAAACGACCAGCGAAATGCCGGTGTTGTATTAGTACTATTCTTTTTTACCGGTTTAGCCATTGTACTTTATCTAAACCAGGACCCCTTACAGCCACGTGAACGCGACTATGCCTACGCAGGATCATTTTATGCTTTTGCAATATGGATAGGACTTGGCGTTATGGGTGTAGCCGAGCTTTTGAGGAAAGTGGTTAATGCCAAAACCAGCGGTATTATTGCCACGCTGGCTTGCCTGTCAGCCGCCCCGGTATTAATGGCCAGCCAGGAGTGGGATGATCATAACCGGTCGACCAAGCTTACGCCGCATGATATGGCCTATAATTACCTTAATTCCTGTGCGCCAAATGCTATTTTGTTTACTTATGCCGATAATGACACCTACCCGCTTTGGTATATACAGGAAGTTGAAAATGTAAGGCCCGATGTACGCATTGTAAATTTAAGCTTGCTTGGTACCGATTGGTATATCCGTGGCATGAAACATAAAATGAATGAATCTGAGCCTTTGCCCATAACTATGCCCGACGATAAATTTAAAGCAGGTGTACGCGATGTGGTTTATTTAAGCGATAAAAACCTACCTGGCTCAACTGAGTTAAAGGATGTTTTTGATTTTATTACTTCGGACCAAAAGGAGGCGATGGCCGAATATGGTAATGGTGAGCTGGGCAACTACTTACCAACCAAAAAATTCAAAATAACGGTTAATGCAGACGATGTGGTGAAAACCGGAACGGTACCTGCTGCTCAAAAAGATCAGATAACGCCAGAGATGGACTGGACATTTAACGGCAAGTATGTAACGAAGGATATTTTGGCCATGATGGATATTTTGGCCCACAATAACTGGAAAAGGCCAATTTACTTTGCCACTACCGTACCCGATGAAAACCTGATAGGCCTTGGCAAATACTTATATAGCGAAGGTTTTGCAAACCGCCTGATGCCATTAAAAGCAGATACTGCTGCAAACGCGGCCGATTTGATTAACACCCCGGTAATGTACCATAACATGATGACCCAATACAAATGGGGTAACATGAAAACGGCCAGCTACCTTGATCATGAATCAAACACGATGTTTTACCCGCTGATATCGAGGTTATACTCCAGCCTGGCCGATAACCTGCTGAAGGAAGGAAAACCCGACCTGGCTAAAAATGCCTTAAAAAAATACGACGAGGTAATGCCGGAAACCATCCCGAATACCGAGATAGCCATCCGCAAATATTACCTGATAGAAACGGCCTATCGCCTTGGCGAAACGCAGATGGCCAACAAACTGGCCAACCTGGTTGACGCCTACGTAACCAACCTGCTTGCTTATAATTTAACACTGCTGCAAAGCGGCGACACCACGCTGGAGAGCCGCGATATCCAATACTCCATGTCCATGCTGAATGGCTTGGTAGAATTCACCAAAAACTACAAACAGCCACAACTGAACGCCAAATTTGATGCGCAGTTTAAAGATTACGAGAAAAAATTGGGCATGGGTGCGGGGAAATAGAATTAAGAGTCAAGAATCAAGAGTTAAGACTTTTGATTAGGATGCGCCATACAGTCGATGGAAGTGGTAAAGCCATTTCATTGCAAGTATCCATCAGGTGAAACCTAAAAAAAAAGATTATGACGTGCAACGGATATAGTTAAACGAATGTCCTAAATTACCGTCATTGCGAGGTACGAAGCAATCCCGAACTATGTGGGACTTAGCATGTCGGGGATTGCTTCGTACCTCGCAATGACGGATATTCTATGCTGATAATCAGGCACCTACAAGCAAATCATTATAAAGCACGAAGCAATCGTGAACTGAGCAAAAGGGCAAAACAAAAAAAGCGGCAATCGCCGCTTTTTTTGGTATATCATTCAAATCAGGGAATCCTTAGTCATTTACTACACCCATTGCGCAGAATTTTTCGATGCGCTCGTTAACCAGTTCGGTAACGTCTTTTTCTTTGAGGATTTTAAGATCTTTTAGTAATTGCTTTTTAAGCGTGGCAGCCATAGCTACCGGATCCTGGTGGGCACCGCCAAGGGGCTCTTTAATAACGCCATCTATCAGTTTGTTTTTTAGCATTTCTGTAGATGTCAGTTTTAACACTTCCGCAGCACGTTCTTTATTTTCCCAGGTTTTCCAAAGGATGGTTGAGCAGTTCTCCGGCGATATTACCGAATACCAGGAATTATCCAACATCATTACTTTATCGCCAATACCTATACCTAATGCGCCGCCAGATGCACCTTCGCCGATGATAACACAGATGATAGGCACTTTAAGTACCGACATTTCTAACAGGTTACGGGCAATGGCTTCGCCCTGTCCGCGTTCTTCGGCTTCCAGGCCGGGGAAAGCTCCGGGTGTATCAATTAAGGTAACAACGGGTTTGTTAAATTTCTCGGCCATTTTCATCAGCCTGAGGGCCTTGCGGTAGCCTTCGGGGTTAGCCATACCAAAGTTGCGGTACTGGCGCTCTTTGGTGTTACGGCCTTTTTGCTGGCCTATAAACATCACTGTTTGGCCATTTAATGTTCCAAAACCACCAATGATGGCTTTATCATCGCCAACTGTACGGTCGCCGTGCAATTCAATAAAATCATCGCACATCAGCTCAATATATTGCAAAGTATATGGCCTTTCGGGGTGACGGGAAATTTGTACTTTTTGCCAGCCGGTAAGGTTGCCGTATATTTCTTTTTTGGTGCTTTCCAATTTTGCTTCCAGTTCGGCAATAGTTGCCGACATATCAAGCTTATTTTTATCTTCAACCTGCTTCACCTTTTCAATCTGCTGCATCAGCTCGGCAAGGGGTTTTTCAAAATCAAAAGTTATTTTCATACACTTTATTTGGGGCCGCTAAATTAAACAAATCAATTGGCAAATCTATCAATTATGATTTTGCAAAGTTTCCAGCTTTTTTATCTGCGCCGGCGATAGCAGTTTCCAGGTATTGTAGCAGGCAACCAAAATAGCATCCCGCAGTTCGCCGTAGTATAATCCCGACCGGTTTCCATAAAAAATGATGCTGCCTTCGTCGGTTCCTTTACTAAGCAAATCATCCAGCTTCTTTTCATTGGTAACAATAAATCCGCCCATTTCAATTCGCTTGCGTTTCAGCTCTTTAGCTATAGCTTCAATCTTAGCAATTTGTGCAGGGCTAAGGCCGGCCTCTTTTTTAAACTGTATAGCCACATCTGGCGTTGGATAATGATTTAGCAGCGCCACCGGTGGCATATTATAAATATCCTCCCCTTTCAACAATGCCGTATACTGCGTATCGGTTAAAGTTTTAACCGGCGATTTCTTTAGGGTGCTATCGGGCGTCTGCGCGGCAATTCCACTATAAATAAACAGGAAAATTATAAATACAGGTATTGTTTTCAGCATAGGTGCAGTTTACAAAAAAGCCGCAACTATCAGGCCATATCAATAAGCATTTTGAAAAATGCTGTATCATTCCACCTTTACCACCTTTGTCCTCGCCGAAATCCCGTTTTCATTAAAAGCCTCTATCTGGAAATAGTAAGGTAAATCCCTATCCATCCCGCTAAAATAAAACTCGTTTTTGCCGTACACCATCATGTTGTTGTACAGTTTATCGGGCGCTATGCCAAAATAAATAGTGTAGCCCGTGGCGTTATCATTGGGTTTCCATTTAAGCCACGAGTTACGGCGCTCGCTATCGCCACGCAGTACAATCAGGTTTTGAGCAGTATCGGGTTTTGCGCCAACTCCTTTACCAAACACCCGGAAGCCCGATAACGCAAACTTTCCTGTTGGCATATGCAGGTTTACCATTTTCAGGTAACGCGCTTTCACAGGTGTTTTTAGTTCGATATAATCATGTGGTACATCTTTTTTGTTTTGGCTTTTGTCAATCAAAGGTTTCCATGTTTTTCCATCTGCCGACGAATAAACTATATACTGATGATAAACGCCTAATGATTTGCCCATAAACGTGGCATCCTGGTCGGCATAGTTAATTTGCACTGCGTTGATGGTACTGGTTTCGCCCAGGTCAGTTTTAAACCATTCGCCTTTGCTGGCAGTTTTGGCGCTCCAATAGGTTTTAATATCCTCGTCAACCGCATTATTGGCGTAATAAGCGCCCAGGGTTGATGATACTTCTACCGGTTTATTGAAGTTTAACAGCATCCATCCTGTAAAGTTGCTTTGCAGGTGGTCTTCGGCACCAGTGGCCAAATATTGAGGATAATCGCCGTAAGCGGTGTTGCAGTACAGCGTTCCATCTTTATCAAAACCTGCGGGCCAAAAGCCAATACGGCGTTCAAAGTTATTTTTTACCGAAATCCCCATGGTGCTGATATGCCAGTAGTTACCAAACTTATCGGCCCAGGTTGCCCCGTGCCCTGCTCCTTTTGCAAAGCCGCCGGGCTTGTACGAAAATGGATTATGCTTTTGATAGGTGAATGGGCCAAGCGGCTTATCGCCCACAAAAACGCCATCGCCATAGCCGCTTTGTTCGGTGCCGGGCGCGCCAAATTGCAGGTAGTATTTACCGTTGTGTTTGTTCATCCACGAGCCTTCAATAAAGGGCAGCAAAAACACGTTATCATTGTGCTCGCCAAAACGTTCCCAGCCATGCTTTTCTGGATCCAGCTTAACCATTTCTTTTTTGGGGCCGATAGGCTCAAATGTTTTACGGTCAATCTCCTGTCCGTAAAGCGGCAGGGTATTACTGGAGCCATGATAAATGTAAACCCGGCCATCATCATCGGCAAACATACCGGGGTCCCAGGCGCCTACTTTAAAATAATCTTTAGCCGCTTTCCAGTCATCTTTGGTAGGGTTGGTACTCATCCACAGCGTAAAATCCTTATTATAGGTTGATCCAATTACCAGCAAGGTATCGCCTAAAACTAATGTTGCAGGCGCGCAAAGCTCATCGCCGGCAACCTGGTTGTAGGGGCGTACAAATTTGCGGTATACAAAATTCCAGTTCAGCATATCATCGCTCCACCAGTAACCAAACTGGTTGGTGCTAAACAGGTAATATTTGCCTTTAAATAAGGTCATGGTTGGGTCGGCAGTGGCGCGGTGTTTGCCCCAGCCTGCAAAACTATCAAAGGGGGTATAGCCATAATCGAGGTTTAGCGGGTTGCAATAAGTTAACCTTTTGGTTTGCGCGTTGGCATCCCGCAGGAAAAAGTAAAGCAATAGTATCAGTAAAATACGGGCAGCTATCTTCATCATATATGCACTGGTTTATATAGGTAATAACAGGATGCTAATATCTGTTTTTAAACAACAATTAAAAGATGACTTACTACTACATTTACTGCACAAAAGCACCCGGTTTGGCTAAAAGCTTGCCTAACCCCGGCAAGCAATGTTTAAAAGCGTAAACTTTTTATTATTATGTGTTAAAAACACAATTAATTTGTAGATTCATGCCCGAAACCAATTTGTACCAAAATCCAGTTTTATGAAAAAGAAATACCTACTGCTTTTCATTGTGCAATTATGTTTTTGCGCCGCTTCATTTGCGCAATATCCCAAAATGGATAAGCTGCTTTACGGCGTAGCCTATTATGATGAGTATATGCCTTATGAGCGCCTTGAAAAAGATGTGCAGATGATGAAGGAAGCGGGTATAAATGTAGTGCGCATTGCCGAATCGACCTGGAGCACCGTTGAACCGCAGGATGGTGTTTTTGATTTTACCCATATAGACAGGATGCTGGCGGCCATGCAAAAAGGCGGCATCAAAGTAATTGTTGGCACGCCTACTTATGCTATACCCACCTGGATGGCCAGAAAGCATCCCGAAATATTAGCCATTACGCCATCGGGCCAAAACCAATACGGGCCAAGGCAAAATATGGATATCACCAATACCGATTTCAGGATGTATGCCGAGCGGGTGATCCGCAAGATAATGGAGCATGTGAAAGATAACCCCGCGGTTATTGGTTACCAGGTTGATAACGAAACCAAATCATACGGTACATCGGGCCCAAATGTGCAGGCGCTGTTTGTAAAATACATGCAGGCCAAATATAAAACGCTTGATAATATCAATCATATTTTCGGGCTGGATTACTGGAGCAACCGCATTAACGCCTGGGAAGATTTCCCATCGATGAATAACACCATTAATGGTAGTTTATCATCTGAGTTTGCCAAGTTTCAGCGCCAGGTGGTTACACAATATTTAGGCTGGCAAGCGGCCATTGTGCGCGAATACAAACGCCCCGACCAATTTATTACCCAAAACTTTGACCTTGACTGGCGCGGCTCATCTTTCGGTATCCAGCCTGATGTTGATCATTTTGCGGCTGCCAAGGTAATGGATATAGCGGGAATAGATATTTATCACCCCAGCCAGGATAAGCTTACAGGCGCCGAGATTTCTTTTGGCGGCGACCTTACCCGCTCCATGAAGGGCGGTAAAAACTATTTGACCATAGAAACCGAAGCACAAGGGTTTGCCCAATGGACACCTTACCCGGGCCAGTTAAGATTGCAGGCCTTTAGCCACCTGGCATCGGGCGCCAACATGGTTGGATACTGGCCATGGCACTCCATCCACAACTCGGCCGAAACTTATTGGAAAGGATTGTTAAGCCATGATTTTGAACCCAACCCGGTTTATAATGAGGCTAAAACTATCGGTAAGGATTTTGACCGGTTAAGCCCGAAACTGATTAACCTGAAAAAGAAAAACGATGTAGCCATATTATTCAGCAACGAGGCACTTACGGGCTTTAAAGCTTTTGGTTTTGGATGGGGTGTGCGCACAGGCTATAATGAGGTGCTCCGCCAACTGTATGATGGCCTATACCACATGAACGTAGGCTGCGATTTTGTTGACCCTACGAGCCTGAACATCGAAAACTATAAATTACTGGTGGTACCGGTTTTGTATGCCGCACCCGATAGTTTATTACAACGACTTAACCGTTACGTAAAAAATGGTGGGCACATCATCTACACCTTTAAAAGCGGCTTCAGCGACGAAAATGTTAAAGTGCGCACAACCCACCAGCCGGGCATTATTAACGAGGCGTTGGGGATTTACTACAGCCAGTTTACCGTACCCGAAAACGTTGGCCTTAAAGGCGATGATTTTAACCTGAAACCTGAAGATAAAAAATTGAATACCTGGATGGAACTCATCACCCCTACCACTGCAAAGGTACTGGCCTATTACGACCACCCGGTTTGGGGCAAATACGCCGCCATCACCGAAAACACATACGGCAAAGGCCTGGCAACCTACATTGGCTGCGTTACAACAAGCGCCGTTACCGATAAAATACTGGCTGACGCGGTTAAAAAAGCAGGCCTTTGGGGTACCGATCAGCAATTGGCTTTCCCGCTGATTACCAAGTATGGCGTAAACCAGGCCGGTAAAACGGTACACTATTATTTTAATTACTCGGATAAGGAAGTAAACTTTATATATCCTTATGGGAATGGGAAAGAGTTATTTTCGGGAGCAAGTGTGAGCAGTAACTCGGCTATGCAGTTGGAACCGTGGGGGATGAAGATTGTGGAGGTGAATTAATTGTATTCCATATTGTCATCCCGAATAGTAAAATTTCGAGAAGTTCTGACGGGGAGTAAATATGTTAAATAAAGATCGTCATACTTCGTCGCTCCTCATGACATATCCAATTTTCCTGTCATCCTGAGGTACGAAGGATCTATCAGCGTGCATGCCCGATAGAAAAGTTCGTAAATAGATCCTTCGTACCTCAGGATGACAGTCTTTTATTTTTGATTGTTATTCCCTCTTTCAGAATTTCGCTAAATTTTACCACTCAGGATGGACAATTTTTTTTTAAAAGTACGCTACACCGCCCTTTTCAGCGTAAAGGCAAATCGGCTCCCTGCCCCTATTTCGCTATCAACCATAATATGCCCGCTTTGGGCTTCAATAAAATCTTTGGCTATGGCAAGGCCAAGGCCGGTGCCGGTTTGGTCGGCAGTGGCGTTGGGTACTTTAAAGTAGCGCTCAAATAACCGCGACAGGTATTGCTCTTCTATCCCTTTGCCATGATCTTTTACCGAAAATTCAATCTCGTCGTTCTTGTGTTTTTTAACAGTTAGCTCAACAACTGATTTTTCATGGCTGTATTTTATAGCGTTCGATAACAGGTTGATCAATACCCAGGTAGTTTTATCCAGGTCGGCATGTACCTCGGGCAGGGTATCATCGCATTTTACTTTGATGTTTACCTGCTTTTGATCGGCAGTAAACTTGATGGCCTTTACAGCATAATCAACAATATTACGGGGGTGTGTGCTGCCAAAATTAAGCTGTAGCTTACCGGTTTCAACCTGTGCCATATCCAGCAGTTCGCCGGTTATTTGCAGCAGGCGGCGGGCATCATCGTCAATATTTTCCAGCAGTTGCCTTTGCTCGGTGTTTACATTGCCTATGCGGTCGTCCTCCAGCAATTTCAGGCTCATTTTTATGGACGATATCGGCGTTTTCAATTCATGCGATATGGTTGCAATAAAATTAGTTTTGGCTTCATCCAGCTGCTGGTACTCGGTAATATTTTTCAGGATAATTACCTTACCTATCACTTTACTTTTGCTACTCACAGATAATGAATCGCGGCTGTAAAAGCTTTCGCGGTTATCGGCAAAAATCTTCAATCGTGGCTGTTCATTAATGAGCAGGTTGCGCAGCAGGTCGTTCTCCAACGCAATATCTGGTGCGTACCGGCCGGTAAGCTGTTCGGTCGTCATACCTATGAGGTTACATGCTACTTCGTTGGCAAATATGATAAACTGCTTTTCGTCTAAACCAATAATGGCATCGTGCATGGTGTTAATAATAGTCTCTATCCGTTTTTTTTCAAACAGGATGCTGGCCAGGTTACTGTTCTCGTACTCATCCAGCTTACGGGTCATATTGTTAAAAGCCTGCCCCAATTCGCCAAACTCATCATCCGAGTGAAAGTCAATCTGCTGGTGGTAATTACGGTTCGATACTTCTTTAATCCTCGCTGTTAATTCCTTTAAAGGATCGGCTATATAACCCGGAAAATTTACTGCGAAAGTAAAAGCGATGGTGAACAACAAAAAAGCACTTACGGCCACCAGCACATTTGCCCTGCTTGCCGTATCGGCAGCTATGGCATTTTTGCGCGAAATAGCATCCATATTTAAATGCATAATACTATAAATAAGCCGACGGGCGTGGCTCCTTAAAGGCAATTGCTCAGTTATATTGTTATTATGCTGCTTTATCTGCGTGTAAACCAGCGTTAATGAATCTGTTAATTCCTGCTCCCCTTTTTCTGTAACATTATGTTGCTGTAGTTTAAGGTTATTGTCGATAACCGCAATTTGTTTTGGCGAAAGCGGCTTATCATTCGCGTCAATAGCATCCTGCATGTTTTGGGTATACTGCAGTGTTTTATAATTATCCTTAAGTATTGCCCCCGCATCAGCCGACAGGCGGTTAAGGAAGTAAACAGATAACCCGCAGCAGGTGAGCGCCAGTACAAACAAGAAACCGATGCCTGTACGGAGTTTATTTTTAATAGTCATGGTTATGATAGTATTACAAGGTCTATATCAGTTTTTGACATTTTATTTAACAATTGAGTAAACACCGCCGTTTTCATAATAACCTGGTAAAATTTAAAGCGGGGTTTACCCAGGCAAATAGTTGTAATGTCGTATTTTTCGGCCGTTTCCCAAATGGTTTGGGCTATGCGGTCGCTTTTCACTTTAATTACTTCGCCCCCCAGTTGTGTTGCCAGTTTCATGTTATTAATAAGGTGACGCTGCGACGCAAGGTTTATTTTATCGCTGCTTTCCCGTGATGTTTGCACATACAAAACAAAAAACTTTGAGCGGTAATATGATGATAACCTTGCCGTTTTACGAATAATTATTTTGGCCGATTCGTCATTGGTACTAATGCAGGCCAAAAAAAGTTCGGGCCGTAGTTTAATGGTTTTGGGTATTTCAATATCTATCTTCCGCTCAACCTGGTGGGCTACTTCGCGCAGGGCCAGTTCGCGCAGCTGTAAAATTCTATCGGCCTGGAAAAAGTTATTGAGCGCCATCGGCACTTTCTTTTCATCGTATATCTTGCCTTCCTTTAAGCGGTCTATCAGTTCATCGGCGGTAAGGTCGATGTTTACCACTTCGTCTGCCAGTTGCAAAACCTTATCGGGTATACGCTCGTTTATTTTGGCCCCGGTTATGCGTTCCACCTCTTCGTTCAGGCTTTCCATATGCTGAATGTTTACCGCGCTGATAACATTAATACCCGCGTTTAATATCTCCAGCACATCCTGCCAGCGTTTTTCATTGCTGCTGCCTTCAATATTGGTGTGGGCCAGTTCATCAACCAAAACCACCTCGGGGCGCAGGCTAATGATGGCTTTCAAATCCATCTCCTCCAGTTCTTTACCCTTGTAAAACAATTTGCGGCGCGGTATCACCGGCAAACCCTCCAATTGGGCAACGGTTTCCTTGCGGTTATGCGTTTCAATATAGCCAATTTTAACGTCGATGCCGTTACGCATCAAAGCCTGGGCTTCCTGCAGCATGCGGAAGGTTTTGCCCACGCCAGCGCTCATGCCTATGTAAACCTTGAATTTCCCGCGTCTGGATTTTTTTATCAGCTCCAGGAAATGCTCAACCGATCGTTCTTTTTCGCCGTCCATATGCCCAAGCCCCCTCTAAATCTCCCCCCGAAGGGGGAGACTTTAAAATTTTAATTTATCTAACACTTATTAATAACCATTATGTTTAAACCTGCACAGATCCCATTTTGATTTACGACCAAGTTTAAAACCTATGCCAATCAAAAGTCTCCCCATTCAGGGGGAGATTTAGAGGGGGCTTTTTAATAAAAGGGAGAGCCCTCGCGGCCCCCCTTTTAAGGTATGAATGTTTCTCAAACTAACATATAATTAAACCAAAATTAACTATATAACCATTCATACATATCTTGAGCCCAAGCCCCTCCTAAATCCTCCCCTGAAGGGGAGGACTTGAGAAAAACCTGCAATTCTAAATCTCGCCCTTTAGGGGAGATTTAGAGGGGGCTATTTTTTCAATTCATCCAAAGCCACATTCAGCTTCAGCACATTTACTTTTGACGGGCCAAATACGCCGAACACTGGTTTTTCGGTATGCTCGTCAACCAGTTTGGTTACAACATCGGCAGATAAGCCACGTACTTTGGCAACGCGGGCCACCTGTACCTTTGCGCCTGCAGGCGAAAGGTCAGGATCTAACCCACTACCCGATGCGGTAACCAGTTCGGCAGGGATCTGGGCGCGGGTTACACCGGGATTATGCTTTAAAAAATCCTGGATGCGGCCTTCTACCTGTTTCAAATAATCGGGGTTTGAGGGGCCTTTGTTTGAACCGCCCGAACCGGCAGCATTATAATCAACCGCAGATGGACGGCTCCAGAAGTATTCGTCTTTAGTGAATTTTTGGCCTTCGTTGGCATAACCAACCACGCGGCCTTTGTATGTTACAGTTTCCCCGTCACCATGACCGGGAGTTAATTTGCCCACACCGGCTATAGCTAATGGATAAATACCGGCTGTAATTACTATCAGGATGATAGTTAACTTGATTGATGGCAACAAATATGTTTTCATTTTTTTGAGATTTGAGATATTAGATTTGAGATGTGAGATTAGCCCCGCATCCTTGAAATGTAGATCTGAGTGCGCTGATATAAGATATTCGACTTTTATTTTCTGTCTCAAATCTCATATCTCACATCTCATATCTAAATAAAAAACCCTACGGCAAGGTCAATTAATTTAATACCGATAAATGGTATCAGTATACCACCCAGGCCGTATATCAACAGGTTACGGCGTAACAATGCGCTTGCACCTATAGGTTTGTATTCCACACCGCGTAAGGCCAATGGTATAAGCAGCGGGATAATGATGGCGTTAAATATTACTGCCGATAATATGGCCGATTCCGGGCTGTGCAATGCCATGATGTTCAGCGCTCTTAATGATGGTATAGATACCATAAATAAGGCCGGAACAATAGCAAAGTACTTGGCTACGTCGTTAGCTATCGAGAAGGTGGTAAGTGTGCCGCGGGTCATCAGCAATTGTTTTCCAATTTCTACAATCTCAATCAGCTTGGTTGGGTCGTTATCCAAATCAACCATGTTACCGGCTTCCTTGGCAGCCTGGGTACCGCTGTTCATGGCCACGCCAACATCGGCCTGGGCTAAGGCCGGGGCATCGTTTGTACCATCGCCCATCATGGCTACCAGTTTGCCGCCTTGCTGCTCTTTTTTAATGTAGTTCATTTTATCCTCGGGCTTGGCCTCGGCAATAAAATCGTCCACACCTGCTTTTTCGGCAATAAATTTGGCAGTTAATGGGTTATCACCGGTAACCATTACTGTTTTAACGCCCATTTTACGCAGGCGGTCAAAACGTTCGGCAATGCCGGGTTTAATAATATCCTGTAATTCAATTACCCCCATTATCTCTTCATTTTGTGATACTACCAGCGGTGTACCACCATTTGACGAGATCTTTTTAACGTTATCCTCAACCTCGGTTGGGAAAGGGTGACCAGCCTTTAAGGCAATGTTACGGATGGAATCAAAAGCACCTTTACGGATGCGTAAACCATCGGGCGTATCCAAACCGCTTGAGCGGGTTTCGGCGGTAAATTTGATAAATACCGAATTGGCAGGCGCTACAACTTTAGGTAAGGTTTTATCCTCGTTGGCAAGTTCCACTATCGATTTACCTTCGGGGGTTTCATCGGCCAGTGAGCTTAATACACAGGCGGCTACAAAGCTGGCGTTGCTAACACCTGTGGCAGGATAAAAATTGGTTGCCTTACGGTTACCAATAGTAATGGTACCTGTTTTATCTAATAACAAGGTATCCAAATCGCCTGCAGTTTCAACTGCTTTACCACTTTTGGTTATCACGTTTGCACGTAACGCCCTATCCATCCCGGCAATACCGATGGCCGATAACAGGCCACCGATAGTGGTTGGGATAAGACAAACAAATAGTGAGATGAATGCAGCTATTGTTATTGGGGTATTTGAATAATCGCCAAATGGTTTCAGGGTTACGCAAACAATAACAAATATGAGCGTAAAGCCTGCAAGCAGGATAGTTAAAGCTATCTCGTTTGGTGTTTTCTGGCGCGATGCACCTTCAACCAACGCAATCATCTTATCCAAAAAGCTTTCACCGGGCTGGGTGGTTACCATTACTTTGATCTTATCAGATAAAACCTTGGTACCACCTGTTACAGATGATTTATCACCGCCAGATTCACGGATAACCGGGGCAGATTCGCCTGTAATGGCCGATTCATCAATGGTAGCAATACCTTCAATGATCTCGCCATCGGTAGGGATATTATCGCCTGTTTCGCAGATAAACACATCGCCTTTTTTTAACTGGCTCGACATTACCATGGTTTCCTTACCGTTAACCAGTAAGCGTGCCGGAGTTTCCTCGCGGGTTTTGCGCAAGCTTTCGGCCTGGGCTTTACCACGTGCTTCGGCAATAGCTTCGGCAAAGTTGGCAAACAGTACAGTTAATAACAGTACCAAAAACACGGTGAAGTTATAGGCAAAGCTGCCCTGGCCTTTATTTGCAAAGGAAAATATAGTTACTATAAGCATTACTGCCGTTCCTATTTCAACGGTAAACATAACCGGGTTACGGAACAGTATGCGTGGGTTTAGTTTGATGAACGACTGCTTAAAAGCCTCCTTCATCTGATCGCCCTGGAATAATGTATTTGAGGTTTTCATGATTTGTAAAAATTAAAAGTGCCAGCCCCTCCTAAATCCTCCCCGGAAGGGAAGACTTTAAAAAACTTTAATCAAAAGTCTCCCCTACCGGGGGAGATTTAGAGGGGGCTTATCTCAGTGAAAAATGTTCAGCAATTGGACCTAAAGCCAGTGCAGGGAAGAATGAAAGGGCGGCTATAATTACAATTACCGCGAATATCATTAGTCCAAAAGTGGAAGTATCGCTTTTAAGTGTACCGGCAGATTCTGGAATGTATTTTTTATTGGCCAGTAAACCTGCAATAGCCAGCGGACCAATAATTGGTAAAAACCTACCCAAAATCATTACTAAACCGGTACTAAAGTTCCAGAAGATGTTACCATCGCCTAAACCTTCAAAGCCCGAACCGTTATTTGCGGCCGATGAAGTATACTCATACAGCATTTCAGAAAAACCATGATTGCCGGGGTTGTTTAGCCATGTTGATGGTTTTACTGCCCAATCGGCACCAGGCATGTGCACCACTACGTATGATGATACGGCTAAGCCCACCAATATGATGAATGGGTGTAATAAAGCAATCAGCGAAGCTATCTTCATTTCCCGGGCTTCAATTTTGCGGCCCAAAAACTCGGGTGTACGCCCTACCATCAGGCCCGATATAAATACCGCGATGATAATAAAGATGTAAAAGTTAAGGAAACCAACACCCACGCCACCGTAAAAACAGTTAACCATCATACCCAGCAATTGCATACAACCTGATAACGGCATGGTACTATCGTGCATGGAGTTTACTGAACCCGTTGATGTTACAGTAGTCATTACACTCCAGTAAGCCGAGTTGGCCGGCCCAAACCTTACCTCCTTGCCTTCCATAGCACCAGTAGGCTGGCTAACACCCATATGGGCTATAGCTGGGTTACCGTTTAGTTCGGCATTAATGGTTGGTATCATCAGCATGAGCATCCCCAGCGTCATCACTCCAAAAATCACATAGGCAAATTTCTTTTTGTTAAGGTAAAAGCCCAGGGCAAATACCAGCGCAACAGGTATAATAAGCTGTGCAACCAACTCAACGGTGTTGGTTAAATAATTAGGGTTTTCAATAGGGTGGGCCGAGTTTGCACCAAACCAGCCACCACCATTTGTACCTAAGTGTTTAATAGCTACCAGGGCAGCAACGGGGCCACGGGATACATGAACGGTATCGCCCTGCATGCTGATAAAAGTATCTTTACCTGCGTAGCTGGTTGTCATGCCGTTAAAAGCGAAGATGACGGCTATTACAAATGATATAGGTAATAATATACGGGTGATGGCTTTTACAAAGTAATCCCAAAAGTTACCCAGTTTATCGGTCACTTTATCTTTCAAGGCCCTGTACAGTACAATCAGCGCTGCAATACCTGTAGCTGCCGATACAAAGTGCAAAAACATAAACACAAAATGCTGTGTAAAGTAAGTGGCGCCGCTTTCGCCCGAGTAGTGCTGTAAGTTACAGTTTACCAAAAAGCTGATGGCGGTATTAAAGGCGGTATCGGGCGATTGGCCGGGATTTGCATCCGGGTTAAGCGGCAGGTGGCCTTGTGCCATTAAACAAACAAATGCATAAATAAGCCATACGCTATTGATAGTAAGCAGGGCAAATAAATGCTGTTTCCAGTTCATTTCCTTTTTGGTATCAATGCCGCTGAAACGAAAAATGAACCTTTCGAGCGGCGCTAAAAAGTCGAGCCAGGTTTTCTCGCCCTTAAAAATGCGGGCGATGTAACGGCCCAGGGGGATGGCTATTGCCAGCGTGAGCAGGTAGGTAAAAATTACACCTGAAATTTCAGTGTTCATGGGTTTAATAGTTTAAAATTTTTCGGGTTTAAGCAGCACATACACCATGTATACAAACACAGCCACTGCTACAATGAATAATGCGATCATGATGATTAAATGTTTTCGAAGTAATTAACTGATTTGAAGAAGATCCAGAATATGGCTATGAAGGTGGCCACATAAATAACAATCTGTAAAATATCCATACTATTAGTTTTTGCAGGAGGGTTTACCAAGCAGATGCCAATAATTGGCACAACCTAACAAATAACTGATTAACAGATAATTATCATTGCACAACCAACAAAAACTGTTTTAATTGATGAAAATAGCCTATCATTTTGATAGTTGATTATCAATGTGGGAGCGGGGCGCAGACGACTCACCCCGACGAGGCTGCGCCCGTCTGCCCTCTCTCCGCTTCGCGCATAGAGGGGCGAAAAAAGAAAAAGATAAGAAAATAAAAATGAGCTTCACCCTCTTTGCGGCTTTAGCCGGAGAGAGGGTGGTCCAGCGAAGCGTAGACCGGGTGAGTCTTCGCCCGCGTTCATACTAGTGCTCGTGCCCTACCCAACCCAACACTATGAAATCCCACCACTCCCTCCACTCCAAAAAATATTTTCAAAAAAATATTGCGCAATCAATCAATTGCATTTATATTTGCAATCAATCAGTTGCAAATTATATGAGACGCGATATTTATCAAGCCATTGCCGACCCAACCCGCCGGGCCATTTTAACCCTGCTGGTAACAGGCGCCATGACCCCCAATGCCATTGCCGAACACTTTGACAGCAGCAGGCAGGCGGTATCTAAACACATACAAATATTAACCGAGTGCGGCGCGCTGAAGCAGGAGCAACAGGGTCGCGAAATTTACTACCATTTAGAATTGAACAAGATGAAAGAAGTAGACCAATGGATAGAAGCCTTCCGCAACATGTGGACAGACCGTTTTAACCAATTAGATAATTTATTAGATACACTGTAAAAAACAAACACTATGATCTCCTTTGAAAAAGACTTAGCAAAAAAGCAACTACACGTTGTGCGTGAATTTAAAGCGCCAATAGCAAAAGTATGGAGCGCCTGGACCGAGGCCGAACTGTTGGACAAATGGTGGGGACCAAGACCATGGAACGCCGTAACCAAAATAATGGAATTTAAACCAGGCGGCCAATGGCTGTACTCGATGGTTGGCCCCGCCGGCGAAGTACATTGGAGCAATGTACAGTTTATCACCGTAGGTACCAACACCTTTGAAGCCACCTCTTTTTTCAGCGACGAAAATGGCGTACAGGCTCCGGGCTTCTCGCCATCCAACTGGCATGTGGCCATGAAACAGGAGGGCGATAAAACAATTGTTAACGTAACCCTCACCTTCCAATCCGAAGCAGACCTGGAGAAACTGGTAGCCATGGGCTTCCAGGGCGGCTTTACTATCGGCCTTAACCAACTGGAAGAATTGTTGGGGTAATTGGTTGGATTGGGTTAGATTAAGTTGATTGAGTTAGATTGGGTTGGTTAAGTTAAGCCCTTAGCCCATTATTTAAAACGGTTCGTTCCTGGCTTTTTTTGAAGCCAGGAACGGGCCGTTGTTATGTTAATCTTTTTTGTCTGAACCTTTGATTTTTAGGATTAAAGGATAGCCAGGATTTAATTTGAATGAAGCTGTCTTGATTCTTGCCTCTTGATTCTTGATTCTTTTCCTGGTGTTGCCTGCGGCCCACGCTTTTCGCTCATACTGCGCAGGCCTTAGGCGCTTGGCCGGTATCCGCTGCAATGGTTAACGCAGGGGGGTAATTGAAATTATAAGTCTATGTAATGTCTTGGCATGCATACTGCGTAAGAAACCACCCGGCGTTGAATATATTTGAGTTAATATCGTGAAAACCACTTGTAACTAAAAACAAAACCACTTGTAAGAAAAAAAAGCTATCGTAACTTTTTAAAGGTTATCAATGGCTTATTATTGGCGCTTTTTAGACCGAAACGTTAATTGGTTTTGCCCCCCAAGTGCCCCCCCAACTAATATTTTTCCGAATTTGAGGTAAATAGACTTTTTTTAAGTCATTAAAAATCAATTAATTAAACTTTAAATAGCTTTTTAATAAAATGTAAAATAGCCGCATTTAGTGAAAAAATTTACAAGTCGTTTTTTTGAAGCGTCTTGTTTCAGCTATAATTAATCATAAAAATAGTTACAAATGGATTTTTCCTTCCTATGAAATAATTGCGTCCATTGCAACCTACGATCTTAAGTAATTATTTCACAGTGATGGCATATACCTTAGCCGGATATATGGGATTGTTGAGGTAATACGGCGTTCCGTTTTTCCAGATCGTAGCTATGCATCCGCTGTCCGAATTATCGATCAGCGCATAGCCACTTACGCTCACATAGCCGCCCACATATACGTCATTACCGACTACAGAAATTGAATTTGCCTCGGCATCGGTACTACCGTTGGTGAGGGATACCGGTACGCCGTTTTTCCAGTATTTGGCTACCTTGCGCGATCCGTTGCTCTCGTAACCTGCAGCGTAAACATCGTTCCCGACAACAAATACCGATTTCACATCGGCATCATGAGCACCGTCGGTAAGCGCGATGCTGACGCCGTTTTTCCAGATATAGGCAGTCGAAACGCCATATAGTTCACTCCAGGCAACATAGATATCGCTCCCGGAAATGAAAATGGAATTTGCGGTGGAGTATCCATCCGGATGCATTGGTGTTATGGTTTCCATTTTCCCGTTTTTCCAATAACACGGCCAGTTAAATGCCACATAATCAGATGGCTGTAATCCGGTATAGCAACCAGCCATATACACATTGCTGCCAGATATGGCTATGCTGTTGGCAACGCCCCACGGCCCGGGCTGCGACAGGTAGGTGCAGGCACCATTCTTCCAGTAACAGGCCACATACTGCGAATTATATACATCCACCGCCCGGAAGCCGGCAACATATACATCGCTTCCATTAACAGCGATGGCATTACCCGTGCTCCAGTTCAATCCTTCATACAATACCGTTTCAGCATTGTTTTTCCAGTAGCGTGCCGTTTCGATAGCACCGCTGTTATAGTTCCAACCGGCAACATATACATCGGTATCCATTACGGCAATGCCTAAGCCCTCACCGAAAGCCTGGTACCCGTCGACATAGTGCCCGTTGCTATTCTTCCAGATCATGATGAGCGAATTACTGTTTGCCTTTGTACGCTGGTACCCGGTTGCATAAATAGTATGCGGAAAGTGAAAATCGGGCCCGATGGCAAAGCCCTTGCTGCTTGCAACCCTTACCGGTCCCGACATGCCGTTTTGAGGGACGGCAAACGTAAGCGAAGTTGCCGTGGCCGATTTTACGACACCCGGTACACCGTTAACCATTACCGTATCGCCAGCAATCACCGTATCGAAATTTGTACCCGTAACGGTAACAATAGTGCCGCCATCACCGGTAGCCGGACTAATACCCGTAATAGTAGGCGCACCCGGCACTGCGGTGGGCGACGCTACGATGGGCGGTTGCTCCGACTGTTTCTGGCAGGATGATAAAATTATACCAGTGGCAAGACTTAATAATATAAACTTACCTGTGATTTTACTGATGAGCTGTATCAATGCTATTGGTTTATGATCAATAAAGATAGTGATATATTGATTATTAAATAACCATAGTTAATAAGACGGCTTACGCAAATTCAAAAAAAATCATGTCCCTGTAACCGAACTTTCTTGCTACCGCGAGGTTAGCGATAGCGTACCACGTTTTACCACGAGTTTAAAACTCGCGGCAGCGGCGGACTTACTGACTATTAATATCAAACTACCGTCATTGAGGTACGAAACAATCCCCTACATGCTAAGTCCCACATAGTTCGGGATTGCTTCGTACCTCACTATGACGGTGGTTTAGGGCATTGGTTTGACTATATTCACTGCACGTCTAACATATTTTTTCTGATTTTACCTGATGCTCACTCACAACTACGGTGGTTCAGGGCGTTGATCTAATTAAATTTCGTTTCTTCAGCAAGGCCTGTTGGCACACGGAAGTCACAAAACTTTGCGTCTCTGCCAGAATTTTCGTTGCAATTATATCATTACAATCGGCCTAAAAAAATCACCCCAACTGTATCATCGCCACCTATTTAAGCGTAATGGTTAATATGAAAACAAAACTTACCCTTATCAAAACCCTCGGCCTTTTGGCCGTTGTTTTAGCATTTACTTTTTCGGCCTGTAAAAAAGATGCAGGCGGAAATATTGATATTACAGGAAAATGGGCTATTCTGCAATTCCAGGGAATTCAACAATATGAATTTAAAAATGGCAACCAGTTTCAATACGATATTATAGCTACAGATTCGGTTACCAAAAAAATAATAGGGTACCGCTTCAGAGTTACAGGGAAATACAGTATCAAAAATGATTCGTTAATGATGTTCGACCAGGTAAATTATTCAAACTCCAAAAATAGTTACGGCCCGGTAACCGAACTTATACCCGTTTCGGCCTCCAAAACCGTTGCTTACGGCCTGTCGGTAAACAGCAAAAAAAATAAACTTTCGCTCTACTTTACCTGCCCACCAAACGCCGATTGCGTGCCTTCGCCTATGGTTTTCAGTAAGCAGTAGGGGTATTGTGGGTTATAAACTTCACTATTCAGTTGAAACCATATTTGCCATGGGTTTAAAACTCGTGGCAGCTGGAAATTTAAAATTCATCTTGTAAACACTTTATCGGGAGAGGGCTAAGATAAATCATAAATTTACGCTCATTATTTCATAGTGAAAATGAACATAGCCTTAGTCAGTTACCAAAATAAAAAATTAACTCAATCGCATTTAGAAGAAGATTTTCAACTATCAAAATTCCTTGAAGCCAAAGGTTTGATTGTTAAGAGCGTAGTGTGGAACGATTGGCAAATTGATTGGAAACAATTTGATGTTGTTATATTAAAATCGCCCTGGGATTACCATGAACATTTTGATTCATTTATATCATGGCTAAATGATTTAGATGCAGCTGGAATCAAAATATTAAATCCACTTAAAACAGTACTATGGAATAGCGATAAGCATTATTTAGGGCAAATTGCCGACGATGGCCTACCTGTAATTCAGTCTGTATTTCTTGAGAAAGGATTGGTACCAGACCTGGCAGAATTACTTGATAAATCCTTAAGCAAAAAATTGATCATTAAACCATGCGTAAGTGCAAGCGCCAAAAATACGATGTTACTTACCCTGGATAATGTTTCACTGTTACAGAATGCAATTAACGATCTTTTAGCACATGAAAGTTTCCTGGTTCAACCTTTTATGGAAGAAATTTTACAAGGCGAATTGTCTTTCATGTTCTTTAAAGGCAATTTTAGTCATTGTACGCTGAAAGTTCCTAAAACAGGCGACTTTAGAGTTCAAAGTGAATATGGCGGCTCCGTTCAAAAAATAAACCCAGATACTGCGCATCTTGAAACAGCCGGCAAATATGTGGAAAAGTACAGCAAAGACACTTTGTACGCCAGGGTTGATGGAATAATATCAAATGGAACTTTTGTTTTAATGGAGCTTGAGCTTATTGAGCCATATTTGTTTTTAAACTGCCATGAGCAGGGTTTTGACAATTATTATCAGGCCTTACTTCAGTTAATAGAAAAACCTTAGGTTTCATTAGTAACAATACGAAACCCGGAAAAATCATGGTTAACACATGTTAACCATGATTTTTACATAATATATTGATTATAAACTATTTAAGTAAAAATAAACCGAAATTATGTTAACCTTTGTTAACCATGATTGCTTACAAGTTCAGCTGAAAACTGAAACCATGTTTTACCACGAGTTTAAACTCGCTGCAGCGGCGTATTCGCCATAAAAGTTCGTGAATAGATGCTTCGTCCATACCCATGACATGTTGTTAATACCCCTTTGTCATTCTGAACGGAGTGAAGAATCTGTTAACCGACATGCATCGCCGACAGAAAAGTTCGCGAATAGATCCTTCACTACGTTCAGGATGACAGTTCTCTTATTGTATGTCATTCCCCCTTCAGAATTTCATGAAATTTTACCACTCAGCATGACAGCGGGGAAAGGATAGTTGTCTTCCCCTCACTCCAACCCATACTCCTTCAACTTCCTATACAACGTAGCCACCCCAATATTCAGCAAATGGGCGGCCTCGGCACGGTTACCGTGCGTGTGGTTAAGCACGCGTTGGATATGCAGTTTCTCTACCGATGAAAGATCGAAGGCAGAAATAGGTGCCCCCGCCTTAACCTGTTGTTGTTGAATTTCATGAGGCAGCAGGCTCTCGTCCAAAACATTGTTATCGGTGAGTATTACGGCGCGTTCAATTACGTTTTTAAACTCGCGGATGTTGCCGGGCCATGGGTAGGCTTCCAGTTTGCTTACAAACTCCTCGCTGAGCTGGTTTACCTGCTTTTTAACTTTCAGGGCAAAGTATTGCATAAAATATTCGCCCAGCAACTTGATATCTTTTTTACGCTCGCGCAAAGGGGGCAGCGTAATCTGGAAAACCGATAAACGGTAAAACAAATCCGACCGGAAATGGCCTTCGTTAATTTCGGTTTGCAGGTTGCGGTTGGTGGCAGCCAAAATGCGCACATTAACCTGCGTAGGTTTGGTATCGCCAATTTTTAAAAACTGCTGCGATTCCAGCACGCGGAGCAGTTTGGCTTGCAGATCGTGGTCGAGCTCGCCAATTTCATCTAAAAATATGGTGCCGCCTGAGGCCTCCTCAAACAGTCCTTTTTTATCTTTAACAGCCCCGGTAAATGAGCCGACTTTATGGCCAAACAGCTCGCTCTCCAGCAATTCTTTGGTAAAGGCGCTGCAGTTTACAGCCACAAACGATTTGGTATTACGGTTACTGGCCTGGTGAATGGCCTCGGCAAAAATCTCTTTCCCGGTACCGGTTTCGCCCAATAGCAAAACAGTGGTATCGGTTAAGGCTACTTTTTGGGCCAGCTTAATTACATCGCTAATGGCGGTAGATTTGCCAATGAGCCTGTCGAACCCAAATTTCTCGTTCAGTTTACTTTGCAGCTCCAGTACCTTTTGCTGCAACAGGGCCTTGTCCATGGCTTTACTTACCAGCGGGATTATCTTTTCATTATCATCGCCCTTGGTAATGTAATCAAAAGCACCTGCCTTAATGGCCTTTACGCCATCATTGATAGTGCCATAAGCGGTAAGTACAATTACCTCGGTAGATGGATATGTTTTTTTGATGGTATCGGTAAGCGTAATACCATCAGTATCGGGCAGCTTAACATCACTCAAAACAACCTGAATATTCTCCTGCTGTAGCTTACGCAACCCTTCTTTAGCAGTGCCTGCAGTAATAACTTCATGCCCTTCCAGTTGCAGAATGCGGGCCATCAGGTTACGCAGCCGTTCCTCGTCGTCAATAATTAAAAGCTTACCTTTTTGCATCAAGGCAAATATGGTAAATTTTGGTGAATGGTTGATTAGGTTGGATTAAGTTGATTGAGTTGGAGCGGGTTGGATTGGGTTGATTGAGTTGGTTAACTATGGGTGGTACTCGATTAACTTAACTCAGCCGAATCAACTTAATCAACCACTCACCCAATCAACTTAATCAACCACTCACCCAATCAACTTAATCAAACACTCACCCAATCAACAACTACCAACCACTTCTCCTCACAGCCCTCACCAATCTCCTGTGCCTGCGGGCATCATAATAATCGCTGGTAACCAATATGGAATGAATTACGCCGGGAATCCAGAAAAACAGGGTTAAAAATATATTGAGTATAAATGCGCCAATGCGGCCGGTTGTGAGTATGGCCAGGGGCGGGAATAAAAAGCAAAGAAAGTATCTCATGGCTGTTAGTTTTTAAGCTGATACCTTTTTGACTAAGCCTGGCCGCATTTGTTACTAAAATTAATCTTTCAGGTTCAGCGGCAGCTGCTCGCCAAAAAACAAGGCTTTCAATTCGGTTGCATCATTGGCAAGCATTTTTCCGCCAAGTATTAATCGCAATTGGCGGCGGCGAAGTGCTCCTTCAAACAACGCTATTTCTTCATCTGTTTCGGGCAATGATGCCGGCACCTGGGTTTTTCGTCCGTCGTTATCTAAAGCTACAAAAGTATAATAGGCCTCGTTGCTTTTTACCTTGGTACCCGAGGGAATATTTTGCGCCCAAACATCCATCCTAACTTCAACCGAAGTATTGAAAGCGCGGGTTACCCTGGCTTCTATGCTGATTACATCGCCCAGCTTTACGGGGGCCTGGAAAGATACATTATCTACCGAAGCTGTAACCACAATACGGTTGCAATGCTTTTGTGCCGATATAGCGGCGGCAATATCCATCCAGTGCAGCAGGCGCCCCCCCATCAGGTTGTTTAATGTATTGGTATCATTGGGTAATACCAGTTCATTCATAATGGTATATGATTCTTTGGGCGATTTTCCTGTCATAGTACAAATATAGGGAGAAGAGCCAAGAGTTAAGAATCAAGAGTTAAGACAAAGGGGGAGCCTCACCTAAATCCTCTCCAAAGGAGAGGACTTTTATTAGCATGATGGAAATTATCGATTTTACCTAAGCATCATGCAAATCAAGAACCCTCTCCTTTGGAGAGGGCAGGGTGAGGCTCTTTTATTTTAAAACCCCTACCTTTAACCCAATGATCTTCGATTTTAGGTTAAAGGTATTTTATACGGTGGCGCAGCGGCTTAGCTTTACCAAAGCGGCCAATGAACTGTTTATTACGCAGCCTGCCGTTACCAAGCATATTAAAGAATTGGAACAGCAGCTTAATGTGCAGCTGTTTAAGCGCAATGGCAACAACATTACCCTTACCGCGGCCGGTAAAGTACTGGTGCAATATGCCGATAAGATTTTCCAAACCTACAGCGCCCTCGAAACCGAACTGGCGCAGCTTAACAATATCGAAGCGGGCACATTGCACATCGGAGCCAGCACCACGGTAGCCCAAACCATATTGCCCAAAATACTGGCAATGTTTAAAAGAACTTACCCCGAGATCACCTTCAACTTTATACAGGCCAATACCGACCAGGTATCCCAAATGATCATGGACGAAAAGCTGGACATTGCCATCATCGAAGGCTCGTCCCACTCACCCCAGCTGGCTTATTCGCCTTTTGCCAAGGATGAAATTGTATTGGTGACCAGGGCCAACAATAAGTTATCAAAAAAAGCCGAGATCAGTCCGAAACAATTATTAGATATCCCCCTTGTTTTGCGCGAAGCCGGATCGGGTACCCTTGACGTTATTTACGAGGCGTTGGCAGGCGTTCAGATCAGCCCCAAAGATCTGAAGATCGAAATTCAGCTGGAGAGCAGTATCGCCATAAAACAGTACCTTTTATACTCAGATACCGCTACTTTCCTATCCATTCAATCTGTAGTGAGCGAGTTAAAATATAATGAGCTGAGTGTTATTGAGATAAAAGGGCTCGAGATTTTCCGCACTTTCCAGTTCATCCAGCTGCATGGCAAAAACAGTAAACTCATTGAACTTTTTAAGCGTTTTTGCCTGGCTAATTATAACTTAAAGTAATCGTATATTACTTTATATCATTTGTTCGCTAACCGCTTTACAGCCACTTTTGAGTACTGAATTAAAGAGTAGGTTATGGAACATATTGATACTGATATTTGCATTATTGGCGCTGGGCCGGTTGGTTTATTCGCGGTTTTTGAATCCGGGCTTTTAAAAATGCGCTGCCACTTGATTGATGTACTACCCCAGGTAGGTGGCCAGCTTTCCGAAATTTATCCGCACAAACCTATATACGATATCCCCGGCTACCCCGAAGTTACCGCGCAGGAATTGGTAGATAGGTTGATGGAACAAATAGCGCCCTTCCATCCCACCTTTAGCCTGGGTGAACGGGTTGAAACCCTAAATCGCCACGACGACGGATCATACACCATCCAAACTAATGATAACACTACCGTACATTGCCAAGTGGTAGTGATAGCCGGCGGCTTAGGCTGCTTTGAGCCCCGTAAACCTGAGATTGATCGCCTCATCGAATTTGAAGGCAAAGGCGTGGCCTATATGGTAAAAAATCCTGAACTGTTCCGCGACCGTAAAGTAGTTTTGGCCGGCGGCGGCGATTCTGCCCTTGATTGGGCCATCTTTTTAGCCAACGTTGCCGAACGGGTTACCCTGGTTCACCGTGGCGATACCTTCCGCGGTGTGCCCGATTCTGCCGAGAAGGTTTTTGAACTGGCCCGCGAAGGTAAGATAGACCTGATCCTGAAATCAAATGTAGTCGCCCTGACCGGTGAGGGTCATTTGCAGGAAATAACATTGCTGGATAGAAACAACGAGGTAAGTCACATTGCAGCCGATCACCTGATCCCGCTGTTTGGCCTTAGTCCTAAACTTGGCCCGATTGCCAATTGGGGTTTAAACATTAGCTTCTCGGCCATTGAGGTGAACACCAGGGATTACAGCACCAGCGTAGAGCGGATTTACGCCATCGGCGATATCAATACCTATCCTGGTAAACTCAAGCTGATATTATGTGGTTTCCACGAAGCAGCATTGATGGCCCAAAGCGCCTTCAAGTACGTTTACCCCGAGCAAAAATTAAGTTTTAAATACACCACCGTTTACGGCGTAACCGAATTTTAGTCATGATCAACCTAACTATTGAAGACCGCAATGGCGACCGCCAGCCTGTAGAAATCCCCGAAGGCATTAACCTGAGCCTGATGGAGGTTTTAAAGGCCTCGGAATACGATGTACTGGCCACCTGCGGTGGCATGGCCCTTTGCGCCACCTGCCACATACAGGTACTGGAAGGCCCCGAACAATACTTTCATGCCACAGATAACGAGCTCGACATGCTGGATACCCTGCCCAACGCCGACGAGCATAGCCGCCTGGCCTGCCAGATGCGGGTTACGGAGGAGATGGATGGGTTGGTGGTGAGGTTAAAATAGAGTCAAGAGATTAGAGTCAAGAATCAAGACGAAAAACGTGTTTCGAATACATTTTAAAACCAACTTTCTATGGATATAATTAAGGTGATCCAGGAAACCGCGACCTGGATAGAAAAAGTTAACAACGACTTTAATACTAACCTGTTCCGGTCTGCGGAGTTATCACCGAATTATTATTACTATCAAATTCCGGATGGTGAAAAGCTTTCGGCTGTTAACAGGATCGTTTCAGCCCGAGCGGCTTTACTGGTTGAATCAGGAGTGGAGTTGATCCCGGTTTCGGAATTGCACAATTATGGCCGGATAATGATATTTGATCCCGATTCAACAACAACTGATGGAGCGCCCGAAGCAGAAAGCGCCTGTTATATCGATATCGGAGATTCCCCACCATGGGACACGTGGCTGGCCGTTGGAGCGCAATTAAATGGTATAAAATTTTATAAACCACAGCATGACATTAATGCTGCCTATTTAATAGCCTGGGTGCCTAAATCACATTATTTTTATGCCAATGACGCTGTGGAGGTATCGTGTATAGGCAACTTAGCATGGGCTTCAAACGAATTTATAAGGGACAAATATGATCCGATAAAGGAATTATTCTGCAAGCCTGTTATCGTAAAGCCGGATGGGGAGCTTTTTTGTTCTGAAAAAACAAGCAGGATACTTAACGTTGTACAGCAAGAGTTGGAACGTAACTCCAAATCGTACTAAGACGACGTGAGCCCCCGATATGAGGTTAGCAAATCATTTTGGAGTAAGTTGGCTATCTGGAAAGTGAAAAAATGCACCCGCGCTTTTGTCTCCTGGCAGAGCCCCACCCAAACCCTCCCCGGAAGGGAGGGCTTCAGAAAATCAAAAAGTCTCCCCTACCGGGGGAGATTTAGAGGGGGCTCTATACAGACACACCACAATCCCCAGCCCAATAACCACCATAGCCATACTAAACGGAAAAATATACATCAACCCAAACTGGCTTGCCACAAAGCCAACCAGCGGGCCGGTTAACCCTAACGACATATCGATAAACAAGCTATAGCCGCTGAGCGCAGCTCCTTTGTTGGATGCAGGAACCAGTTTAACCGCCTCGACACCGAGAGCCGGGAATACCAGCGAAAAACCAAGCCCGGCAATACCCGCGCCTATTACAGCTAGGTAAGGTGCAGGCGCCAGCCATAGCACCAGTAAACCAACTACCTCTACCGAAAGGCAAACGAGGGTGGTTTTCATGCCACCATATTTGTTAATGGCCTTTGAAAATAACAAGCGCCCTAAAATAAACATCGAACTAAAGGCCGAGAGGCACAATACCGCCCCTTGCCATTTTAACGCCATGTAATACAGTGTTATAAAGGTTGATATGGTACCAAAACCTAAACCACCAAGCCCCATAGCAATACCATATGGCGATACTTTTCTGAGTACCTGCAGAAAGCCCTGGCGGGGTGCTTTACTACTACCCTGCAACGCCGTTTTGTTTTTAGCATACAAAAAGCCGCCAAAGGCAAGCATTGCAATCAGCAAACTTATGGCGCCTAAACCAAAGCTGTTGCTAATGATGACCCCAAGCGGTGCGCCAACCGCGATACCTCCGTAACTGGCTATGCCGTTAAATGATATTGCTTTGGCGGTGTGTTCGTCGCTGGTAGCAAATATGGCCCAATTTATGGGGCTCGATCCTACAAAGCCTTCGCCAATACCGGTTATCAGCCGCGTAATTATCAGTACGCCCAGGCTTATCAACGGTGTATCACGCAGCAACCAGGCAAAAAGCATCATTACACCACTTACTGTAAAAGCAGCCATACCCACAGTAACTGCAGGCTTTGGGCCCCGCTTATCAACCATGTTACCGGCAAACATGCGGCATAAAAACGTAGTGATATACTGCAGGCTGATGACTATGCCTGCTACGATAGCGCTAAACCCCAGTTTTTGATGGATAAATACCGGCAGCACAGCCAGGGATAACCCGATGGATACATAAGCGATAAACGTAAATGCTACAAAACCGATTATGGTTAAGCTAACCTTTGATGATGTAGTATCTGCGTCAATTTCTGCCTCCATGCGTATTTGATATGGTTAATGGCGCAAATTTAAGCATATGAGGACCAGCAGACTAATTTAGTTGGTGTATTTTTTACACTTTACATTGATATAACATTTCCTGTTAAGTCATAAGCACTTAGTCGTAAGTCCCCAAGTTTGAATTGCCATTTTCGACTTAAGCTTAAGACTTCGGCCAAATACTTGCCCCGCTCCCTCAAACCCTTAAAACTTAATACTCAAACTCAACGTTCCACGTGTTGGGTTTTGAGGCGCCAGGCGGAACGACCAGTATTTTTCGTTGGTCAGGTTATCCAGTTTAAAGCCTATGCGGTATTTGGGCTTATCGTAAAATACCGTGGCATCAATGGTGGTATATGACGGGATAACAAATTTAAATGTTTGTGTATTGGTTTGGTACGATTGGCTGCCGTAGTTGCCCCCTACCCCGGCGCCCAGGCCTTGCAAGCCGCCACTAACAATGCGGTAGCTCATCCACAGGTTTGCCAAACGCGCGGGGCCGGCATTGGCCGGGCGTAAACCTTGCAGACCAGTCCCCGCAGCGGCATTAGTTATTTTGCTATCATTATAGGCAAAGCCTGCAACAATATTAAAGCCTTTAAACGGGTTGGCAATTAACTCCGCTTCGATACCCTTACTTAGCTGCGTGCCTGCCTGGGTCGAAAAACCAGCGTGCGCAGGATCGTCCATGGTGGTATTAGTTACCGAAATATCGTAATAACTTACGGTCGAGCTGATTTTATGATCCCAGGCATCAACCTTTACCCCGCCTTCCCACTGGTTGGCATACTGCGGCTTAAATGGGGTATTATCAAAACTGGTTGCACTTACATTGTTAAACCCGTTCATATAATTGCCAAATAACGATATCTGGCCTTTAACCAGTTCGTAAACCATACCAAACTTAGGCGACCAGGCCGTTTGCTTAAAATTACCTGTTGTTTTTCCATCGGCCGGTGTATAAGCGCCTTTATTATCAAACCTGTCAATACGGATACTGGCCATAGCATTTAACCTGTCGGTAATGTTAAATACATCAGATAAATAGGCAGCGTATGAACTTTGATTATTCTGAACGTAATCGCTCGTTTTAGGCGTAGCTGCCGCAACCAGTGCCGAAAGTTTGTCTGCAGTAAAATTGTTGTACGCCGCTCCCGGATCAAGATAGCTTATAGCGGGCATGGTTACGGTAACATTAGCATTATTACTTTTTTGGTTATAATACTCTACCCCTGCCACAATACGGTTACGGAACTGACCGATCTTAAAATCGCCTATGAAGTTTTGCTGAACATTGGTAATGTAGTACGGATAATCTTCTTTGGTAGCCTGCTGTTTAATCTTTTTTACACTATCAACCAGGGTTAGCAGGGTAACGAAGCCTTTGGTGCTCGAGTAGGTTTTGTTAAACATGGTCTGCGATTTCCAGTTATCTGATATTTTGTATTTTATCAGCCCGTAAACGTCAATTTGCCTGCTCAGGTAATCGACACTGTTATTGGCGAAGGATCGTTTGTAGTCAATCCCCAGGTCTTTAACATTAAAAATCTTTCCCTTGGTGTCGGGTGCCAGGCGGTAGGCCGATGTAGCATTTGAATTGCCTATTTCTAAATTTAAATCAACCGATAAACGATCGTTTACGATATAGGTAAGACTGGGGGCCACAAAAAAGCTGCGGTTAAAACCGGCATCCTGAAAGCTGTGCTCGTTATGCAAAGCGGTGTTAATTCTAAACAATACGGTTTTATCTGCATTTAAAGGCAGGTTTACATCGGCGGTAAGCCTGTTAAGATCAAAGCTACCGGTTTGGTAGGTAATTTCGGTGCGGGCGGTTTCAAATGGTTGTTTGGTAACCCGGTTAAACAGCCCGCCAAATGATGCAAGGCTGCTGTTAAATAAGGTGCCAGTTGGGCCTTTAATGGCCTCTATCTTTTCAATATCTGCCGGATCGATACTGTTAAAGTTATAACCGGCAACACTGTTACGGATAAAATTGCCGGTTACAAAACCGCGCGACAGCAAAGTTGTACGGCCGTTATTATATACCAGCGGAACGCCGGTACCCGGAATATTTTTAAATCCATCCACATAGCTGGTTACCACCTGCTCTTTCATCAGTTCGCTGGTAACTACACTGTACACTTGCGGGTTCTCGAGGTTTTTAAGGGGCAAGCGGGCAACATCTTCGGTTTCCTTTTTCAGAAACTTGTTGTGCTTGGCGCTTTGTATGTAAACCTCTTGCAATTGCTTGCCGCCTTCGCTTAAAACAAAATTTACAGTAGTGGTTCCGCCTGCGGTTACGACTACCTGCCGGGTTTGGGTTTGCAGACCAATAAAGCTGGCTACCAATGTGTAGTTGCCTGGCTTAATGTTTTTTATCACATAATGACCACTTTGCGTAGTAACCGCGCCCTGGCTGGCTTCGGTAATGGTAACATTTACATATTCCGCGGCTTTACCGTCGGCTGTTTTTACTGTTCCTTTTACCGATCCGTTTGATGCTACCTGGGCAGATACCCGGTAAGAAGTTATAAGGAGCGCAAATAAGCAGGCGAGTTTTATGCAATTGAAGACTTTTAATAAAACGAGGGGAAATTTAACAAATGTTGAGGGGCTGGTAGCGGTAAAATGCATAGTTTTACTTAAATAATAAATTTTAACAGGTTTGTTATTTGCCCGGTATGAAGTTTGGCGACCAAGTGCCGGGTTATTTTTTGCGCAAAGTTATTTTTATTTAGATTAATTACAAATAAGAAAAAAGACAAATTGAAAAACCCCCGCGTTTAACCAGATTATTCAATATGTAATCCAGCAGAATCAATATATTTATACCTCAACAAAACCAAATGTTAAAAAAAGGCGAACACATTGAAGGTACCCCAACCGAACTACAGGTACTGCTTGACCAGGAACCCGAGGCTATGGAATTTTTTGAAAGTCTGTCCAAATCATACAAACAGGGTTACTGCGATTGGGTAGGCTCGGCAAAGCAGGAAGATACGCGCAAAGTGAGGGCCGATAAGGCAATGATCATGCTGCGGAACAAGCAAAAAACGCTGAAGACTTAAGAAGCTAAGATCTTCCTTGACGCGAATTATATAAAAAAGGCTTTAAGATTAATCCTTGAAAACTGAAAAATGTGGCATTTAAGATTTCGACCGCAGTACTATGTTTTAGTTATAGTATTCTTTTGTGCTTTAACATTTGGTTGCGCACAAAAAACACTTACAGCAAATTCCATCGTTAAAATCGAATCAGACCTGAGCAATTTCGGGGTAGAATCAGAATGGTATCCATCAATCCATTGCCTGATAAACCTGGCAGATAAATCAAGTAGTTGTAAAAAAATCTACGATAGCTCTAAGTTCAAAGATTCTACTTATTTGTTAAGTAATAACGACATGCGGCAAATTGACAGCATGCTCAAGCATACTGATTTAAAAAAATTGAAAAATAAATATTCTGTTAGCGTTCCAGATCAGCCCAAATCGACAATAACGTTTTATACCGATACCGGCAAAATTGTAATTGAAGATTATGGATTACAGGGAGAATATCCTTTGCAGGATTTATATAAAATAATTTACAAGATCTGACCTCCCGCGAGGTTTTAACTCGTGGGAGGCATGGTTTAAGCCTCCGGCTTAATTTTGTATTGCAGGTGCTCGTACATATCTCCTACAAAAAGCCGCTCGTCCACTACCTTAAAGTCCAGGCTGGTATACATAGATTTAGCCCCAGGGTTATTTTTGCTGACCAGTAAGCCGGTGGTGAAATACCCTTTATCAGCCGCATATTCGATAAATGCTTTTATAAGTTTTTTGCCTATCCCCTTACCCTGGTGGCCGGGGAACACACTTAGGCAATCAATATAATATTCGCCGGGTTCGGTTTCGTCTTCAACAGGTTGCTCAAAGTTGTAAGTCGTTTTAATATGCTGTAAAAACGGCTCCCTTAATGTGGCCAGTTTAGCACCATCGTACCCGAGGATCATGCCGCAAATGCCGGTTTCATCTTCATAAACTAAAGCATTTTCATAACTGTATTGATTGCCTGTTTTGCCGGCAAACAGCTCAAAAAGAGAACCGGCCTCGCTCTCATCTCTGCCGTTTACAAATTTGGGGGCAAGCTCGCCCATGGCAAGGACAATAAGCTGGCTTAGCGTAAGTGCGTCTGTGTTTCTTGCTTCCCTTATCATATTGCAAAGTTAGTTAACATAGCCCCGTACGGCATTATGCTTGATTGAACATCTTATCCAAATATTTTTTCTTGTAGAAGCTCATAATTGCGTTTTCCGCATGCAAATCACACATGCAAATCGATCTGGTAAATTCTGAATGTCCTGCGGGAGACGCAATTATGCGTCTCTACGAAAAAATCACAGGCTTCTCACCAACTCGCCCAGCACCTTAATACTCTGCTCTACCACATCATCAAAACTTAGCCCAAAACTAATACGGATAAAATTGGTAAACCGGGCATCGGTGCTGAAAATTTGCCCCGGGGCAATGCTGATGTTTTGGGCCATGGCCAGTTGGTAAAGTTCAAACGCATTGATGTGTTTATCCAGCTCAACCCATAGCGCGTACCCGCCTTGCGGCCGGCTTATTTTAGTGCCTGACGGAAAATAGGTAGCAATGGCCTGCGTATACCTGAGCGATTGCGTGTACAAAGCCTTGCGCAGGTTGCGCATATGCAAATCATAGCGGCCGGTTTCAAAAAAATGGGCAATGGCAGCCTGCGTTGGGGTGGCCGCACTGATGGTATGCATCATTTTCAGATTGATGATTTGTTCCTTAAACCGCCCGGGGATACACCAGCCCACCCGGTAACCCGGCGCTATAGATTTGGAAACAGAGGAGCATAACAATACCCAGCCATCCTTATCATAGCTTTTGCAGGTACGCGGGCGGCTTTTACCAAAGTATATTTCGCCATAAATATCGTCCTCAATCAGTGGGATTTTTTTGGCGGCTAATAAGGTAACCAGTTGCTGCTTGTTTTCATCGGGCATGCAGCTGCCTACCGGGTTGCTAAAATTGGTAACAAACAGGCATACTTTAATATCAACCTCGTTAATGGCTTGCCCTAAATAGTCCAGGTCGATGCCGGTATCGGGGTTAACCGGAATCTCCAGCACTTTTAAATCGAGACTGAGCATAATATTAAAAATGCCAAAATAAGTAGGGCTTTCAATAGCTATGGTATCGCCGGGTTTGGTAAGCGCACGCAGGCAAAATATCAGCGCCTCCATGCAGCCCTGGGTGGTTACCACATCCTCCTGGGTAATGTTGCCGCCCCAGTTAAACGCGTTTTTGGCTATCTGCCTGCGCAGCGAAACGTTGCCCTGCAGGTTTTCGTAATTGATGTTGCCCGACGGACTTTTACGAATAGCCTCCATCATCGATTTATTGAGCTTGGCCATCGGTATCATGCTAAGCGGCGGCGATGAGCGCGACAGGCGCAACACGCTGTCGCTATCCATGTTCTGGTATACCATGGCTATCATGTCGGTAACGCTGGCTTGCGCTATTTTTTTGGCGGGCGGCTTTGTGGTTGGCACATGGCTAACCTTTGCAGGCGAAAACTTAACATAGTAGCCCGATTTAGGCCGGGCCTCTATCATTCCCATATTCTCCAGTTCCACATACGCTTTATACGATGTGCTAATGCTGATGCCCTGCTCCAGGCTTAACGCCCTTACAGATGGCAGCCTGTCGCCGGTTTTTAACAGGTTTTGTTTGATTTGCTTTTCAATGCGCGATACGATCTGCGCATATAAAAAATCATCATGCTGGGCTATTAATTGCTTTTCCATTTCAAATCTGTTATGGTCAAAATTAATGAAACTGAATCTGTTTTACTACAGGCAGATGTTTTTAATTTGTATTTATAAATGATTTAAAAAAATGGAACTGCAACTTATCGACTATCAGCCCGAATACCAGCCTTACTTCGAAAAATTTAACAAGGCCTGGCTCGAAGAATTTTTTGTAGTTGAGCCACTCGACAAATGGGTTTTAGAAAACCCAGACGAAGCGATGTTGAAACAAGGCGGCAAAATATATTTCGCGGCCTCCGGCGATACCATTATAGGCACTGTTGGGCTGCGCTTTATTGAAGATGGCGTTTTTGAACTTACCAAAATGGCAGTTGATAAAGCCTATCATGGCGGCGGCGCCGGCAAGTTTTTATGCCAGGCCGGTATTGATAAAGCAAAGGAAATGGGGGTTAAAAAGCTTATCCTTTTCTCCAGCCGCGTTTTAAAAAACGCAATTCATATTTATCACAAATTGGGCTTTACAGAAATCCCGGTAACTCCCGGTACTTATGGCCGCGCGGATATTATGATGGAGATAAATTTTCAATAATTTTTTCGGACGAAGGTGCTAAACAAAGTAAGCAAACCAATAGCGGCTTAGTATGAAACACTTCAACCCCTACTAAACAACACCATGAACATTACCCCGATAACAGAACAGGAAATAACACAACTACGTGCCGAAACCATTGGCACAACTCAAAAAATACACTTCAATAATGCCGGGGCTTCTTTTAATCCCGATGTGGTGGTGGATACTGTAATTAACTACCTGCGTGAAGAAGCAACCCTGGGCGGCTACGAAATTGAAGATAAATACCGCGATGAACTAAACAATACGTACAGGTTGATAGCCAAACTGATTAACGCCGATGACGACGAAATTGCCATTGTAGAAAATGCGAGCACCGCCTGGGGCATAGCTTTTAACGGTATCGATTTTAAACCCGGCGATGAGATAATTACCTGCGAAATGGAATATGTAACCAATATCATCGGTTTTATAAATGTGCAAAAAACATTGGGTGTAAGCCTTAAAATAATCCCCAATGATGTACAGGGCAATTTTCCGCTGGATGTTTTTGAACAGGCCATTTCGCCCAAAACCAAACTCATCGCCATGACGCAGATACCGTCAACGGCAGGTGGCATGATCCCGGTTGTGGAGATTGGGAAAATAGCCCGCAGGCACAGGGTTTTGTATCTGGTTGACGCCTGCCAAAGTGCCGGGCAAATTCCGCTGGATGTTAAAGAGATTGGCTGCGATATGCTATCTGTAACCGGTCGAAAATACCTGCGGGCACCAAGAGGAACCGGCTTTTTGTTTATACGCAAAGGGATTCAGGACTCGCTGAAGCTGCTGTTTATGGATGGTTACAGTGCACCAACCGTAAGCCTGCATGATTTTAAACCGCGAGGCGATGCCCGCCGATTTGAGCTATACGAGAAGAACCGCGCCCTCACCCTTGGGTTGGGCAAAGCGGTAGACTATGCATTAAACATCGGCGTAGACAGGATTTGGAAGCGCATACAATACTTAGCCACCCTGTTGCGCCGTGAACTTGCAGCAATTGAGGGCATTACGGTCCACGATTTTGGTGCACAGCAATGCGGTATCGTAACTTTTTCGGCAAAAGGATTGGAGAACGCGCTTGTAAAAAATAAGCTGGCCGATAAAAACATCAATGTATCGGTTGGCAAAGCCATATCCACGCTAATTTATATGGATAAAAACCACTTGCTAAACAACGTGAGGGCATCGGTGCATTATTATAACACAGAGGCCGAGATTCAGGTGCTTTGTACCGAGCTGAAAAGTATGCTTGTCAGCTAAAGTCCATATTATGTTTACCTTACATTAAAGGCTTCTTAACATCAGGTTTAAATAGTTATTTTTGAAACCGATGTTAAGGAGCCTCTTCAGTTTTTGCCGATTTTTTATTTTCTGGATCATACTGGCCCTCATTACCCGTGTGATATTCGAAGTCTATTTTCGCAACAAACTCAGTGGCGCCAGCTTTTCGGAGATAGCTCAAACCTTTCAGTACGGCTTCCTGATGGATGCCTCGGTAGCGGCATACATCAGTTCGGTTCCCTTGCTTGTATTCTGTGTTAACTGGTTTACCAAAGGGCACATCGGCAGTAAATGGCTCAGGTTTTACGTTTACCTGGCTGTGGTTATCATCGCTATTGTAACGGTTGTTAACCTCAACATTTTCCGCGAATGGGGCACCAAGGTAAATTTCAGGGCGTTTGATGTTTTCTTTAACGCGCCATCCGAGGCTTTTGCAGCATCAAGTTCGTCGCCGCTGTTTTTAACTTTTGCGCTGTTTGTGGCGTTGATAGCCGGAGGTGTTTTTCTGTCGAAATACATTATCGATTTTGATTTTAAAAAGCCCAATGCGCCACTGATTGTAAAGCCCGTTATCGTTGTTTTGTTGCTGGGGATAACCCTGCTCATTATCCGTGGCGGCCTGCAGGTAGCGCCGATAGCCCAAAGCAATGCCTATTTCTCGTCAAAACCCATCCTTAACCAATCGGCATTAAACACCGAGTGGAACCTGATCCAGAACGTGGTAGAAAACCTGGAATCGCCGGGCAATCCGTACGTGTTTATGCCTGCCAAAAAAGCTTCGGCAATGGTTGATAGCATGTACGCCGTAAAAAAGGACAGCACTTTACATATCCTGACAACCAACCGCCCAAACGTAGTTATTTTTCAACTGGAAAGTTTTACTGCCGACCTGATTGAATCATTAGGCGGAGAGAAAGGCGATGCGCCTAACTTTGAAGATTTTATAAAACAGGGCGTTTTGTTTGATAGCGTATACGCCGCCAGCGACCGTACCGACAAAGGCATCGTAGCCATTATGAGCGCTTTCCCATCGCAGGCCACGCGCACCATCATCATTGATAACGAAAAGCAGGAACGCCTGCCGGCACTATCCAGTGTTTTTGCCGACCAAGGATACCGAACATCGTACTTTTACGGCGGAGAAAGCGAGTTCATGAACTTTAAAGCCTACCTGCTAAGCCATAAAATAACCGATCTGGTAGATAAAAGAGATTTTGAAGCCAAAGAAATGAACTCCAAATGGGGCGCTCACGACGATATTTTGTTCAGGCGGAATATCAGCTACCTGAACAAAGTACAAAAGCCATTTTTTAGTTATGTTCAAACGCTAAGCAACCACGAACCCTTTGAGCTTCCAGTTCCACCGCATTTCCCCGGCGATGATATGGGCAATAAATTCAGGAGCACCGCATATTATACTGATGCCAGCCTGAAACAATATTTTGATACCGCAAAAAAACAAAGCTGGTACAAAAACACCCTGTTTGTTTTAGTGGCCGATCATGGTCACCGCTTACCGCTCGATAAATCGGAACCTTACGAACCACGTAAATACCACATTCCCATACTGTTTTTTGGCGATGCCATTAAACCGGAGTATCGTGGCCTAAGGGTAAAAAAACTGGGCAACCAAACGGATATAGCGGCTACCCTGTTGGCGCAGCTGAACCTGCCACATCAGCAATTCAAATGGTCGAAGAATTTACTGAACCCTTATAGCCTGGATTTCGCTTTTTTCGACTGGGATAATGGCATGGGCTTTATGCTGCCCAACCAGGCTGTTACTTACGATAATGCAGGCCAAACAGTTAGCTATATCCAAAACAGGAACGCACCAAAAGCTTATACTAATAAAACGTTGGATTATGCCAAGGCTTTTATGCAGCAGGTATTTACGGATTATTTGAGGTAGGATATATGCGTTTTATAACAATCAATACATATCCAAAAAAGCTTTCAATGCTCTTGATTGCGGTACATCTCTCCGGGTTATCAGTACTGTGGTCATGGTGCCTATTTCCTTATTCATCACAAAGGTATTTATCTTTCGGTTGCTGTAATACTGGCTAATCACTTCCTCTGGTAATATACTGACACCCAGGCCGGCTTCTACAAAGTTGATGATGCCTTCGATGGAGTTAACCACAATACTTTTATAGCGAATGATGCCTTTTGAACCAAGCCACGATTCCAACCTTGCCCTAAAAACACAACCCTGGTCAAATACCACAATTTTTAAGGGACTAACGGCAATGGCGTCGTTAATATTTTTGATGCCGGCCGGTGCTAAAATGACCAGTTGCTCTTCTTTAATCATCACCTGCTCCAGCTCGGGAATGTTAACCGGCGCAGGCACAAAAGCTGCATCCAATTTATAGTTCATAACATCGCTGATAAGGCTGCCCGCCATAGCCGATCTGAACTCGAGTTCAACCTCTGGATAGGTATCTGCAAAATGGTTGATGATCGCGGGGGCTTTGAGTGCCATGGTTGTTTCAATACAACCTATTTTTATATGCCCTTTAACCTGGTCGGCATTTTGGATGTTTTTTTTGGCTTCCTCAATCAAATGGCCTACCTGTTTGCTGTACTGCATCAAAGTTTGCCCGGCTGCCGTCAATTCAACCTTGCGCGATGTTCGGGTAAAAAGCTCGGTGCCAAATTCTTCCTCCAAACTTTTAATGCGTGCCGTTACGTTTGATTGTACTGTAAACATTGATTCGGCGGCTTTAGTAAAACTGCCATTGGCCGCCACGGCTTCAAATATTTTAAGATCGTTGGTATTCATAAATCACAAAATATGATTATATAAATCATTACAAATCGTTTTTAACAATCAAATCTAAGGATTAGTTTTGAATAAGCAAAACAGCAGATGAAAAACATAACAAAAACAACACTCTCGCTATTAACAGCAGTCAGCCTGGTAGGTAGCCAGTTGCATGCGTTAGCTGTCGAGCATTTAAAACCCATTAACAACACCATGGAAACTACTCAAATTTATTACCGCAACATTAAAGCTAACGGGCTGAATATATTTTACCGTGAAGCCGGACCAAAAGATGCCCCTGTAATTTTATTGCTGCATGGCTACCCAACATCATCGCACATGTTTAGGAACCTGATACCCATACTTAGCGAAAAATACCACGTGATAGCCCCCGATTTGCCTGGCTTTGGCTATTCAGACGCGCCCGACCATACCCGGTTTGCCTACACATTTGATAACCTGGCCAATACCATGCAGGCTTTTATAAACGAACTTAGCCTTAAACATTTTGCACTGTACATATTTGATTATGGTGCGCCAACCGGGTTAAGGCTGGCAATGGCCAATCCCGAAAAAATCACCGGCATCATATCGCAAAACGGCAACGCCTACGTTGAGGGCCTAAGTAACGCCTGGAACCCCATCCAGCGGTACTGGGAACACGAGTCGCCAGATAACAGGGACGCATTGAAAGATTTCGTGTCAGAAAAAATAACCTGGTTTCAGTACCACGAAGGCGTAACCGATCCATCATTGATAGCCCCCGAAAGCTATACTTTAGATCAGCATTTTTTAGATCGTCCCGGAAACGTGGAGATTCAATTGGATTTGATGAAGGATTATAAAAGCAATGTGGAGCTGTATCCAAAATTCCAGGCCTATTTCAGGCAATACAAACCCAAATTTCTGGCTGTTTGGGGCAATAAAGATCCCTTCTTTTTACCAGCAGGGGCCGAAGCTTACAAACGCGATGACCCTAACGCCACTGTTAAATTTTATAATACCGGGCACTTCGCTTTAGAAACCCATGTTAACGAAATTGGCGGCGATATTTTAAATTTCATGGCGGGGCTTTAAGCTAAAAAAGCACAGGCGCACCAACAGAAAAGCACAGGGCATATAGCTCTGTGCTTTTCCATTTATCATGCTTCCCCGACTTAAAAACCGGCAGTTGATGCCTTTTCGCCGCTATTCCGTGCTGGAGGATCGGTACCCAGTAAATGTTTAACAAAGAAGTCGCGCTTTTTTTGACGGCCGTAAACACCGCCATCACCGTGGCCCATGCCCGGCACTGTAAGCAAATCAAAAAACTTATTGTTTTTTATCAGCGCGTCGGCAAAACGATAGGTGGACTCGGGAGGTACGTTGGTATCGGCCTCGCCCACTATCAGCATTAAATTGCCCTGTAGTTTTGCAGCATTGGTAATGTTTGATTGTTCAGCATAATGCGGGCCCACGGGGTAACCCATCCATTGCTCGTTCCACCATTGCTTATCAATGCGGTTATCGTGGCAGCCGCAGGCAGATACTGCTGCTTTGTAAAACTCGGGATGAAACAACACGGCACCTGCCGAATTTTGCCCGCCTGCTGATGTGCCATAAACGCCCACCCTGCTGATATCAGCCTGCGGGCATTTGGCTGCAAGCGCCTTCATCCATAAAATACGGTCGGCAAAACCTGCATCGGCAAGGTTATGCCAGCATACATCATGGAAAGCTTTGGAACGGTTGGCTGTACCCATGCCATCAATTTGTACCACAATAAAACCAAGCTGGGCTATACTTTGCATCTCGTTTACAGCGGCAAAGTTTTTAGGCACAAAAGAATCCTGCGGTCCGGCGTAAATATTTTCAATAACGGGATAGCTTTTAGCGGAGTCCATATTAGCAGGGCGATAAACTACGCCCCATATATCGGTTATGCCATCGCGCCCCTTAGTTACAAATACTTCGGGCAATTTTATGCCGGTATTTAATAAGGGCGCTATATCAGGGTGCTCCAGCTCCATTACAGTTTTCAGCGTAGCCATATTTTTGAGCACCATACGCGGGGCAACATTTACTTCTGAATAAGTATCGATATAATATTTCCTATCGGGCGAAAAAGTAAGCCGGTGATTCCCCTTTTCCGGGGTAAGGTCAACCATGTTTTTACCATCAAGGCCCATACGGTAATAGTGAATAAAGTAAGGGTCTTCACCTGAATTTTTGCCGCTGGCGGTAAACCATAGCTGCCTTTTGCTTACGTCAACGCTATCAATATCACGTACCACCCAATTGCCTTTGGTAATTAGTTTCTCTTTGCCGGTAAGCTCGTCAATCAGGTAAACATGCCGCCAGCCATCTTTTTCAGTTATCCATACTACCTCATCCGTTTTGGGCAAATAACGCGTATATAACCTTTGCTCGTAAATAAAAGTATTCGTCTTCTCGTCGATGATATTGCGGGTTTTACCTGTTTGTACATCCACCTCGATAACCCTGAACCGCTGGTGCCCCCTGTCAACCTTTTCATATGTGTAATAGCGGCTGTTACCATCGCGCCAATGCAGTATAGGCGCTCCAAAAAAATCAATCTTTTCGGCATCAACGGCCAGCTTGCTTTTATCGGCAATATTAAAAACAAAAGGCTGGTACGATGTAAATTCATCGCCCGGCTGGTCGTACTCATGCGATTCAAGCTGTCCCCTTGTAGTGCCGGGCACCGAACTTAATACATAGTATACCTTCTTTGTTTTTTTAGGGTCGGTAAGGTAAGCCACCAAATGTTTACTATCCGGCGACCATGTGATTTCACCATAAGGCTTATCATTTGTACCATCGGTTGTAAACTGTATTTCGGCAGAACCCTTTAATGACCTTGCATACAAATTCCCGTTCCTGATAAAAGCCGTCCATTGCTTATCGGGCGAAACCGAATCGGTAACATTAGCCTCCCAGCGATAGGTACGTTTTTGCAGCGGGGCGGTCGGGTCGTAATCCTTAAAAACGGTATCAGTAGTTTTTTCGCAATAGTAATTGCTCAAATTGCATTTGAGCCAGTTTTTGCCGATTTTAAAAGTAACCTGCTTTTCATCGACGCCATAAAACATAACCGCGATGCGCAGTTTATTTGCAGGTACAGGCTTACCTAACACGGCAGCCACCCCATTGGCCATTTGTTTGGCATCAAAGGCCTTGTGTTTGGTTCCCTTTTCTGCATTAACAAACCAATACTCGGTTGCATCGGTGCCGACGCGTTTATCGTACCAGAACTGTTTGCCGTTTGCCTGCCAATTGGGCCTGATGTTGGTTACAACCGGAATCTTTTTCCAGGCCGAATCCAACCTGTCGGCATTGGCATACGCCTGCAGCATTTGTTGATGGGTTGGCAAATATGGTGTAACCGCCGTTTTTTGGGCATAGCTAAAGTTAGCTGCAAAAACCAGCAGCAAACAAAAACGAGTGTATCGCATTTGGAGACAGATGAAATTGATGAATATTTTTAAAGCATCCCGGCGCTAAAACCGGGCTGCATTTTGTTATTTATTAAAATCGTAAAACTTCCAGCTGGTGGTAAAGTCCCTGGTTAATGGCTGGTTAATAAATGTGGCCCGCATCATTTCAATAGGGATAAGGTTCTGTTTCATAAACGTATCATGAAATTGCTTGTAGCTCATTTTACCGCTATCAACCATTTCTTTTTTAAGCTCCATAATTTGCAGGCCGCCCAGTAGGTAGGCTACCTGGTAAAGCGGGCTATATCCACCTTCAAATGAGCGTCTTACTTCGCCGGCGGCATTGGCTTTTTCGTGCCCTACACGGTCAATCAAAAAGTCGATACACTGTTGCGGCGTCCATTTGCCCAGGTGATAGTTGAGCGAGAAGATGATCCTTGCGCAGCGGTGCATGCGCCAAAAAAGCATCCCCACCCTTTCTTCGGGTGTTTTGGCAAAGCCTTTATCATACAGTAATAATTCCCAGTATAACGACCAGCCCTCTACCCCAAACGGGGTCACGAAATCCTGCCTGTAAGCTTTGTACCTGCTGTTCATAAAATATTGCAGGTTGTGGCCTGGTATTAATTCATGCTGTACTGTCCCTCTCGAAAAATAAGGGTTGTTGCCGCGCATGCTCATTAGTTTATCCTGCGCTTCCATACTATTGGTAGGGTACGATATCATGATCTCTTTACCACCCAAAAAGAACGGGTTAACCAACTGCCGCTCGGGCGACATCATTGTCATTCCCCAGGTTTCTTCGGCCAATGGCGGTATCGTGATCAGGTCGCGTTCTTTAATGAAGCTGATTGCATCGTTATATAATTTCACAATCAGTTCTGGCTGATGGCCTACTGGTACGTAGCTATTCTTTACTTTTTCCAGCGCTTTTTTCCAGTCGCTGCCGAAACCCATTTCCTGCGATGCCTTTAACATTTCTTTATCGCACCAGGCAAATTCTTTATTGGCCAGTTGAATCAGTTCTTCAGGCGTGTAGGGAATCATTTCGGCCTGTAACTGGCTTATCAGGGCATCGCGGCCAATGGGCACGCCTTTTATGCCGCTGCTATCTGGCTTCTGGGTTGTTATTACTTTCCCTTTGCTTAACGCTATATCGCTGTATTTGCCAAGGGCGGCATCAAGGGCTTTATAGGGCGCGGGCACCCACCATGTAAAGGCAGGATCGTACGTATTGTAAAAGCTATAAAAGTCTCTTAGGCGCCCCTTAAGGCCTGCCAGCGCTTCTTTAGTAATGCGAGCCAGTGGCATATCCAGGCTGGGAAGTTTATGATATGCCGCGGTATCGGCTTTCAATTGTTTCAGTATGGCGGTTAATTCGGTCGCCACTTTTTCGCCGTCCATAAAATCGCCGTGGCGGCGTTTCTTTTCCAGGGCGTAAATACCATCGGCACATGAAAGGTATTTGGCAACCTGGTTGTATTGTTCCTCTTCCTTTTTCAGATCGCCCAGGTCAAAGTTGATGCGTTTCTTTAGTAAAATATAATCTACTTTACCATAAATGCTCATCGATTCAAAATCGGCTTGTTGCAATTGTTTCAGATAATCGGTATCAATCTCAACCAGCCTTTTACGCTGCTCGGGCGAATTAAGCACATTCATTTTATACTCATCCTCGTTATGCTCGTTAACATAATAAGGCGAGTAAAAATCTTTAATGGCATTAACATCCTGCCCGTAACGGATGATGGTGCCCGCCATTTCGCTAGTTTGCTCGTAAAGGGCATTGTTAGCGGTAGCCGTTTGCGCCTTGCCCGCCAATGAGCAGGTTGTTAAACAAATTGCAGCAAAAAAGGTGGTGGTTGTTTTTGTGATGGTAAACACAGTTTGTTTTTTTTAGATGGTAAGTTAGCTGTTTTATTTAAAAGCTTAAAGCAAAAAGTGCAAGTCTTAAAGCTTTAAGACTGTCGAATTAATTGCCCCTGCCTGGGGTATGTTAACTTGCCGCCCTGCTCAGACTTACCAGGTTATTGTTATACGAATCGAGGTAGCCGCGGGGCGAGTTGCCTATTACAAATTTAAATACCCGGTTAAAATTGGTGATACTTTTAAAACCACATTTGTAAGCCACGGTATTAATGCTTTCAAACTTATGGGCTATCAGTTTTTTGCAGGCCTCGTTTACCCGTATCTCGTTTAAAAACGATATAAAGGTATGCCCGGTATGCTTTTTGAAATACCGGCAAAACGATTCGGGCGTCATAAAGGCTACTTTGGCAACATCCTCCAACGTTATTTGCTCGCTATAGTGTTGCATAATAAAATTGTAAATATTGCCTATCCTGATCCCCTCATTCTCGGTAATGCCGGGCAGGTTGCCATAGGTTGATAAAGGGTCGAGCTTAACTTTCATATTCACCAACGCCTTAAGCAAGGCAAAAAACTGAACAAGCTGATCTGTGCCACCTGCGTTTCGTAAAGCTATCATGGTTTGCGACACCTTATCAGAAGCACTGTGAGGTAATTTAAAACCCTGCTGGTGTTGCTGCAAAAACATCTTGCTCGATTTTAGCTCTGGTAAATCAAACAAGGGGGCTAAGGTTCCTTCGGGATTAAAAAAAATAGATATGGCCTCAATCTGTTTATCGCCGCCGTTTACAAAATATTCGGGGTTGCTTTTAAACACATGGGGTAAATTGGCGCCCAGTAAAAAAATATCGCCCGATGAATAATCGTGCATGTTGTTGCCGGCAATCAGGGTTCCTTCTCCTTTCTGGATCCAGGTAATCTGTATTTCTTTATGGCGGTGCAAATAAGGATAATGGTATGGAAGAGAAACTTTTTCTGCTATCACACTCTTATCATGGGGTACAGGGATAGTAAATTGTAAAACTTTCATATGAACGATTGTTAATGTTCCCTGAATTTACAATTACTTAACTCTAAAAACCAACAATTGCCCCCAAACGGATAAAATGCTGCTACCATCTGTTAATTTCATGCAGATGGAGCGGTTAAAACCGTAACCATTTATGCCTTTTTGGGCCATTTCAGCAACAATATTAAATGTTATTTATACAATAATAAATCACTCATTACAACTATCAATCATGTGTTTACGCGCATTATTTTACAAGTTAATTGTACCGGGAACAATTAAAATAAATTTGACGGAAACGACCGCTTTTGGGAAGAATTTTAAAAAAAGGTCAGGCATTTTTGATAACCCTCCCCCCCCCAAAAAATCCCCAGGCAAAAAAAACACCCGCATCCTGTTAGGGAATACGGGTGTAATAGTATGCTATCAATAAGGGGTTGTGCAAATTATTTAACGTCCCACCAAAGCCTGTCTGTAAGCTTAGCTGTTTGCTGTGGCTGTGGATTTGATGTTATTTCGGCCTGTGGATATAATACCCTACGTGGTATAGCCGATAGCGCGTTTGGCACTGACGGCAAAACAGGATATCCGGTGCGCCGGTAGTCGGTAAAATTTTCCAGTGAAAGGAAGTTGGCTATACCCTTTTCTTCAATGATCAACTGTTCGGCATTGCTGGCGGTTAGCGCTCTTGAGGCCAGGTAAGTATTGGCATCAGCAGTACTTACGCCAAGTTTTGTCATGTGCGATAAAACCGCGCTTTGGTAAACAGGGGTTGCGCTTGCGTAGCCCGATGTTATTAGTGTAGCCTCGGCCTTTAAAAACAATGCTTCAGAATAATTTACAATATAGTTGGTGGCACCTGTTGCACCATAAAAATCGCCGGGGCGCGAGTAATCCTCCAGCTGGCCAATGGTATTTAAGCCCTGCCCCAGGCCGGTATACAGGCCTGTTGCTGTAGCAGGGGCTACCATAGCACTCAGGCGCGGATCGCTACGGGTTGCGAAACCATTAACAAAGGCACTTCCCAACACAACTGTGCTGGCCGATATGAAGTTTTGCTGCCATGGATTTTCGCCGCCAGCTGCACCCGTGTAGGCCATTTTTAAATCGTCATCGTTTGATTGCATGCCTTTTGTCAATGCGGTAAGTGCCAACTGGGCCTGCGCCGCAGCCGTGTAGCCGGGTGCTTTTGTTAAGTGCATGTAATAACGGGCTTTTAGGGTGTAGGCCAGCTTTGTCCATTTACTCATATCGCCCGCGTAAAAAAAGTCGTCGCCAGATGGGCTTACGGTACCGTTTTTGGCAATATCGGCAATACCGGCATCCAGTAAACTTTGTATCTGGGTATAAATATCTTTTTGGGCATCATATACCGGTGTAAAGTTGGAGCTTCCTTTAAACGCCTGCGAATAAGGCATATCTCCCCAAAGGTCGGTACCTGTACCCAGGCAGTATGCGGTTAGTATTTTAGCTATACCTGCATAATTTGATTTACCATCGGCCGTAGCTTTTTTATTTAGCGTTGCCAGGTTATTTAAGCAGGTTACGTAAAGGTTGGTCCAATCGCCATCCATATCCGAGTTATACATCAGGTAAGTGCCCGCGTTTGGCGCCACCTGGTTAAGGGCAGCCACCTGCATATATTCCTGCACAATTACGGCCACGTTGCCCGCATACAGGCTTGACGATATATCCAGTTCAACCGGCGCCAGGATCTGGGCTTCGGCCACATCAATAGGTTGATTTGGGTTTTGATTTACGTCGATATACTTTTTACACCCCGAAGCACTTATCAGGGTACATGATATTAAAATCATTGATATTTTTTTCATGATACTTTTTTGTTTGATAAATGAATTAAAGTGAGAATTTTAAGCTAAAGTCGATAGAACGGGAAGTTGGGGTAGAGAAGGAGTAAATACCCTGCGACCCGTTTGATGCGCCAAATGAGCTTACTTCCGGATCGCCGCCGGTAAAGTGCGGCGCATAAATCCACAGGTTACGACCTGTTACACTAAAATTAAGCGATTTAAAAGGCGTGCTTTTTAACCACACTGGTTTTACGGTATAGCCCACGCTCACATTCCTCAATTTAATATAAGTACCATCCTGTATTACCGATTCGGTGATACCATTTAACCGTTGGTAATAAGCCTGGCCGGTAACAGATATGGTATTTGGCTGCCCGGTTGATTCAATAATGCCGGGAACAACCCTTGGCGCTCTATTTTCGGTAATTTTCGGCGTTCCGTAAAAATATCCGTACCCATCCACATTATTCTGAATATCGCCCCCTTTTTTCACATCAAAAAAGAAACTAAGGTTAAACTGCTTGTACCGGATATTATTGGTAATCCCGCCCGTCCAGTCGGGGTTGGTATTCCCTATAATGCCTTGCGAACTGGTTGGCAAACCAGCATCGTCAAGTAACAGTTGTCCCTGCGCGTTGCGGGCATAGCTGGTGCCGTATATTATTCCGTAAGGCTGGCCTACAATAAGCGAGGTAAAACCGTTGCCCAGCTGTTTCAGGTCGCCATACAGGTTTAATACCTTGTTGCGGGTACGGGTAAAGTTCATGGTCATTGTCCAGTTAAAGTCCCTGGTTTTAACAGGCACTACGGTAAGCAATAACTCAATACCCTTATTTTGCATTACGCCGGTATTTACAGTTGTACCGCTATAGCCGGTTGAAGGGGCTATACTTACTCCCGGAATAATACCATCCACAGTTTTCTTGGCAAAATATGATGCCTCCAAACTTATCCTGTTGTTAAAAAAGCCCGTTTCAAACCCCGCTTCAAACTCGTTTATCCTTTCATTTTTCAGGAAAGGGTTACCCAAAGTTGAGCTTAGTAAAAATCCTGATTGGCCCTGGTAAGGAAAGGTGATATTACGAATGGTTTGGCTGTAATACGGCGTAGTAAGCGAATATGCGCCCACATTACTGCTACCAACTGTAGCATATGAAACCCTGAATTTGCCCAGGTTCATCACATCCTGGAAATCTTTAGAGAAAAACTCCGAAAATATGAAGCTGGCAGCTGCCGATCCGTAAGGATAAAAATTATGGGTTGTTGACAATACCGAGCTTCCATCATACCTGCCGGTGAGGGAAAGTACCAGGAACTTTTTATAATCGATGTTGGTTTGCAGGTAAAATCCTATCCTGCGCACCAATGCATGGCTTTCAGAATAACTTACCGTAGATGCCGAACTGATGTTATCTAAATCGGCTACTGCAAGCCCCAGGCCATTGGCATAAGAGTCTTCGGTATATTGCGAAAAAATATTGTTCCCTAAAATACCATCGATATTAAAATCGCCAAACCGGTGGTTGGCACTGATAATCAAATCGTTATTAATTTGCCTAAAATTGGCGTTGTTAACCACAATACGGCCATTGGGGTTTGATACCGAATTGGCAGATTCATGGTATTTATCCTGCTCAACATACACGTCGGCACCAAAACGCTCGGTTATGGTAAGCCATTTTAAAGGTTTATAATCTGCCGTAAAGGTTGGCATAAAGCGGTTTACGCCCGATTTGTTGGAGATGTTATCAAGTACCCAGTAAGGGTTGTTCCTGGAGTAGCGGTACAAACGTTGTGTTCCGTCGGCATTCTCGTAAGGCAACAGGTTGTATGATATGGGGGCGGTAAAAATTGTCCACACCGGGCTCTCTAATGCATAGCCTTCGGGCAGCCTGTCGTTTTGCGAATTGGAATAATTTAACTGGAAAGTGGTAGTCAGGTTTGGCAGAATCTTTGCACCATATTTGGCAAATAACGAATTACGTACAAAAGAGGTGGTTGGTACCGTACCCTGTTGATTAAAATTGGAGTATGATATATAATAGTTTGATGCTTCGCCGCCACCATTAATGCTCACTACGTTGTTATAGGTATGCCCGGTTTTAAAAAACAAATCGGCTTGATTATATTTTTTTGCAGGCTGGCCGTTTATTTTCAGGGTGTCCATTAACGGGCCCCATGAAGTACTGGTTTTAAGGGTTGTGCCGTCATAAAATTTTCCATTTGTACCTTGCGCATACTTGCTTTGTATTTGCGGCAGCAACGGATTTTCGGACGAAAAATCGGACGAAAAGCTAACAGAAGCTTTTTTGTTTCCCGACCCTGTTTTAGTGGTAATGATAATTACCCCATTGGCACCTAACGAACCATATAACGCAGTAGCAGCGGCACCTTTTAAAACGTTAATACTTTCAATAATGTTAGGGTCAAGGTCGGCAATCCTGCTTGTACCAGGGCCGGAGTTAAGGTTACCTGTTTCGCTGTTATCCACCGGAATACCGTCTAACACCATTAAAGCGTTGTTATCGCCATAAAATGACGATGCCCCACGAACTACAATACGCACAGAACTACCCGGATTACCCGACGAACTGGTGATTTGTACACCCGATACTTTGCCGGCAATATCATTAACAATGTTGGGGTCTTTTCCCTGCACAAGGTCGGTGCCTTTAATTTCCTGGCTACTGTAGGTTAACACCCTTTTATCGCGTTTTATACCAAGCGCGGTAACCACAACTTCGCTAATCGCCTTGTTATCCTCAGGCAAAACAACATTAATCTCGGTTTCGCCGGTAAGCTTAATTTCCTTGGGGATGTACCCAATGGCCGAAAATACAAGTGTGCCTGTACCCGGGTAATTAATGCTAAACGCACCATTAATATTGGTACTAACACCTTTATTGGTGCCTTTTAACCTGACAGTGACACCCGGGAGGGGTAAGCCTTTATCGTCAGATACTTTTCCTTTTACGGTAACTGTTTGGGCATTAGCGTTAATGCAAAATACAAACAGTGTTACTAAAGGCAAAATGAACTTTTTTAGTAATTGTTTCAACTTCATAAATTAAAGTTTTGGGGTTAAAATCTATTTATCTACAACCTGATTTTCAGATATGTAAATCTATTTGCCCCCAACACTGCATTTTTTACAAAATTTTGCCAAAGCTGCCCATATATTAACTCTCTTGTTACAATGGCATTAATAAATTGTAATTATTGCATAAAGTCCGCCAATTAAGGCTATTTTACTATTAAAATTAATAAAACCCCAAAAATGTTAACGTCACGTAAAAAGGGCTAATATCCGGCTAAAACCTGCCAATTATTATCCATAAACATTCATTTCATCCGGGTAATTTTATAAATTGAATTTATAGTATTAACCTTATGCTAATGTTTGTAAACAAGTATTTTAAAATAAGCTGCTGCGCCTTTGCCTGTTTTATTGCTGCCGAAAAAACGCAGGCGCAATCTTATGTACCCGAGTGGAACGATACGCGCTTTAAAGTAAAACCCATTGTGCCGGTAAAAGCCTATAGCTTCGACTTAAAGGATGTACAACTTTTAGAAAGTCCCTTTAAAAAGGCTATGCAGGTTGATGCGGCTTATTTATTAACTATCGAGCCCGATCGTTTACTTTCAGGCTTCCGCTCGCACTCGGGCTTACAGCCTAAAGGGAAAATATACGATGGCTGGGAAAATTCTGGCCTGGCCGGGCATACTTTAGGCCATTACCTATCGGCCATTGCCATGCACTACGCATCAACCCGCGACCCGGAGTTTTTAAAACGGTCAAATTATATAGTTAGCCAGTTGAACGAGTGTCAGGTTGCGCGCAAAACCGGTTATGTAGGCGCTATACCTAAAGAAGATACCATTTGGGCAGAAGTAGCCAAAGGCGACATCCGCTCGCGTGGGTTTGATTTAAATGGGGGCTGGTCGCCGTGGTATACGGTACATAAGGTTATGGCCGGGCTTTTGGATGCCTATTTATATACCAACAATACACAGGCGCTTAAAATATGCCAGGGCATGGCCAACTGGACAGGCGAAACCATCAAAAACCTTGACGACGACAAGCTGCAAAAAATGCTGCTTTGCGAGTATGGCGGTATGGCCGAAACCCTGACTAACTTATACGCCATAACCGGCGACAAAAAATACCTCGATCTGTCGTACAAGTTTTATGACAAGCGCATATTAGATCCGCTTGCCCAAAAGGACGATATATTGCCCGGCAAGCACTCTAACACCCAGATACCTAAAATAATAGCCAGCGCCCGCAGGTATGAACTTACCGGCGATGTAAAGGACAAAGCCATAGCCGATTTCTTTTGGGAAACCGTAACCGGCTTTCACTCCTACGCCACTGGTGGTAATAGTAACTATGAATACCTTACCGAACCGGGTAAACTAAATGACAAGCTTACCGAAAACACCACCGAAACCTGCAACACCTATAATATGCTAAAGCTTACCCGTCATTTATTTGCGGTTGAGCCTTCGGCAAGGTTGATGGATTATTACGAAAAGGGTTTGTACAACCACATCCTGGCATCGCAAAACCACGAAACAGGCGGGGTATGTTATTTTGTGCCGCTGCGCATGGGCGGTAAAAAAAGCTACAGTACACCCTTTGATGATTTTACCTGCTGCGTAGGCTCGGGTATGGAAAACCATGTAAAGTATAACGAAAGTATTTATTTCAGAGGGGCCGATGGCAGTGTTTATATCAACCTGTTCATTCCATCAATATTAAACTGGAAACAAAAAGGCCTGAGCATTAAACAGGAAGGCAATTTACCTTCGGCCGATCAGATGGCCTATACCATCACCCTTGCAAAACCAGCTACATTTGCTATCCGTATCCGTAAACCCAAATGGACAACTAACCCCGCTATAAGCATCAATGGAAAAGCACAACAGCTTAACCCTGATGCGGAAGGTTATTTTGTATTGAACCGTAAATGGGTTAACAACGATAAAATAACGTTTACCACTCCCGAGAGTTTATATACCGAGGCCATGCCCGATAATGCCAACAGACGCGCCATATTTTACGGCCCTGTATTATTAGCAGGTGTTTTAGGTAACACCGAACCCGACCCGCTAAAAGGGGTACCCGTTTTTGTAACCAGCGAAACCGACCCCAACAAATGGCTGCAAATGGTTGATAAAACACAATTAAGCTTCCGTACCGACAACGTTTCAAAACCCGTCGAGGTAAAGCTGATTCCCTTCAACCAGACCAAAGATGAATATTACTCGGTTTATTGGGATGTATTTACACCGGATGCCTGGGTAGTACAGCAAAAAGCTTATGACGAGCAAAAGAAAAAACAGCAGGAGCTGGAAGCTCATACTACCGATGTGTTACGCATAGGCGAAATGCAGCCCGAGCGCGACCATAATTTTGCCGGCGAAAACACCACCACCGGCGAGGACCATCAGAAGAAATGGCGGTCGACAGAAAACGGTGGCTATTTTACCTATGATATGAAGGTTGATACCAGCACCCAAAATACACTCATTAACACCTATTGGGGTATGGATAACCGCGGCCGCACATTTGACATTATGATAGATGGCACAAAAGTGGCAACCGAGGATTTAAACAAGTACAAAGAGAGCCGTTTTTACGACATCAGCTATCTGATCCCTATCGAATTAACCAAAGGAAAGCAAAAAGTAAGCGTTAAACTATTACCTAAAAAAGATAACAGTGCCGGCCCGGTATATGGCAGCCGCATGGTAAAAAACTAAAATATGATGACCAGTAAAATTAAAATAGCCTGCCTGCTTTCGGCATCGGTATTAGGTTTAAGCAACAGCTTATTTGCCCAGCAAAAAGATTACCCCATCCAACCCGTAGCATTTACCAGTGTGCAGGTAAACGATAAATTCTGGGAGCCTAAAATGGCGGTAAATGCCAATGTAACTATCCCTTATGTACTTGCACAGTGCAAAAAGAATGGCCGCATGGACAACTTTTTACGCGCCGCCAAACAACTGGATGGCGATAAGCTAAGCGAATTCCCGTTTGACGATACTGATGTATACAAGGCTATTGAAGGGGCATCCTATTCGATGCAGAATAAAAAGAACCCTACGCTGGATAGGTACATCGATACGCTCATCAATATTATTGGGGCGGCGCAAGAACCGGATGGTTACCTATATACCTTCCGTACTGTTAACGCCAAAAAACCGCATGAGTGGATTGGCGACAAGCGCTGGGTGAACGAAGAGGTATTAAGCCATGAATTGTATGATTGCGGGCATTTATATGAAGCCGCCGTTGCCCATTACCAGGCCACAGGCAAACGTACACTGCTTAACATAGCCATAAAAAATGCCGACCTGCTGGTAAAAACCTTTGGACCCGGCAAAATTGAAGAGTACCCCGGCCACCAGATTGTGGAGATAGGCCTATCCAAAATGTACCGCGTTACCGGCAAAAAAGAATACCTTGACCTGGCCAAATTCTTTTTGGATGTACGCGGCCCCAAAGGCGACTCATACAACCAGGCCAATAAAAAAGTGGTTGACCAGCACGAGGCCGAAGGCCACGCCGTACGTGCAGCCTACATGTATACCGGCATGGCCGATATTGCTGCCTTAACCGGCGATACCAAATACCTTAGCGCCATTGATGATATATGGGGCGATGTGGTTAACAAAAAATTATATATCACCGGCGGCATCGGTGCAACCGGCAATGGCGAGGCTTTTGGCGACGCTTATCAATTACCCAACATGTCGGCCTATGCCGAAACCTGTGCTGCCATAGGCAATGTATATTGGAACAACCGCATGTTTTTACTGCACGGCGATGCTAAATATATTGATGTGCTGGAGCGTACGCTGTACAACGGCCTGCTTTCGGGCGTTTCGCTTAGTGGCGACCGCTTTTTTTACCCCAACCCGCTGGCATCCATGAACCAGCACCAACGCAGCGCCTGGATAAGCTGCGCCTGTTGCATCAGTAACATGACACGCTTTTTGCCATCGTTACCAGGCTATGTGTATGCCAAAAATAAAAACGACCTGTATGTTAACCTGTTCATGAGCAACACCAGTAACATTAAACTAACATCGGGCAATGTAAACATTGTGCAAACAACCGATTACCCGTGGAAAGGTAAGGTTGATATTACCGTTAACCCGGCAAAAGCAACAGCATTTACCCTAAGGATACGCATCCCCGGATGGGCTAAACAGCAGCCTGTTCCCGGCGATTTATATTCATTTATGAATAAAGTACAGCTGCCTGTTGTGCTATCTGTAAACGGCAAAGCAACCTCATTTGTAACCGAAAAAGGTTACGCCGTAATAAAACGCAGCTGGAAAAAAGGCGATAAAATAACCCTTAACCTGCCTATGGAAACCGAAAAGGTATTAGCCAACCAAAAGGTGAAAGACGACCGGGATCGTTTTGCGTTTGAGCGCGGCCCTATTGTTTATTGCCTGGAAGGCCCCGATAACCGCGACAGCCTGGTGCAAAACATCATGATAGATAAAAATGCCATAGCAAACGCCAATTACCAGGCCGACCTGTTAAACGGTGTAGATGTCATAAACGCCGAGGGCAAAAGTACCAAAAGGCAGCTCAATAGCGATAAGCTGACCGAAACCAGCCAACAGGTAAAAGCTATTCCTTACTACGCATGGGCCAATCGCGGGCCAAGCGAAATGACGGTTTGGATTCCATACGAGGCATCAGCATCAAGGCCACAGCCGGCACCTACTATTGCAAGCACCAGTAAAGTAAGTGCATCATTAAAAAACAAAAAGATGTTTGCATCTATAAAAGACCAATATGAACCGGCCAGCTCAAACGATAACAGCTTCCCATTTATGCACTGGTGGCCGGCCAAGGATACCAGCGAATTTGTACAGTACGATTTTGACGCAGCACATACCGTAAGCGAATCGAAAGTTTATTGGTTTGACGATGGACCGTGGGGCGGTTGCCGTATCCCGGCATCGTACAAAATATTGTATAAAAAAGACGGGCAATGGGTGCCGGTAAAAAACACAACCCCTTATACCATTAGCAAGGATAACTTCAACACGGTAAGCTTTGAGCCGGTAAATACTACCGCTTTACGAATGGAAATCCAACTCCCGGTTGATAACTCGGCCGGTATTCATGAATGGGCCGTAAAATAAAATTGCATGATATTTCAGACATTTTTTTAACCAATAGGAAATTTTTGTACTTAAAACAGAGCGGATTGATTATAAATTACTTGCAATGTTCTGTTTTTATTGCACTTTTATTTACAATTTAATCAAAAATTAATCAAAATAACATTCCAATTAAAATTCGGTATCAAACTTGCCTCTCCACCAATATGCAAGGTGGAGAGACATGGAAAAAAGAATTTACCATAAGGCTATTTCAGGGATCAAAATAGCTCTGTTTATCATTATTAGCTGCCAGTGGTTCATGGCAAATGCACAGTCGCTTAACACGGGCTCCATAACGTACTTAACATTAAATAACGGCCCGGGCAACAGTGTTACCTTAGGCTCCGATATCAAGGATCTCCATACTGCTAACTTATCCTACCTTGATGGCGATAGCCGTGTTGATGCCGACAGTTGCTTAAAATACGCCTATAATGACCCAAATGTTTTGACTTTGGGCGATAGCTTAAATCTTGATATGGTAGGCATCCGCGCTTATAAAGATAAGGTTGTGAATATTTACTTATTTTTTAAAATAACGGATGCGTATAAAGTTTTACAAAAATTCATCAGCATGTATGGCCAGTTTACCGACAGACCCGATAACTACAGCGATATTTATAACTGGAATTCAAGCCTGCTAACTCTTTCGTTAAGGTACCAGTATAAGGCCGACCTGGGAGTTGCCATTTTTACCAGCAAAACTGTACAAAACGAGATAGTCGCCGATAAACAAAAAGCAGTAAGCAGGGATTACAGCCAGGCATTATCCCTTAATAATTAAACTGTCTCTTTCATTTATTCGGTATTAAGTATTGTAATTTTATATATTGCCATTACTATTAAGGCAATTATATACACGTTTATGAGATACCTCCTGATCCTGCTATTTATGACCGGCATCAACTGTTTCGCGCAGGACTATAAAGCGCAAATAGACCAGTTTCGCCAGGGTTATATGAATGATTTTTTGACTGATACCCATTCGCCCTTGAAAAAGGACGACCTTAAAAACCTTCGCTTTTACGATGCCGACAGCACTTACCGGGTTACCTGTAAAGTAACGCTGCTAAGCAACGAAACCAATTTTGTGATGCCCGTATTTCATGGCACAGGCAGCCAGTACGTTAAATATGCACTGCTTAAATTCAAGCTGCTTGGAAAACCGATGGAACTTACTGTTTATAAAAACATCTACCTGTCGCAAAATCCAATGTTCAGCAATTACCTATTCCTGCCATTTACTGATGATACCAACGGAAAGGAAACCTATGGTGGTGGCAGGTACATCGATCTCAAAACAACCGATTTTAAGGAAGGCAGTCTTATTGTTGATTTTAACAAGGCCTATAACCCATATTGCGCATTCAGCCCCAATTACTCCTGCCCCAAACCGCCCGACGAAAACCGGCTAACCATAGCCGTAAAAGCCGGCGAGAAGCAGTTTGCGGGCGGCTCCAATCATTAACCTGCATTTCATCCACATCAAAAAATGAGCAGCTTAAATATTCAGGCTTTACGTACAGAAATGTGTTCCTGGCGACGGGAATTACACCAACACCCCGAATTTGGTTTTGAAGAAAAACAAACCGCCGCTTTCATAGCTGCCAAATTGCGCGAATTTGGTTTGGATGATGTAGCTGAAGGCATAGGCGGCACAGGTATAGTTGGTACGCTAAAAAAAGGAACCGGCACAGCATCCATAGCGTTACGCGCCGATATGGATGCGTTACACATAACCGAGCAAGGCAATTATCCCTACAAATCAAAGAACGATGGTATAATGCATGCCTGCGGACACGATGGGCATACCAGCATGCTTTTAGGAGCTGCCAAATGGCTGGCAACCGAAAGCACCTTTAACGGCACCATATATTTCATTTTTCAACCAGCCGAAGAATGGGGCCAGGGCGCGCTGGCCATGCTTAACGATGGCTTGTTAAAACGGTTTCCGTTTGATGCAGTTTATGGCATCCACAACTGGCCTGGCTTACCCGTTGGGCATTTTGCCACCTGCGCAGGGCCGCTTATGGGTGCCGAAGACCTTTTTGAAATTACGCTGACCGGCCTTGGCGGCCATGCATCGCGCCCGCATACGGGCCGCGAGGTTCTGGTAGCCGCAAGCTCGCTGGTAATGGATTTGCAAACTATTGTATCGCGGCGTGTAAACCCTGCCGATATAGCCGTTGTATCTGTCACCGAGTTTATTACTAATGGTACCCGCAACGCTTTACCCGGCCAGGTGATATTAAAAGGCGACGCCAGGAGTTTTTTGCCCGAAGTGAGCCAAACCATCCAAACTGAAATGAGGCGCCTGGCGGCCGGTACGGCATTGGCTTATGATTGCCATGTTGAAGTAAACTACTCCCACGAATTTATCCCGCTTATTAACGATGATCTATGCACAAAAGCCGCGTTACAAGCGGCGGCCACGGTATTTGAGTCAAATAATATTGATAGCAGCTTTAAACCGGTAACCGTATCTGAAGATTTCGCGCGGTTTTTAAAGCATGTGCCCGGCAATTTTGCATTGATTGGTAATGGCGAAAAGTCGATGCCGCTCCATCATCCGGCTTATGATTTTAATGATGACGCTTTAATTTATGGCGCTAAATATTTTATAGCGCTGGCCGAATCGGTATTGATTGCATAGCTATGCTGTTAAACTTCCGGTGTATTAAAACGCGGAAGTTTAACGCAGCTAATTATATATCACTCCTTATTTAAATACCAGTTGGTTGGTCAGGTCAATCTCTTGCTGGGTGATGGTATGCGGCCGACCGGCATATACTTTAAGGGTTACATCGGCGCCCAGGTTTTTGATGATAGCAACGCTTTCTTCAACCCTTGTTAAAGGTACATGCGGATCGGGGTTACCGGTGGTGATCAGCACGGGTGTTCCGTTAAAATTACCTTGGTAGTTATTAAGGTCGAGGACCTCGCCTATCAGGCCGCCGGTGAACGCTACGGCACCGCCGTATGTTTTGGCATGGCGGGTAACATAGTCCAAGGTTAAACAGGCGCCTTGCGAAAATCCCAGGAAATAAATTTTTTCTTCGGGGATGCCGTCAGCTTTAATCTGTTGCACCAGCTGGTCTATCGTATCCAGGGCCGAGTTTAAAGCCGGCTGGTTCATTTTATCGGCGGCCATAAAGCTGTAGGGGTACCAGCTATTATTGCTTGCCTGCGGGGCATAGATAGCCATGCCCTGTACATTTAAGCTATCGGCCAGGCTGGCAATGTTTTGGGCGGTGCTCCCACGACCATGTATCATTACCAGGGCTGCCCCGGCTTCGGTAACCGGGGTGCCTGTGGTTATATAATTTTTTTGATGTGTGTACATGATCAATATAATTGAGGTAATGTTTTTTCTAAAGTGCTGCGGAACCTTTCGTGTTGTGCAGGTAATTTTAAATGGGTACCCAATTCGTCAACCGGTTCGTCAACAGCAAAGCCGGGATTATCGGTAGCCAATTCAAACAATACACCGCCTGGTTCACGGAAATACAACGAGTAAAAATAGTTCCTGTCTATTTTATCGGTAATATGCAAACCAAGGGCGGCAATTTTCTCGCGGTATTGCATCAACACTTCCTCGTTTTTAACGCGGAATGCAACGTGGTGAACCGAACCTCCGGCCACATGGCCTGCAACTTCGCCGGCAACCTCAACCAGGTCAACAATGGCTGCGTTTTCAACAGCATCCGTAATAAAGCGGTAACGATTTACATGCTGCTCCAGTAAACGGTAGCCAAATACGCCGGTTAAAATATCGGCAGTAGGCTGCATTTTATTGGTAGTAATGGTTACACTGTGGAAACCTTTGGTGGCGTTTTCGGCCTTAACATCTGTAGTTTCCCATGGCAAACGGTTATCGGCAGTTTTTGAAGCTATCAGTTCCAGTTTTAAGCCATCGGGATCTAAAACGGTAAGGTATGGCTCGCCAAATTTTTCGGATACCTTGTTGTATATGATATTGTTGGCATCAAAACGTTTCAGCCAAAAATCGAAGCTGCTTTCAGGAACCGAGTAACCAATTTCGGTAGCCTGGCGTGCACCCCGGCGGCCTGCAGTGATACCTTCCCAGGGAAAAAAGGTAAGGATAGTACCAGGCGTACCTTCTTTATCGCCATAATATAAATGGTAAGTTTCAGGATCGTCGAAGTTTACTGTTTTTTTAACCAGGCGTAAACCCAGTACATTGGCATAAAAATTATAATTGCGTTTGGCATTGCCTGCTATTGCTGTGATGTGGTGAATGCCGTTTACTGTATTTTCCATGATGTTGATTATTTTATGAGTTGCTGTTTTTATTTACATCAAAAGTACGGTGACATTGGTTGGAGAAACTTGACCTACAACAAGAAATGAAAAGGCCCTGTTTTTTTTGTAGAGACGCATAATTGCGTCTCCCCCATGCAAATCACACATGCAAATCCAGCCATCCAATCCACCTTGCAAATCCTGAATATCCTGCGGGAGACGCAATTATGCGTCTCTACCAAAAGAGAAACAACATGCATTTCGCCCCCAATAATTAAATATTGCGATTATATTTGTTTCAGCACCAATTATAAACGCCTTCAGGCGAAAAACAATATTTACCAATGGACGAACAAGAACTACGAAGCAGGGCATGGTTTGGCCGCAAAGGCAAGGATGGCTTTATTTATCGTGCCTGGATGAAAAACCAGGGCATCCCCGACTATGAGTTTCAGGGCAAACCGGTAATAGGCATCTGCAATACATGGAGCGAGCTTACCCCCTGCAACGCTCATTTTCGCGAACTTGCCGAATCGGTAAAACGGGGCATTTTAGAGGCCGGAGGTTTCCCGGTAGAGTTCCCGGTAATGTCGCTTGGCGAAACTTTAATGAAGCCCACTGCCATGCTGTACCGCAACCTGGCCAGTATGGATGTAGAAGAATCTATACGGGCCAACCCGCTGGATGGTGTAGTGTTACTTTGCGGCTGCGATAAAACAACACCATCATTGGTAATGGGCGCCTGTAGTGTAAATATCCCTACCATCGTGGTAAGTGGCGGGCCTATGCTTACCGGCAATCACCGGGGCAGGCAGATTGGCACCAGCGATGTTTGGCGTTATCATGATGATGTACGCTCGGGCAAGATCATGGAAGAGGAATTGCTCACCATCGAGGCAGCCATGTGCCGCAGCCAGGGGCATTGTGCGGTGATGGGTACGGCTTCATCCATGGCTTGTATGGTTGAGTCACTGGGCCTTTCGCTGCCGGGCAACGCGGCCATCCCTGCTGCCGATTCCAGGCGAAAGGTGTTGGCCCAACTCTCGGGTTTACGCATTGTCAGGATGGTTAAGGAAGATCTGAAATTATCTGACATACTTACCCGCCAGGCTTTTGAAAACGCCATCATGACCAATGCCGCCATAGGCGGATCGACCAATTTTGTGATCCATTTGCTGGCTATTGCCGGCCGCATTGGCGTTCCGCTTGAATTGAAGGATTTTGATCCCTTATCTAAAAACATCCCGCTGATAGCCAACCTACAGCCATCGGGCCAATACTTTATGGAAGACCTGTTTTATGCCGGCGGACTGCCTGTTGTTTTAAAGGCGCTGGATGGCATACTTCACCGGGACGCTATAACGGTAAACGGTAAAACCATTGGCGATAACTATAGCAATGCCGTGGGTTATAACAGCAATGTAATTACCACGGTTGATGCGCCTTTTAATACAGCTACCGGCCTGGCTATTTTAGGAGGTAACCTGTGCGAGCAGGGCGCGGTGATAAAGCCATCGGCCGCCAGCGCGCATTTAATGCAGCATACCGGCAAAGCCGTAGTATTTGAAAACATTGAAGATTTTAAAGCCCGTATTGATACCGACGAACTGGAGGTTGATGAAAACAGCGTTTTGGTATTAAAAAATGTAGGACCCAAAGGCTACCCTGGTATGCCCGAGGTAGGTAATATGGGCATCCCCAAAAAGCTATTGGAAAAAGGAATTACTGATATGGTGCGCATATCCGACGGACGCATGAGCGGGACGGGCTTTGGCACCGTAGTATTGCACGTATCACCAGAGGCTGCGGCAGGCGGCAATTTTGCCCTCATCCAAACCGGCGACCTTATAACGCTTGATGTGCCCAACCGCACGTTAAATGTAGCTATCAGTACCGAAGAGTTTGCCGAACGAAAGCGGCAATACACCCCGCCCGAACCGGTTACCAACCGAGGATATGTGAAACTGTATATTGACCATGTGCAGCAGGCGCACATGGGGGCCGATATGGATTTCCTGGTGGGTGGTTCGGGCAGCAAGGTTTTACGAGATTCACATTAAGCTGATATAATGAGTTTTAAAAATAAAGTTGCCATAGTTACCGGTGCAGGTCAGGGCATAGGGTTTGAAATTTGCCGCATGCTGGCCCAAAAAGGCACTACTGTAATACTAAATGATATAGATATCGGTTTAGCAAAAAAAGCGGAAGGCCTGATTAACCAAAACCGTCCGGATAGTTGTTTAGCCATGCCGGGCGATTCAAGCGATGTTGGTTTCATCAATAGCATGGTTGATACCGCTGTAGAACTATACGGCCGGCTGGATATTGTGATAGCTAATGCCGGCATTACTTTATATGGCGATTTTTTTGCTTATACTAAAGAAGCCTTCTCCAAAGTACTGGATGTAAACCTTGGCGGCTCGTTCTTCCTGGCGCAGGCGGCGGCTAAACAAATGAAAGACCAGGCAAATGGCGGGGCAATACTTTTTACATCCTCAGTAGTAGGGCACCAGGCACTCAAAAGCCTTGCCGCCTATGCCATGACCAAAGCCGCATTGGAGATGCTGGCCAAAAACCTGGTGATCGAACTTTCGCAGTACCGCATCAATGTAAATACCGTTGCGCCCGGCGCTACTTTAACCGAACGTACTATGGAAGAAGCGGACTATGAACGGGTATGGTCGAACATTACCCCCATGGGCCGGCCGGCTTATGTTACCGATATTGCCCATACGGCGCTCTTTTTAGTATCTGACGAGGCCAAACACATTACCGGCCAAAGCTTGATTGTGGATGGCGGCTGGACATCGGTAAGTACTTTGCCTGATGGCATCAAATAAAATAATACAATGGTAGAAGTAGCAGTTAACCACGCCAGCTTTTTGGGCGAAGGGCCGGTTTGGGACTGGCGCGATAACATTTTATACTGGGTTGATATTATGGGCGGCCATATCCATGAATACAAGCCCGAAAACAAGAATTTCAGAACCATTGATGTTAACCAGATGGTTGGTGCGGTAGTGGCTTGCAGCGACAGACAATTACTTGCCGCCTTAAAAAACGGGCTGGCTATGATTGACCGCGAAAGTGGCGAACCGGCGTTTTTGGTCCACCCGGAAGCTCATTTGCCGCAGAACCGTTTTAATGATGGCAAATGCGACCCGGCAGGCAGGTTCTGGATTGGGTCGATGGCTATTGACGAAACCCCAAACGCGGGGAAACTGTATATGCTGAACGGCAAACAGGATATCGCAGCCAAAATACATGGCACCACCATATCCAACGGAATGGCATGGAGCCACGACCACAAAACGTTTTACTATATCGATACACCGACCATGAACGTGGTGGCCTATGATTTTGATGTACATAGCGGCACAATCTCCAACAAAAAAACGGTGATCACTATTGATGAAAAAGATGGCTACCCGGATGGCATGACCATAGACACCGACGGCATGCTGTGGATTGCCCACTGGAACGGCTGGCAGGTAAGCCGCTGGAACCCGCATACCGCAACCAAATTATTTACCTTACCGCTACCCGTAGCCAATGTAACATCGTGCACTTTTGGCGGCCCCAACCTAAACGACCTGTACATCACCACCGCTCAAAAAGGCCTTACTGCCAATGAACTGGAGCAGCAGCCGCTTGCGGGCATGTTGTTCGTATGGAAGGATTGCGGGTATGAGGGAGTGAGGGCTTTTGAGTATGCTAAGGGCGAATAACCTTACAAAAATGCTCGTTTAAACATAAAAATCGTTATCTCGTGCAACGAAATATGACTAAATCCATTTACTAAACTACCGTCATTGCGAGGAACGAAGCAATCCCGAGCTAGGTGGGACTTATCATATCGGGGATTGCTTCCTACCTCGCAATGACGATCTGTTTTTCTTAATTTTAGACTTAGTACTTCCGACTTAACCCTATTGCTTCATAAACTTTACCTGGTACATTTTCGGCCATTTTTTGCCGGTTACAAAAATGCGTTTGGTGGCGGCATCATAGGCTATACCGTTAAGCACGTTGTTCCCCCAATCGCGGCCTGCCGGGCGTTCCGATTCGGGGTATAAATTTTTCATGTCAATTTTTTGCTCTACCGCACCTGTTTTAGGATTAATTACTAATATTTCATCCTTTTGGTAAACATTGGCATACAACTTACCGCTAATATATTCCAGCTCGTTTACAGAATCTATCTTGGCTTTATCGTCGCAAACTTCAATAGAGCCAATTTGCCGGTAGGTATCCTTATCTAAAAACCAAATTTTGTTGGTACTATCATCCATGTAAAGTTTTTTTCCATCAAAACACATACCCCATCCTTCAACGCCCACGTTGTTGGTAAATGTTTTTAGCAGCTTCAAATTGCTTTTATCATACACAAAACCAACTTTTTCGCGGTAGGTAAGCTGCACCACTTTATCGCCCACTACAGATAACCCTTCGCCAAAATATTGGTCGCCCAATTTGGTAAGCTGAATTGCCTTGCCTGTTTCCAGGTTGTTTTTACGAATGGTAGAATGACCAGGATCACCCGTACTTTCATACATAATACCATCCAAATACTCTAACCCTTCTGTGTATGAACTGGTATCATGGGGGTAAGTCTTCTCTACTTTATAGCTGTAAGCTTCGGGCGCTTTACCAGCCAGCAGCAAAATATTGGTAGTTACATCCTGGCTCTTACCTCCCTGGTACACTTTGGCAGTAATCAGTTTTATACCCAGGGGAATACTATCTGTTTTCACGCTGATGGCCGATGAGTCTTTAGCAACGCCTAAACGGGTTTCTTCCATCATGTACACTACCGAATCGGGTTTGGTATCGGCTGGCAGGCCCACTTTTACCTTCACTACATCACCGGCTTTGTAAGTAGTGCCGGCTTCCGGGCTGATGGTATAATCGGCGCCGTTATCCGCCGGTTTTTGTTTGCAGCTGTTACAGCCCAAAGCCAGCAGTAAACCGGCTGCAAAAAATATCTTTAATTTATTATTCATCTTTTTCATAATGTACCCGACGGCCAAAACGCGTCTTCGATATGGTTTAGTATATAATTTTTATCCTTGTCAAACAAAATAGCGATGATATCAAACCGCACCTCGCCCTGGTGGTTCATCAAATAAATATATTCGTCGGCGGCATCGGCCAGTAGCTTTTGCTTGCGTGCATCAACAAAATCTTCGGGCATGCCAAAGCCGGTGCCGGTGCGCGTTTTCACTTCGGTAAATATAATAACCTTGTCTTTATATGCAATCAGGTCAATTTCGGCTTTGCCGTACGTCCAGTTCTCGTCCAGTATTTCATAACCGGCATTTTCCAGGTGTGTTTTGGCTAAAGCTTCGCCCGCGCGACCAAGATCAAGGTGTTGGGCCATTATTTGATAATTACTGACCCTAAAAAGTCGGAGATACTTTTTTCAACCTTTTTCATGCGCATATACTGGTTAAGCAATATTTCCTGGTCAGCTTCCGACGATGCATTTTTAAGTTCAATCCGCAGGTTATCCAGCATCCCCTCTACCTTATGTTTTTTAAGATGAAAAATAGCGCCCAGGATGGTAGCCTTCATATTATGCTGCTCGTCATGAATCATGATCTTGTGCATATCGTACCAGTTCTCGCTCAGGGTATATTTGGAGCTCAGCAAATCAATACTGATATCAACAATGCCTTTATTTGCGTGGTGAATAAAATATGCATCCTCTGGCAGAATACCGTTTTCAACCTCTTTTTGATAAAGTTCAACAAATAGCTTGCAGGTTTCATGCTCAAAGGTAACATCACCCAATTCGGCTATCATAAAAGGGCCAATATAGGTATTGGCAATGCCATCCCAATCAATCATTTTACTGCCGTATAATAACAACAGGCGGATAACCTCTTTCTCCTGGAAATACTCTTTTTTGGGGGCGCTTGGCGCCAGGTCAACCTCGTCAAAAAAATGAGGCTCATCGGGCGGCATCTCCGGCTGGTAGCGGTTGTGATTTTGCTGCTGCTGACCATCCTTTTTGGATTTGGCCTGCCGCATTTTGTTAAGCTCGGATAGCAGCGCGCGTTCATCAATCTGCAAAATATAGCTGCACTCTTTAATGAACACCGATGCCTTGATAGAATCGGGTATCTTGGCAATACTTTCTACAATCTCGCGGATAACGCCCGCCTTTTTTATCGGGTCGTTCCCTGCATCTTTTAGCAGTGTATTGGCCTTAAAAAGGATAAAATCCTTTTTGTTCTCCTCGATGTATTTTTTAAACGCGCTTGAGCCGTTGGCCTGTACGTACGAGTCGGGATCGTGCCCATCAAGGAAGGTAACTACTTTTACATTAAGGCCTTCCTCCAGGATCATATCCAGCCCGCGGATGGCGGCTTTTATGCCCGCGGCATCGCCATCATATAAAATAGTAATGTTCTTGGTAAACCGGCTGATGAGCTTGATCTGCTCAACGGTTAAGGATGTACCGGACGATGCCACCACGTTTTCGATACCGGCCTGCACTACCGAAAGTACATCGGCATAGCCTTCAACCAGGTAGCAGTTATCTTCCTCGCGGATGGCTTTTTTGGCAAAGTATAAGCCGTAAAGTACATTTGATTTATGGTAGATCTCGCTCTCGGGCGAGTTTACATACTTGGGTACGTTTTTATCTTTTTTTAAGGTACGGCCCCCAAACGCTATAACCCTGCCGGTAAAATTATGTATCGGGAACATTACCCGGCCACGGTAACGATCATACAAAGTACCGTTATCCCGTTTAACAGACAGGCCGCTATCTACCAAAAATTGTTCTTTATAACCCTCCTTTAAGGCGCTACCAGTAAATGCTTCCCATTGATCGGGCGAGTAGCCCAGCTCAAATTTTTTGATGATATCGTTACTGAAACCACGCTCTTTAAAATAGCTTAAGCCGATGCTTTTGCCTTCGTCCGTTTCAAGCAAACTTTCGTGAAAAAATTTGGCGGCATAGCCCGATACAATCATCAGGCTTTCGCGGCGCAGGTCTTCTTCCCGGTTTTCGGGTGCTTCAACGGTTTCCTCTACCTCGATGCCGTATTTTTTGGCCAGCCATTTTAAGGCTTCGGGATAGCTGAATTTTTCCAGCTCCATTAAAAAAGTAACTGCCGAGCCGCCTTTACCCGTAGAGAAATCTTTAAAAATGCCTTTAGCGGGCGATACCGTGAACGATGGTGTACGCTCATTGGCAAATGGCGAAAGGCCCACGTAATTGGCCCCGCGCTTTTTTAACTGCACAAACTCCCCTATCACCTCCACAATGTCGGTGGCTTCCATAATACGGTCGATGGTGGATTTTATGATCATGCGCTAAAATGCAAATGTAGGCAAAGATGAGCGTTGCCCTAAATCCGCAAACGTTAAATTACACTTTTATTTGATGGCGAGGGGTTTAAAATTCAAACGACAACGCTAAGCAAACTTACCATCTAACAATTTAAGCAGCGATGATTTAACACCGCTTGCTTCATATTTATAGAAAACGACAAGCAGCAGGTAAGCCAAAATTGGGGCCACAAAAGGCAACCAATAACTAAAATTATCTTTAATTGTCCTTGAAATAAATATAAAAGCCACTTCCCAGCAAAAAAGCATGCCAATCATCATGAAGATGATCATTGACGGAAAAATCTTCAAAGTTATTTTACTTCCCTGCAAATGCGGCGTAATGCCGCCTTTGGCTATGGGCACCATGGCCGCGCGGGGGCTATGTGGCGGCTTAAACCTGAATTGAAGGTTAAATACGTCACCAATAAATAATGGCTCCTTTTTGTTGTAAAACACCCAGTTTTCATAATTAAAGCGGGAGGGCATTACAGCTTTCTGCAAAATCGCTTCAACCTCGGCCGGCTGATGCGGCGTTAAAATGACAAGGTTTTCGAAGGGAAAAAAATTCATTAGTTGAAGATAATAAATTATATCCTTAACCTAAGCCATGCTTACTTGCCTGCGCTTTAAAAATGTTACCGCAATGCCGGCCAGCACAATTACGCTACCGATAATCTCGTTCAGTTCCAGCTTTTCGTTCAATAAAATAGCGGCCAATATGGCGGCAAAAACAGTTTGACTCAGCAAGGCGATAGATACCTTGGTCGATTCGAGGTAGCGTAAAGAATAATTGATGGTAAGCCAGCCAACAAGCTGGCAAATTACCCCCATACCCAAAAAGCACAGCCAAACTTTTACCGGGAAATGCAAAATGCTTGTGCCCATAAAATCATTAACAACCAGCAGGAACACGCTTGCCCCCATCATGCTGTAAAACATAAAGGTAAATACATCAATGCCGCCCATGATGTTTTTTGATGTCATGATGTACGTAGCGTAAAACAGGCTGGCCAGTACGGCAAGCAAAATACCCGCGTTAAGCTCCAGGTGTAAAATATGCTGATAACCCACCAGCACCACCATGCCTGTTATGGCCACAACGGTACCTATCCAAAATAACTTGCCCGAACTTTTTTTGAATAGCAGGAAACTGAACAACCCAACCCAAACCGGTGCCAGGTTGGCAATTAGCGTTGATACGGTGGCGCTTATTTTTAACAATGATAAATTCCAAACGGCTACATCGGCGGCAAAAATTACGCCCGCTATGATGGCAATTACCAATTGCTTTTTTTTAACCCGGAGTTTGCTTTTAATGATGCAATAGGGCAGCAAACAAAGCCAGGCAAAAAACACCCTGTAAAAGGCGCAACCAATTGGCGATACCCCGGCAAGCTTCACAAATATTGGCGAAAACGAGATACATAAAATACCAATAACCAGGCTCACTTTAGGGTTCATGATAACGTTTTAATTGAGCGGCAAACTTAAGCAAATAGCTCATCATCCGGGTGCTTTAACCATCGAATATATCATAGGGCAACTTTGCGCCCAAATTAAATACGCTAATGCATATCCTTTAATTTGTATACCTTTAGTACAACCTTTATCATCAACCGTTGTTGCTGTTTCACTGTTATGAAAAAATGCCTGCTTTCATTTTTTTGCGCTGCCTTATTGCTTTTGAGCTCCTGCGCCAAAAAATCTTGCTGCGTAGTACCGGTAACGCCCGATTTTATTATTGCTGATAAAAACGGTGTCAAATGGGAGATACAACCCGCTGCCTCCAATATACTGGGCGATACAACAACCATAGCCGGAACCCAAACCCAGGGCGGCGAAGAAGAAACTTTTTCAATTAAACTAAGCATAGGCGGTGTTGGCTATTATCCGCTTAAAAACCACCAGGGGTATTACTTGCTCAAAAAAAACGGCGCTATTACCAAAAAGTATGCCCTTAGCCCTACCCATTTAAACTCGGTAAGCGTTATATCGGTTAACCAGGCAGATATGATTATACAAGGTTTTTTCGACCTGAAATTCATCAAAACATATGATAGTCAGCCGGGCGCCGGGGCCGATAGTGTAAGTTTTTTAGATGGCAAATTCAAAGTTACATTACATAATTAATTGTATTTTTGCGGCTCAAAAAAATACACAATTTTATACATAATTACACATTATGAGTCAGCGCACAAAGATCAAAGCATTGCTGCAAAGCCAGCAAACGGATATTGATGTAACAGTTAAAGGGTGGGTTCGTGCCTTCCGGTCAAATCGTTTTATTGCTTTGAATGATGGCTCAACTAATAATAACATCCAGATTGTTGTTGATTTTGAAAACACCGATGCCGCTTTGCTAAAACGTATTACAGTTGGCGCGGCACTAAGCGTATCGGGCAAACTCATAGCGTCGTTAGGCAAAGGCCAAACGGTTGAAGTTATAGCGCAGGATATTGAAATTTTAGGCGACAGCGATCCTGAAAAATATCCTATCCAACCCAAAAAACACAGCCTTGAATTTTTGAGGGAAAACGCTCACCTGCGTTTCCGTACCAGCACTTTTGGGTCTATATTCCGCCTGCGTAACAGCCTGGCATTCGCGGTGCACCAGTTTTTCCAGGAGCGTGGTTTTATTTACCTGCATACCCCGGTTATCACACAATCGGATGCCGAAGGCGCGGGCGAAGCTTTCCACGTAACTAATTTCGACCTGAACAATGTGCCCAAAACCGATACCGGCGAGGTAGATTACAAACAAGACTTTTTTGGCAAATCAACAAACCTTACCGTATCCGGCCAGCTGGAAGGCGAACTGGGCGCAATGGCCCTGAGCGATATTTATACCTTCGGACCAACATTCCGTGCCGAAAACTCAAACACTACCCGCCACCTGGCCGAGTTTTGGATGATTGAGCCGGAAGTGGCCTTTAACGACCTGCATGATAACATGGACCTTGCCGAGGACATGCTGAAATACGTGATCAAATTTGCCCTGGATAAAAACCCGGATGATATTGAGTTTTTATCTCAGCGGCTGCAGGAAGAAGAAAAACAAAAACCGCAAAACGAGCGCTCTGACATGACTTTGTTAGAGAAGCTGAACTTTTGTTTAGATAACGATTTTGAACGCCTTACTTACACCGAGGCTATCGAAATATTAAAAGAATCGACACCAAATAAAAAGAAGAAATTCCAATATATTGTGGAAGGTTGGGGTACCGACCTGCAAAGTGAGCATGAACGCTACCTGGTTGAGAAACACTTTAAAAAGCCGGTGATCCTGACCGATTACCCTAAAGAGATCAAATCGTTTTACATGCGCCAAAATGACGATGGCAAAACGGTAGCCGCTATGGATATCCTTTTCCCGGGCATAGGCGAAATTGTAGGCGGTTCGCAACGTGAAGAGCGTTTGGATCTGTTAGAAAAACGCATGGACGAAATGGGCATCCCTAAAGATGAGCTTTGGTGGTACCTGGATACGCGCCGCTTTGGCTCGTGCCCGCACGCTGGTTTTGGTTTAGGCTTTGAGCGCCTGGTGCTGTTTGTTACCGGCATGGGCAACATCCGTGACGTGATCCCTTTCCCAAGATTCCCGAAGAATGCGGAATTTTAACAGCCCCTCCCAACCCTCCCCGGCAGGGAGGGCTTTTAAAATAAAAGTCTCCCCTGCCGGGGGAGATTTAGAGGGGGCTTGACCATGCCCATTATCGAATTAGCCACCCACATTAATGCCCCCGTTGCCCGGTGTTTCGACCTGGCCAGGAGCATTGATATGCATGTAGATTCGATGCAGCAAAGCGGCGAGACTGCTGTGGCCGGCCGAACCAGCGGACTGATTGAGCTGGGCGAAACCGTTACCTGGAGGGCAAAGCATTTCGGCATATGGCAAACCTTAACCTCCGGGGTTACCGAAATGGAATATCCCAATTACTTCACCGACGAAATGGTTGAGGGCGTATTTAAAGCCTTCCGTCACGAACATTATTTTTATCCCATCAATAACCAAACCCTGATGAAGGATATTTTTATGTTTGATGCCCCCTTGGGATTTTTAGGAATTATAGCTAACTTCCTGTTTTTGGAACGTTATATGACCCGGTTATTGGAACAACGCAACCGGGAAATTAAAAAAGCGGCTGAAGCCCCCCGTCCCCCTGAAGGGGGAGTTGGAAGGTGGCGTTAAGCTTCCAAAAAAGCCTGTTAATCTTGTAAAATCATGTTTAAATCAACTATCCTCATCATCCCGGGGCTGGGTAATTCGGGGCCGCAGCATTGGCAATCACTTTGGGAAAAGCAATTTGGTTTTACCCGTGTGGAACAGCAAGACTGGGAAACACCCGTTTGTACCGACTGGATAACTTCCCTGCAGACTTATGTAGACAAATATGACGCTAAAGATTTGATATTGGTAGGCCATAGCCTGGCCTGCGCCACCATTGCCTACTGGGCAAAGGAATATAACGTAGCCATTAAAGCCGCCCTGCTGGTTGCCCCAAGCGATACCGAAGCCGAAAGCTACCCAACCGGAACAACCGGCTTTGCACCCGTGCCGCTCATAAACCTGCCGTTTAAAAGTACCACGGTAATGAGCACCAACGATTTTTATGTAACACCCCAACGCGCCCAACTATTTGCTACTGCCTGGGGCAGCAAGCTGGTGAACATAGGTGATGCTGGCCATATTAACGCCTCATCGGGCTTAGGAGAATGGGCAGCAGGCCTGGAACTTTTGCGGGGACTTGACGAATTATAGGCGAAAGGTAAAAGGTGAAAGACCAAAGGCAAGCCGTATATTTAAATCTAATTCAGCTTAGTTAACCCTTTATAAAAAAAGGCAGAAAGCTCATTACTTACCTGCCTTTTTTTGACTTTTGAATTTTGACTTTATTACCTACCTAATAACATTAAACAACCTGCTCCACCTGATTTTGTGCAGGAAGCCGGCCTGGTCATCAATACTCATCCAGATAAACAGGGCCTTGCCCACAATATGATCTTCGGGAACAAAACCCCAGAAACGTGAATCTTCAGAGTTATGGCGGTTATCGCCCATCATGAAGTAGTAGTTCATTTTAAAGGTGTAGCTGTCGGCTTTTTTACCGTTAATCAGGATATCCTTGCCAACTACTTCAACTTTGTTGCCTTCGTAAATTTCGATAGCGCGGCCGTATACCGGGAATGTCAGGCTATCCAGCTTCACTGTCCAGCCTTTTTTAGGCACGATGATAGGCCCGTAGTTGTCCTGGTTCCAGGTAAAACGGGGGAAGTTTGGGGTAATTTTATAATTAGGGTATTTCGACGGGAAGACAGTGTATCCGTCAGAAGCACCGGGCTTAGCCAAATCGGGGGTAACTGATTTTATATTCGCGTACCCTTTTAAAGCATTGGCCGACGCTACAGTAGTGTTTGTTACAAACTCATTAGCCCTATCGGTTGTGGCAATATCGGCCAGGTGCAGGTCGCTTATCAGGTCGGGGTTAATTGGCGTCCCGTCGTATTGTACGCGATAAGTAATTTCGCCATTTACAGGAGTTGTTTTGGCTTTGCCGTTAATAAACACCTGGGCGTTCACCACGCTCAGCGTATCGCCGGGTGTACCCTGGCAGCGCTTTATAAAATTCTCGCGTTTATCAACCGGGCGGCTTAAAGGGGCATCGGCATCCATCGGGTAATTAAATACCACTACATCGCCTTTTTTAATGTCGCTTAAACCGGGCAGGCGGTAATAAGGCAGCTCGATGCCATCCCAGTAAGCCTTGGTATTAATAAGGGGCATGGTATGGTGCGCAAACGGAAAGGCTATAGGTGTCATGGGTAATCGTGCGCCGTAGTTTACCTTACTTACAAACAGGTAATCGCCAATAAGCAGCGAGCTTTCCATAGATGCGCTCGGGATCACGTAAGCTTCGATAAACAGTGTGCGGATCAGGGTAGCAGCTATCACCGCGAAAATGATGGCATCAGCCCACTCGCGTGTAACCGTTTTCTTAAGTGCTTTTTTATATTTTTCCCTGAACTCCAGGTTGGCCGATGGGCCAACATACTTAGTATCTTTATCAAAACCCCATTTTGGCAAAAATATAAAGGGAAGCGCAACGCCACCAATATGTTCGCCTAATGAAAATTTACCGTACGACTTTAAAAAATCGACCATCAGGCCAATAAACACCAGGATATTTAATCCCGGCAGTAACATGAGCGCCAGCCACCATAACGGCCTGCCACTCAGCTTTATCATAATGTAAATATTATAAAGGGGTATTACACCCTCCCACCCCGGTCTGCCGGCTTTTTCAAATAATTTATATAAACCAATAAAAGGCAGAACCACAAATAACAAAAACGCAATTATAATATTCACTATATATTTTCTTTAAGTAACAGCTATTTTATACCCCTGAACAACCTGCTCCACCTTATTTTATTTGCAAACGATGCCGTACTATCAACACTCATCCAGGTAAACAAGGCCTTGCCAACTACGTGATCTTCGGGCAAAAAGCCCCAATAGCGCGAATCGGTGGAGTTATGGCGGTTATCGCCCATCATCCAGTAGTAGTTCATTTTAAAGGTGTAAGTATCGGCTTTTTTTCCGTTTATAAAAACATCCCTGCCAACAACTTTTACAGTATTGTGCTCGTAAATAGCTATAGCCCGCCCATATATTGGGAAGGTAAGGCTATCCAGCTTAACTGTCCAGCCTTTTTTGGGAATAATTACAGGGCCAAAGTTATCTACGTTCCAGTTGTAGTGTGGCATGGCGCCCAGCTGATAGTCTGGATGCGATAGCGGATATACCGGGTTTGCGTCGTCGACCAGGCCTTTAATAGCGATATTGGGCGTCACCGATTTTACATTGGAATAAGTTTTTAACTGCCTCACCGATTCAACTGTAGCATTGGCTGTAAAAGTAGTGTTGTCAACAGCGCCAAAACTTTCCAGGTGCAATTCGTTAACTACATCAGGGTTTATTCCGCTGCCATCTGTTTTTATAACATAGGCCATTTTACCAGCTTCAACAGGCGGCCTGGGTTTACTGTTAACATACACCAACGCGTTAACCAAACTCAGTGTATCGCCCGGGGTACCCTGGCATCGTTTAATGATATTCTCGCGGCGGTCAACCGGCCGGTACAATGGCGAATCTGCTTCCGTGGGCAGGTTAAACACCACAATATCGCCCTTTTTTATGTCGCTTAAACCTGGCAGGCGATAATAAGGCAATTGCACATCCAGGTACGATTTGGTTTCGGTAAACGGTATGGTGTGCGCAGTAAACGGCACAGCCAATGGCGTTATAGGCATCCGTGCGCCATAGTTAACCTTACTTACAAACAAATAATCGCCAACAAGCAGCGAGCCCTCCATCGATCCGCTGGGGATAACATAGGCTTCAATAAAAAGTGTACGGATAAGGGTAGCGGCTATCACTGCAAACAAAATGGCATCGGCCCATTCGCGCACGGCCCCTTTTTTCTTTTTCGGCGTGGTTTTATCTTTTTTCCAGAATTTCCAGTTCATTTTTAATCGGATGTGCAAATATGCAGATTTCAGATGTGCAGATGATTGTGTCAGATGCATTCCTCTGATTTACAAATTTGTTTATTTTTTGATGAATATATTATTAATTGTTTCTCTATGACTGTCTTGTAAGCGATATGTTACCCGCTTTGCGATGCAAATATGCAATTTCAAAAAGGCAATATGAAGATTAAGGACAAAAGTCTTTTGCTGGGAAGTCTGAAAGGCACAAAATTGCATTTTTCCATCAATCCTGGTGCATGATATCGAGTATGCACCACATTATCAGGGTGGCTGCCTTAGCTACAGAATTATGCGGCGGGTTGATTATTTAAGCGAACGGTATCCGCTAATGGGGTCAGTAAAATTTACCTGCAGAGCGAATAACTAATTGCATCACATATATCAAAAGCCAAATAAGAAATACCCCGAAATCGAAATAAGGAACAGATAAATTTAGTTATGGTCAGTATTCTACTTTACTATGTATTTCGCTTTCCGAAAAAGCCAAAACAAAACTAATAGTAATCATCACGGACTGCTTTGCAACAAATAATGCCAATTTGGTTAAAAACTCAAGGTGTTCGGCGGAAACAGCCGGGTAAAAATTGAAATGCCCGAGGGCTACCAGTTTCTGATAGCACATCTGCATTATCTTAAGTTAAGCGTTCAGCTTTTCTCTAAAAATGGATTCTTTTATAAGTGGTTGCTATTGGGGCATTAAACTTGCTCATCTTCAAGTGCTGCGCCCTATTTATCAACAACATTATACTTGTTTTTCAGTAAAAACATCAGATAATATCCTGCAAATATTATCCCCCAAATTATAAGTACTTTCCATGAGTATTTGTACAATCCGGGATATTCCATCCTCAGGTTTGGAACCAGGTATAAAACCGCAACAATCAATATTAACCCAGCTCCTATAACTCCTAACATTCCCCAAATTTTCATAGCATTTAATTATTAACAAACATTTCTCTAAAATATAAAAAAACAACCAAATTTAACCCTCAGATAACAACATCAGCCTTAATTAAATATTTTTTTTGATCGATATTATATATAGGGCCAAGACTTTCTGCTAAGCCGATATTGTGTGTAATCATAGCTATTAGCATTTTTTGCTTTAAGTTATCCAGCAATTTGATAATAAAGCTTTCGGTTTCGCTATCCATTGATGCCGTAGCCTCGTCAAGTAAAAGCAATTGGGGTTGGCGATAAAGCGCTCTGGCAAAGGCGACCAACTGCCTTTGCCCCCCTGACAAACTGACGCCGTCTTCACCCAATAAAGTGCCGTATCCTTGCGGAAATAAACTAAAATACTTATCAAAGCCGTACTCTACGCAAAATTTATAAACTTTAACCATTTCCTCCTGCAAATAGGTAAGGTCTGGGCCTGGTTCCTGGATATCAAAATTCAAGGCTATATTTTGAAGCAGATTGCAGTTAAAAAACTTAATATCCTGGGGCACTACCGCAACATTTGATCGCCAGCTGGCATTATCATAAGCATTCAAATCATGACCATCTATGGTAATTTGCCCGGACTCGATAAAGGCAAATTTTTGCAAAATTTGAAAGATAGTACTTTTGCCGCTACCTGTTTTTCCAAGGATAACAAAAATTTGCCCTTTGTTTAGCTCAAAAGAAACTTTATCTAACAACTTTGGGCGCCCAATAAATCTGAATGATATATCTTTTATAACAATAGAATTAATGCTGCCCCCTTTAACCGCGCCGCTATCCGGATTTAAACTTTGTTCTCCTTCTAAATAAACAAATTCATACATCCTATTGAAGGCAACTTTAGCTTCCTGAATTTGAATATTTGACATGGCCAGGCGAACAACTGCCGATATAATGCCCGATGTTACTGTTAGTATAGCCATTAACTCGCCTATTTTAAGTTGATGACTTATCACCAATAGCGAACTACAGGTCAAAATGGTCATCAATAAAACTATCCCAATAATTTCTGACCACCAATTTAACCTGGTTTTGGTTATTCCAAGTTTATAAAGCTCGGATTGAAACATTTTAAAAAAGTTCTGCGTAACCCGGCTAAACCCTTTTTCAAGTCCCGACATTTTAATAACTTCAATACCTTGGATAGAATCAATATAGTTACTATCATTCCGGGCATAGGCCTTCATTACATCTGTTTGTCCGGCTAATATTTTATCAGAATATATATTTGATAACGCAAAAGAAAGAGGAATACTTGCTAAAGTGCAAAGCGCAATGACGACGCCAAAATTAAAAACATAAAAAACAGAAACTATAACAATAAGTAAATCAATAACAACCGAACCTGCCAAAAAACTAATGGTTTGTTGAATCCTGTAAGTATCGTTTAACCGCGATATTAAATCGCCGGTTTTCCTATTGGCGAAAAAATTCTTAGGCAATGACAATAGCAGGCTGTAAAATTTATTAGTAATACGGTTGTTAAATGCTACACCCTGCTTCAACAACATTACCGACCTGAGGTAATTCACCCCGCTTTTTGTTACTAACAGGATAGTTGCCAAAATCAAGCTAATCGATAATTTAAATGTATTATGCTCGGGTAAAACATTATCTATCAGCTTTTGCGAAAGTATGGGCATGCAAAGAGACAGTGCAGCGATTATTAAGCCCATAAAGGCAGTAGCAAACAACAATGTTAAATCATCATCAATCAATCCCCTAATCCACGCCAACTTACTGCCTCTTTTAGTTTTCCTTTCATTAAAGGCTTCGTTACAAGACAGCCGCAGCATGTATTTTTTTTGCCAAATTTTTAAAAGTTCGGCCTCTGATATTTCAGAAACGCCCTTTGCGGGGTCGCCAATTAAAAATCCAGACGGTCCATATTGATATAAAACTATGTAATGCTCCAGATAGCCATCTACCAAAACATGCAATATACAAGGACCATCATTTTTTTTTATTTCGGCTATGTCATCAACCTCAAATGCCTCGGCATTAAACCCAAGCGATTGCGAAGCCCTATAAAGGCCGAGCATGGTAGTACCTTGAACGGAGGTTCCGCTTATTTGTCTTATATTTTCAAAAGAATCATCGCCGTTATAGTATCTGACTACAGAAAGTAAGCATGCGACAGCGCAATCAGATTGATCATGCTGTTTAGTGAATGATTTTCTAATCTTTTTATTCATACCTGCATAATTATTTTGCAAACAAATAATTGTTAATTTATCTGAAATATTGTTGCTTTAATTGCATCTGCTCTTAATTTAACCATTGGGTAAGCGCAGAAATTTTTGTTTCACCTGAATAGTTTTTAACAAGCTTTAAATCTTTATTATAAATGAAGATACCAGGGGTTCTGCGGGAGCCAAAAGCCTTGTAAAACTCATCGTCATCAGATTTTAGCATGGTTAAATTTTTTAAGCTGCCAAGTTTAAATCCTTTAAAATAGCTATCAATTTGTGCGAAGGGCTCATTGGAAACCATTATTATTGAAGTATTACTAAATGCACTTTGATGTTTTACCAACTCCCCGGCTTCATACTGACAGGAGCCACACATGGTATTGTAGTAAATAATAATGCATGGACGTTTTTTGGGGATATCTTTTGAAAGAAAATATTTGGTACTATCCTGCATCAGCCGAAATTTCATGTTAGGAGGAACGCCCAACTGTGATTCCATTTTTGAGTTAAACCTCATTTTTATAATTATACTATACAGTAATACTGATACAACTATGGCAATAATGCCTAAACAGACCGCTATGATTTTTTTCTTCATATTTATTAAAAAGAGGTTCGATTATACTTTAGGTTGAAATCAAAGGTTTATTAAAATTAGCTGCTGCCTGCCTAAAAAAATAGCCAGCGAAAACTATACAGACAGCAACATTTAACAAAGCAACTGAACAAATTAGAACAGTGTTTTGACAGTATAAAGCTACCGCTGCTATTATCCCAACAATGAGCGTTATAAGCGAGCTGATAAAATTTGTATTGGTTTGTTTGTTTATGGAGTCGACTAATGTTTTGGGATATTTTAAAGAGAACACCAGCGACATAGCTATTAAACTTAAACAAACTGAGAAGTAAAGTAGAAAGAAGCGATAATCAATTGGAACTATAATTTTAAAGTACCGGCCCCAAACAGCCTGCAAAATGAATATTAGTATATCAATCAATAAATCTAACGGCAGCAACACCATTATTAATGGATATACATAGGTTCTGATTATAGTTTTATGAATATTCCTGCTAAAAAAAACGTTACGATATAAATCAACACCAAATGCGAATATGTTGTTAAAGAGATAGGTAAACAATAATATGGGTAAAATACAAACAAGGTAAAAAAACTGGTATCCAGCCATAAATTTCAACAGGCCTGTTGACGTACCGAGTAAATAAACCAATTTTACCAGGTACAACAGAATTATGCTAGACCGAATTTTATTAGCCGATAATAAATATCGTAATACTATGGTTGACGTATTAGTATTTCTTGATTTGATATTTATGGATAATGCCTTGGACTGAACAGCAATCTGCCCATAAGAATGATAGGAAACGATAAAAATTAACACCAATAGCGTTAACAAATAAAAATTGGAAAATTTTAAAAAGTATAGCCAAACAGTTAATATGCTCAAAAAAAGGTAAACAATATGACTAATGTTAAACCTGGATTCGAAAACAGATCTTATGGCACGGTTTATATGAAAATATACGAATAACAACAGTAAAACAGCAAAAACGTCTGTAAAGACAACAGATTTGGAAAAGGCGGCGAAGCAAATAAAAAAAAGCAATATCACCATATAAAAAAACGAGAACAAGTCGCGAAAAAGACTCACCGAATATTTTATAACCGGGTTTAAGTTATAATAAGGATTATCAACAAAACGAATAGTCCTGAATGTTGGAAAAATGTATTTTACAATAATAATTACCCCGGTAGCCAGTGAAAGTGCCGATATTAAATTAAATTTAACATGCTTTGCAAGTAACAAGTCGTTTAACTTGCCGAATATAAAACCATCAAAAACTATCAGCAGAATTATTAGGCCCACCAACACTCTGTCGGTTTTTTTATGGCTTACAATTACCTTTTTTTTGGATAGCAGTATTGATAAAAATTTTAATAAAGAAAATAATTGACGTAATTTAAATCCAGTTGGGGAGTAGTACTTCATCAGGCCTTATGTGTTCTTTGGGTAAGTATTTAAAAAAATTCTCCAATACGGTTTCGCCCTGGGCGTAAAAGTTGTCTTTTTTTTCCTTTATGATAATCTTACCGTGGCTAATAAGGGCTACATCTGTAGCTAACTCTTTAATATAAGAGAGATCGTGGCTTGAGATGAGTAAGGTTTTTCCCTTTAACATCATTAATTTAAAAACCCGTATCAATTTATCAACAAATACCGGGTCAAGTCCATTAAAAGGCTCATCAAGAATAAGAATACCGGGCGAGTTTAATAATGCGGCACAAAATTCAAGGCGTTTTTTATTCCCTGTTGAATAAGTAGATATCGTGTTATTGATTAAGCTCTTATCGTCAAAAAACAGATCGATTAAATCATTTATCTTATTTTTTAAATCTATCCTTTTCATGCTCAACAGCAGCCCGTGCAGCATTAAAAAATCATATCCGGATAGGTCCTCAATTAATAACGATTTTTCGGGCATACACCCAATTTTCCCCTTTATAGTATTACTTTTATCATAGTATGTTTCTCCCATTATCTGTAATTCCCCGTAATCGGGTGTCAATATGCCAAGTATTACATTTAAAATGGTGCTCTTCCCGGCACCATTGGGCCCAATCAGGCACAAACATTCCCCCTGGTTAACCGTAATATTAATGCCATCTAACACTTTTTTTTCGCTAAACGCTTTGCATATATTTTTTAGTTCAATCATATCCGTGTATGCGCAATTAAGAGGGATTGGAAAACATCTTCCAACCCCTCAAAAAATTTAAGAGAATAGCGAGTAAATACCATAAGCGGCGCATCCAACGCCAGCCCCGGCAACTACCCAGGCAGCTACGCCGCCTGTTGCCACAGTTGCTCCTAATAATGTTGCAACGCCTGCTACTGAAACACCAGCCGCTAAGCCTGCACAAAAACCTGCCGCTGCAGACCCACCCTGAATTTCTTCGAGTTCGATAAGTTCTAGATTTCTCATTTTTTTTGTTTTTTAAGGTTAAATAATTAGTTACTAACAGCAGCTCCAATAGCCAATCCAATACAGGTTGGCCCAAATATGGCACCGGTTACAAAAATGCCAAAACCACCAAATACACCACCTGAAATTGCAAGACCACATGCAACTCCGGCACCTGTGGCAAGCCCGTCTTTCGAGCCACCATTGATTAACGCCATCTTCTCAAGTTCCAAAGATTTCATAAAAAAATTAAGTTGTAATTGTACCTACTCTATCAGCTTTTCGGTTTCCGCTGTTATGAAGTTTACTTCATAAGTATTTTCATTGAGTATTAACTCAGGTTAATGCTCAAAAACATTATAAAAATGGTCCATACAAGCAAACCTGCTCCGTATGACGATATAACTGTAACCCCTGTTTTTTTAATTGGCAAGCCCAATTGATTGCTTAAGCAATAACTCAGGCTAAAACAGTAAATGATTTCAAAAATATTGGTTGTTGAAAGCGGATAATAGAACCATTTCTTAACGTTAGCAATATCAACCAGGCTTAGTAATGAAAACGGCGAAAAAAGCTGGAGGTCTAATAAGGTGTAACGTGTTTTAAAAAAAGAGAACCAAATTATTTTAATAATGAGAGGGATAAGAAAGATGGTTTCGCTGATAATGACGATTTTAAAAATCTTTGAAAAGCTTATTTTGAAGTTGCTAAAAATAGCTCCAACCATTAAACACATGCTGATTAAAAAGAATTTAATTGAGTAACAAATTGGCAATATGATATACCCTAAATACTGATATTTTTTTTGAAGGTTAATAAACTCCTCTATCCTATCTGCGCCAAGCTGCTGTGAATAATAGTTATATATTACCGTATCTGACATTAATATAAAATTAAATACAGCAGTTAAAGCAACTACGCATATACAAAAGATTATAAACAAATAGTACGTTTTAAGTGAATTAAAATCCTTGTAAGTGACAAGTATTAGGTTCATAAGGAAAATAAGTTTAAGTGTTAATTAAAAATTGAACGTCACAAGATATATAATCGTTTTCAATAAAAAAAAATATTTTCAAGAAAAACATAGTATTTTTTTTTTCAATTTGTTTTCCTGAGCCCAAATTGGAAAATACTAATTTTCAGAATTAATAGATATATCTAAATAAAAATAATTCGAACTATCAAAAAATTAATTCACAATAGCGAATATTTAAGTTTATAATGGTAATTTTTTCAAAATTATATCCGATTTGAAATTAATTTATTAAAATTACTTTTTAATAAACATAAAACATTATACAAAAAAATTCATGAAGATTTATAATGGAGTTGGCTATTTAGGGTTGGGGCATGATGGTATTGATAAGTATCTGCGAAATTTTTCCATTTTTAATTAATGTAAAATTAAAATAATTTCAAATCGAAGTATTTTACATGATAGCCTGGTGTCTCATTTACGCTATTGTATATATCATAATATCAATTGGTAACTTTAATAAATCACGATAAAAACAGTAGTAAATTTTAATATCTAATACCTTTTAAATACAATAATGAGGTATTTATACTTTTCCGTTAATTTTTTGTATACCAACAATTTGCATTAAATACAGCAGTAGATGACAGCCGGAACTTATGACTTGCAAGCAAGCAAAAAATCCAGACCATTATCCCTAACACTGGAAAATAAGTCCTAAACCGCCACATCCGTACTGTTATTAAGTCAAGAAATTACCAACGATTGAACATCCAACACCTGTCGTCCGATATCGAATCTTACTGTTTCCTTTAATTTTTAATCAATGTTGTAAAGAGACCACAGGCCTTTTGCTACTAAAAGCCCTGCGCCACATTCTTTGGGTCAAGGCTTCCGGGCGGATGCTTTGTGATTTGAATAATTCAAAGGGCAAATGCAGTTGCCGGGGGGGGGGTTAATCGCCAATGGGTTTTGGCTTCAGCACTTCCAAATTAGCTAGTGTTAATGCAAGCCTTGCCGCAAACAATAACGACCCTATTGCAGGATTCCCCGGTAAGCGTGTTTGCCAATGGTACCGAGGCCGCACAAACTAAAGTGGTTATTATACCCTTTGACAATTACCAGGCAGCTATTAAACGCCCGGGCGGTTATTATATAAACACACAAACCGGGGCGCCTTATGTTACCGGCGATAATTGTAATTTGAAATCTGTACATCTACAATCTCTACCTGATTATCCGCATCACCCTATCCCAGCGTATTTTATCGGCAAAGGGTGCATTGGTATCCCAGCTCATCCACACAAAGATGGCTTTGCCTACAATATGGTCTTCGGGCACAAAACCCCAGAAACGGGAATCGATAGAGTTGTGGCGGTTATCGCCCATCATCCAGTAGTAATCCATTTTAAAAGTGTAGGTATTGGTTTGGCGGCCGTTAATACTAATACTGCTGCCGTTTAACTGTAGCTTGTTGTTTTCATAAACTTCGATGGCGCGGCGGTAAATGGGGAGGTTAAGGGTGTCTAATTTTATGGTGAGGCCACGTTTGGGTACGGTGAAAGGGCCAAGGTTATCTACGTTCCACCGGTGGACTGGGCTGTGCGGAAATACTTCGTGATCATACACGCCCCCAAACTGGATGTTAGGCCTGATGTATTTAACACCCGCTACTTTTTTTAACGCCAGCGATGATAGGCGCGTCATGTTCATCACATAGTTGGTACGGGTAAATGGTTGTATATTGGATATGTGAAGTTTATATATCAGTTCGGGATTAAAGTTAAATGTGTTACTGTCGGTATTCACGGCATATTCCATTTCGGCATTGGGCGGCGGCGGTACAGGCCGGCCGTTAATATACACCTGGCCACTTATTAGCCGCACATTATCGCCGGGTATTGCCTCGCAGCGTTTAATGAAGTGCTCGCGTTTATCAACCGGGCGGTACCATGGCGAATCGGCCTCCATCGGGAAGTTAAAAACCACCACATCGCCCCTTTTAATATCGCCAAGACCCGGCAACCGGAAGTAGGGCAGCTTGATGCCCTCCCAATATGATTTGATACCCATGCCGGGCATGGTATTATGTGTAAACGGAAACGAAACTGGTGTCATAGGCAACCTGGCACCGTAGCTAAGCTTACTCACAAACAGGTAATCGCCCACCATAAGCGAGCTTTCCATAGATGAAGATGGTATGGTATAAGCTTCGATAAGCAGCAAACGGATAAGCGTTACTGCAAGCACCGCAAAAAAAACAGTTTCGGCCCATTCACGAGCCGATGATTTACGTAACAAATGGTGATATTCTTCGCGAAATTCATCGCTGGCCGATTGGCCCAGGTACCGGGTATTTTTATCAAAACCCCATTTGGGCAAAAATATGAATGGCAAAAGTACCGCGCCGGCAATCTGGCGCATTTTTGTTTTGCCAAAACTTTTTACAAAATCAATGGTGATGCCAATAGCTACAATAACCCCAATACCCGGTATCAATAACAATAGTAGCAACCACGCGGGCCTACCGCTTATTTTAAGCATTACATAGGTAGCGTATATTGGAATCAAGGATTCCCAGCCATGACGGCCGGCTTTTTTAAAAAGCTTCCAAAGCCCAACCTGCATCAATAACAATACAGGGGCCAACAGTAAATAAACGCCTGCGTAACCCGCTATATCCATTGACAAAAACGGGATTAGCTTTTAAAATCGAACATAGCATCAACCGTGTAAAAGCCTTTTTTAGCCTGTATCCATTCGGCAGCTAAAACCGCGCCAAGGGCAAAGCCGCTGCGGTTATGGGCGGTATGCTTAAATTCGATGGTGTCCACTTCCGAATCGTAGATAACGGTGTGGGTGCCGGGTACGCTATCAATCCGCAATGATTCTATCAACAACTGATCTGGCAGCGGATTTTGATCGTCTGCGCGGTCGTCGGTTGTCAGCACATTCAGCCAATCTTTTTTGGAGTCAAGATTATCGATTATACCTTCGGCAATAGTGATAGCGGTGCCGCTCGGGGCATCCAGCTTTTGCATGTGGTGAATTTCTTCTACCTGTACATCATAGTATGGGTAGTTGTTCATCACTTTAGCCAGCATCCGGTTAATATGGAAAAATATGTTAACTCCTACACTGAAGTTGGTGGCATACATTAACGAGGCGTCACTTTCCGCGCACTGCTGTTTTACCTCATCAAGCTTATCATACCAGCCGGTGGTGCCTACTACTATGGGTACGCCTGCGTTAAAGCAATGTTTAATATTGCCCAAAACCGTTGCGGGCATGCTAAATTCAATAACAGCATCGGCCTTTTGCAGGTTTTCGGCAGTTAATTCATGCAGGTTATCCTGATCGATGGTTAAAACAATTTCATGATTGCGGCTAAGGGCAATTTTTTCAATCATTTTGCCCATTTTTCCGTAGCCCAGTAACGCTATTTTCATTTTGAATGTATGTATTGAGATAAAATCAAGAGTCGGGCTGTTAGCGTCAAGAATTAAGATAAAAGACAATAATAGTCTAATTTCTTAATTGATAGCAACTACACCCATGCTCCTAAAACGTAAAGGTAACTTTTACAGCCGGAATATAGCTACCAAAAGCAGTTTGCGCATAAACCGGTTGGTTAATCATTCCCGGGCTAACCTTAAAAGCAAAGTTGTTATCAACCGTGTACGAGTGGATAAACTTGGCATCAATATAGGCATCAATGGTTTGAATACCCCATGCGCCTAAAATACCCAGGATACTTAAATCGCGGTTGCGTCGGTAACTGTCAAGCGCATCATATATATTCTGGGCGGGCACTTTATTATTGGTGTAGGCTATGTACTCATCGTAATAGGCGTCGCCTTTTACCGGCGCCACGCCGCTTTTATAATAATGGGCAAGTATATTAAACTCGTTATAGTAATGCTGGTTAAATATTACTGCCGAAGCCAACAGGCCTATCCCTGTATAAATGATAGGCACTTTCCACCAGCGGTGATTATACAACTGCCCCCAGCCGGGTATCATCAGCGAGTGCATTACCGCTTTGTGCGGGCTGTGGGTACTATCGGGGTGGTATTCCTTCTCTTTTTTTATAGGCGGTGCAAAAGAGCCCGGCGCGGTGCCCGACGCCTTTTTAAAAGTATCTTTTTTGGCTACCGATGTGGTATCTGCATGTTGTTGCTGCGCGTTGGCCGCAAAAGCAAATAGCATAACAAAACCAATAATTAACAAATATTTATACATGCAGCTGATAAAATTTAAATAAACCCAGGCTTTTAAAACTTGATAAGAGGCCCGCTTTTATTTGATTACAAAGGTAATTTTTATAGCCGGATTAAGAAGCTATATCCCGCCGTTACAAAAACACCTTATTAAACAAATCATTAACAGGTTTAGCCAGTAATTATTATATACACATTAACTATTATATAAAAAAAGCCGGCCGCTGATAAGAATTTATCAGCAGCCGGCTTTTTATTTTTTGTATTTTAATTATGTCTATCAGCATTGTATAGGAGTCAGGCTATCTTCTATCTTGATTCCTGACTCTTAACTCTTGATTCTCATAACCTACCAATCCAGCATCTCGAGGATACGGCCAAGGTCATCCTCTGACAAGAAAGGAATTTCGATAACCCCGTTGCCCTTGGCGCCTAACTTAAGCGTTACCCGCGAACTGAATTTTGAAGCTAAATCGTCCTGTATTTTTTGTAGCTGATATGAAACAGGCTCGGGTTGCTTGCCTTCCTTTTTTACGGGGGCCTTCTGCATTTCCCTAACTAATTCTTCAACCTTACGAACCGATAAGCCTTGCTGAATAATATGCTGATGCAGATATAATTGTTTGGCCGGATCGTCAATAGTGATGAGAGCCTTGGCATGGCCCATAGTAAGCGCACCATCGCGGATAGATGCCTGGATGCTTGGCGGCAATTTTAATAAACGAAGGTAGTTAGTAACCGTCGACCGGTTTTTGCTTACCCTGTCGCCCAGCTCTTCTTGTTTCAGGTTACATTCTTCAATCATCCGCTGAAAGCTCAGGGCTACTTCAATAGCATTCAGGTTTTCGCGCTGGATGTTTTCAATGAGGGCCATTTCCAGCATTTGCTGGTCGTTGGCAGTACGCACATAAGCAGGCAGTTGGGTTAGCCCGGCCAGTTTTGATGCACGAAAACGGCGTTCGCCGGATATCAGCTGGTATTTATGGGCGTTGATACGCCTAACGGTTATAGGCTGTATAAGGCCCTGCAGCTTAATGGAGTCGGCCAGTTCATTTAAAGCAAGCTCATCAAAATCAGTACGGGGCTGAAAAGGGTTTACTTCTATCTCATCCAGTCTGATCTCATTAACCGAGCCAAGGCTGCTCACCTCGGCGGCCGAAGTTGATGCCTCTTCCTTTTTGGTGCTTTTGTTTTGGTATGGTTGTACGTTTACCGAGTCATTCAACAGCGCACTTAATCCTTTGCCCAGGGCATTTCTTCTTTCACTACTCATTTACTTATACTGTTGCTGTTACCGTTGTTGCTTCGGCTTTTACAAGGCCATTTTTCTGGATAATTTCGCGGGCCAGGTTTAAATAATTAATGGCGCCTTTACAGGTAGCATCGTGCATAATAACAGATACACCAAAGCTTGGTGCTTCGCTTAAACGGGTGTTACGCTGTATAATGGTATCAAAAACCATATCCTCAAAATGCGTTTTTACCTCATCAACCACCTGGTTACTCAGGCGCAGGCGCACATCGTACATGGTTAACAATATACCTTCAATTTCCAGCTGCGGGTTAAGGCGCGATTGTACAATTTTGATGGTGTTTAACAATTTACCTAAACCTTCCAATGCAAAGTACTCGCACTGTACCGGTATAATTACCGAATCGGCAGCGGTTAACGCGTTGATGGTGATTAAACCTAACGAAGGCGAACAATCGATAATAACAAAATCGTATTCGTCGCGCACGGCTTCAAATACCTGTTTCATTTTGTATTCGCGGCCACTCAGGTTAATCATTTCAATCTCGGCGCCTACCAGGTCAATATGGGCGGGCAGCAAGTCAAGATTAGGGGTTTCCGTTTTCTGGATAGCCTCGTGCGGATCAACCTGGTTAATGATGCACTCGTAAATACTGTTCTTTATGTTGCGTGGATCAAAACCGATACCCGAGGTAGAGTTTGCCTGCGGATCGGCATCAACCAATAATGTTTTAAAATCTAATACAGCCAAACTTGCAGCCAGATTTATAGATGATGTAGTTTTTCCTACGCCACCTTTCTGGTTGGCTAAAGCAATAATTTTACTCATTCTATAGTATAAAAAATTTTGATGTTACAATGATTTATATAAACGTAAAGTAGGGTCAGAAATTTCTACTTTCGTAAAGTTTTTATCCGGTGATAAAGATACGGAATTAAACAATTACGAAATCCACAGGTTTAGTCAATTTACAAACATAATTAGCAATTATTGAATTATCGATTTATTGAATTATTGATTGATGAATGAGCAAGACAACGCTATATCTCTTTTATATTTAATACCATCCATATCAGCAGTTTAAACACTGAATACCTTGTAATTCGATAATTCAATAAATCAATAATTCAATAATTACCAATGATAACAATCATCGCATCAACTAACCGCCCCGGCAGTTCTACCTTAAAAATGGCCAAATATTATCAGCAAAAATTGCAGGAAAAAGGAGTTGAAGCGGGTGTACTATCTTTGGCGCAATTGCCGCCCAACCTTATTGAAACCGACCTTTACGGCAAGCGAAGCCCGGAATTTGCCAACATTCAAAAAGTTATTACCCAAACCGATAAGTTTATATTTGTGATACCCGAGTACAATGGCAGCTACCCGGGGGTACTAAAAGTTTTCATTGACGCCTGCGACTTTCCGGCGAGCTTTTATGATAAGAAGGCAGCGTTGGTTGGCGTATCATCCGGCAAATATGGCAACATCAGGGGTATTGATCATTTTACCGGTGTTTGCCACTATGTACACCTGAATGTAATGGCACTAAAACTCCACATATCGGGCATCCATAAGGAGTTTAACGAAACCGGACATTTGCTTAACGCCGATACCATAAAGTTTACCAACGAGCAGATAGACAAATTCATCTTGTTTTAGATTTCACTGATTAGTGGTGGCCTCACCAATTGGGTTGTTTATTATCAATCCCGGAATCAAAAAAAGTCAGCGTTATTGCAACAAAACAGCGAAATCACCTAAAATCAGTTAAATCACAGTATTAATACCCACCCCGTTAGCTTAGGCTGGCCGGTTTTAAGGTCGATGATGTAGTAATAGGTGCCGGGCGGTAATTTGGCGCCGTTGTAGGTGCCCTTCCAGGGTTTAGCGTAGCCAATGCTCTTAAATATCTGCTGTCCGTAACGGTTAAATACCGTTGTTACACTTTCGGGGTAGGTAAAAAGGCCTTCAATTTCCCAGCTATCGTTCACCCCGTCGGCATTGGGCGAAAATGCGTTAGGCACAACCACTTTATGATAAACTTTTACAAAAACACTGCTGGTATCCTCGCCGCAATTATAGCTCGATTTTACATGCAAGGTATAAGTGATATCATCGGCCGGGTTGGCAACGGGGTTTAACACATTGGCATCGCTAAGGCCGGTAGTGGGTGTCCAATTGAAAACGTCTGCGCTCTGTGCCGATGCTACCAGGGTAATTGGCCTGTCCTGGAACATACTTTGTTTAGTTTGCGTAACGGCAACCGGCGTTGGCAGTACATTAACAGTTAAAGCAGCGGTATCGGTACAGCCAATAGTGTTGGTGACTATCACCTTGTATATTGTAGTGTCTGCAGGCGAAGCTACGGGGTTAGCAATAGTACTATCAGATAAACCTTTGCCAGGCGTCCATTTGTAGCTGATGGCACCCAGGGCACTCGCACTTAAATTAGTAGATGCGCCTTTACAAATGGTAACTGTTGGAGCATTTAAGGTAATAACCGCCTTAGGGATAACGGTGATTGTTGTCGATTTTGAGGTAGAGCAGCCGGCAGCCGATGTAACTATAAAGCTATAAGTACCTGCATCAGCAGGCTTTACATTTGTAAGTATCAGTGGGTTTTGATTTTTGTTAGCAGCGGTAATGCCGGGGCCGGTCCAATCAACAGTTGCTCCTCCAAATACGTTTAACGTTACTGTTTTGCCCTCGCATTCGTGAACGGGCAACACATCTGGTACAACAGGATAAGCGTTTATCGTAACACTCAGCGGCTCCGAAAACACCCTGCATGTAGGCGAGCTTATGTTTGAGCCTCCGGCCGCGGCAAGCCTGTATTGGTATACACCAGGTGTATTGTTACCTACAATAAAAGCATAAGTATCTGTTGTTTGCCCGGCAATATCAAGCCAGCCATTCCCGTCATTTTTGTTTACCTGCCACTGCATTTTAGGATTAGTGTATCCGGCCCCAATCTTCGATTTAAGCGTATAAGTTTTGCTTTCGCCCACACATTGATTTTGCGGCTGGTTAGCATCTACAGTAGAAAAACCTGTTTGCACTATAGGTCCGCATGCCCTGAAGTTGATATCATCGAGCAACAGATCGTTGCCGTTGCCGCCGGGGGCCTCGTTGGTCATTTTTAAAACCACCTGGCTGGTATTTGGCGGGGTTGTAAAAAAGAAGCTCTTGCGTATCCAGTCGTCGCCGCTGGTTGATTCCAGAATATCACCGGTAACTAATGAATCCAACACCAGGCCAGCGGTAGTTTCGATAGTAAATTTAATATTTGGCCTGATGGCTATTGAGCCCGCCTTTATCAGGTTCAGTATATATGCCGAAAATTCGTACGTGGTATTTTCGCATAACACGGCGGGAGTGGTCTTTGTAAAAAATATACTGGGCGTATAGGATGCATTAATCATCATCATATAACCGTTGGCATCACCAGTGTGGTCATGGGTTACAGTTTGCCAGGCCTCCGGATGGCAATTACCGGTAGCGCCGCCATATATGTTAGTGGCATTTACAATAGTATACGAGCCATCATTAGGACAGTAGCTGGAAAACGACATATTGGTGATCCCTGCCGGTAGCGCACTCCCCGGATTTGGGCCTGATCCAAAGGTTTCGGTAATTACCGGATCGCCCAAACTGCCCGCACAAGTTGCCGACTGGCCATGCACCAGTGTAAAATCAAGGATAGCAGCAAAAAGCAAAATTAATTTAAGGATACGCAAGCGCTTCAATTGGTTTAACTTAAAAAGTTATCCATCAAAAATATATTTTTTTATCGAAGCGGCGTGTATAAATAACACACTGTGCGGCATTATATTGAAATACTTACAAAACAGATGGTTATCTAAACAAATAAATGTTAAAAAAATTAACCACAAAGAAATATCACGTAAAAATCCTCCGGTATTAAAAGGATATATGACATTGCTAATTATGTCATCGCGAGTATCCATCAGGTAAAACCTTAAAAAAATCTTTATGAGCAATTGGGTTAAACGAATGCCCTAAACTACCATCATTGAGGTATGAAACAATCTGAATTATGTGAGACTTGGCATGTAGGGGATTGCTTCGTACCTCAATGACGGTAGTTTATATCATAGTCATGAACTTACAAACACGTCATTATAAGCATAGCGTAGCAATGACATCAGTTTAATAGCCCCTACTCCCTTTTATAATCCTTATGTACTATCAAAAAGCTTGCGCGCTCCTCTTTGTGGAAAGGGATATCCCAGTTGCCCTGGTAGGTTATTTTAATGGGTAGCAGTTGCCCGTTGAAGTTATTGAGTTCGATGTTCATCTGCACATTAAAATCGACGAACAGGTTGCTGAATTTAAGGTCGATGTAACGGCCGAGAATCTCGAACGTGCGCTCGTCAAAAATGGTGGTCATTTCCTTAATCATGGTGTCGCCATCAGATGTGCTGGGTTTGCACCTAACTTTAAAACGATAAACAGGAATGCTATCAAGGTATTTGCCCCGGGCAAATTCATAGTAGTAAAACTGCTGCATATCCCTGCTGAATATCTCCGTTTTATCGCCGATGAACGGGATACCGGTAACCCTGCGGCCTGGCGTGAACACCAGCGTTTTAAGCTTGGCTTTATAACTCTCGTTTTTACCTTTTTCGCCTGGTAAGCCATCGCCTTCCACAAAATCGGAGTTGTACGCGTTCATGAAAATGTAATCGAACATTTCAACGGTGTACAAATTGTATTTGCCGTTTTTTTTATAAACGGTACCGCTATCCTGCCTGGTTATATATTCAATTTTATGCTGACCAGCTATATTACTGTGCTTAAGCTTGCGGTAAACCTTGCCGTCAACCTTGTTTTTTTTATCGTAGGTGTAAATGCGGTTTTCGGCAGTAAAGGCATATTTTTTCATATGCTGAAAAGCCCTGTAAAAACTGGTATCGGCCATCACCGCGTCAATAAAATCCTGCGCGCGTAGTTTATGCGAACGGATATCTACTGCAGAATCGATAACAATGGTGCGGATGGTATCGGGATTAAAACGTTGTATTTGCTGCGCAAAAGCAAAACTGCCGGAAATAGTAAACGCTACAAATAATAATAATTTCTTCATCACTAACTATTGACGGTTTGGTTTAGGGGTTTGTTACATGTTGATGCCCGCCACAATATAACCGACTATGTCATTGCGAGGAACGAAGCAACCTCGTAACGATGCAGGAGCGAACTGGCATAGTTACGAGATTGCTTCGTTCCTCGCAATGACAAAGCTGGTGTTAATTCCCTAACTGCTTAATAGCCAAATAGGCCATCAATCCGGTGCTTATTTTAAATGCATCTTCTTCCACATCAAATGTAGGGGTATGTACTGATGAGGTGATGCCGCGGGCTTCGTTACGGGTACCTAAGCGGTAAAAACAGCTATCGGCTGCCTGCGAGTAGTAGGCAAAATCTTCTGCCGCCATCCAGATATCCAGGTCCAATACGTTTTCTTTGCCCAGGTAATCTTCGGCGTGGCCGCGGGTGGCGTGGGTTAGTACTTCTTCGTTAATCAGGAAAGGGTAGCCACGCATAATATTAAATTCGCAGCTGCCGCCCATGCTTTCGGCAATTCCTTCGGCCATTTTTTTCATGCGCTTGTGGGCTTCGGCACGCCAGTTCTCGTCCATGGTGCGAAAAGTACCTTCCAGGTAAACCTCGTTGGGGATCACGTTAGTGGCGCCGTTGGCAATTACCTTACCAAATGACAATACCGATGGGCTTTTAGGATCGGCAAAGCGGCTTACTACCTGTTGTAAAGCGGTTAATATATGCGCGGTGATAATTACCGGGTCGATATTTTGTTGTGGCTGGGCTCCGTGCCCGCCTTTACCTTTTACAGTAACGTACAGTTCATCGGTTGATGCCATGTATTTACCCGCACGGAAACCTACTTTGCCGGCCTCAATCAATGGCATTACATGCTGCCCCAAAACAGCCTGCGGTTTTGGGTTTTCCAGTACGCCTTCTTTAATCATCAAGCTGGCACCGCCAGGTAGTTTCTCTTCCGCCGGTTGAAAGATCAGCTTTACCGTACCGCCAAACTGGCTTTTCAACTCTGTTAAAATACGGGCTGTGCCCAGTAACGATGAGGTATGCGCATCGTGGCCGCAGGCATGCATTACACCAACATTTTGCGACTTGTAAGGAACATCATTAGCCTCGGTAATAGGCAAAGCATCCATATCGGCCCGCAGGGCTACTACGTTATTTGATGGTAAATCACCTTTAATAAGGGCTACCAGGCCTGTATCGGCCATTTTCTCGTAGGTTAAGCCCAGTTCTTCCAGTTTACCAGCCACAAAAGCAGATGTTTTTTGCTCGTGAAACGATAGTTCTGGGTTGGTATGCAGGTGGCGGCGATTGGCTACCACATCATCAAATATTTTCTGGGATAGTTCCTGTATTTTTTCTTTAATCATTGTCGGTGTCGGCTTTGGGCAGGTTTATTTTTTCGGATATGATGAACAGGCTTGAAAACGAAGGCCGCAATTCCTGTATCAGCTTTTCGGCCTCTAATCGAGTCCTGAAATCGCCCGCCCGTACTTTAAAATTTGGTTCGCTGTATAGAATGTAGGTACGCAGTTCGGGATAATCGCGTTGCAAACGGGCCTGCGCATTATAGGCATCCTTCCGGTTCGATCCGCTGAAGAATTGTACCCGGTAGCCATAAGATGATGTTACCGCCGGCGCTACACCGGTTTCTTTGTTTAGCGTAAAACGCTTAGCAATCAGGGTATCAACCAGGGGATCTTTAACTACCTCAACCTTACCGCGGGTTTGGGCAAAGGTTTGGGTTGATGCAAGTATTAGTATAAAAAAAAAGCAGTACTTGATGAGGCTGGATTTAGCTTTATGATCAAATACTGCTTTTTTCATGGTGTGTAGTTGTCCAACAAACTGTCATTCTGAGCGTAGTGAAGAATCTATTCTACGTTATGCACAGTAAACTTGCAAAGTTCGCGAATAGATGCTTCGTACCTCAGCATGACAGTCTTTTATTTTGAATGTCATTTACCCTTCAGAATCAGCGGATTTTACCACTTCAGCTGAAAGGCCGGGCGGGGCTTCTTAATTTTGCCCTACGCCGTGGCAGTTTTTATATTTTTTACCGCTTCCGCAAGGGCAAGGGTCATTTCTACCTATCTTTTGCTCAACCCTTACAGGGGTCGCTTTTTGAATTTCCTGCGGAAAATCGTCCATCGGCACACCGTTGCTTTCGCTTACCATTTCGGCTTTGGTGGTTTTTAGCTTGCGCAGATCCAGTTTTGGTTCTGGTTTGGCTTCCCTCACCTCTTCGGCCTGCTGCTGAACCGGGATACCTCCGCGGAACAGGAAGCTTACAATCTCTTTATTCACATTGGCCAACATGCCACGGAACAAATTGAAAGCCTCAAATTTGTAAACCAACAGCGGATCCTTTTGCTCATAAACCGCGTTTTGAACAGATTGTTTTAACTCGTCCATTTCGCGCAAATGCTCTTTCCAGGCATCATCTATCAGGTATAGGGTAACGTTTTTCTCGAACGATTTAAACACCTCGTGACCGTGGTTATCCACTGCTTTTTTCAACGGAACAGAAACCTGTATGCCATGGATGCCATCACTAAACGGAACCACAATATTTTCTACATACTGGCCGCGGGTATCGTAAACATCTTTCAATACCGGGTAAGCCTGCGCTGCTACGGCATCGCCTTTACGTTTGTAAAAATCCATCACCGTTTGGAAAACGTGATCAACCAGGGCGTTAATTGAATTTACTGCGAATTTATCGGCATCAACCTCCACATCAACCGAGAACAGGCGGATCATTTCTAAATTAAATCCGTCGTAGTTGTTAGCCTCTTTATATTCGGTAGTGATATCTTCAACCACATCAAAAATAGTATTGCTCAAATCAACATCCAGGCGTTCGCCAAACAGCGCGTTACGGCGTTTGGTGTAAACTACGGTACGCTGTGAGTTCATCACATCATCATACTCCAGCAAACGCTTACGAATGCCAAAGTTGTTTTCTTCTACCTTTTTCTGCGCACGCTCAATTGATTTTGAGATCATGGAATGCTGGATAACTTCGCCCTCTTCGATACCCATACGTACCATCAGGTTCGAGATCCTTTCAGATCCGAATAAACGCATCAGGTTATCCTCCAATGATACAAAGAACTGTGAAGAACCCGGATCGCCCTGGCGACCAGAACGACCACGCAACTGCCTGTCAACCCGGCGCGACTCGTGGCGCTCGGTACCTACAATGGCCAAACCGCCTGCTGCCTGTACACCTGCCCCCAGTTTAATATCCGTACCACGGCCAGCCATATTGGTAGCAATGGTAACTGTACCGGCCTGCCCTGCTTCCGCCACAATATCGGCCTCTTTCTGGTGCATTTTGGCATTCAGTACGTTATGTTTAATACCGCGCAGTTTAAGCATACGGCTTAACAATTCAGATATTTCTACCGATGTTGTACCTACCAGTACCGGTCTGCCCGCCTGCGTTAATTTTACAATTTCATCGGCTACGGCATTATATTTTTCGCGAATGGTACGGTAAACCAAATCCTGCCTGTCCTCGCGGCTTGCAGGGGTATTTGTTGGTATTTCTACCACATCCAGCTTGTATATTTCCCAAAACTCGCCTGCTTCTGTAACGGCAGTACCCGTCATACCGCAAAGCTTGTGGTACATTCTGAAATAGTTTTGCAGGGTTACGGTAGCAAAAGTTTGGGTAGCATCCTCAACCTTAACATTTTCTTTAGCTTCAATTGCCTGGTGTAAACCATCAGAGTAACGGCGGCCATCCAATACACGGCCGGTTTGCTCATCTACAATTTTCACTTTGCCTTCGTCCAAAATATATTCGGTATCCTTTTCAAATAACGTATATGCTTTCAACAATTGGTTAACCGAGTGGATCCGCTCAGATTTGATCGAGAAATCGCGCATTAGCTCATCCTTGCGGGCAATTTTTTCTTCAGTGCTCAAGGTCGATTTTTCAATCTCGGCAATCTCAGTGCCTACATCAGGCATTACAAAAAAGTGAGGATCTTCGCCCGATGAGGTAATCAATTCAATACCTTTTTCAGCCAGTTCAACCTGGTTATTTTTTTCGTCGATAACAAAATAAAGCTCCGAATCTACCTTAGGCATATTCTTGCTTTGATCCTGCATGTAATAATTTTCTATCTTTTGCAGTGTGCTCCTATTACCGCCTTCGCTCAGGAATTTAATTAAGGCTTTGCTTTTTGGCAAACCCCTGAAAGCACGCAATAAAGCCAATCCGCCTTTTTCCGGATCGGTGTCACCATCGTTAATGGCTTTTTTGGCTTCGTTCAATACCGTATTTACATACGCTTTTTGGGCGTTAACCAAACGCTCAATACGCGGTTTCAACTCGTAAAACTCGTGCTCGTCGCCACGTGGGATAGGGCCTGATATAATTAACGGTGTACGGGCATCATCAATTAAAACCGAATCCACCTCATCCACCATGGCGTAATGCAATTTGCGCTGAACCAATTCTTCCGGGCTACGTGTCATATTGTCACGCAGGTAGTCGAAACCAAACTCGTTATTTGTGCCAAAAGTAATGTCGGCCAGGTAAGCAGCGCGGCGTTCCTCGCTGTTTGGCTCATGTTTATCAATACAATCAACCGATAAACCATGAAACTCATACAATGGCCCCATCCACTCGCTATCGCGGCGTGCCAGGTAGTCATTCACCGTTACAATGTGTACACCCTGCCCGGCAAGCGCGTTAAGGTATGCAGGCAGCGTAGCCACAAGCGTTTTACCCTCACCCGTAGCCATTTCAGATATTTTACCCTGGTGCAATACTATACCGCCTATAAGCTGTACATCGTAATGAACCATATTCCAGGTAACCTCGTTACCGGCAGCAAGCCAGGTATTTGCGTGAAAAGCTTTGTCGCCTTTAATGGTTACGTTGCTTTTACGTGCAGCCAGTTCGCGGTCAAAATCGGTTGCGGTTACTTCTATAAATTTGTTTGCGGCAAGGCGGCTGGCGGTTTCTTTAACCACGGCAAACGCCTCGGGCAATATATTGATCAATATATCCTCAAGCTCTTTATTACGGTCTTTCTCCAGCTTATCCAGCTGAGTATATAACTCAACTTTTTCAGCTACATCCATATCCAGTTCGTTTTCGGTACGATCTTTTATGGCTTGTATCTCGCTGTCGATGCCCGATAGGCCTTCGGCTATTGTTTGTTTAAAACCTATTGTTTTAGCTCTAAGCTCATCATTACTGATGGTACCGAGTTTTGCATATTCAGCCTTAATTTTTTCGACTATAGGCTTAATACTTTTTACATCCCGCTCTGATTTGCTTCCAAAAAGCTTACTTATAAAATCTAACATATTATTTTTATATGATGCAACAAACTCAATAATTACGCCACAGCGACAATTAAAGTCATATTGACAGGCAAAGGTACGTAAACCCCTCTAAATGGCGTAGCCTTCATGAACACAAATAAAAAACTAATTACTGGTGAATAATCTCCTCCAAAGGGGCTACTGTGTGTACACATCTTTTGGAAACGTACTAATAATAAAAAAATGTCATTTCGAACGAACCGGGGAGGGCTTTGAGCGTTGGCGTGAGGAGAAATCCTATACGACATGCTTGCAAATTTGCATGGTTGGATGCATGACGTATAGGATTTCTCCTCGTACCTCGTTCGAAATGACATTTTCTTTTGTTAAAAGATGTGTACACGCCGTAGCCCAAAGTGGGAGACTTTATTTTTTTAAATGCCTTATTTACCTGTTTCCATTAAGTCCTCTCCTTTGGAGAGGATTTAGGTGAAGCTTTTCAGCACATCCACCTTGTCCTGCGCCAACTGCGCCTTCAGTTCATCAAGGCCGGCAAACTTTACGTCGCCGCGCACATAATGGTGAAATTTCATTTGGATGGTTTGGTTATAAATCTCCCGGTCAAAGTCAAAGATGTTCACTTCGATGTTGCGGGTGAGGCCATTTACGGTTGGGCGGCTGCCAATATAAGCCATGCCTTTATAGCTTTCGCCGGCAATTATTACCGTTACCGCAAAAATACCATCAGCCGGTATAAGCTTGTACTTTTCCTCCACCACAATGTTGGCTGTAGGGTAGCCTATCTGCCTTCCAATCTGGTCGCCCCGCACTACCTTACCGGTTATAAAAAACGGGTAGCCAAGAAAAGCGTTTGCTAAATCAATTTTGTCATTAAGCAAAGCCGCACGGATGCGGGTTGAACTTATGGCCACTTCATCAATATCCTGCTCGGGAATTTCTACTACATCAAAGCCATATACGGGGCCAAGTTTTAACAAATCTTCCAGGCCTCCCTGCCGGTCTTTACCAAAGCGGTGATCATATCCTATCACAATTTTCTTAGTGCCAATTTTTTTCACCAGTACATCGCGTATATAATCTTCGGCAGTTTGATTGCTAAAATCACGCGAAAACGGCGTGATGATCAAATGATCGATACCAAGCTGCTCCATTAATTGAGCCTTTTCGGTGATGGTGGTTATTAGCTTGATGCTCTCATCTTCGGGATGCAGAATCATCCGCGGATGCGGAAAAAACGTAAGGATAACGGTTTCGCCGCCGGTTTGCTGCGCCAGCTCCTTAATTCCTGCAATAATTTTCCGGTGGCCAATATGCACACCATCAAATGTGCCAATGGTTACAACCGCGTTGTTTATCGCTGTAAATTCGTCAATATTGTTGTATATCCTCATTTGATGAGTAAAAACACAAATTTAATTTTTTAGTCCGGCGGGCTATACCCGCCTGTTATTTTTTACCTGCAAATGTAATTAGTGCTGGTTGGCAACCGGCTCAACCGGCGTTTTTAAGGTTTTAATGGTATTAAACAATTCCATCACCTCCCAGGCATCCTCCACCTTGTAGTTACCACTGCGGGTACGTCTTAATTTAGATAGGTATGCCCCGTTATTTAAAGCAGCACCAAAATCGTGTACCAGGCTGCGGATGTAAGTACCCTTGCTGCATACCACCCTAAAATCAACTTCGGGCAATTCAACGCGTGTAAGTTCAAATTCGCTTATGGTAACGCTTCGCAGGCGGCGTTCAACTTCCTCGCCGCGGCGGGCTTTTTCGTACAAACGTTCGCCGTCTATTTTAATTGCGGAGTGAGCCGGCGGGTATTGCTGTATGTCACCGGTAAACTGCGCGCAATTACTACGCAGCTGCTGTTCGGTAAGTTGGCTGATATCGAATTTATTGTCGGGTTCGGTTTCCATGTCATATGATGGCGTGGTTGCGCCAAGCACCATGGTACCGGTGTATTCTTTTTCTTCGGCCTGGAAGGTATCAATCTGCTTGGTCATTTTACCGGTACAGATAATAAGCAACCCGGTAGCCAGCGGATCGAGCGTACCGGCATGGCCAACCTTCAGTTTTAAAGGCTTAAAAGAATTGCGGATTTTACCCACCACATCAAAGCTTGTCCATTGATACGGTTTGTTAACCAGCAACAGCTGGCCATCGGCAAATTCCTGGATATTGTGGTAAGTACTTTTCAAGTAATATTGTTAAAGCGGCAAAGGTATGGAAAAACCAGAAACAAGCCTGCTTAATTTTTTCCCTCCCTTATCGCTTTAACAAATACGTTATTCCTGAAATAATTTAGAAATTAGATCACATCTAATTTATGCCCGGTCATGATGAGTCCTATAATCACTGCGCCTATAACAATACGATACCAGCCAAATAACACAAAGCCTTTACGCTCTAAAAAAGTGATGAATGTTTTAATGGCCAGCATAGCCACTATAAAAGCAATTACGTTGCCAATTGCAAGTAATTTTATCTCCTCGCCGGTAAAACGGTGCCCTTCTTTATAAAAATCAAGTAGCTTTTTAGCCGTGGCCGCAAACATAGTAGGCACAGCCAAAAAGAACGAAAATTCGGCAGCCGCGGTGCGGGTAAGTTTTTGGCTCATACCCCCAACAATAGTTGATGCAGAACGTGAAGTGCCAGGAATCATGGCCAAACACTGGAAAAAACCGATTTTTAAGGCAGTAAGATAATTGATATCTTTTTCTTCTTTAATAGTAGGCTTATTAAACCATTTATCTACAAAAAGCAAAATGATACCACCTACAAAAAGCGTAATGCCTACTGTAAGTGCGCTCTCCAACAAAGCATCTATCTTTTTGCTAAACAGTAAACCAAAAACCGCTGCAGGTATAAATGCAACCAACAACTTAAGGTAAAAGTTGAATGATTGCAAAAAACGTTTCCAGTACAATACAACTACCGATAAGATAGCACCTAATTGCACTGCTATAGTAAACAATTTAATAAAGGGATCGGCGGCGATGCCCATAACAGACGAGGCAATGATCATATGCCCGGTTGACGATATAGGCAAAAATTCGGTTATTCCTTCTATTACGGCAAGTACAATTACTTGTATGAGTTTAACGGTATCCATGTAGGGGTTGGGATGGGTTAGATTAAATTTATTGAATTGATTACGTTAAGTGATTTAAAAGAGGCAAGATCAGCAAACATTCTGATAAAAGTCTGTTCTTTTTCACCTAATCAACCAATCAATTACTTGCTAACTTCCGGTTTTTTTAAAATTGCGTAAAAACCTAAAGCAAAACCCGCTAACACAACTATGGGGGCTATAACAATTTTGGTATTACTGTAAATATCAGTAGTGCCAGACATCAGCACAAAACCAAACGCTACTATTAACACACTGATGATTAAAAACTTGTAATTGCCTTTATCAAAAATAAACTCTACTGGCTCATTACTGATAGTTTTTGCCGCTTTTGGCGCCGATGCCGTTGCCGATGTTTTTAAAGGCGTTGTTGGTTTAAATTTTTGTGCCATGTTTTTTTAATTATTGAATTATCGATTTAGTGAATTATTGATTTAATTACTGCTTCGATATTTTTTAAATATTGTTTTTTTTATTGGCTACGCGATAAAACCTTTTGGCTTTAACCTTTTGCCTTTAACCTATCTATATAGGTCGTATATTTTTAAACGTAAAAACTTGTTAACAGCCAGAAATGTGCTAAAGGCTGATATAAATATGCCTAACCCTACCACGCCTAAAAACACCATCCCAAATTCGGTATAGGTTTGCAGGAAAACCAGGTCGGGAACTTGCTGGTAGGCCAGGTATAAGGTACCTACTAATAAAACAATAGCAATTAAACCGCCCAAAAGCCCATGCCAAATACCGTATAGTAAAAACGGTTTACGGATAAAGCCTTTAGTGGCCCCAACAAGCTGCATAGATTTAATTAAAAACCTTTGCGAGTAGATGGCCAGCCTGATGGTATTATTAATTAAGGCAACTGATAAAACAACGAATATCCCTGCAAAAGCCAGGATGATTAAGCTGATAGATTTCACATTCTCGTTCATCTTATCAACCAGCGATTGCTGGTACTTAACTTCTTTAACCAGGGGGTTTTTCAGCAAGTCGGCCTTAAATTTTTCGATATCCTTGTTGTTGGCAAAATCGGCCTTCATATAAATATCCAGCGATTGTGATAAGGGGTTATAGCCCAGGAATTTCACAAAATCTTCGCCTAAATCTTTTTGAAGGTTACGGGCGGCCAGTTCTTTACTTACATATTGGGTTTGCTTCACCATAGGGTTGGCATCCAATTGTTTTTGCAACTGCAGTACATCAGTTTCATGCGCGGCGTCGTCAACAAAAATATTCAATACAATATTTTCCTTAACGTAGCGCGATATGTTGTTGGCATCTATTAGCAGTAATCCTAACAAACCCACCATTAACAACACCATGGCAATACCAAATACAGTTGAAATGTATATGGTTTTTACCTTTTTTGACGATGCACTTGCTTCAAATTCTTCCATGTCTGAGATTTGAGACATGAGATGTGAGATTTGAGATTAAAACAGCCACGTTCAGCAGCTTGTCTCATATCTCACATCTCATATCTCACATCTATAATGTGCGAAATTAAGAAACACGGGTTAAAGGTAAAAGTTTATTGTTTATAAAATTGGTTTAATAATGTAATAGTGTGCAGGTTTTAACATTTATTAACGAATTGTCTGAACCGGAATTCATCGAATTAAAGAATTAACAGAATTTTAATAGCAGTTTTTACCTCACCCGCGTTAAGCAAATTCGAATAATTCGTTTAATACCAAAAATTCCGGTTCAGAATAAACAAATGCCATTGCTGCCCTGTTGTACAACTATGACAAAGCCAGCAAACGATAAACACAAACAATCGCCTTCGGATACACCAACCGACAGGCCAAATGATAATGGCGGTAAAAGCAAGGTAAAGCCTCATGACAAGCAGTACCATGCCAACGAACCACATGGCGGCAACATTGCAAAAAAACACGAAAGGGAAGAGCAACCGGTACACTCGGTAAAGGCGGTGCCTAAACATTGACAGGGTTTTACGTGGTATGTTTTAAGTTATACGTTAAGTTGATACCCCTAAAAACGTAGCACGTAAAACGTACAACTTATCTCGCTATCCCCGCCGAGTTAAACTGCAGATCGTAAAGTTTGCGGTAGTGGCCGTGCTCAATTTTCAGGAGTTCCTGGTGAGTTCCCATTTCCATGATCTCGCCGTGGTCAAGTACGATGATCCTGTCTGCGTTTTGAATAGTAGATAGGCGATGGGCGATAACTATAGCAGTACGCCCCTGCATTAGTTTATTGATGGCATTCTGGATCAGGATCTCGGTTTCGGTATCTACCGACGAAGTAGCCTCATCTAAAACCAAAATAGCCGGATTGTATACCAGCGCCCGGATAAAAGATATCAATTGCGATTGCCCCGCCGAAAGGGTCGATCCGCGTTCCATTACATTATAATCATAGCCACCGGGCAGACGTTCAATGAACTCGTGGGCACCCACATCTTTTGCTGCCGCGACGATCTGCTCGCGGGTGATGGATTGATTGTTAAGGCTGATATTATTAGCAATGGTATCGGTAAACAGGAACACATCCTGTATCACCGTGGCTATTTGCGACCGGAGGAATTCAACCTCATAATCGCGAATGTCATGACCATCAACTTTGGCGCTGCCTTTTCCTATCTCGTAAAAACGGTTAAGGATATTGATGGTAGATGATTTGCCAGCTCCGGTAGCGCCTACCAGCGCCAGTGTTTCGCCGGGTTTTACGTGGAAGCTGATGTTTTTGAGTACCCAATTTTCGTCGTTATAGGCAAACCACACCTCGTCAAATTCTATTTCCCCCTTCAGCCTGCCGGTTTTCAGTGTGCCGTTGTCAATAGCAACTTCGTTGGTATCCAATACTTTAAAAATCCTGTCGGCACCTACCATACCCATTTGCAGGGTATTAAACTTATCGGCCAACTGGCGTATGGGCCTAAAAAGCATGTTAAGCAGCACAATAAAGCCGGTTATTAATCCGGGGGTAATTCCTTTTTTTGATGCGGATAAGCTGGCCAGCTGCCCATCAGTAAGCATCCGTTTACAACCATACCAAACCAGCAGGCCTATGCAAATGGCAAACAAAATCTCCACCACCGGGAAAAATATAGAATAATACCAGTTACTGCGGATGTTGGCATCACGATACTTTACGTTAACCGCTTTAAACTTGCGCATCTCCTGGTCTTCCCGTGCAAAAAGCTGGATGACACTGATGCCCGAGATATGCTCGGCCAAAAACGTATTCAACTGTGCCACCTGGGTACGCACTTCCTGGAACGATGATTTGATGGCCTCCTTAAATACGTAGGTTGATGCAAACAGGAAGGGCATTGGGATAAGGGTAATTAACGCAAGCTTCCAGTCCTGGAACAGCATCAGGCCGATAACAGCAAATACCAGCAGCATATCGCCCATGATACTGATCAGCCCTTCAGAGAATATATCGGCAATGGTTTCCAAATCGGATACCGTACGGGTGATAAGCATCCCGATTGGCGTCCTGTCAAAATACTTTAGCCTTAAACTGGTGATATGGTTAAAAATATCAATCCTCAAATCGCGAATAACGGATTGGCCCAGGGTATTGGTTAAATAAGTTTGGTAATACTGCGCCACAGTTTGAATAACCAATTGCGCAACCATTAGGACAACCATAAAAACCAGCCCGTCGTAATCATCATTCAGGATATTTACGTCCAGCGTACGTTGAATCAAGATGGGTTGCAACAATGCACCAACGGCCAAAAACACTGTTAAAAAAGCGGCAATCACAAACGTGGTATTATAGGGATTTACATAACGCATTACCCGTTTTAACAATTTCCAATCAAGCGCTTTCCCGGTAACGGAGCCTCCCCCGCCCCCCGAAGGGGGTGCTTTTTGACTGGCAGAGTCGCCTGCTTTTTTTTCGTTATCCTGTTTGTTATTATTCACTTATTTCAAATGTAGTTATAAGTTATAGATAAAATTAGCAATCTGTTGTTCCCCTTTCGGGGGGTTAGGGGGCTAATATTTCACTTCTGTTAAATACAGCCCGCAGGCCGGTACGCTCATCCCTGCGTTTGAGCGGTTTTTACTTTCTATGATCTGCCTTACGGCTTCGGGTGGTATTTCTTTACGGCCTACCATCATCAGGGTACCTACAATAGCGCGTACCATATTACGCAAAAACCTATCGGCCGAAATATGGAATACCATGCCTTGTTCGGTTTTAACCCATTCGGCCCGGCTTATTTTACAGTTATTTGTTTTTACCTGGGTGTTTGATTTACTGAAACAACTAAAATCAATATAATCCATGATCATAGCTGCGGCCTGGTTCATCAGTTCCATATCCGGCACATCGCGTAACTGCCAGGAGTATCCTCTTAGAAACGGATCTTTATTAAAATGCACGTGGTACTGGTATGAGCGCAACGTAGCATCAAACCGGGCATGCGCACCGGGGCTAACCGGGATGATGTTTTTTATAGCGATATCAGCAGGCAGGATAGAGTTGAGGCCTCGAATTTTAAGTCCATAGTCTATAGTCGATAGTCCATGGCTCCCTTTGGTTTCATCACCATTGTCCATTGACAATGGACTATCGACCCCTTCCACGTCAAAATGGGCAAAAAACTCTTTGGCGTGCACGCCTGTATCGGTTCGGCCGCAGCCGGTTGTTTCTATGGGTTGGCGCAGGATGGTACTTAGCGCTTTGTTTAAAGCTTCCTGAACGCTATGGGCGTTTTGTTGTACCTGCCAGCCATGATAGGCTGTGCCATCATAAGCCAGTTCAATAAAATAGCGTTGTTTAGCCGTCACGCCACAAAGTTAATTATTATGACGGGCTTGGGTATTCATAATTTGGTCAAAGTATCTGGTAGTTAAAAATTCAAAATCGTTGCCTTTGAACACATAGAAATGCTTAACCGGCATATGGCTGTGTAATGTATTCTTTGTAAATCCCTTCAAACATCAGCTTATCTTCAACTGCCTGGTTAAAAGGCTTATCTAAAAAAGTGTTGCTATAACCTATTGCTTTAGCCAGGTTCTTCAGCACTTTAAAATAAGTAACCTCGATACCTTCAACCAGTTGCAGGTAAAATACGATGAATACATCGCGCTCCATAGCCGTTTTACCGGTACGGATGGCGGTTATGTAGGCTTCCAGTGTCATGGCTTTCATGCCAAGCACGCTTATTTTTGACTGATCTTCGCCTATCGTGTTAAATATCCTGTCTATATTCGTTATCTGGTTTTCGGCGTCATCGCGGCAATCCTGTATGGCGTTTTTTAAATACTGAAGGGTGGCCAGCGTTTTTATCTCGTCAAAAAAATGGATAAGGTGTTCTTTTCCGCAATAAATGCTGTTTAAATGTTCGAGGAATATTTTTTTAAGATGCACATTTTCAAACTTCACCTCTTGTGGCGATAGGTTTTTATCAGGACTTGGAGTCATCGCTTAATAATTATTGGAAAATCAGTTTAAATATACTATAATAATTATCATTAAAAGCAAACTTTCGGAGCCAATAAAATGCCTGAAGGCAATAATTAAAACAACTATATTTGCCTCTATAATTATAATATTATGCTACAACGAATACAAAGCATTTACCTGCTTGCGGCCAGCCTGGTGCTGTTTGCCCTTTACTTTTTCCCGCTGGCACATAACGTTTATGTAAATAACGCCCCTGTAACTATTTCGGTCACCGGCATTTTTCAGGATGTTAACGGCGTGCAAAAACATATCGAATCTTTTACAGCGCTTACCGCAGTCACGGCGGTGGTGGCCCTTATTCCGCTGGTTATAATTTTCCTGTTCAAAAACCGCAAACAACAGTTAGCTTTTTGCTACGGCGCTATACTGGCATTGTTTGGCTACAGCTTTTGGATGGCACAAACTGTAAAAAAAGCAGTAGGCGAAGGCGTGCAGCTGGATACGCATTCTATGGGCATTGGATTATTCTTAACATCTATAAGCATTGTTATGCTTTTATTGGCAACCAAGGGTATTAAAAACGACGAAAAGCTAATTAAATCTGCTGACAGGCTTAGATAACACACAACGCTTCCGCCTCATTTTTAATAGCTTACAGCCAACTACCATTACAATACCTGTTAACAGGTATTTCATTTAGCGTAATAAATCCATTACATTTATGTGAATTTATGTAATGGGTTTATTAACAAAATTTGCCAAACTTAAGGCCTTTATTTTACCGGTAATATTGTGCGCCTGCTTACGCGTTTCGGCAAATAATATTGATACCTTACTTGTTAAAGGCCCCGTTAATGATTACCTGAGCAACTATTACACCTGGTTTAAGGATAGCAACGGCACACTAACCCCCAATGCTGCTTACGATAGCCTTAAAGCCCATAAATTTAAGCACGACCGTAACCGGAAAGTGTTTAACCGGGGTTTTACGGGTGATAGCTACTGGCTGGCCGTTTATGTAAAAAACGATACCACCATCCAAATCCCCATATTGTGGAGCTTTTATAACAACTACCTGTCGTTTGATTTATACGAAGCTGATGAGGGCAGGCTGCCCTTAAAATTTCATGGCACACAATCAAGTTTAAACCCGCTTGATAAACGCGAGTACCCTGTAAGGAGTCCATCGTTCAAAATACTCATGGCGCCGCAGCAAACAAAGCTGTTGCTGGTAAAGGTGCACGCCATTAATACCGATAACATTTACTTCCCTACTGATATTACTACAACGGAGGATTATTTACAATACGAAACGCATAACTCGTTCCTGCTGGGCAAATTTATAGGCTATTTTTTGTTTGCACTGGTATTTAATATTTTGCTTTGGTTTGCCCTTAAAAACAAGTTACACCTGTGGCATGCGGCATATGTATTATCGCTCATCGGATTTAACATTAATGAGTTTTTGTTAGATACATTCACGTTTCCCAATTGGCTATACAAACTCTGGGTTCATATACCCAAAAGCATGTTCCTGCTTTTACCTGTTTACCTGGGCATTAATATTTTACAAATCTTCATCAACCAAAAACAAGATTTTAAATTACTTTATAAAATTTTCAGGGTATATAAAGTGGTAGCGTTAGTTGTCCTTGCCTTCGTTTTTGCAAATTCATTTGTTTTACCTGCCAATAATGCTTTTGTTGCTTTTGTACGCCTTACCGCATATTACCTCACCCTGGCCGGTCTGATGCTGATAGGTGTTAATGTAGTTTCAGGTATTGTAAGAAAACATTATTACACCATTATTTATTCAATATCTACCATTTTCCTGCTCTTTGCATTTCTTGACTTTTTACTAAACACACTAAAGCTTGGCCAGCTTTTTTTTATTCCGCCCGGCAACATCGTGGTGGCGTTTACTTTCGAGATACTGGCCCTTACGGTTATATTCGTTTTTAAATACAAAAAAGAAAAAAACGATAGCATTCAGGCCCTTAATGAAACTTTTAATATGCGCACCAGTTGGGCCCGGGAAATTATTAAGATACAGGAATTGGAACGTGAACGCATAGCCCGCGATTTGCATGACGACGTTGGCGCCACCTTAAGCACGCTGAAACTACACTTGAGCAACCATCCGGAAAAGGCCAAAACAAAACAGGAGGCTTTAGATTATCAACGGTCAATTGACCTGATCACGAAAATTACAGAAGATGTAAGAGCCATTTCACATGATTTGCTCCCGCCTGATTTTTCGGAGGATGGGCTATTTATAGCCCTGCAAAGCCGGATTGACGATATTAACTACCATGGCAGGATAAAATTTCAGCTGGTTACCGAAGGCGACGAAGAAAAAATTGATAAGGTTACTACCGCTATTTTAATTTATCGTATTATTAATGAATTAATTACCAATATTATTAAACACTCCGATGCATCTGAAGCCAGCGTGCAGCTGGCTGTACTGGGCACGGGCATCCAGATAATAATTGAAGATAACGGGATAGGGATGGGCACTGTAGTAAATAAAGCAGGTATTGGCCTAAAAAACATCGCCTCGAGGGTTGAATTCCTGAACGGAGAAATGCATATTGATACCAGCAAAAACGGATCGACATTTATCATATCAATACCCTTTGACCTGAAACACGATTTAATTACCGACAATGACGCCAGCTAAGCCAGCCATCCAAATCATCATCGCCGAAGATCATCCTACCTTTTCAATCGGGGTTGAGCAATCATTGGCACGGGCAGGTAACCTAAAAGTTATTGACAAGGTAACCAATGGCAAACAATTATTGCAATTACTTAACACCAAAGTGCCCCACCTTATCCTGATGGATATTTTAATGCCCTATATGAATGGCATTGAAGCGGCTAAGCAAATCCGGAAAGATTTTCCGGCTATCCGCATCATATTTATATCCATGTACGAGGAACGCAATATTATTAAACAATGCATGCAATACGGGCATGGTTATATCCCCAAAGCATCTACCACCGAGCAACTGATCACTATTATCAATACCGTTATGGCAGGCCAAACCTATTACCATAATAACCGCCAGCAACCTTTTCAGCAAACATATAGTGATGATCTAATCAAAAAATACAAGCTCACCAAACGCGAGATTGAATTGATTCAACTGCTAAAAAATGGATTAACTACCAAGGAGATAGCCGGAAAATTATTTTTGAGCAGCCTTACCATTGAAACCCATCGCAAAAACATTTTCAGAAAACTGGAAGTGAAGAACATCACCGAGCTAATTGTTTTTGCATTAAGTAACCGGATAGTAGAGTAGAAAAATAGCATTTGGCATCATAAAAACAACCCTATAAATTACAAACTCCGCAATTAAATAGCTATTTTAAAGGCAATTAACATCAATTTGAAAATATATCCATGAAAAGCAAATCTGTTTGTATATACTTATTGCTTTTGTAAAATATTAGCGCTATCTTTGCGCCCGATTTGGCGATGTTGCCAAATTCGTTATTTTAATTCATGAACCCATTTATTGAACTGGGAATCCGTCATGATATTGTTAATGCCATCTCTGAGTTAGGGTTTGAAAACCCAACGCCAATCCAGGAACAGTCAATTCCGGTATTGTTAACAGGCAGCAACGATTTTGTCGGATTAGCCCAAACCGGGACCGGTAAGACTGCTGCCTTTGGCCTACCATTATTAGAACTGTTGGATTTTGAAGAAAATCATCCACAGGCACTTGTTTTATGCCCAACACGTGAACTTTGTTTACAGATCACGAACGACATTAAAAATTACTCCAAAAAAATGGACAACGTTCACGTTGTGGCCGTTTATGGCGGAGCAAGCATTATGGATCAGTTACGCCAGATTAAACGCGGCGTACAGATCGTTGTAGCCACACCAGGCCGTATGCTTGATATCATTAACCGTAAGGCGATAGATTTTTCGAAGGTAAAATTTGTAGTATTGGATGAAGCTGATGAAATGCTCAACATGGGCTTTCAGGAAGACATTGATAATATCTTATCTACCACTCCGGACGAGAAAAAAACCTGGCTGTTTTCTGCCACCATGCCAACTGAAGTTCGCCGTATAGCGAAAAAGTACATGCACGAGCCATTTGAGCTTACCATGGGCACAAAAAACACCGGCAACGCCAACATCGAGCATGAATACTATATAGTACGTGCCCGTGACAAGTATGCCGCTTTTAAACGTATTGTTGATTTTAACCCCGACATTTTTGGTATTGTATTTTGCCGTACCAAGATAGAAACACAGGATATTGCAGAAGCCCTGATCAAAGACGGTTACAATGCCGATTCTTTACACGGCGATCTGTCGCAACAACAACGCGATAAAGTAATGAAACGTTACCGCGAGCGTAGCCTGCAATTGTTAATTGCTACCGATGTTGCCGCACGTGGTATTGATGTTAATGATGTAACACACGTTATTAACTACTCATTACCTGATGAGGTTGAAAACTACACCCACCGTAGCGGCCGTACAGCCCGTGCCGGTAAAACAGGTGTATCTATCAGCATCATTAACGCCAAAGAATTAGGTAAAATACGCCAGATTGAGCGCACCCTGGGTAAGCGCTTTGTTAAAGCCGAAATACCAACCGGGTTTGATGTTTGCGAGAAACAATTATTCTCTATTGTTCATAAAGTACATAACGTACAGGTTAATGAGCAGCAAATTGAGCAATATATCCCGCGTATTATGGAAGAGTTTAAGGATATGAGCAAAGAGGAGTTTATCAAACGCTTTGCATCAATTGAATTTAACCGTTTCCTTGATTATTACAAAAACGCGCCAGACCTTAACGCAAGCGTTGAAGAAGGTGGCCGCAGGGATAGGGATGACCGTGGTGATCGCGGCGAACGTGGTGCTTCAAGTGGCCCGTCGGCATACACCCGTTTATTCATAAACTTAGGTTCGGTTGATGAATTTAACCGTGGCGATTTGTTAGGTTACATTTGCAACCAAACAAAAATTAGCGGCCGCAGCGTTGGTAAAATAGATGTTAAAGGTGTTTATTCATTCTTCGAAGTACCTAACGAGGATGTTGAAAAAGTCAATGCCGGTTTCCAGGGCGCCGAATATAAAGGTCGCCCGGTTCGGATAGAAGTATCTGGCGAAGGAACCAGCGACCGTCGTGAAGGTGGTGGTGGTTACCGTGGCGGAGACCGTCGTGAAGGCGGTTATCGTGGTGGCGAACGTCGCGAAGGCGGCGGTGGTTACCGTGGTGGCGAAAGAAGCAACTCAGGCGGCGGCGATCGTCGTAGCGGTGGCTTCCGTGATTTCTCGGGCAAACCCCGCGAAGATCGCCCGGAACGCAAAAGAAGATTCTAATATATTAGAGTCAAGAGGTTAGAATCAAGAATTAAGATAGCTGCAAACGCGGTTTTCTTTACTACTTGATTCTAATTTAAAAAGAGCCAGGAATCAAAAAAGCTATTGCAGCTTATCTTGATTCTTGACTCTTAATTCTTGCCTCTAAAAAGAAAGATAGTTTTCATGGGCTTCCCCTGGTAAGGAAGCAAGTTTTAGTTTAGTTTTGTTAACAAAGCCTTCAATGCCGCCAGCATGAGGGCTTTTGTTTTTTATAGGAGTTTTCAAAGCTTTCGAAGCTGCGGTTTATGAGGATACAAACCGCAGCTTAAAATATATTAGAACCGTCATTGCGAGGAACGAAGCAATCCCGAGCTATGTGGGACTAAGCATATAGGGGATTGCTTCGTACCTCGCAATGACGATGTTTCTACCTACCTCGCAAACTCAACCAAATCCGAATCCGGGTAAAACAGGGTAAGCTTATGGTCGTCCAGGCTTTTGATCAGAAATTTGGTATAGGGACGGCTGCCCTGGTACGACGTAAAAATGGTATCTTTTTGCACAAAATAATCTTCAGTAACCGGTTGCCCGTCATCGGTAGTAAAACCTTTTTCTGTTATCTCCAGTTTAGTAGCACCGTCTTTTGATACCCATTTGCCCATTAATTTTTTATTAACCTCGTTTTTTGTTGCCTTATTACCGTTGCATGCAAATGCAAACAACGTAAGCGCATAAATAGCGGGGATTACTAAAGCATATTTTTTCATGGCAAACCTGGTAAGTGCAGGCCTAAACCTGCACTGTTAAGATACAACTTTTATTTTTCCGGCTTATCAATAAGCTGAGATTTTTTTACATAAACGCGGTGGCCTTTTTTGTTTATGTAATAGTATTTATCGTGTTCGTCAATATAAACAGTATGGTTGCCCGGTCCAACCTTTCCTTCGTACTTCTTATCAACTACCGCTGATGCACCGTTAGCCGCAATCTGCGATGTTTTGTGACCAACTTTTTTAGCGGTTTTTGAAATTTTATGTCCAATTGTACTGTCTTTGTGGGTTTGTGCAAATGCCGGCGATATCATAAAGGTACCTGCCGCAAACATTGCAATTTTGAATAGATTTTTCATGGTATGTAAAATTGAGTTACTGTTGTATCAACTAACTCAATTTCTCGGCCAAAAGCCTCATTTCAATAACCGGGGAGCGTTTTTGATACAAAATAGCGTAAACAGCATCGCAAATGGGCATATTCACCTTGTACTGTTTGTTAACCTGCTGTAGGCAATTTACTGCATAATAGCCCTCGGCAACCATATTCATTTCAAGCTGGGCCGATGTAACAGTGTACCCCTTACCTATCATATTGCCAAAAGTACGGTTGCGGCTAAATTGTGAGTAGGCTGTAACCAGCAAGTCGCCCAGGTAGGCCGATTCTTTAATATCACGGTTAATGGGGTGCACCACATCAACAAACCTCTCCAGCTCGCGTATAGCATTTGAAATAAGTACCGATTGAAAATTATCGCCATATCCCACTCCATGGCAAATACCTCCGGCTATAGCGTAAACATTTTTCAATACAGCTCCCCACTCGGTTCCATAAATATCATCAGATACGTTGGTTTTAATGTAGCGCGTATTAATCATGCCCGCAAATTCCGCGGCCAAAGCTGCATCGCCCGATGCAATGGTGAGGTAAGAGAGTTTTTCTAATGCCACTTCTTCTGCGTGGCAGGGGCCGCTTATCACTATAAAATCCTCAAACGGGATACCAAATTTTTGGTGCAAAAACTCGCCTATAATTAAATTCTCGTCGGGCACAATGCCTTTTATGGCCGATACAATTTTTTTACCGGCCAAATCTGCCGGAGTAATACCGGTTAACGCTTCCTTTAAAAACGCCGCAGGTACATTTAGTAATACAAAATCGGCCGCCTGTATCAACGATTTTAAATCTGTTGATATATTTTCTTTAGGCAGCTTTATTTCAACCGAGCTTAAATAATAAGGATTATGGCCAAACTTATGCAAATGTTCTACAGCCTGCGCGTTCCTCATCCACCAAAAAACTTCTTTTTCTGTAGTGTTATCAACCAACATTTTTACGTTGGCAGTAGCCCAGCTTCCTCCACCAACAACGGTTATCTTTTTCTTGTACATTGAATAAATAAAGTAGTAATGCCAGGTTTAAGTTTTAATTGACAAGGCAAATTAAGGAATTTTTATTCAGATAAGGTGAAGGGTTAAAGGCGAAAGGTTAAAGTGTTTGACGACTAAAATTAAAGGGCTTTTAAAATGATAAACTAAATTGGTTAAGTTTGTTTATAAACGTATCCGCCATCAGCCCCCTCTAAATCTCCCCCGGCAGGGGAGACTTTTTTAAGCCCCCCCTTCCGGGGAGGGTTTGGGTGGGGCTGATGGGCAACTTTTTTTACCATATGAACCCATCAGCCAGGAATACATTTAACACAGGCTTTACCAACGCCAAATACCAGGAGTTTTTAGCCAAACTGAACGACGGTTTGCACAGTACGGTGCAATTCCGTGTGGCCGAAACGCCTGTTTTTCTGACGGCCGATTTTCGCGACAAACTGATAGCCGCCGGTGATGACATTATCGGCACTATACTGAAGCCCGGCTTTAAGGAACTTACCGAGCGGGCAATACCCGATAAGTGGCGTGTTGCCAATGAAAACAACCACCCTCATTTTATAGCGCTTGATTTTGGAATTTGTAAAGATGCCCATGGCAATATTGTACCCCAGCTAATAGAGATGCAGGGATTTCCGTCGTTATATGGCTTCCAGATTTTACTGGGCGATGTTTATGCGGATATTTTTGATATTGCAGCTGATGAAACCGTTTATTTTACCGGACTAAACAGGTCCACTTATATTGACCTGCTCAAAAGAACAATTATTGGCCATTGCAAACCAACCGAAGTTGTTTTAATGGATGTAAATGCCCCGGAACAAAAAACCGCTGTCGATTTTTATCTTACAGAAAAACTCCTTGGCATTCCAGTGGTATCTTTAAACAACCTGGTACAGCAAGGTAACCAGCTATTTTACAAGGTAGATGGTGAACACCTATTAATTAAGCGTATTTACAACCGCTTGATTTTTGATGAAATTGATAACGATCCGGATATTTTTGAAACGGTTGTTGACATCAGGAAACCCTTTGATTTGGAGTGGATAACCCATCCTAACTGGTTTTACCGCATCAGTAAATTTACCATGCCTTTTTTAAGCGGAAATTACATCCCCAAAACACAGTTTTTACACCAGGTAGATTACCTGCCGACGGACCTGGAGAACTATGTATTGAAACCCCTGTTTTCTTTTGCAGGGCAGGGTGTAATTATTGATGTTACTTTGGATGATATACGCCGTATTAAAGACCCGGAAAACTGGATATTACAGCAAAAAGTAAATTATGAGCCGGTTGTACAGTCGCCCGATGGTGGTGTAAAAGCCGAAATCAGGTTATTGTACCTATGGCCGGATGGCGACAAAAAACCCACCCTGTCCATAAATTTGGCCCGGTTAAGCCGCGGAAAGATGATTGGCGTACGATATAATAAAGATTTTGACTGGGTTGGCGGAACAATTGCCTTTATGCCACGTTAAACTATATACTATTAAAAGCGTCTGTACGTATATATTAAAAATTAAGTATTTTTGCACCATGAACATCCAGGTAATTTTAGTTATTGTTCTTTTTGCCGCTGCCGTTTTTTACATTGGCCGTATGATGTATAAAAGCCTCACGGCCAAAAAAAGTTGCGGTGGCAATTGTAAATGCGGTGTTGATTTTTCGGGCATCGAGCCTGGCAAAACGCATAAGTAAGTTACAACACCCATTCATCATATCTTCATTTGTTACCTATACTTTTAAACCAGAAGTAATCTCACTTAATGGCTTCAAATAAGCAAATTTTTCAGGCAGATACCCCCGGCAGATGGAACCGCTTTAAATGGCTCAGCCGTATACTGCTTGCATTTTTGGTAGTAGGCATAATAGCCGTAATAGTTACCATTAAATCCACCTATTACCCCAGCCTCCCAAGCCTTGACCTGGCGCCCAAAAAAATGTCGAAAGAGGAGCTTGCGCAAATCAAGCGGTCAACCAAATACAGGTCCTTCAAGATACAAAAAAGCGAAATTGAAGCGCTTGAACGCGCCAAACGACAACACCAGCGCAAGCACCCCAACAATAAAGACCGCCTGAATGTTGCCTTTTACCGTCCCTGGGAACCACAGGCCTATTATTCGCTGCTTGACAATATGCCCAAGCTGGATATGGTGGTAAGCGAAGGCTTTTCTATTCTTCCGGGTGTTGATACCGTAATTACCAAAGTTGATACCGGCCTCATTAACGTTAATAAAAAATACAATAAGCCAATTATACTCACGCTATCAAACTATGTAAATAAAAACAACCAGCAGGGTGGTTATGATAGCAAGGATGTTGAACGCATCATTAAAAATCCGGCTTTGCGGGCAGGCTTTATCAATAGCATTACAAACGCCCTAACCAAATATAAGTTTAAAGGCATTAATGTTGACCTTGACGAAATAAAGGACCGTAACAGCAAAAACTACATCACTTTTCAAACCGAGCTTTACAAAACCCTTAAAGCCAAAGGCTTCCTGGTTACCCAAAACGTAGTACCCGAAGATGAAGCTTACGATATTGTAAGATTGCAACATGTTAACGATTTCCTGTTCATCATGGCTATTGATGAGCATAATGAATTAAGCAATCCCGGCGATTTATCAAACCAGCACTGGGTTGAACAGATACTGGATGATGTATGTAGCAAAGTACCCAGCGAAAAAATTATTTTAACCTTTGCAGGCGGTGCTTATGACTGGCGCGAAACCAGCATCGGCAAATCCATTGGCTATCAGCAGGCCATCAGTACCGCCCAGGAAAACCAGAGCAAGATCACTTTCGATCCTATATCGGCCAACTCGCATTTTGCCTACATGGATAAGGACAGCCTTGACCATGACATTTACTTTGCCGATGCCGCTACTAACTTCAACGTTATCCGCATGGCCGATGACTGGGCAACAGGTGGCGTGGCGCTGTGGCGTATGGGTACCGAAGATCCAAGACTTTGGTCGTTTTTTCAAAAAAACCTATCTATCGATTCGCTGCGTAAAACAGGTGTAGATATGCGCAGACTAACGTCTGTTGGTTTAAACAGCCGTAAAAACGTTGAATATGATGGCGATGGTGAGGTACTTGACCTGATAACCACGCCTCAGACCGGCGAGATTGATGTAAAACTGGATACAGGGAACTATACCATCACAGCCCAAACTTATAAAAGGCTCCCGACTAAGTATATGATCCGTAAGTATGGATACAAGCCCAAAAAAGTTGTTTTAACCTTTGATGACGGCCCCGACCCGGATTATACTCCCCGTATTCTTGACATCCTGCAAAAAGAAAAAGTTCCGGCCTCGTTCTTCGTAGTGGGCTCCATGGCCGAAAAAAACATAGCCATCCTCAGACGCATTTATGAAGACGGTTATGAAATTGGAAACCACACATTCTTCCACCCGGATATATCAACCATCAGCCTCCAACGCGTGGTACTGGAGCTAAATGCTACACGCAAAATCATTGAATCGGTTACAGGCCGTAGTACCATCTTGTTCCGCCCGCCGTTCAATGCTGATGCCGAGCCCGAAACCCTGGCCGAAGTAATCCCTGTTGCCGAAAGCCGCAGGCAAAGCTACATCACCATTGGCGAATCTATTGACCCCTGGGATTGGCAGCCCGGCGTAACAGCCGATAGCATTGTTGCCCGCACCATCAGGCAGGCAGGCAACGGATCAATGATATTGTTGCACGATGCCGGCGGCGACACCCGCGAAGAAACGGTAAAAGCATTACCTGCTATTATCCATTACTTTAAAACACATGGCTATGAGTTTACCACCATTGCCGATGTGCTTGACAAGACCAAAGATGACCTGATGCCGCCTATAAAAGACGACCATACCGGCATTTTTGGGCCAATGTATGATGTTGCAGTACATGGTTATTATTACTTCAACTGGTTTTTAATATATGTGTTTTTGTCGGCTATATTTCTGGCCATCGGCCGTATTGTTTTAATTGCCATACTGGCGCTCAGGCAAAACAGCGAGAACAAAAAAACAGCAAAACTGCGTGGCAATAATTTGCCCCTGCCGCCTGTTAGTATTATTGTCCCTGCTTATAACGAGGAGGTAAACGCTGTTGCTACTATCCAAAGCTTATTGAAAACAGAGTACCCTGTTTTTGAGATTATTTTTGTTGACGACGGATCTAAAGACAACACTTTCGCGGTAGTATCTGCCGCCTATGAGGGGCATCCGCTGGTTAAAATATTAACTAAACCAAACGGAGGTAAAGCATCGGCATTAAACTTTGGGATAACCCATGCCACAAGCGATTTTGTGGTTTGTATTGATGCCGATACGCAACTTAAAAACGATGCCATTTATCACTTAATGAGCTACTTTACCGATGAGGAAATTGGCGCTGTGGCAGGCACCGTAAAAGTGGGTAACGAAACCAATATCATTACCCGCTGGCAGTCGATAGAATATATCACCGCTCAAAATATGGACCGCCGTGCTTTTGACCTCATCAATAGCATTACGGTTGTGCCGGGTGCCATCGGGGCGTTCCGAAAATCAGCTATCTTCCGGGCCGGGGGCTTTACATATGATACATTGGCCGAGGATTGCGATTTAACCATGCGCATACTTAAACAGGGCTACATTGTAAGAAATTGTGCCGAAGCTATTGCCTATACCGAAGCTCCGGAAACTATCGATATGTTGCTTAAACAACGTTTCCGCTGGAGTTTTGGAGTTATTCAAAGTTTTTGGAAAAACCGCGACGCGCTGTTTAACAAAAAATACAAGTTCTTCGGGATGGTGGGTATGCCTAATATCCTCATCTTCCAGATCATATTACCCCTGTTTTCGCCGCTGGCCGATTTGATGATGATCTTTGCCTTGTTTGGCGAGAAGCCGGAGAAAATGCTCATCTATTATGTGGCCTTTGTGGTTGTCGATTTTATTGTGGGCATCATCGCCTTCCGTATGGAAAAAGAAGATTACAGGAAGCTTGTTTACATTATACCACAACGTTTCTTGTGGAGGCAGCTAATGTATTACGTATTGTTTAAATCGATGCGTAAAGCCCTCAAAGGCGAGTTAAGCGGATGGGGCGTGCTGAAGCGGACGGGTAACGTAAACGTTAAGGGCGGTCAAAAGAAGAATAACTCAGCAATATATATTATTGTTACCTTGCTGATAATTGCTGCAATTGTATTTTGGGTAGTAAAAAAGTGGTACATGTAAGCTGAAGAACTGCGTGGAGATCGAGACAAAAAACACCTGCGTCTGCAAAGCTTTTTGTCTTGACTCCTTGCCTCTTAGGTTACTCTCTTTCAATCAGGCAAACCGCATAAGCTACCACGCCCTCCTGGCGGCCTATAAAGCCAAGCTGCTCATTAGTTGTAGCTTTTATAGAAATATCATCTTCGCTGATAGATGCCGCTTTGGCTATATGAACCTTCATAGCCGGGATGTGCGGATTAATCTTAGGCGCTTCTAAACATACCATGGCATCAATGTTACCAATACTAAATCCTTTTTCTTTTATAAGTTCAACAACATGCTGAAGCAGGATAAGGCTGCTGATACCTTTCCAACGATTGTCTGTATTGGAGAAATGAAAACCTATATCGCGCATGTTGGCAGCGCCAAGCAAAGCATCGCAAATGGCATGCAAAAGCACATCGGCATCCGAGTGGCCGTAAGCGCCTGCGTGGTGTTGTAAATTAACACCGCCTAAAACAAATGGGTGCTGCTCACGTAACTGGTGAACATCAAAACCAAACCCTACTTTAATTTTACCCATTATTATTTTGACACGTTGGAGGTTCCGCCAAAACTTGCCGACAAACTAAAACGCAAGGTATTGGCCAAAGGACTATTTTGCTGGCTGGCTGCCAGGTATGAGAAATCGAATTTAAAAATATCATATTTAAGGCCGAACCCAAGGGTGATATAGCGCCTGTCGCTTTTGCTTGGGTTTTCATATAAATAACCGGCCCTTATGGCAAACTGGTTATTGTACCAATATTCTGCGCCGGGCGAGAGACTAATTTCTTTCAGCTCTTCGCTAAAACCGCCAGGTGCGTCACCAAATGATTGAAAAATACCCGACGGTACCGATACATCATCATTTTTACCGCTTATAATATTACCATTGGCGTCTTTAATAGGCGGCGTAGGCGTTAATAATTTATTTACATCAAAAGCAACCGTTATCTGGTTGTTTTCATCCAGGTTCCAGGTATTGGCGGCGCCCAGCTTTAAATTGGCAGGTAAAAAATATTTAGGCCCGTTGGTTGTATAGCTTATTTTTGTACCGATGTTAGATATATTGGCGCCAAAAGCAAACAGGTTATCGTCCCCATAAGTGGTTTTATAAAACATAGATACATCGGCAGCAAAAGCATTGCCGGCGCGGCCGGTTTGGGTTGATCCAGCTGTAGCAAAAGAAACACTTGAAATACTCGAATGGATGAAACGCCCGGTTAGGCCCAAAGAAAAACCTTCGCCAAACTTGCGTGCATAACTCACATCAAGCGAAAATTCATTGGGCGTATAAGTACCCTGGTTATTGGATTGATCGTCATTTAATTGAAGCGAGCCGTAATTAAAATAACGCAATGAAGCACCAAGTGTATTACGATCGTCTATTTTATGGGCGTAGCTTAAATAGGATAAACTAATATCGGGAACCAGGTGCCTTAGCCACGGAGAATAAGACAATGAAAGTTCATCATTGCTTTCAAGAAATGCAAGCTTTGAGGGGTTCCAGAAATTGGCATTAACATCAGGCGAAATAGCAACACCCGCCTCGCCCATTGCGCCCGAACGCGAATCGGGGGTAATGTTCAAAAAAGGCACCTCAACACGCGATCCTCTGTATGTGCTACCATCAGTACTTGTTTGCGCCATAACCGCAAATGGCGTTAAATACAATGATAAGAAGGTTATATTCCGAAATGTAAAAAACTTCATTGGGTGCAATTTAGCTTTATTATTTTAATTGATAAATACAGGCCCATAATTTACACGGGATTTTTGAAGGAATATTTAATAGCAAACCACCAAAAAAAACAAAATATTGCAACTATTTGCCGTACTTTTTCGTTAAAAACATTGATAATTGTTTGATTTATTTAGAAGAAGGCGCATTAGCGTTAGCATTGTGTCCATTTTTTTCTAAATTTACGTCATTAATATAATTGTAAAATTATGAAAATACTTTTTACTAAAACTGCTTTAGCCCTTGCGGCCGCATGTGCATTGGTAAGCAGCTGTAGTAAACCACCGGCATCGCAAAAAACCGGCTTAGTTTATAATAATAAAAATAACGGTGGCTACGAGCGTTACAGGCAAACACACCCCGCACCAGGTCCGGGCCTGGTACCTATTGAAGGTGGTACCTTTGTAATGGGCGGCAGTGCCGACCAGGATGTTACTTATGATTACAACAATGTCAGGCGCAGGGTTACCGTACCATCGTTTTATATGGACGAAACAGAGGTAGCCAACCAGGATTGGCTGGATTATCTGCATTGGTTAAGCATCACTTTCCCGCAAGACCGCGAATTATATTATAATGCTTTACCAGATACCCTGGTTTGGCGTAAACCGCTATCATATAATGATCCTTACGTAGATAACTACCTCCGTCACCCTGCATTCCAGGATTACCCGGTTGTGGGCGTTAGCTGGGATCAGGCACAGGATTATTGCGCATGGCGCACCGATCGTACCAATGAAAATATTTTGCGTGAAACCGGGCGTTTAGTAACCTGGAAAGATCAAAATGCAAAAGGAAAAAAAGGTGGTGGCGCTGCCGCTGCAAACGGGTCATCGCAACCTTTTAATACTGATATCTATCTTAACGGACAGATTAAAGGCGCCGGCGTCGACGGTAAAAAAATGTTGCCTAACTTAAGCCCCAATGCTGCCGCCGGCACAGGCAAAAATGCAAAAGCAGTAAGGCCGGTGCGTATGGAAGATGGTATATTAAAACAAGCTTACCGTTTACCATCAGAAGCCGAGTGGGAATATGCTGCTTTGGCATTGGCCGGCAACACTCAGTTTGAAAATATTGACGACGGGAAAATGTACTCATGGAACGGTATGGGTGTTCGTTCGGCAAAAAGTAAAACCCGTGGTTTGATTTTGGCCAACTTTAAAAGAGGTGCCGGCGATAACATGGGTGTGGGTGGTTACCTGAATGATAAAGCCGACATAACAGCGCCGGTACGTACCTACCCGCCAAATGATTTTGGCCTTTATCAAATGTCAGGTAATGTTAACGAGTGGGTACAGGATACCTACCGCCAAACATCTTTTGAAGAATTTGAAGATTTTAATCCTTTCCGTGGTAACCAGTATACCAACAAACGCTTAGCCGATCCTTCAAAAGGATTATACGCTAAAGACAAATATGGCAAGCCGATTAAAGACCCGGCCAGGTCAAACAAAAAAATGAAATATGCCGATTACCTGGCATTACAACAAGGGCAGGATCCCAACACGGTTAACAGCGCACCTGCACAACCTGCGCCTGCTAACGGCGCCCAGGCAGCTCCTGGTACACCGGCAAATGCGGCTACTACTAAAGCTGCAGTTGCATCATTGGTTAAAGATTCGGGCAAAAAATACGACCCCGATTTCAGAGGCGAAAAAGATACTGTTAGCACTGCGTTATATGGTACAACCTCATTGGTAAATGACCATTCCAAAGTTTATAAAGGTGGCTCATGGAACGACCTTGCTTTTTGGATGAACCCCGCTACCCGCCGCTTTATGGACGAGGACGAGTCAAGCGCCGAAGTCGGTTTCCGTTGCGCGATGACCTTAGTAGGAGCTCCGGAAGTTTATCCTAATGGCAAACCGCACTATCCGGTAAAAAAACCAAAGCCATTTAAGGCTAAATAAAATACCCAATTTTAAACTTAAGTATTAAGGCCGTTCAGTATTGAATGGCCTTATTTGTTTTTGGTACATTAAAGTACAGCCGCATCGCCAAAGATTTTGAATAACTAACGCCTCATAGGTTTTAATTGTAAATATCGTGCATCTGCCGGAGCCGGAAAGTTACCCTGTATAACTTCATCATGGCTGTATACTTACCACTTATTGTATATCATTATTCTCCAAAAACCTGTACAACGCAGTTATATAGCGTGGCACAAACTAACAGTTAAATGATTCAGCCATATACGAAGCCTTAAGTATATGTAGATATCTACGCAGGACAACTGCAATTGCTCATTTAATCAGGGCAAATTGCATCCCCCCCAAACAACAAAATCCCGGCAACTTACATAAGACGCCGGGATTTCATTCTATTTAGGATATTCTTTATTAATAACCTGGGTTCTGCACTAAATTGGAATTGGCGTCCATTTCACGTTTCGGTATAGGGAATACCAATTTCGGAGAGTCCCAATTGAATGTATCTACAGTATTACCGTCACCATCTACAGATCGGGTGGTTTCTTTGTAGCGTTTCAAATCACCTAATCTGAAGCCCTCAAAAGGAAGTTCAACACGTCGCTCCTGTTTAATGGCATTAAATAAAGCAGTAGCTGTTATAGCGGTGGTATTAGCTAAACCGGCCCTGTTTCTAACCTTATTTAAATCAGCAGCTGCACCAGCAAGATCGGGAACGGCTTTCTTAATTCTCGCTTCAGCACGGATAAGGTAAATCTCAGCCAGCCGGATAGTTACAACGTTTCCAAATGCATTATTAAACTTAGTTGTGAAGGGATCAGTAGTAAATTCATTAGCCCTATCGTCGCCGGCTTCGTAACGGTCAAAGTGTTGTTGATTGATATAAGTTTCGCCCCGGCCTGCAAAATCGGAGCTTGCATAAACCTCGTTTAATGCATTAAAACCCGATTGATTTGAGATTTGAATAGCAAAAATATCCTCGGCAGTATTAAATACGCGTGTTGCCTGGTCCGGATGTTGAAACTCATCGGCAAAATGCTCAATCAGACTGTACACACCCCCATCTATTATTTTAGATGCCTCAACCTCGGCCTGGGCATAATTTTCCTGGGTGAGGTAAATACGTGCCAAAACAGCCGACGCTGCTGCCGAACTTGCATAAGTTGATTTATCTGGAAGATTTGCCTCAGCAATTTTCAAATCTGCAATAGCCTGCGCATATATTTCGGCTACTGTATTCCTTTTCACTTTTTGGATCCCTGGTATAGTTGTAGTAGGTGTTAAAACAAGAGGCACGGCAAGGTTAGTTGTCGGACTGCCGTCATTCCAGGCTCTGCCAAAAGCCCTGGCCAAATCAAAATAAGTCATCCCGCGTAAAAACCTGGCTTCTCCTTCAACACTTGCTTTATCTGTTGAAATGACCAGGTTTAGGTTAGCCAAAACTGTATTACATACGCCAATGGTGTTGTAACCATTGTCCCATACCCCCTCAACAAAGAAGTTGTTAATAGTAATCTTTTTGTCGTTGAGTTCGGTGTAGTCAGAAAATGTTCCGAAATAGGAGAAATCCCCATCATCGGCCAAAAAATCTGTAGTTGCTTGTAATCGTCCTCCATATAGTCCTCTTAAACCTGCCGCAGTATATGCTCCAATAAGCACGCCTTCCACATCTTTTGATGTTTTGAGCGCCTGGTCAGATTCGACGGTATTTTGCGGTTTAATATCTAACTGCTTTTGGCAGCCAGAGTTATACAGCATTGCTAATGTACTTAATGCTATAATTGAATATTTTATTTTTTTCATCTTCTTCAACTTAAATTAAAATCCCACGTTAATACCAAATGTTATTGTTTTAGCCTGCGGCGCTGCATAAAAATCATAGTTCTGGGTAATATTGCCAGAAAACGCGTCCGAATTCAGCTCAGGATCCCAACCTTTGTACTTGGTCCAGGTAGCTAAGTTTGTAGCCTGCGCGTAAACCCTTAAGCTGCGCAGTTTTATTTTCTCAAGAATAGCTTTAGGGAAGTTATAACCTAAAACAATATTTTTTAAACGAAGGTATGATCCATCACTTAAATATCTCGAACTTGGCGATACGCCATTGCCGCCAAATAAGCGCGCCTCAGGCACCATAGTAACGTCACCGGCCTTTTTCCATGACTGAAGCTGATCAATAGTCTGGTTATCGGCGCCGTTATTAAAGCCAACCGACATGTACTGCCCGCCACCATTATAGATTTTATCACCATTTACTTCCTGTAGCAAGAAGCTGAAGTCAATTCCTTTATAGCTAACGGTGTTATTTAAACCGGCAATAAATTTAGGGTTAGGGTCGCCAACAACAACAGGAGTTGCGGCGTTGTAATCATTGGTTGTTGTACGGTCTCGCTTCCCACCACCCAAATCAGTGTTTTTATAGTAAAGCGCATCACCATTGGCAGGATCGGCACCCGCAAATTCAACGGTATAAAAAACACCCAATGGCTGACCCTCAACCGCACGGTTTACGCCATCTCCGCTTCCGGTAATAACCTGGCCTTTTAAATCGGTAATTTTATTACGGTTAACTGAAAAGTTAAAGCTGGTTGACCAAGTAACCTCTTTGCCAACTATATTCTTCGAGTCTATCTGCATTTCAAAACCCTTGTTCTGCAACTTGCCCAGGTTTTGGGTTATTGTTGTATAGCCAGAGGTTGCAGGCACTTGTACATTTAGTAAAAGGTCTTTAGTTTTTCGTAGGTACACGTCAAATTGTCCCGAAAGCCTTCCGTTAAAAAAGCCAACATCTAAGCCGATGTCTGTAGTAGCCGATGTTTCCCATTTCAAATCCGGGTTTGGCAACTGGGTAGGCCTTGAGCCCGCAACACCCGCGTAACCAAATTCAGAAAATAACCCGCGCGATGGGAAGTTTCCAATCTCGGAGTTACCTGTTATACCGTAGCTGGCCCGTAATTTTAAATCAGAAACCAGTTGCTGCTGTTTCATAAAACCTTCCTGCGAAATAACCCAGCCAACAGATCCTGCAGGGAAAAATCCATAACGGTGGTTTGCCCCAAACCTTGATGAACCATCAATACGGCCACTTACCGATAACAGGTACTTTTCGTCGAACTTATAATTTGCCCTGGCAAAGTACGAAAGCAATGAGTAAGCGGTTGACGATGATGATCCCGCAGTGATATCGGCCGAACTAATTAGTTTTTTATAAGCATCACTCGGAAACTGATCGCCACTGATAGAGTTAAGATCGTTTTGCTGACGTTGATAAGTCATACCACCCACCGCGTTGATGTTGCTTTTACCAAAATCTTTTATAAATTGTAAAAAGTTATTGGTGTTAAAATTTACCGACGTAACAGATGAGTTAAAACCAACACCATTTGGCGTACCTGAATTACGCGAGGTTAAACTACCCGCGTAGCTATCTTCGCTTGAATTCAATATATCCACACCAACTTCCGACCGGAAACTTAAAGAAGGGAGTAGTTTTACCTGCGCATATACGTTTCCAAGATTCCTGTAATCTATGGTATTAAAATATGCGTTTTGTGCATTTAACAATGGGTTATAGTAAATAGGATAGTTACTGTTTGGCGTGCCAGTTGTAGGGTCAAGCGCGCCGCTTGTTAAACCTGTACGCGGATCGATAACCGGCGTAATCGGGCTTAATGCAACAATTTGCTCAGGAGTCGAAAACTGGTCGTCATTTGATAAACGATAGTTTTTAGTGCGCGATACACTTAAATTGGCGCCAACTTCTAACCATTTGTTGGCCTGGTTACTAACATTGGTACGTAAGCTGTACTGGTTTATAGCATTGCCTACCAGGAAACCCTTTTGATTATTATAGGTGCCAGAGATATAAAACTTGGTTTTATCGGTACCACCCGATAATACCAGGTTATAATTTTGCACGGGGGCATGTTGAGTAATTTCTTTTTGCCAGTCGGTATTTACTGCATATGTCTTGTAATTATCACTACCGGCAGCATACCTTTTTAAACGCGCCTCAACCGAAGTTGTTGAATATCCCCCGGCAGCACCCGCCAATCTTAATAAAGTAACATACTGTTCGGCGTTTAAGAACTCGCGTTCGCGTGTTGGCTTACTAAAACCGTAATACTGGTTGTAGGTTACTTTGGTGTCGCCAGCTTTACCTTTTTTGGTTGTTACCAAAACTACGCCATTTGACGCCCTCGAACCGTAAATGGCAGCAGCCGAGGCATCTTTTAGTATGTCAATAGATTCGATATCATTTTGATTCAGATCGACCAAAGGGTTGGTTGACGCCCCATTGCTTGAAAAATCATCAACAGTGATGGGCAAACCATCAACCACATACAAAGGCTGGTTACCTGCTGAAACAGATGAAGCACCGCGGATACGCACCTGGATACCTTGTCCCAGCTTACCGTTTTGTGCCTGGATATATACACCCGGCGTACGGCCCTGGATGGCCGACTCCAAACTCGGTACGGGAATATTTTCAATGTCGGCACCTTTTATTTTTGAAACCGACCCTGTTAACGACGCCCTGCTTTGGGTACCGTAACCAACAACTACAACCTCGTTAAGTTGCTTGGCATCAACAGCCAGACTTGCGTTAACAACCAGGTTACTTATTGCAGTTTCTACCGGAGTATAACCGATAAACCTAAAGACTAAAACTTTGGCTGTGGCAGGTACCGAAAGCTTGTAGGCTCCACTTACATCTGTTTGAGCGCCTATACTGGGGGCACCTTTCACGGTCACGCTTACCCCGGGTAAGGGCGAACCATCCTTTTGATCTGTTACCTTACCTGTAATAACGCGGTTTTGTGCGAAAACCAATGAAATGCAGGAAAATAACAACAAAATTGTTAGTAGATTTTTCTTCATAGAGTTAAATATTAATTTAAAAAAAGTAAGTTATTAACAAAAAGGCAAAAAAACAATTAAAGCGATGAGGATTTCCCGCGTTTTTTACAAATACAATACTAAAATTACAGTGAAGAGTAGATGAATTTTTAAAACTCAATCAAAATTTGGCCCTTTTCTACTTTATCCCCGCTTTTTATCCTGATTTTTTTTATTGTAACATCGGCCGGGCATTTGATAATGTTTTCCATCTTCATGGCTTCAAGTACCAAAAGGTTATCTCCTTTTTTAACTTCATCGCCTTCAACAGCAAACACTTTGAGCACAAGGCCAGGCATGGGGGCTTTAATTTCACTTAGCCGGGCACTGGTTAAACTACTCAGGCCTAATTTATCCAGCAAAATATCAAACTGATCTTTTACTGTAATTGTATAGGTATTATTGTTTATCTTAATTTGGGCAGTTTTATCGGCACTGTTAAAAGATACTACGTCGGCATTGTAGGATTGGTTGCCTGCTATAATATGATAGATGCCTTCGCCAATATGTTTAATATCGGCCGTGGTAGCTATATCATTAATAAGCAGACCGTCAACATCTCTCGCTGCATCAAAACTATATTTCTCATTTATTTTTATTTGATACATCTGTTGCAGGGTTTGAGTTACGGGATAGTATAGTTCTTAACGTAATAACAATTAAAGTTAAGCAAATAACAGTGTTAGCCTTATAACAAAATGCAAATAGTTGAGCCAACCTAAAACCTCGGTCTAAAAACTACTGCGTAAAAACATATTGTACCATATTGGCGCCCATTTTAAGCGCCTTTATACGGGTCTCCTGCGTATCGCCGGCATAAGTGCCATAATCCTCCCAACCATTACCAAGATCGCACTCGTAGTCATAAAAACACACTAATCGCCCTTTGTATATCAATCCAAAACCTTGTGCGCGGGTGCCGTCATGCTCGTGTATTTTGGGCAAGCCATTGGGGAAGCTGTATTTTTGATGATAAATTGGATGATTGAGCGGCAACTCCACAAATTCAAGCTCAGGAAATACCTTTTTCATTTGCGGGCGAATGAATTTATCTAATCCGTAGTTATCGTCGATATGCAAAAAACCTCCGCCGGTGAGGTATTTGCGCAGGTTACGGGCTTCTTGGTCGCTAAAAATCACGTTACCATGCCCGGTCATAAAAACAAAGGGATAATTAAATATCGATGCACTGCCCACCTCAACAACCTCGTCATCGGTATCAAAGTTAGTTTTCAGGTTTTCATTACAGAATTTTGCCAGGTTGGTTAATGCGGTACGGTCGCCATACCAGTCGCCCCCGCCTGCGTACTTTAGCCGGGCAAGTTTATACGAGGGGGCGCAGAAACCACACAAAGCCACAAATGCAGCAAAAGCAATGACGATGTAACTAAGTTTTTTCATAGCCGGTTTAAAAAATTCACCTCGAAGCAGGCTTCCAGGGCGGCGGTTTCGGTACGCAGCCTGGCCTCACCCAAAGTTATCGGTTTAAAGCCGCTTTCCAAAGCCAGTTCAATTTCGGCAGGGCTAAAATCACCCTCGGGCCCTATCAATATCAAATAACGCCCCTGTGGGTCTATTACTTTACGTAAATCGAGCCTATCACCCGGTTCACAATGAGCAATAAATTTTTGCCCATCAAAGGGCAGCGCCAACAGCTGGTTAAATTTAACCGCATCATTTAGTATAGGGTGGTATGCTTTTAACGATTGCTTGATGGCAGCGGTGATAATCTTGTTAAGCCTGTCAACCTTGGCCTCCTTACGCTCCGACCGTTGGGTGATGATAAGCGATATTTCATCGATGCCAATTTCGGTGGCTTTTTCTAAAAACCACTCCAGGCGCTCGATATTTTTGGTGGGTGCTACAGCTATGTGCAGGTAATGGTTCCTTTTGTTAAACTCCGGAGTAACAGATGTAATATTAAGGATGGTACGCTTTGGATGCGCATCGTGAATAACAGCATTATAAAATCCGCCTCGACCGTCAATCAGTTGAACTTCGTCGCCAGCCTCCAGCCGCAAAACACGTATAGCATGCTTGCTCTCTTCTTCGCTAAGAAAATATTGGGGATGCGCGGGGGCAATATCGGGCGTATAAAAAAGATGCATTGACTAAGCAGATTAATGTAAATCTACAGCATCTTCTTCATTTATTAGCAATTCAAGTTTAACAGATTCAATATTCTGATCTGATTTACGCAGCACAGTGATATTATAACCATTTGATTCCTTTTGTTCACCCACATCCGGTATCTTACCAAATATATCGCCTAACCAGCCGCTTACGGTATCAAAGTCGCCGTCTTCGGGTAAGTCGTGGGGCAGGTGTTCGTTTACATCATATATGGGCGCAAGGGCGTTTACAATAAACTCACGCTCGTTAACTTTTTCAACAATTGGCTTTTCCTCATCGTACTCATCCTGTATCTCGCCTACCAGTTCCTCCACAATATCCTCCAGCGTAACCATGCCGGCGGTTCCGCCAAACTCATCCAGCACTATAGCTATCTGGATACGTTTTTGCTGAAGCTCGGCCATCAAGTCGTTTATTTTTTTGGTTTCGGGAATAAAGTACGGTTTGCGGATGATATTTTTCAGCACTATCTCTTCGTTACGTGCAAGCAACGGCAAAATATCTTTGGCATGTACTATCCCGATGATCTTATCTATAACGTCATCAAAAACCGGCATCCGGGAGTAGCCTTCGTCGATAATCATATCCAGCAACTCCTGCTTGGTCGACGTGATATCGATGCCCGAAATTTTGGTGCGGGGTACCATAATGTTTTTAACAACCCGCTCGTTAAAATCAAACACATTCTGAATCAGCTCGTGCTCGTTTGAATCTAAAGCACCCGACTCTTTACCTTGTTCAAGCAGGTACTGCAACTCTTCAGAACTGTGGTGTGCTTCGCCACCCTCCAGGGTATTGATACCCAAAAGTTTTAAAATGAAATTTGCGAAGCCATTTAAAACCCATATCAAAGGTTTAAAAAAGACGAAGAAAAACCGTAGCGGCAGCGAAATGGCCAGCACCGTACGTACCGACTTTTGAATGGCTATTGATTTGGGGGCAAGCTCGCCAAATACAATATGCAATACCGTAATAAATGTAAAGGCAAGAATGTGGCTGGCTGTAATAAACCCGGGCGAAAGGGTTATCCCCACTGCCAAAAATGCCCTGATAACAATATTGGTGGCAACTTCTTCGCCAACAACACCAAGGGCCAGTGAAGCAATGGTAATACCCAGCTGCGTGGCAGCCAGGTAACCATCCAGATTATGCAGTATGCCGCGCGCAACTTTGGCAACGCCGCTGCCCGATTTTGCTTTAATTTCTATTTGTGAACCCCGTACCCTTACCATGGCAAACTCTGCGGCTACAAAAAAACCGTTGAGCAAAACCAGGAATACGGTTGCAATTAAATAAAAGGTACTTATTTCGTAATGCGCGGGGTCCATCTAATATTTATTGGGTTACCGGAAAAGTAGACTTATACAATTCCAAACTCTCATTTATTACTTTATGCGCATAACGCACACCTAATAAATGCTCAATAGTTACGTTTTTGCCTTCCAGCTTTTTATAATCCTTAAAAAAACGCACAATCTCGGTCATGGCATGTGGCGGCAATTCATTCAGGTCGTTAATATAGTTAACCGACATGTCATTTTTTGCAACCGCGATAATTTTATCGTCCTGCTCGCCATTATCAACCATGTGCATTACGCCTACTACCTTTGCCTCAATTATCGACATAGGGAATACATCAATAGAACACAGCACTAATATATCCAACGGATCTTTATCATCACAATAAGTTTGTGGTATAAAGCCATAGTTAGCCGGGTACATTACTGATGAAAACAAAACACGATCTAATTTTAATAAACCAGATTCTTTATCAATTTCATATTTAGCTTTTGAGCCTTTAGGTATTTCTATTATAGCGTTAACAATTTCGGGAATGTTATCACCAGGAGAAACCTGGTGCCATGGATGTTGTGTACTCATTTGGTATTTGTAGTATATTTATTATCTAATATTCTGTTCTTTATTCTCTGCAATTTTCTTTCGTACGTAAGCAACAACAAGAGGGATCGTAGTAATCACTATAAGCCCTAATACCACATACTGCATGTAATCCTTCAACTGCGGAAACCTTTTTCCTAAAAAAAAGCCGCCCAAGGTAAAGGTGCACACCCATGCTACGCAACCAACAAGATTGTATAAAGCAAACTTTTTAAGATCAACTTTAACAACACCTGCAAATATAGGGGCAAATGTCCTAACGATAGGGAAAAATCTGCCCAAAATCAAAGCCATACCGCCGTATTTGTTATAAAAGTCACTGGCCAGTATTACATATCGCTTTTTGAAAAACAGCGAGTCGTTTCTATTGAACAATACAGGGCCTGTTCGATGACCAAACCAATATCCTGTAAAATTTCCTAATATGCCTGCTGCAATGAGCGATAACACCAATGTAGATATGTTTACGTCAACCTTGCCTGCAGAACACAACAAGCCTGCCATAAATAGCAAATAGTCTCCTGGTAAAAAAAAACCAAAAAACAACCCGGTTTCAGCAAAAACAACAACAAGCAGGAAATAAAAACCTCCCCTACTTATGATGGATTGAGCGTCCGTTAAATTTTGAAGGTAATCCCAAAAACTTTCCATTCACTATATCTGTAAAACTACAAATATTATATCAATTTGTAGTACCCAGTTACTATTAAATGAAATAGGAAATAAAATCGGGGTAAACACCGATGATGATAGTCGCCAATGCCGAAATAGCAAAAACAATTTTATAGTAAGCCGGCACTACCAGTTCGGCCCTGTCTGCCGACCTGAAATACATGGCCACAATAACCCTGAAGTAGTAGAAAATACTGATGATGGCGTTTACAACAGCTACTATAACCAGCCAAAACTGGTATTTAGCAAGCGCTCCGGTAAACATATAAAACTTGCCCATAAAGCCTGCGGTAAGCGGGATACCGGCTAATGAAAGCATTGCTATAGTGAGCACTAATGCCAGGAAAGGGTTCTTTTTTGCAAGGCCGTTAAAGCTCTCAAAATTATCGCTGCCGCTTTGCTGTTGCACCAAAATAAGGGCGCCAAAAGCTACAATTGATGCAACAGAATAGGCTGTTGCATAAATAAATACCGAATTGGCCGAACTTGCACCTAAAGCCACAATTGCAAAAAGCAGGTAACCGGCATGCGAAATACTTGAAAAAGCAAGCATCCTTTTAAAGCTTTGCTGATATAATGCGGTAATATTGCCTATAAACAACGTTGCCACAGTGATAACCAGTAAAATTGGTGTCCAGAAATCAGATATTGGTGCGAAGCATACTGAAAACAACCGCAGGAATGCCGCAAAGCCGGCAGTTTTTACGACTGTAGACATGAAAGCAGTGATTAGCGTTGGCGAACCCTCGTACACGTCCGGTGTCCAGAAATGGAATGGTGCAGCACCTACTTTAAAGCAAAGGCCAACAATGATAAGCCCTATACCTGTATAAAACATAGGATCGGCATGTGGATGAGCAACAACCCAATCGCTGATAACCTCCAGGCTAAAAGAGCCTGTTGTGCCGTAAAGCAGCGTAATACCGAATAGTAAGAAACCTGTGGAGAAAGCCCCCATCAGGAAATATTTTAATGCCGCCTCATTTGAGGCAAAATCGCTCTTCTTAATACCAGCCAGTATATACAAGCTTACCGACATGATTTCGATACCGATAAACATCATGGTTAAGTTGTAATAAGAAACCATTACAATAATGCCTGCCAATGAAAAAAGGATAATGGCATAATATTCGGCTACGTGATTACTTATTTTTTCAAAATATCCCGCTGATAACAGCAGGATTAAAATGGTTGTTATAATTGCAATTGATGAAAATACAACAGAAAAATTATTGAACATCATCATACCATGAAAAGTAGGAATTGTGGTATCGGGCCTTTTATATTCGGCCACAGCGCAAGCCAGCGCGGCAAGCAAACCAACAATTGTAACAGGTAATAATGCTTTTGAAGCCTTGTACAAGCCAAGGTACAGCAACACTATTGGTAAAACAGATATGATGATTAAAGTAGTCATGTTCTTGTTAAATTCTAAAAGCCAAATTCTAAACTCTAAAGGGCAAAGCCAGCATTAGAAAGCCGGTTTTGTATTCAAAGTATTTATCAAATTAGTAACAGCCGCCTCGGATATGTGCAAAATAGGTTGCGGGTATATACCTATACCAATTATTAATACACAGATAATACCAAGCACCAATTGCTCAGATCCGCTGATGTCTTTAAAATTGGTAGTTAATTCGTTGGTCTCGCCCTGCATTACATTTTTGTACATGCGCAGCATATAAACCGCACCTAAAATAATGGTAGTACCGGCAATTACAGCCAAGGCGATATTCATGTAATGGAATGCGCTGTATTGAAACACACCATCTAACAGTAAAAACTCGCCTACAAAACCATTGGTTAATGGCAGGCCTACAGTACCCAATACAATAATTAAAAACGCTATGGAAAATTTAGGGGCTACTTTAGCAATACCACCAAGGTTTCCTATTTCGCGGGTGTTTAAACGGGTGCTGATGATATCCCAGATAAAAAACATACCAACCACGTTTATACCGTGGTTAAGCATCTGCACCATTGCTCCCTGTACACCCTGCTGGCTCCATGAAAATATACCCGCGGCAATTAAGCCCACGTGCGCAATAGATGAATAAGCTACCAAACGCTTGCCATCGGTTTGTTTAAAAGCAATAATTGATGCATAAACAATACCTATTACTGCCAATGTAGTTATTATAGCCTGCCAATGGTCAAGACCTGCTGGTGCATTTGGGATCATCCAGCGAATAGCACCATAAACACCCATCTTAAGCATAATACCTGATAACATCATGGTACCGCCGGTTGGGGCTTCGGTATAAGTATCGGGCTGCCAGGTATGGAACGGGAATACAGGCATCTTAATGGCAAATGCCAAAAAGAATGCTAAAAACACCCATGACTGCTGCTGAGTGCCTAATTTTAAAGTATAAAAGGCATGTATATCAAACGTTTTTGTTGGCGACTGCAGGTAGAGGTAAATGATGGCCACCAACATAAACAACGAGCCTGCAAACGTATAGATAAAAAACTTCAGCGTAATACGGATGCGATTTTCGCCACCCCAAAGGGCACATATAAAGTAAATTGGAATTAATGCTGCCTCCCATCCTACGTAAAACAAAAAGCCATCCATCGCAGTAAACACCAGTAGTAACCCGGCCTGCATAAATAAAATCAGGCCGTAAAACGCGCCCGCATTTTTGTACTCGTGCTTAAATGTACTTAATATGATAAGCGGAACAAGCAATACCGTAAGTAACACTACAATCATGCTAATGCCATCAATACCTGCTTTAAAATAAATGCCTAACCGGGGTATCCATGGGGCATCTATAACAAACTGCGAAGTTGCATCGGGTACAAACTTGCTTAAAAACAAGCCTGCCACTGCCAGCTCAGCTATTGCAAAAAATAAAGCGGCATATTTGGCTGTGTCGCCTTTTAAAAAGGCTACTATAACTGCGGCAATTACCGGTAAAAAAATTAATATACTAACGGTCATTTTATGTTTTAAACGCTATCGTTTATACTTTAGTTAATCCAAATGCGGTATACAGCAACACGCCAATAATACCCAGTACCATTACAAATATGTAAAAACCTACATTTCCGGTTTGCAGCAAGCGCAAGCCCTTACTGGTTTCAATTGTGCCTTTACCTATACCATTCACCAATCCGTCGATACCTAATTTTTCTACCACGTTGTAGAAAAAGGTCGACAGAAAATCCAACGGTTTACGGATAAGGAAATCATACAGTTCATCAACATAAAATTTATGGTATGATAAACTGGTTAGCGCAGGGCGTTCTTCGGTATCAGCTACCGGTACGCGGCCGTTTTGCACATATTTAATGTAAGCATAAACTAATGCAATCAAAGCCACGGTAACAGAGGTCCCCATCAATATCCATTCGGTATTTGAAGATAATTCATGCATAGGCAAAGCCGCAGTGGAAGCCTTAAATACAGGTGCCAGATAATGCGCCAGTTCATGATGGCCACCCAATACCTCTGGCACACCTATTAAACCACCTACGATGGATAATACGGCCAATACGATTAAAGGGATGGTCATGGTAGCAGGTGATTCATGCAGATGATGTTCCTGCTCATGCGTTCCGCGGAATTTACCCCAAAAAGTAAGGTACATCATCCGGAACATATAGAAAGAGGTTAGCATGGCTGTAAACACACCGATTACATAAAATGTAGTGCTATGTTCGTAAGCGTGTGCTAAAATTTCGTCTTTTGAAAAGAAACCAGAGAATGGCGGGATACCAGATATCGCTATAGTACCTATTAACATGGTTACAAAGGTTACAGGCAGTTTGCCTTTTAAACCACCCATTTTACGCATATCCTGCTCGCCGCTTACCGCGTGAATAACAGAACCTGCACCAAGGAATAACAAAGCTTTAAAGAATGCATGGGTTAACACGTGGAAGAAAGAACCGGTGTAAGCACCAACACCCAGGCCCAAAAACATATAACCCAGTTGCGATACGGTTGAGTATGCCAATACCTTTTTAATATCGGTTTGTGTAAGCGCAATTAGTGCAGCAAACAATGCTGTAGCCAAACCTACTATTGCTACCACATCCATAGCAAATGGCGACAGTGTATAAATAATGTTTGAGCGGGCAATCATATAAATACCGGCGGTAACCATGGTTGCAGCATGTATTAATGCCGAAACCGGTGTGGGGCCGGCCATCGCGTCCGGTAACCAGGTAAACAACGGCAACTGTGCCGATTTACCCATTGCACCTACAAACAGCAATAAAGCAATAGCTGTAAGCGGCGCGGCGCCAACTTTCATTGCCGCTACTTTAGGGAAAAGGGATGCGAATTCAACGGTGCCAAAAGCATAGATGATGAGGAATACGCCCATCAAAAAGCCAAGATCGCCAATGCGGTTCATGATGAATGCCTTTTTAGCGGCATCCGCGTAGCTTGCATTGGTATACCAGAAACCTATTAACAGGTATGAGCATAAACCAACACCCTCCCATCCTATAAACATGATGATGTAGTTTGAACCCATCACCAGTAAAAGCATGAAAAACACAAACAGATTTAAATAAGCAAAGAACTTACCAAAGCCTTTATCATCATGCATATAGCCAATAGAATACAGGTGGATAAGGAAACCTACGCCTGTAATAATCAATAGCATGATAGAACTCAATTGATCTACAAGAAACGCGAACGGTACTTTTACAGGACCTGCGTTAATCCAATCGAAATAATTAACGTTAATTACCCCGGTGGCTTTTACCTGGAAGAAAACGGCAATACTTAAGGCAAAAGATGCCAATACCAGCGCACTGCCAATAAAGCCTATTATGCCTTTTGATAATGAATTACGGCCAAGCCCGTTAATAACAAAACCGGCTAACGGTAATATGGGAATAAGCCAGATATATTGATTCATGTTTTGAGTTATACGTTTTACGTACTACGTTATACGTTTCTATTTATTTAATCGTCAGTTGTCAGAGTAAAACTCTCTCTTCAATGCAAATCCGGTTTGCCTATCGGGGATTGCTTCGTACCTCGCAATGACGGTTTGTTATGTATTTTTTCTAATCCCTTAATTCCGAAATCAAAATTCCGAAATCCGAAATGGCAACTACCACTTCAGCCTGTTCAGCACGTTAATATCTATCGAATTTGTGTTCCTATAGATCATTACGATAATAGCCAAACCTACTGCAACTTCGGCGGCGGCCAGCGCCATAATAAAGAACACGAAAACCTGGCCGGTAGCATCGCCCCTGTATACAGAAAATGCGGTTAGCAACAGGTTTACCGAGTTCAGCATCAACTCAACCGACATAAATATCACAATGGCATTGCGGCGGATTAATACGCCCATTACGCCAATCGAAAAAATAATGGCACTTAACAATATGTAATGATTAAGCGGCACCGCGTGTATGGTATTTGTTAAACTTTCCATTATGTAGTTTTAGGGTCTTTTGTGGCCAGCAAAACAGCGCCTACCATTGCCGATAACAGCAATACAGACGACACTTCAAATGGCAATAAAAATTCGTTAAACAATACTTTACCCAGGTTTTTCACCAACCCAAGGTCGGGGTTTTGCAATACCACCGGGTTTGATGTGGCAACCAGTTTTAATGACGATGCAATTGCAACAGCAAGGATGCCGCCGCCAAATACACCGGCTATCTTGATCATAAAAGGCTTAACCGGCTCGCTTTCCTTATTCAGGTTAATGAGCATCAGGGTATACAGGAACAATACCAGGATAGCCCCCATGTATACTATAAAATTCACGATTGCCAAAAACTGGGCGTTCAGTAAAATATAGTGAATGGTGAACGTAAAAAAGGTAAGTATAAGATAAAGGATACTATGTACCGGATTTTTGGCCGAGATTACCAATATCGAAAAGAATATGGACAAAAACGCGATGAAGTAAAATGTACTCATGTTTATATTTACAAAATACCCTTGCCCTGCTTTAAGGTTGGGCAAAGGTATAAAACTTCTTTATTGATTTAAGGGTGCCTCTACTAATTTGTCTTTACCGTAAATAAAATCCTTCCTTAAATAGTCGGCAGGTACAATATCTCCGTCAAGGTAAATGGCTTCTTTAGGGCAGGCCTCTTCGCATAAGCCGCAAAAAATACAGCGCAGCATGTTTATTTCGTAAACAGCAGCGTATTTTTCTTCGCGGTACAGGTGCTCTTCGCCTTTCTGGCGCTCGGCTGCTGTCATGGTAATAGCTTCAGCAGGGCATGATAAAGCGCACAAACCACAGGCAGTACAACGTTCTTTACCATCCTCGTCGCGCTTAAGCGAATGCATACCACGGAAGTTTTCAGAAAACTCGCGCTTCTCTTCAGGGTAACTGATAGTTACAGGTTTTTTGAAAAAGTGCTTCATTGTAGTGGCCAAACCGCCAACAATGGCTGGCAGGTAAGCACGCTCCAGAAAATTGAGCGGCTTTACTTCCAATACTTTTTTCTTATTGCTTAATGATTCCATTTAATTAAAATCCAAAGTGTTTAAGTGCTGTACTCACCACACCGGTAAGCACTATGTTGGCAATAGCCAATGGTATCAATATCTTCCAGCCCAGGTCCATCAACTGGTCATAACGGAAACGTGGAATAGTCCAGCGTACCCACATAAAGAAGAAGATGAACAGGAATATTTTCGCGAACAACACTACGGTGCCAATCAGCGGGCCAATTGCAGGGCCTACATGTGCTGTAACCCAATCCATACCCGGGTAGTTATAGCCCCCCCAATAAAGGGTAGCCATTACTGCCGATGAAATGAACATGTTGATATACTCTGCAAACAAATAGAAACCTAATTTCATTGATGAGTACTCTGTATGGTAGCCACCTACAAGCTCGGTTTCGCACTCGGGTAAGTCAAACGGTGTGCGGTTAGTTTCGGCAAATGCGCATACGATGAATATCAAAAAGCCCAGCGGTTGGCGCAGTATATTCCAGTTCCAGCCGTGCTGCTGCTCGGCAATCTCTTTCAAACTTAAAGTGCCGGTAAGCATTAATAAGGCAATGATGGATAAACCCATCGAAATTTCGTAGCTGATGTTTTGAGATGCCGCACGGATAGCGCCTAACAATGAGTATTTATTGTTTGATGCCCAGCCGCCAATCATTACACCATAAACGCCTAAGGATACCACGCCGAAGATATATAATACACCAACATTGATATCGGTAACCTGCAAATCAATAATGTGACCGCCGATAACCATTTTTTGACCCCATGGAATAACTGCCGAACCTATACAAGCTGTTAAAATAGCTAAACAAGGGCCTACTATAAACAGAAAAGAAGTAGCATTTGTAGGGATAATCTCTTCTTTTAAAAACATCTTGCCACCATCTGCAAGCGGCTGTAAAATACCCCAGGGACCGGCACGGTTAGGGCCTATCCTATCCTGGAAAAACGCCGCAATTTTACGCTCGGCATAAGTTGAGTACATGGCCACAACCAAACTGATCAGGAAAATAACAACGATCAGTACAATCCTAAATATTAAATCGGTTCCCATTATAAGCGTGTATCCCTTTCAAATTGTTCTTTATTGGCCTCCAGTAATACCGGGTTTGTTTTAACAACCGGCAGCGGCGTAAACTCGTAATGATTTGAGCTGATAACCGATTTGTGCGATATTTTACGCGGGCCTTCAATTACCCAATCAGCTGTTTTCTTTTTATCAAAGCGGCAGGTATTGCAAATAAATTCTTCTACCTCGCCATAAACATCTTTACGGCCGGTTACCCTGATCACATCTTCACCCTTATACCATAAAGTTACTTTACCACAGCATTTATCGCAATCGCGATGCGCATCTACCGGCTTGGTAAACCAAACACGGTTTTTAAAGCGGAAAGTTTTATCAGTTAACGCGCCTACCGGGCAAACATCAATTACGTTACCTGAAAAATCGTTATCAACAGATTTACTGATATAAGTAGATATCTCAGAATGATCGCCCCTGTTCAGGATACCGTGTAAACGGGTATTGGTGATCTGGTCGGCGGTGAAAACACAACGGTAGCAAAGGATGCAACGCGTCATGTGCAACTGAATTTTATCGCCAATATCAATTTTTTCAAAAGTACGGCGATCAAATTCGTAGCGGGTTTTAGCTGCTCCGTGCTCAAAGCCCAAATCCTGCAGGTGGCATTCGCCGGCCTGGTCGCATACCGGGCAATCCAGCGGGTGATTGATCAACAGCATTTCAACCACACCTTTACGGGCCTCGATAACTTCGGGCGATGTAATGTTTTGCACTTCCATGCCATCCATAACACCTGTACGGCATGATGCTACCAGTTTTGGCATAGGGCGCGGGTCTTTTTCAGATCCTTTGGTCACCTTAACCAAACAGGTACGGCATTTACCACCACTGCCTTCCAGCTTGGAGTAATAGCACATAGCAGGCGGAACGATGTCGCCACCTATCTGCCTCGCGGCATTAAGTATGCTTGTTCCTGGTTCTACTTCAACGGGTATTCCGTCAATCGTTACTTTCATCGACATTTATATATATAACGTCCTTGTATAAACTCTAAATCCTAATCTCTAAACTCTAAAGTTCAGAAGCCTATCGTTGTATATAACGATCTTTATTTCTTTCCGTCATTGCGAGGAACGAAGCAATCGCGAACTTTACAGGGTGGACCTGCTACTTGGGGATTGCTTCGTTCCTCGCAATGACGCGTGGGTTTTATGCTGTCGCTGCAACCGTTAACGGATCCGCATAATGCGCTAATCCAAAATTACGGGTTGTAGCTTCTGCTCCGTTAGTTACATGCCATTCAAACTCATCCCTGAAATGGCGGATAGCACTGGCTACGGGCCAGGCTGCAGCGTCACCAAGCGGACAAATCGTGTTACCTTCAATTTTTTTAGATACATCAACCAACAGGTCCATGTCGCTCATTTTACCGTGACCGTGCTCTAAGCGGTGTAATACTTTTTCCATCCATCCGGTACCTTCGCGGCATGGCGAACATTGTCCGCAGCTTTCGTGGTGATAAAAACGGGTGAAGTTCCAGGTATTACGTACTATACATTGATCTTCGTCATAAGCTATAAAACCTCCTGAACCCATCATGGTACCGCTAACAAATCCGCCATCGGCCAATGATTCATAACTCATCAGGCGCGGTTCGTTGTTAATGGTTTTCATGAACAGGTTAGCCGGTAAAATCGGCACAGATGAACCGCCTGCTACAACCGCTTTTAAGCGTTTGCCGTTGGCAATACCACCACAATATTCGTCGGAGTATAAAAATTCTTCAACAGGCAGCCCAAGGTCAATTTCATATACACCAGGCTTTTTAACGTTACCACCAGCCGAAATCAGCTTGGTGCCTGTGCTGCGGCCAATGCCTATTTTAGCATATTCGTCGCCACCATCGTTAATGATAGGTACTACAGCAGCAATTGACTCCACATTGTTCACCACGGTTGGGCAGCCATATAAACCAGCAATAGCCGGGAATGGTGGTTTAATACGCGGGTTACCACGCTTGCCTTCCAATGATTCTAACAGGGCGGTTTCTTCCCCGCAGATGTATGCACCGCCACCCGGTTGTACGTACAGCTCCAGGTCGTAGCCCGATCCTAATATATTTTTTCCTAAAAATCCTTTTGCTTTTGCTTCCGCGATAGCCCTCTCCAGGATCCGGATCTGCGGCATCATTTCGCCACGAACGTAGATGTATGATGTTTTGGCACCCAGCGCAAAGCTGGCAACAATCATCCCCTCAATTAGTAAGTGAGGGATGTAGGTCATCAAGTAACGGTCTTTAAAAGTACCGGGCTCCGATTCATCAGCGTTGCAAACCAGGTAGCGTTCCACACCCTCGGGTTTAGCCAAAAAACTCCATTTCATGCCAGTTGGGAAACCCGCACCACCACGACCGCGTAAGCCTGATTTTTTCACCTCTTCCACAATCGCCTCGGGCGTCATGGTTTTTAAAGCTTTCTCTACAGATGCATAACCACCTTTTTGGCGGTAAACATCAAATGTATTGATGCCGGGTACGTTTATATGTTCTAAAAGTAATTTGCGTCCCATTGCTTTAATTTTTTGCTTTTGCCCTTAAATCACTAACCAGTTTATCAACCGATTCGTTAGTTAAATTCTCGTAAAAAGTATATTCGGGGCCTATTTGTAAAACAGGGCCGTAACCACATGCTGCAAGGCATTCTACGCCTCTCCAGCTAAATAAGCCATCGGCAGTAACTTCGCCTTCGGGTACACCAAGCGTTTGCTCAATATGATCCATGATCTTATCGGCACCAACTACACCACATGGGCCTGTACGGCATACTTCCAATACATATTTACCGCTTGGCTTAAGCAGGTACATGGTATAAAATGTAGCTACTTCGTAAACCTCAATCGGTAATATATCCAAATAGGCTGCAACCTTATCCATAGCCTGCGGGCTAACCCAGCCAAACTCGGCCTGTACATAGTGCAGGATAGGCAACAATGCCGATTTTTGTTTACCTGCAGGATAGCGGGTAACCACATCAGCAAATTTATTCAGCAGTTCCGGGCTAAACTCAACCGAAACCTGAGTATCTTCAACTCTAAGCATCTAACTCTCCGGCTATAACGTTTAAACTACTCATATTAATAATCGCGTCTGATAATAACATACCGCGGCTCATCGGCGCATACATCTGGTAATTGATAAAGCTTGGCCTGCGGAAATGCAAACGGTATGGGCTGCGTCCGCCATCATTCACCAAATAGAAACCTAATTCGCCATTGGCACCTTCAACCGAATGATAAACCTCGGTATTAGGGGTTGGTATCTCGCCCATCACAATTTTAAAGTGATAGATCAAAGCTTCCATATTATTATAAACTTCTTCTTTTGGAGGCAGGTAAAACTCAGGCACATCGGCATGGAAAACGTCCGATGGCTCTTTATCCAGTTTGGTTAAGGCCTGGTCAATAAGGCGCAAACTTTGCCACATCTCTTCGTTGCGTACCAAAAAGCGGCTATAAACGTCGCCATTGGTACCTACGGGTACTTCAAATTCAAAATCTTCGTATGACGAGTACGGGTTCATAGCCCTTACATCGTAATCAACACCAGCGGCGCGCAGTAAAGGGCCTGTCCAACTATAAGCTAAAGCATCCTCGGCAGTAACAGCGGCCACATCTTTTGTTCTATCAACAAAAATGCGGTTACGGTTAAACAGCGATTCAAACTCTTTTAATGTTTTAGGGAAATCAATCAAAAACTTACGCAGTTTGGCAAAAGCAATGGAGTTAAAGTTACGTTCAAAACCACCAATACGGCCAATGTTTGTAGTCAGGCGGCTACCGCAAACTTCTTCATAAATTTCATAAATGGCCTCGCGGAATTCCATCATGTACAGGAAGCCGGTAAAAGCGCCGGTATCTACACCCAATACGCCGTTACATACAATATGATCGGCAATACGGGCCAGTTCCATCACAATTACGCGCAGATAATCAACCCGTTTTGGTGTAGTAATTCCCAACAGCTTCTCTACCGTCATGTGCCAGCCCATATTGTTAATGGGAGACGAACAGTAGTTAAGCCTATCGGTTAACGGAGTTATCTGGTAAAAAGGGCGGTGTTCGGCAATTTTTTCAAATGCGCGGTGAATATACCCTATGGTTGATACGCCGCTCACAATTCTTTCGCCATCCAATTGCAGCACATTTTGAAACACGCCGTGAGTTGCAGGGTGTGTAGGGCCGAGGTTTAAGGTCGAGAGCTCGTTTTGCGGATCGTTATCTGTATATACAGGATGGTTTTGCATCAGTATAATTTATATTTCTTTTTATATAGTAATGCCGCGTAAGGTTACCCTGTGCGGCACGTTTTTATCTTCCAAAAAAGTAATCCTTCTTGTCAACACGGTTAGGGTCTTCCAGCGGGAATTCTTTCCGCATCGGAAAAGCGGTCATATCGTCAACATTCAAAATACGGCGCAGGTCGGGATGCCCATCGAAGATCACTCCAAAAAAGTCGTAAGTTTCGCGTTCCATCCAGTTAGCGCCTTCCCATAATACGGTGGCCGTCGGGATCTGTACATCGCCATCAACCAAAAATACTTTTATCCGGATACGGGTATTGGTGGTAAGGCTGTGCAAATGGTAAATAATACCAATCTGTTTTTCCTGCTCAGGGTAGTGAATACCGGTAATATCTGTTAAAAATATAAACTTAAGGGCCGGGTCTGTTTTCAGGAAAGTTAACAGGTCAATAATTTGCTCGCGGCTGGTTTCTACAGTCAGCAAACCATAAGGTTCGCCCACTAAGGTAACCTGCTCGCCAAATTTCTCGCCGATTCTTTTTAAAAGCTCTTCGTTAGGTATCTGGGCCATTCTTATTGGATTCCGTATTTAGCTAATAATTCCTGGTATTTAGGCTCATTTCTTCTGCGCACTGTTTCAGTTTTTACCAGTTCCTGTATGTTCATAAAACCATCAATGATGGCTTCAGGGCGCGGCGGGCAGCCTGGTACATAAACATCTACCGGGATAACTTCGTCAATCCCCTGCAACACCGAGTAAGTATCAAAAATACCGCCACTTGATGCGCAGGCACCAACGGCCATAACCCAGCGGGGCTCGGCCATTTGCAGGTAAACCTGGCGCAGTACCGGGGCCATCTTCTTGGCGATAGTACCCATAACCATCAGCAAATCTGCCTGGCGTGGCGAAAAGCTTAAACGCTCGGCACCAAAACGCGAAAGATCATAATGAGAAGCCATTGTGGCCATAAATTCAATACCGCAGCATGATGTGGCAAAAGGCAATGGCCATAGTGAGTTAGCGCGGGCCAAGCCAACCGCCTTATCAAGCGATGTAGCAAAAAAACCGGAACCTTCAACCCCCATAGGGGCATTAACTATTTGAATATCACTCATTGAATAATGTTAATAGAAAACATTACCTGCCCTAACAGGTAACGAGCGCAAAATTACGTAAATAACGATGTAAAAGGTACACTATGCAGGGCCAAAGACTATATTTAGAACTATTCTAAATACAATCAACCAGCCCCCTCTAAATCTCCCCCGGTAGGGGAGACTTTAAACTTCATCTTAAAGCAGCACATCAAAGTCCTCCCTACCGGGGAGGATTTAGGAGGGGCTTCTTAATCCCAGTCTAACGCGCCTTTTTTAATAACGTAGATAAAACCTAATAAAAGGGTAGCCATAAAAATGAACATCTCAATCATTCCCTGTTCGCCCATAGCTTTAAAATTAACAGCCCATGGGTACATAAAAATAACCTCAACATCAAACAACACAAAAAGGATGGCTACCAGGAAATACTTGATAGAAATAGGTGTACGGGCATTACCCACAACCTCGATACCCGATTCAAAAGGTGTAAGCTTATCTTTTGTTTTACGTTTAGGGCCAATTTTGTGTGTTACAAACATGGTAGTAACAACAAACCCTAATGCAACCAGCATTTGAAATATAATGGGCAGATAGCTACCCGGTAAACTGTGTGCTTCCATGCTGCAAATATACTAATGGATTGATAATAAAAAAGCCTTATTAGATTCAAGAGCCAAGAATCAAGAGTCAAGACATAAAAATATCTTCATGTTGCCGTCCTATCGGCCAAAACATGAGGTAATGATTCAACTTGCAAAGTTTACAGACACTCCAACCCGACGTTTTATATTAAGGCCAAATTCTCTTGTAAACCAAAGCATAAAAAAAGAGTCAAGATCAGGAACAGTAATACCACTCCTATCTTGACTCTTGACTCTTGATTCTTAACTCTTAATTCTAATTACTTGCTTTTTCCGGCTCCGCCTGCTTTGCGGGCGAAGAAAGCTACCACCTGCTTATTATTAGGGTCGTTATCCCTTGCTTTGGTGTAATTATCAGTAGCCTTGGCTAAATCTTTATCTTTAAACTCGGCATAAGTACCTAAATAAACGTAGGCCTCTGCAAGGTTTTTCTTGGCTTTATCATCAGGTGCGCCTTTAGCGGTTACAACCTCAATATATTTTTCGTAAAAAGGTTTGGCGTAGCCAACTATGTTGTTACGGTCTTTATCTTTCAACTCGTTAACACGCGCACGATAGATGTATGCATCTGAAGTTGTAGGGGCTTTTTGAGTAACGTAGCTAAATGCCGAATCAGCTTTAGCAATTACAGAGTCAGCACCTGGTTTCTTTTCGTCGTAACCGTAGTAGTAGCTGATACCTTCGTAAAAATAGTCAGTCAATTTCACAGCACGGCCACCTTTTACAGTAACTAACTTATAAGCATCACCAGCCTGAAGATATTTTTTCTGTTGAAATAATGACTTCGCAATTTCTCCATACACATCTGTTTGTGTTGAATCCATTGTTAAAGCTTTTTTCAAAGTATTGATACCTACCGAATCAGTACCTGTTTTCATCTGTAAACGCCCCAGGTATAAATAATCGCGGGGAACAATCCTTTTAGGATCTGCTTTTGTCATCCAGGTATTCATGGCTGTTAAACCGGCTGGATAATCTTTGTTTTCATAAGCCGAATAAGCCAGGTAACGATAAGCCCTCAGGTTTGAATTTGCTGATTTAGCCAAATCAGCTGCAACAGGCTGCAGTTCGGCATATTGGCCTGCACTGATCAGGAAGTCGGCATAACGCATTTGCGATTCTGGCGACTGATCTGTCAGGCTAATATATTTTTTGTATTCTTCAACCGCTTGTTTAATTTTAGCTGATGCCATTTTAGGATCAGTTGTTGCCCACCGGTTATCAGTTTCGGCCCATTCGCGGTAAGCCGGCCCATAATTAGGGTCGATGGCTAACGCATCCTGGAATTGTTTTTCAGAATCTTCAAAGTTATTAGCATATCTCCACAAAACACCGGTTGCTACTTTAGCAGCAGGGTTTTTAGGGTCGATGGTTGATGCATCAGAGTAAGCCTGGTAGGCTTCGTTACTTTTTATTTGCGAAGCGTAAGCATCACCTAAAGTAATTAACAGTTCCACATCTTTAGGGGCAACTACTTTACCTTTTTGCAAAACGGCGATTGCTGCGCTTGCATCGTCAACAGATACCTTACCATCTGTAGTTACGGGCAGCAAATAAGCTTTACCTACAAATACATAAGGTTTAGCGCTTTTGCCTGCAAGGGCAATAGCCTGGTTAAAGTTTGTTGTTGCACCTGCTTTGTCTTTATCTAAACGGGCAACGGCGCCTAAACCGGCATAGTTTAATCCCGATTTTGGGTTTACAGCAATACCTTTGTTAAAAGCTACTTTAGCAGAGTCAGAATAATCCTGCTTAATGTACACCCAACCCAGGTAAAAGAAATTTTCGTCCTTATCAGCCTGTGTGGTTGTAAGGTTTTTAAGCATCGATTTAGCTTTCTGATATTGTTCGGCGTCAATAGCTTTTTTGGCGTCGGCTAGACTTTGCGCAAAAACTGATGATGAACCCATTAATACCAGTCCTAATGTTGCCTTAGCTATTTTACTGATCATTTTCATCTTATTTTAATTATTTACTTTTTAAAATTATCTCTCGTGGCGGTATCGAATCGGGCAGTAACCCAGATCTTAATATAATCCGTTGCCCTACATCACTACCTAAAAAGGTTGCAAAACCTATTGCTAAACCAATCTTGCTCGAACTATTAACCAGGTACAATCCCCGGCTTAAAGGATACTGTTTTAAGACAAGCGATTCCTGTGAAGGTTTAAAGTATTGGCCGGGATACTCTTTATTGGCCTCATCCTTAACACTTACTATTTTCACATTATCCACATAAGCGGCAATATCCTTTGCCGGATCGTTTAGCCAGCTGAAACCTGTAATGCCAAGTGCATCCGGGTGTTCGCTAACGTACTTAATAACTTCCTTATTTGATTTGAGCGCGTAAATGTTCTTCTGCTTAAATTCCTTATTACCCGAAAACTCCTTCAAATACCTTACCAAACTCGAGTTTGGATTATCAAAAACAATTGTTTTATTCAGATCTCCTTGTCCGTTGAGCATCTTCTTCAACGTGCTTACGGTAATAGTAGTATCGTTTGAAGCGTGGTTTACAATTAATGCTACAGCGTCAATTGCAAATCGTTGCACCTCAACACTTAAACCGCGCTTTATCAGCACATTACGTTCAACTGTGTCGAGATTACGAGCCAATACAGCCATCCGCACGCTATCATTTAGCAACATATTAATGGCCTGGTTTTCGGATCTATACAAAAAAGTAGGATTAGCATCAGCATGCCTACTTTTAAATACATATTCTTCCTGCTCAATAATTGGTGCAAATGATTCATCCGCGGCAAACAGCGCTTTTCCCGAATCAAAAGTGTCAGTCCCTTTGGTTGCAGCAGGGTTTGAATTACAGGCCTGCAAGCTTAGCGCCGCCAAAAGCAAAAAAAAAGCGCATTTAGTAGTATAGCTATTCATCATACTTATCTTTTTTGAGTACCCTTGAGAAACGCAAAATAGCGTAGCCTATTATAAAGGCTCCAAAAAGTTTCCGCTGATATGGCTGTAACTGTAGTGGAAGCGCGTCCCAAAACATAATCATTAAGCCTAAAATTATAAAACAAATAAATGCGGCAGTTCCTAAAATAAGCAAAAACCGCCTTTTGGGCGATTTTTGCTCTTTATCTAAATTAATTGACATTATCTTAATTATCGGCAGCTAACGCAAAGCTTACCGGTACACTGTATTGTACACGTACAGGGCGACCGTTCTGAATACCTGGCTTCCACTTCGGCGATGATTTTAACACGCGCGTAGCTTCTGCATCCGTACCCTGGCTAAGGCTCCTGGTTACTTTAATGTCGGTTAATGAACCATCACGTTCCACAACGAAGGTAAGGATTACACGACCTTGTGTACCGTTTTCACGATCAACGGCCGGGTAACGGATATTCTTGCTTAAGTAAGCAATAAATTTATCCTGGCCACCTGGAAACTCTGGTAAATTTTCAACTGATGCAAAAATCTTATTAGGATCTTCCTCAACAACTTGTTTAATATCCGAGTTACCTACAGGCTCATCAATCCTGATTTCCTGGTTAGGGTCACCTTTCTGGTCTTTCTGACCAGGGTCAGCTACCTGAAGTTCCTTCACCGTTGGCGGGTCTTTTTCCTTAACCTCATTATCCGGTTTTACAATCGGAGGCGGGAAACGCACCTGGTCAACTTTTGGTTTTGGCGGTTCCGGCGGCGGCGGAGGTGGTTTTTTGGTTTGATCCACCGGTGGTGGCGGTAACAGCACTACGTCTGTTATCTTTACTTTGTCATCAGCTTTCGGGATAAGTCCCCTGATCTTCGCTACAATAGTAGGTGCAGAAACAACAAGCACGAAAAACACGATAGCGTAAATAAGCGCCCTTGATGTGTTTTTTGAGTTATCCTTTCTAAGCTCATAAGCCCCATAAGACTTATTCCTAAGATTAAAAACAACGTCGATCCATTTCTGATCTAATATGTCTAATTTTGATCCAAACATTTCTTGTCAGGCTTTAATAGTAATTAACGTTATTTATTATTATTTGGTATCGTTGTAAATATTTTCTCTTTTCAGCAACTCCACTTCAGGTGCTGTAATATCAACAATACCATACATTGTTATGTTAGTGATAGCCATTTCATCCAAAACACTTACCATGTTTTTGTATTTTGATTTATCACTTGGTTTTATTACAACAAACATAACCTTACCCGTTTTTGCCTGTACATCTTTGCCTTTTTCAATTAACAACTTACGCAAACCATCAGGGCGGTAGTTGGTAACTTCAGGAGCCGATTTACCAGGTTCTCCAAGGTACCATTCCAATTTGTCATCGCTACCCAATAAAAGGGTTAATGAACGTGAAGCGGCAATTGGCAACTGATCTTTGGTTTTTTCATCTTTATCAGGCATCGCAAGGTCCATCGCTTTTGATTTGGCCAATGTTGTGGTCATGATAAAGAAAGTAATCAGCAAGAATGCAAGGTCAACCATCGCGGTTAAATCTACACGGGTTGATTGCTTTTTACTTCTAACCTTCCCGCCTTTGTGTTTGCCTCCCCCGGAGGTATCTAATTCTGCCATGATTCTTTATTTTTTAGGGGCAGTACCACCGCCACCAAGATCTGTTATTAAACTAAACTTGTTAACTTTTTGCTTTTGCAAAATACCTACAACATCCTTAATAACCGGGTATTCTTCTTTGCTGTCGCCTTTAATTGCGATACGCATTTGCGTATTATGCAATGCAACAGTTGCTTTACGGGCTTCGCGAATCCAGTTAAATAATTCATTACTCACAGAATCTCTTGGAATACCTGGCGCAACAAATTTCTTTTGCTGATCTGCAGATAAAGCGATAAACTGCTTTAACTGGTTCATAGGCACGCCTACCGAAGTAATTGTAGAAAACCTGTTTTGCTCTTCGGGAGTGAATGTAATTTTATAAATATCACCCATTTGAGTTAACAGTGCCTTACGAATGTCGGTTCCTTCAACGCCGAAGAATGCTTTCTGAGACCCTACAGATACTGTACCAAAATCCGACTCAGGCACAGGCTGCTGGATGGAAGATTTCGGAATATCGATTGGAACCGGATCTTCCGTTTTTGGTTTTGCAGTTAATATAAAGAAAGTTAGCAACAGGAACGCCACGTCGCACATGGCGGTCATGTCAATTGCTGTACTCTTTCTTGGAACTTTTATCCTTGCCATATTAAAATTTTTTAAAAATATATAGTGTATAATGTATTTAAACTCCGCCCGTGTTAATTACACAGCAGATGCACTACTATATTTTTATTTGTTTTTATGTGACGAAGCAAATGTTTGCACGATGCTGAAACCAGTTTCGTCGATAGCGTAAGTCAGTTTATCAATTTTTGACGTAAATACGTTGTACATGATAATTGAGATAGCTGAAGTACTGATACCAAATGCAGTGTTAATCAAAGCTTCAGAGATGTGAGCTGATAGTTCAACCTGGTTAGGCACACCTGAAGTTGCTAACGCCGAGAACGCACCAATCATACCCACAACAGTACCTAACAAACCTGTTAATGTACCAATAGATACTAATGTTGCGATGATGGTTAAGTTTTGCTCTAACATTGGCATTTCTAAAGCTGTTGCTTCTTCGATGTCTTTTTGAATAGCTAAAGTTTTTTGGTCAACATCAAGGTTTGGCTCTGCTTCCATTTCGCCATATTTTTTCAATGCCGATTTGATAACGTTTGCTACTGAACCTTTTTGTTTATCACACTCAGCTGCTGCTGCTGCAATGTTACCAGCGTTAAGGGCAGCCTGGATCTTTCTAACAAAAGAGTCTACACTACCAGTACCTGATGCTTTACCAATTACTACAAAGCGCTCGATAGAGAAAACAATAACCATTAATAAGAACGACATGATCAAAGGTACGATAACACCGCCTTTGTGAACTGTTCCATAAATGTTTGCAGGGTAACCATTAGCTACGTCACCACCTTTAAAGTTGCTTGGATCACCAAGTATAAATACGAAAATACAAATTGCTACTACCAGGCAAATTGGAATAGTTAAAGAAGCAAATATGCTTGATGCACTTGAGCTTTCTTTTTTAACAGGAGTAGTTGGTTTTGTTGGTGCGTTTGCCATTACTTTTAAATTTTTAGTTTTAGTTTTTGTTTATGTTATAAGTTAGTTAAATGTGCTTTTAAAATGCGAATAACAAAAATAGAATTTTCTTTAAATAAAAAAACCATTTATATTATTCTTTACAATTTTTTAATACCAAATTACATTTTGTGTGCGATTGGATATAAATAACGTAATACCAATAAAATATTGTGTGTTGCCACTACAATTATTTGCAATGAAAACCATTTTTTTTAATATTATCAAGCAATAGTGATAAAATTTATGCTACTATTTCGTTACACATATATTATGTGCTATAATTGGTATGGCACAATGGCCGTTTTTTTATGCTGTTTTAGTGTATAAAATACGCTATGAGCCAACTTAATATATAGGTTATGAAGCATTTAGATAACTATCCGCCTGCTTTTTTTGCTTTATAGCCCTCTGCCTGTAACAGGCCGAGGATTTTATCCCTGAAATCGCCCTGTATCAATATCTCGCCATCTTTTACCGAACCACCCACCCCACATTTTGTTTTTAATTTTTTGCCAATGGCCTCCAAATCGGCATCTGCGCCTATAAAACCACTTACCCGGGTTACCAGTTTGCTGCCGCCTTTACGATCGAGGTAGATTTTTAGATTTTGTTGTTGCGGAGGCAGCGTTTGTGCATCCTGGCTGCCGTTTTCCTGGTATTCAAAATCGGGGTTGGTTGAATAAACTACTCCTGTAAAATTCTTTTTTGCCATGATATGTTAGTTTTGATAGCTGGCCCCTACTATAACCTTCAGCGAATTTGGTTTTATATTAATATGTAAGTCGGCAGCCATTACCTGCGGCTCGCCATCCAGGTGTATAGGCCCGGGGCCTGTTCTTTTAATACGGATGTCCCTGCCCTTTATAATTTCGAGATACCTGCTCGCCTCAATTGTTTTAAGCATTAAACGCGCGCCAATCTCGGGCAGGCGCCAGGCCGGAAATTTACTGATAATGCAAACATCCAGCAGGCCATCCTGTACAGAAGCCCCTGGTGCTACATGCACATTATTGCCCCATTGCGATGAATTGGCAAGGCTTATGATAAAAGCTTCGCGTTCATATTTTTTTCCATCAATCTCCAGGCTGTAGTTTTCTGGCTTATAGCTCATAATTTCCTGCATGCTCGATTTAATGTACGTTAAAAAGCCCCGCTTTTTTCCATGCGAAAACACTTCGGCTATATGGGCATCAAAACCCATACCCGCCATGTTAAAAAAAGGTTGCCCGTTCATCAGGCCCGAATCGATGGTTTCAACCCTATAGCCTCCCAACGCTTTTATAGACGCTGCGGTATCCATGGGTATGCCTAAAAAACGCGCCAGGCCATTCCCCGAACCAAATGGCACCACGCCCAACGCGGTAGTACTGCCTACTATGGCCGATGAAATTTCGTTTACGGTACCGTCTCCGCCTACTGCCGCTACTACATCAACTTTACCGGCTGCTTCTGCTGCTATTTGCTGCGCGTGCGAAACTCCGTCGGTAAATATTATATGGTAATCAAATACATTTTTATCAAGGTGTTGATCTATCAGCTCCGGCACACCATCCTTCTTCTTGCCCCCTGCAATGGGGTTTATTATAAATAACGCTTTACGTTTCAATTATCTGTTATTATTTAAAGTATCAAAAGTAAATGTATTTTCGGCTTTGTAAAATTTGTTTTATTTTTGCAACCCGAAAGTGGACTGATTTAACGCCCTTTGTATAAAAGGTAAGGATTGCAACCACGTAAAAAAGTGCTAATACCCATGCTTCTTTTTACTACGATCCCTCAAAAATCCCCGCTCGGCTGTTTTACGTTAATTGTATAAAAAATTTATATGCCATATTTATTTACCTCCGAGTCCGTATCAGAAGGACACCCGGATAAAGTTGCCGACCAGATCTCAGACGCGCTGATTGATCATTTTTTAGCATTCGACCCTAACTCAAAAGTAGCCTGCGAAACACTGGTAACCACCGGGCAGGTAATTTTGGCCGGCGAAGTAAAATCAAAAGCCTATTTAGATGTACAGAAAATAGCCCGCGAGGTGATCAATAAAATTGGTTACACCAAAGGCGAATATATGTTTGATGGCAGTTCATGCGGCGTGCTATCGGCTATTCATGAGCAATCACCGGATATTAACCAGGGTGTTGAACGCAAAGCCCCCGAAGAGCAGGGCGCGGGCGACCAGGGTATGATGTTTGGCTATGCAACTAATGAAACCGACAACTATATGCCACTGGCATTGGATATTGCCCACGCTTTATTGATTGAGCTTGCCGCCATCCGCCGCGAAAACAGCGAGATCAAATACCTTCGCCCGGATGCAAAATCGCAGGTTACCTTAGAGTACAGCGACGACAACCAGCCACAGCGTATAGACGCCATCGTAATATCAACCCAACACGATGATTTTGACGAAGAAACAGCTATGCTGGCCAAAATCAGCGCAGATATCATCAGCATCCTCATCCCGCGTGTTAAAGCGAAGTATCCAAAATACGCACACTTTTTTAACGACCAGATTAAATACCACATTAACCCAACCGGTAAATTTGTTATAGGCGGTCCACATGGCGATACCGGCTTAACCGGTCGTAAAATTATTGTGGATACCTATGGCGGCAAAGGCGCACACGGTGGCGGTGCTTTTTCTGGCAAAGACCCTTCAAAGGTTGACCGTTCTGCCGCTTACGCCACCCGCCACATTGCCAAAAACCTGGTAGCTGCCGGTGTTTGCAGCGAAGTGCTGGTACAGGTATCATACGCCATTGGCGTTGCCCAGCCTATGGGCATTTACGTAAACACTTATGGCACTGCCAAAGTTGCTTTACACGATGGCGAGATAGCAAACAAAGTAGAAGAGGTATTTAACATGACCCCTTACGCTATTGAAACCCGTTTTAAACTGCGTAACCCTATTTACAGCGAAACCGCAGCTTACGGCCACTTTGGTAAACCAAGCGAAACCGTAACCAAAACCTTTATTGCCCACGATGGCAGCGAGCTGGTACGCGAAGTAGAATTGTTTACCTGGGAAAAACTTGATTACGTTGATAAAGTGAAAGCCGCCTTCGGCCTGTAATCTTTTAAACGAAAATTATAGAATAAGAGCGACTGGTGTAAACCGGTCGCTTTTTTTGTTGCCAAAAGAATATTTTTGGGCGTACCCCTCCTTTGGTCGGGCCGGGCTTTATGCTCATACTGCACAGGCCTTAACCACGTAGGCCGGTATCCGCGCCAATCCCTTACGCGTTTACATACTATTCCTTTTAATTAATCTGGTAGCACGAAGCCCTCCCCTTGTTAATCGGTTTAGCAGTTTCCCCCTTTTGTCAATGTAACGGGTTACATCACCGTTTTTTTTAACATTTGGTATGCCGTTTCTTTTCCGTTATCCAACATTTCTACAGAATCCATCAGGTAGATTGCGTAAAATCAATTAATTATGAAAAGTGCTAAACTTATACCCGCATTGGCTTTTATGGCTATTTTAATAATGGCTAAACCGATTTATACCCAGGCCCAACAAAAAACAGGCTTTCACATGTTAAAAAGCTTCCCCATAAAAAGCCCCGGTGGCTGGGATTACATTACGGTAGATGGAGCTAATAAACGTATCTATACATCACATGGCAGCCAGGTCAATATCTTATCAACTTCCGGCGATTCTATTGGCTATGTTCCCAATACTCCGGGTGTTCACGGAATTGCACTGGTTAATACTTTAAATAAGGGCTACATCAGCGCAGGCCGTGCCAATAAAGTAATTGTTTTTGATTTAACCACCTTAAAGGTTTTAAATGAAATAGCCGTAGGCACCAACCCCGACGCTATATTTTATGAACCTTTTGCAAAAAAAGTGTACACGTTTAATGGCCGCAGCAAAGATGCTACCGTTATTGATGTAGCTACCGATAAAGTTGTAGCTACCATCCCGCTGGATGCCAAACCCGAAACAGGAGTATCTGACGGCAAGGGAAAAGTATTTGTAAATGCCGAAACTACTAACGAGGTGGTTGTTATTAACGCCACTACCTTAAAAGTAGAAGCCCGTTATAAAATTGAAGGTGGCGATGAACCGTCGGGTTTAGATATCGATCGTGCAACCAATCGCCTGTTTATTGGTTGCGGTGGTAACAGCACCATGGTGGTAATGGACGCCGCCAATGGTAAAAACTTAGCCAAATTCCCGATAGGCGGTTGCGACGGGTTGGTGTTTGATCCTAAACTGAAATTAGCCTATGCCTCAAACGGCGAGGGAACCATCAGCGTGGTAAAAGAGCTTAGCGCCGATAAATTTGAATTTGTAGAAAACATCCCGACCGAACCCAGCGCCCGTACCATCGGCATCGATTTACTTACACATAAACTGTACCTGCCCGCCGCCAAAACAGAGCCGGGCATAGTAACTGCCGAAAACCCAAAGCCACGCCCAAAACAAGTGCCTGGCTCGTTCCATATTATCGAAGTTGGGAAAAACTGATTTATTTGAGGAGTAGGGATTAATGGAAGTAATGAACGCCGATTTTAGACAAAAGTTTGATTAAATACAGGAGTTGGAGTAGTAAGTTGAAGTGCAGCCTGGGGTTTGATATTTAATGCCTCCCCCCCTCGTGTTATTTCAACCTTAAGTTTCCTACCTGGAAACAGCGAAAACATGGTTAACACATGTTAACCATGTTTTCGTTGTAAAAATCTGATTATAAATTATTTAAGTAAAGAACAAATCAGAATTATGTTAAGTTATGTTAACCCTGTTTACGCGCGTTTACCATTTTTAGCGTCAATTTATGCATAACACAACATTCGTCTGTATCAACACCCCAAATTGTCGCTTTTGCCCCCTTGAACCCTGTTAAATATTACCCATTTTTGAGTTAACCAAAACACACCAAAATGGAAAGCCTGACATTCAATATCGACATTAATGCATCACCCCAAAAGGTATGGGACGTACTTTTTACCGATGCTAATTACCCAAAGTGGACTACAGTTTTTTGCGAAGGCTCGCACGCCGTTACCGACTGGAAAGAAGGCAGCAAGGCTTTATTTTTAGATCATAAAAGTTCGGGCATGGTGGGTTTGATAGACAAGGTCATTCCAAATGAATTTCTGGCGATTAAAGGCATTGGCGAAATAGTTAAAGGCGTAGAGAATTATGACAGCAGCGGCGCCAAGGTATGCAGAGGTTCGTTAGAAGAATATACCCTCAAAAACAACAACGGCAAAACCCTGCTTACCATTCAACTTAGCGGCGGCAATTTCCCTAAAGACATAATCGAATTTTTTAAGGACGTATGGCCTAAGGCACTGGATATTGTAAAAACGATTGCCGAGGCAGAATGACATTGGCGCGGCGAGGCATAGATAAGGCGGCCGGCAGGTTTCTGATTCCCTGAGCGGCAATTAAACGTTTTGGGCAGGTTACCGCTTTAACTGGTGCACCAGAGCTTTGTAAGTATCGCCAATGGGTAGTTCTATTTTACCTATTTCCACATCGTTGGCCGTAAAGGCTGATATGTGTTGAAGGTTAACAATAAAACTCCTGTGAATCCGCAAAAAACCTTTTCCCTCAAGTTCTTTTTCCAGCTCACTTATTTTGTATTTTGAAGTAATCACCTTTTCACGGGTATGCACGTGAACATAATCCTTTAAACTTTCGGCGTATAAAATATCCCGTGTATCTACCTTAAAATATTTATGGGCGGATTTAAGGTAAATACATTGCGGTTCAGACGATGATACAACCTCCGGAATTACCCTGCCCGTGCCTCCCAGGTAGCGCTCTATCGCCTTAAAAAACCTATCGAAGGTAATGGGTTTTAGCAGATAATCAATTACGCCCAGCTCAAACCCATCTAAAGCAAATTCCCGATGAGCAGTAGTTAAAATAGTTTTAGGCGGATGCCGTAATATTTTTAAAAGCTCAAGCCCCGAAAGCTGCGGCATCCTGATATCCAAAAACAACAGGTCAATTGGGCGTTGGTTTAATATGCCCAAGGCCTTTATGGCGTTGTTGCAGGTGGCGGTCACTTCAAAAAAATCTAACTGCGCTATATGTTTTTGCAAAAGCTGCGTAGCCAATGGCTCATCGTCAACAATAAGGCATTTTATTTTCAAAGCAGGCTTATATTTAGGCTAACGGTAAATAGCGTATCTGTATGTATTGTTTTAATCTCATGCTTTCCGTGATACAACAAATCCAGTTGTTGTTTTAAATTGCTTAATCCAATGTTTCCATTGTTGTTCATGTTCTTTTTGGTGTAAACGGAATTAACCACTGTAAACCTGAACTGCGAATTATCAGCATAAAGTTCAATATTTATCTCGGGATTACCGGCATCATTACCCGCGCCGTGCTTAAAGGCATTTTCGACTATAGTAAGTAATATTAGCGGCGCAATTTGGATATCGTGCTGCTGCGTTATTTTAAAATTAACCTTCAGCCGGTTGTCATAACGCAGTTTTTCAAGGCCAATATAGTTATCGAGCAAATTAATCTCGCCGGATAACGGCACAAACGTACTATTACACCGGTACAGGATATAATCCAATATTTCAGACAGCCGCGCTATCGATGCAGAAGTTACCGGCGAATTACTAAGTGAAAGCGAGTAAATATTATTTAGGGTGTTGAATAAAAAGTGCGGGTTCAACTGTGTTTTGAGCAACTTTAGTTCGCTTTCGGCCTTTTCTTTCTCTAACCAAAGGGTACGTTTTTGCACCATCTGCTGATCTTTGAGCAATTTTAAGATCATAAAAATAAAAGCGACCGAAAAAATGCGGAAGAAATACACATATACCAGTTTAGGTATATCGGTAAGTATTTCTATAAAAGTTTCATCAGGTTTATGCAGCCTGCCATAAAAAGGCTCTTCAATATAAATAACCTCTATCCTTGATAGTACACAAATAACATAACTACCTATTAAAAAAGCGACAAAAGCAGCGTAGTATTTTTGCTTATAAACAAGCCGGGGAACCACAAAATAGGCCACGAAATAGGCGGCGGGTATTTGGGCCAGCAAATTAGTTCCGTCCCCTATCAGGTTATTGCGGAAGGGTACCTGGTCAGAATTATAATAGCTGCTGGAACTGAGCTGTACCAATAACAACAAAAACCAGAATAGTATATGACTGGCTATTTTATGGTTGTTATTAAATGAAATTATCTTGTCAGAAAAACTCATATTAAAAACAAGTATACAATTTTCTACTTCTTAATTTATCCTTGTCGACAGACAGGCGATATCGCCCCCCAAAACGGCTTAAAGCATAACCGGACAAGGTTTATCATGTTAAATAGCCTGTATATCTACTGCACTGCTAAGAGTGCCGTCCTTTAGTTTCCCGCGATATGTTATTGCTTAGTATTGGGCATGCAGATTATCAGTAAATACTTTTTAACGGGCCTTTTATCAGCCATCGCCTGTTGGGCCAGCGCCCAAAATATTAACAATGGAGCAATCAAAGGCGCTGTTATTGACGACCAGGACAAGCCCCTGCCATATGCAACTATCGTGCTAAAAACTAACCCAACCGCAGTATTGTATAGCAGTACTTTAACCGATGACCGCGGCGGATTTATCATCAAAAATATTGCACCGGGCAATTACATAGTAAAGATAGGGATGCTTGGATTTGAAAAAGACAGTCTGAACATTACCATCAGTCAAAACCATATGGAAGTTGATATGGGTATCAGAAAGCTAAAAACCACCAGTCAATTATTAAAAACGGTAACCGTTAAAGCCGAAACCCCGTTGATTGAACGAAACCTGGATAAAACAGTGGTTAACGTAGCGCAAAACATAACCAGCGAAGGATTGACCGTGATGGAACTACTGAAAAAACTACCCGGCGTACAAATTACGCCAAACGGGCAAATTAGCATGAATGGCAAATCGGGGGTAAACGTTAATATAGATGGCAAACCCACCTATTTATCGACCGATGACCTGGCAAACCTTTTAAACGGCATGCCTGCGTCAAACATTCAAAAAATAGAGGTTATGAGTAATCCATCATCCAAATATGATGCTGCCGGTTTGGTTGGGATAATTAATATTGTTAAAAAGAAGAACCATACCGACGGACTAAACGGTAGTGTAAACGGAAGTTTTATACAAAGCTACTACGGTAAATACAATGCAGGCTTATCACTAAGCTATAAAAATCAATATATCAACTTGTTTTTGAACAATACCTATAGCAACAATAAAAGCTTCGACCGCAGGTATGTTACAACAGATATTTCAAATGCGGCAAACAGGTTGCTAACCCAGCAGCAGTCTGTTAACAACGGAATAAATAACAGCCATAATTACAGGCCAACGTTAGGTATAGATATTTACCTTTCCCAAAAAACTACGCTTACCGCATCAGGTACTGCCGGCTTTGGCTCATCAAATAACCTGCTTATTTCAAAAATGGATATCAGGGATAGTGCCTTGGTTAAAACAAGTCGCACTGATTTTACGAGCCAGGTGAAGGATCATCCGGACAACTACACCGCGGCCATTCAGCTAACGCAACAGTTGGATACGGCCGGGCAAATATGGAGCATTGATGCCGATCATTCATCATACCACAATTCGCCGGTGCAAACCAATGTAAGCACACTTAGCGATGCACTCAATAACTTTGTTAACCAATTTGACTACCTGCTATTACAAGGCCGCAAACTGGATATTTACGCCGCAAAAACCGATTATATACTACCTTTAAAAAACAAAGGCAGGTTTGAAACGGGGCTAAAATTTAGCTATGTAAAAGCCATTAACGATAACACTTTTTATAACCAGACCGGCGGTCAAAACACTATCGATCTTTCGCAAAGCGATTACTCCATAAATTCAGAAAACATTAACGCCGCTTACATTAACCTCAACAAAACTTACCCTGCCTTAACAGTACAGGCCGGCTTACGTACCGAGCAAACGATAACGAAAGGTAAACAGACGTTTAGCGGCGAGTCGGTTAACCAAAACTATTTGCAGTTATTTCCAACCGTTTTCATGAGCAAAAAACTGGGTGAACAAAACGCCCTAACCCTGCGGCTGGGCAGGCGTATTGAACGTGCCGATTACCATGAACTGGTACCTTTCAGGCGGCCGCAAACGGCAACACTTTATTTCCAGGGTAATCCAAACCTCAAACCGCAACTATCCTGGCATGGCGAATTAAGCTGGGCATACCAAAACACGTTTTTTGTTACGGTGAACTACGATATAGACAAGGATTACATCCGTACGCTGCCATTTGTTGATAGCAATGAAACCACCATTACCCGCAGGCCCATCAACGTTCAGGGTGCACACTCATGGGATGTTGATTTTGCTTATACCAAAAAAATCACGGCGTGGTGGTCAGTTGATAACACGTTATCGGTTTATAATAATGCTTTTAGTGGTTCGGCGGGCAACTACAGCTTAAATAACGGTGGGCTAACCTCTATCGATTTTATAACCAACAATAGTTTCCACATCAATGATAAGCTATCTGCCGGGTGCGATTTTGAATACGAATCAAAACGCAGGTTTATCAACTCTGCATTTGGCAGTTATTATACTTTAAGCGCCGGTATCAAACAGCAATTATTTAATAACAAGGGATCTCTTTCGTTAAATGCAAACAACCTGCTGCAAAGCGAAGATCATTATGCCATTGACCGCACCGCCGGCCTTTACCACTACTCCTATTTTAATTTTTATTCGCGTTACGTTAGCCTAAGCTTCAGCTACCGTTTTGGAACAGGTAAAACCAATAAAGTAAAAATTGATTCCGGATCGGCAGATGAGCAAAAACGGGCAGGAAGTTAAACCCTGAATCATATCTGCCTGATATAAGTAACTTTCATGATACCTCCCTGCTGTCGCTGCGGAATCCCGAATGGGGTTTTATAGTAATTATTAACGCTGTTTACCACCAGGTAAATGAACGATAGGGGCCTGTACTCCCAGGAAAAGCGGGCATTTAACGATCCGTTACGGGCATCAGTATTGTATTGGTAAAATGCCGATAGCAACATTTTTGGATTTGCAGCTACGCGCAATTCGGGCGCCAGCAGGTGCGTAGTGGTTGATACCTGGTTTATGCCCACATTTTTAAAATCGTTAAGGGTATAACTCATTACCAGCGATAGCTGGGGCACAGGGGCAGCACGTAACGATAAATAATAACTATTGAGCCTGCCATTATAGTAACCACCTGTGCTAAGCCGGGTTTCGGCGCTAAAGGGTGCCGCGGCATTGGTAATGCCATAAAATTCGTACCGGTTAAAATGATAATTGGCCGCGGCTATGTCAACATTCCGCACCGGTTGAAAATTATCTGTCAGGTTCTCCCACGAACTGGTGATACTAAAATCAAGGTGCGATTGATTGGTAAAAAACAATTGCAGCGGCATCACTATTACACTGGCCTCCTGGAATTTGCCGCTCGACGCCTCATGGTAAATATCGGCAGTAAATTGCGGGCTAAAAAATTGCACATTTTTGGGAAACCATTTTTTATGCATAAAAACATAAAGGGTGGGCTGTGTATTGATAAAATTATCCCTGGCAATAAAGCCGGTTTGTGCCTGGTAGCCTTTAGATACGGCAGTTTGAAACCAATCGATAAAAAAATGCGTGGCTGAGTAGTTAAACTCGGCAAAGGCGGCCTGTCCCTTTTGCCCGCTTTGCGAGTTCCCCGAGTAAGATGCCATGCCCCTTATAAATAACGGCTGGCTTACCTGCCAAAAAGCATCCACCACCTCCAGAGGGTTAACAGATGCGGGCTGATTTAAGCCGGCAAAGTTTTGCCGCAATACCTCCATGGCACCCAACTGCAAACTATGGCTAACACTCCTTTTATACCTGAAAACGCCAAATAACGCCCCGTTTTCCGTTGTATCGCCATTTTGTTTCATCACCAGTATACCGGCCGACTGTTTGTTGTCCTGGTGGATAAACCTTAAGCCGCCATTGATGGTTAAGGGCGATCCATTATCGCTTAACCCTATCCTCCTGCTAAAAAACGGCTGAATGATGCTGTTTTGACCTACCGAAAACAAGCTTGAATTCTCTAAAAAGAACTGCCGTTTTTCGGGAAAGAAAACGCTCGACCGACTCAGGTTAACCACTTGTTTATCCACATCGGCCTGGGCAAAATCGGTATTGATGGTGCCTTCAAGAAGGGTGTTGGAGTTAATGGCATACTTAATTTCGCCGCCAACTTCGGGTTTGTAATGCGTCCTGTTATTATCAGCCCGTTTGGCATTTACCAGGGCGTATGGCTCAACCCGTAAATTAAAACCGGCATCCGGGGGCACTATGTTAGTAAGGATGCCGCCGTAAGCCAGTTGCGTTTCGCTAAATGCCTGTGGCCAGGGCGACCAGCCATTGGTTTCGCCAATAAAGCGGATGTTACGGGCAAAATTAATGCTCCACTCCGTTGAGTTTTTTGGATACCTCAATGAGGTAAACGGAATCGCCACTTCGGTTGTCCATGAATGTTCCTGTATTTTGCTGGCAGCCTGCCATACTGCATCCCATTTATAGTCGTAACTAAAATCGGCATAGTGCATAATATCCATTTGCGTTCCGTAGGGTGTTACACAAAATGTCATCACCGGCATGCGCGGATCCTTAAAAGGATCAATCAGGATCTCAAAAAGCTCATTATTGCTATAGCTGAAATCGCGGCGCAAATCCTGTACCTGGAGGCTTTTCTTCCCCGGCGGGAAATCGCAGCGGGCGCTGATGTAAATGTTTTTATCATCGTATAACAACCTAACCTCGGTATCGTAGGTAGCCTTATCTCCTTGCCGCGGATAAGCTGTGGTAAAATGAGCAGCCACAGGGGCGGTATTCCACGCGGCTTCATCGGGAACACCATCAATATTTATTGGCCCGGTAACACGTGTGGCCTGCAGGTGCGGACGGCTGGCTACCGGCAGCGGGGCAAACGCTTCCTGTGCGTTTAACTGGTGTAACCCGGTTGTTATAAATGCCACCAATAAACATAAGCTCTTGCTAAATCTTAAAGCCTTAAAAATTTTCATACCCCAAATAAATGGAGCTAAAAACTTCTATTTTATACTTTTAGACGTACAGCCGTTTATGCACCGCCGACGTGCCATTATAAAGCTTAAACCCGTTAACGGTGTTAAACGTATAATTAACGGCGTAAAAAAGGGTATTTGTCGAAAAATCGGATACAAATAGCTTAGAATGTTCAATTTTACACTATGCAAAAAAACAGGCAGATACCTTACCAGGCTATTACACGGCACCTGCTGTTTTGGCTGGCCTATATCCTGTACCAATGTGTAAACAATGGTTGGGAAGATAAGGATGTATTTGCTTTTAAGCTCGATCCGCAGTTGTCAACAAGCGTTCCCATATGCATGCTGGTTACTTATTTAAACCTGTATGTGTTGATGCCGTTATTTTATTATCCTCAAAAATATATTCAATACGCCATTGGGATGGCGGTGCTCATATTAATTGGTGGTTTGCTGCCGCGCTTTTTTGCTTACGCCATTTGGGTACCCTGGGATAAAATTCATGACCCGGCTATGTTTAAAATGGAAAAAACAGATTTCTGGATTCCGGTACGCATCTTCAAAAATGCGGCGGGCAATGCTCCTGTATTGTTTATTGCCATGCTTATTAAGCTTATGCGTAATGCATATCAACAGGAAAAAAACATGCGCGAAATGGAGAAGGAAAAATTTAACGCCGAAATGGGGTTGCTAAAAGCGCAAATAAATCCGCACTTTTTTTTTAATACATTAAATACGCTTTATGCACTTACCTTGAAAGGCAGCGAACAGGCATCAAAAGTGGTACTCCGGCTGTCAGATCTGATGCATTATATGCTTTATGAAGCCAGCGAAAACAAGGTATTGCTACAGGACGAGATTAAGCACCTGGAAAGCTATATTGGTATTGAACAAATGCGGTTTGCCGACAGGCTTGAATTATCGTTCCAATACTCGGGCGATATAACCGGTAAAATGATAGCCCCGCTTTTGTTATTACCTTTTGTTGAAAATGCATTTAAACACAGCCTTGCCGAAAGTGATGGGTGGATAACCATTAACCTAAAAGTTACCGGGAACAGGTTATTTTTAAAGGTAGAAAACAGTTATCAGCCCTCGCCAAAACCGGATAATTATGGGCTTGGGCTTAAAAATGTTAAACGACGACTGGAGTTAACTTACCCGGACCATTATGAGCTTTTACTAAACCAAAACAATGGCATTTTTGAGGCCGACCTGAAACTTGACCTATGAAATCTATAAACTGCATCATAGCTGACGATGAGGAGCTTGCCCGCGAAATTATGCAGAACCACGTAAGCAAGCTCCACAACTTAAACCCTGTTGCTATTTGCGCCAATGGCATGGAGGTTTACAACGCACTTAAAGCAAACCATGTCGACCTGGTGTTTTTAGATATCCAGATGCCTCAATTAACCGGGATAGAGTTATTGCGTACCCTGAAAAACCCGCCACCGGTTATCATGACAACCGCCTACCGCGAATTTGCGCTGGAAGGCTATGAACTTAATGTGATTGACTACCTGCTGAAACCTGTATCATTTGAGCGTTTTTTAAAGGCTGTTGATAAATTCATCAACGCCAAAGCGCCAGAAGTTATAAGCCTGCCTGCAGCACTTCAACCATCAAAGCCCGATCAGCATGCTTTTATTTATGTAAAGGCCGATAAAAAAATGGTGCGGCTGCTACTCAAAGATATCCTGTACATTGAGGGCCTGAAGGATTATGTAAAAATACATACTACAGATAAACCCGTTATCACCTACCACCCTTGGCTACCTGGAAGAAAAGCTTTCGGCCAATTATTTCATCCGCGTACATCGCTCTTATATAATTTCCATCAACCACATCAGTGCCTATACCGGCAGCTATATTGAAATTGGCCGGCAAAGCATCCCAATAGGCAACTCATACGCCAAAGATGTTTTGGGCAAGCTGGAGGGTTAAACGCATTCTTAAAGTACCTGAAAACCTGTGCCGCTTAAAAACCGGCCAGGCAATCAACCAATGCATCAAGTTCATCAACGGTATTATAATAATGCGGCGATACCCTGATGGCCCACTCTACCTGTTTTTGGTCAAAATCGATAACCGCAAATTCACGATAGGATGATACTACGTTAATATTATGTTGTAAAAACCGCTTCACCAGGTACTCTGCAGATGAGTTTGCCACGGTGAACGTCACAGACGAACTCAATTCGGGCCCCTTATCCAACATCCTTACATTTGGTATTGATGCTAAACGGGTTCGCAAATAGGCAGATAGCTGTTTAACCTGCTGCCAGATCCGGTCTTCGCCAATGGCCAGGCAGTACCTGATTGCTTCGGCGCTGCCGACTACGGTAGCGTACGCAAACTCCCAATCTTCAAAACGTTTGGCATCGGGTTGTTGCTCGTATTGGCCTTTTTCTGTCCATCGCGCGCCGCGCATATCAATAAACAAAGGCTCAAGCCTGCCCTGCAACGCCTTATCCGAAATATACAAGAAGCCCGAACCACGCGGCCCCCTTAAAAACTTACGATTAGTTGCCGATAAAAAATCGCATTGCAGCTGCTGTACATCCAGCTTCATTTGCCCGGCCGATTGGCAGGCATCCAAAATATACCATGTTTTATCACCGCTTTCCTGGCTATATTTGGCGTAGATGGCTGCAATCTGGTTAACCGGCTGTACCAGGCCCGAATTGGTAGGGATATGGGTTATAGCCAGCAATCTGGGCTTAAGCTCATATAATTTAGCTTCCAGGTCGGCAAGATCGACACCACCAGCGGCGGCATTTTTTATGTGGACAATATCAACCCCAAATCGTTTTTTGAGCGATAGAAAATGGAGCTGGTTCGAGATATAGTCGTCGCAATCGGTTAAAATAATATCCCCTGCAACAAACGGAATGGCAGATAAAGCCCTGATGTACGAGTCGGTAGCGCTTGCTGTAAAGGCAATGTTGCCGGGTTTGGTATTGATAAGCCGCGCGGCCAGCTCATAAAATTCGGCAATGGCATCAGCCTTTGCAGCGGCGGCCTCATATCCGCCTATCTCAGCTTCCAGTTTAATATGGGCAGTAATGGCATCGGTAACTACATTGGGCATCAAGGCTGCGCCGGCGTTGTTTAAATGGTTTACATAAGTACAGCCGATGGTATCGTTTCTGAACTGTTCAATTTCGGCCTTGGTGAATATGCTGTTGGCTAATAATTTCATGAATATTTACCTGTTTGTTTACTGTGGATGATGATTCAAAACTACCAACAAGCCCCTGCATAAAAATCGCTTATTGATCGGTATTGCGCATGTTTTAATTAATTTAGCCCTTAAAACGGGTAAATTATGTACACGCTTGACGATTACGATAAAAAGCTGCTGCGCCTATTACAAAAAGACAACCGCCTTACCGCGCAAGTGCTGGCCCAAATGGTGAACCTTAGCGCATCGGCCGTACAAAGGCGACTGGCTAAGCTACGTGATGAAAAAATTATCGAAGCCGATGTAGCTATTATCGCGCCGGCGGCAGCAGGTGTTGGGCTAACCTGCATAGTAGATATCTGTATGCAGGAAGATGGCTCCCGTACCATCGAAAGGTTCAGGGCCGAAATTGAAAATTGCCCCGAGGTATCCCAATGCTACTACGTAACCGGCACCTATGACCTGGTGCTTATTGTTAATACCAGGGATATGAAACACTACGAGCAATTCAGCAAAAAATATTTTATGGATAGCCCCGATGTGCAGCGCTTTTATACCCATGTAGTAATGGATAGGTTAAAAATGAGCTACGGGGTTTATATATAGGAAATTGCTTTATTGTAACTCCACATGTGCCACAACAAAGCAATCCTCCCCCTATTTAATTCAGCGCTTTAATTGGGCTGCCAGTCCATTCGGTTTGCGGGGCCAATTGCTCGCCTTTCATAATGAGTGATAGCGGCTCCAGTTTTACATCATCGCCAATCTGGCTATCGTACAAAATAATACTGCGGGTGCCAATGCTGCATCGTGCGCCTATCTGTATAGTTCCTACCTTCATTACCCTGTCTTCAAACAAATGGGTTTGTGGGCCGCAATCTTCGTTCAGGGCCGTATCGTCGCCGATGCTTACCATATCATATTCGGTGATATCGGTGGTATTAAGCCATACGCGTTTGCCTATTTTCACGCCAAACAGGCGCAGCACCATAGGCAAAAAGGGAGTCCCCCTTAAAAAATCGAGCATAAATGGAACGGCCAGGGCTTCGTAAGTACTGGTAATAGCCTCGCTGCGCCAAACCTTATGTGTCCACATGGGTTTTTGCTCCGTTTTATACTTACCAACAAATATCCACTTTAATGCCAGCGTAACCAGCAGGGCCGGAAGCCCCATGTAGTAGAGGTAATAAAAAGGAAGCTTTGGCAATTGCCCCAATATTTGCCATGCGTTACGGTCTTTCACCAGGTCGTGAAAGTAGGCTATGAACAATACACTGCAACAAATGATAACCGTTTCGGGCAATATAATCCTGATGGCTTCGATGGTTCCCCTTGCTATTTTGCGGCCCCATGAAGGTGTTGTTGTAAGCGATGGCGGATACTCGCCGCTGCTTTGCCTCCGTGGCAGGGCAATGGCAGGCGAACCAAACCAATCGCCCAGCGGGTTATCAGCCTGCTGTTCTAACGTTGGCGGTACAGATAAAACACCGATCAGCATATTATCGCCAAGGGTATATCCTTGCGGGATGAGGGCGCTGTTACCCACAAAACTACTGTTGCCAATTGTAGTATTGTTTAAAATAAGCCTTTGCGCGCGGATATCCTCCTCGCCCAGGGTCACGGCATCAGCAATAAATGATTCGTTACCGATACTGAGCATGGTATGGGTTACGTTGCTTGCTGTAGAGATCTCGGTATTTTTGCCAATTTTGGCGCCCAGCATCCTAAAGAAAAACGAAACAAATACCGTGGCATAAACCGGGTGCAGTACAATAAGGGCAACGGATATGAGCTGATCTGACAGCCATTTGCGTACATAAGTACTGCTAAAAACGGGGTAGGTGCCAGGCTTAATACCCCACAAAAGTACCCGCGAAAGCAACACGGTTTCAAAAGCGTAAATGACGATGTACAGCAACGTTAACAACGGCACATGTATAAAATAACTAAAGTTATAATCAGGCGAGTTAAGGTCCATATAGTTCAGTAACTCAATTACCGGCAGCAGCGGCAGCAATACAACTATCGGGAAAACAATTAGCAGCAGGCTGTATAAAAAACCATAAATCTTGATTTTTAAAAATGGTGTTTTTAACGGCTGCGGCAGGTCTTCGGGTTTTGCTGTGTATGTTTTTTCGGCCGGGCTGCCTTTCCAAACTTCAAAAGCTTTAATGGTTTTGCCGCCCTGCAGGTGGCTCAGGTCCTGGAGCTCGCCCCAGTCTTCTACTTCCGCACCGCCGGATATTACCGCGTTGCTACCGATATAGGCATGAGCGCCAATTTTTATCTTGCGGAATTTGATCATCCCATTCTCTACGGTTACATTATCCAGCACTACGCCCGAGCTCAGGCTGGCATCGCCGCCAATTTCCAGCAGGTCATACGCGCCCACAGTGATAGAGCTCAGCTGCACATCTTTGGCAATACGGGTACCCAGCATCCGCAGGTATAGCGGGTAAATAGGAGTTCCGTTCATGAATTGTGCGGGCGACAGCCGGATGAGGTTATCAACCAACCAGTATTTGAAATAATAAAAACCCCACAAAGGATGGTCACCCTCCTTTACCTTACCCAGTAAAAGCCATTTGGCAGCTATCGCCATAAAAGATAAAAGCGGCGGCACCAAACAGTACAAAAACAGGGCGGTAATAATGGCGATAGTGCGGTTGTCACGCCCGGTTTCGGTACTGGCGACTACATAATAATAGCCAAGGTAGGGCACAAATATCTGTATAGCAAACAAGCTATAAATAACCAGCAGTGCCAGGCCCTGCGATACGCCGCACAAAAAATACCGCAGCGGCGGGATGTTTTGAAAAAGCTCTTTTTTAACGTTGATCTTTTGCTCTTTCTCTTTTTCGGCGTGCTCCCAGGCGTTGATGAGGTTTTTAACCGGCCGGTTGGTATAAATATCCTTTAGTGAGGCATGCTGTACGCCGGCCTCCTTGCGCAGCCACGATGAAAAGCTTGCAGCCAGCAACGAATGCCCGCCCAGGTCGGTGAAAAAATCTAATTCGGGGGTAATATCCCTGCCTGGGAAAATATGATTAAGGCCGGCCATCACCTTCAGGGCAATAGGGTCGGTGGAGTTTATTTTTATTTCTTCCTGTACTTTTACCTGTAAAAGAGCATCAGGTACGGGCAAACCCTTGCGGTCTATTTTACCGCTGGGCAGGCGGGGCAGCTTATCAAGCGCTACAATTACCAGCGGCACCATATAAGGTGGCAGTGTTTCGGCCAGTTTTAAGCGGGCATGGTGTTCTTCCAGCGTGTGGCCATTCTTCAGGGTAATATACCCTACCATCTGATCCTGACCAGAGGCGTCTTTTTTTAAAGCTACAGCTGCCGTAGCTACTTCTTCCAGTTGGTTTAGCCGTACTTCAATTTCGCCCAGTTCTATCCGGTATCCGCGCAGCTTCACCTGGTCGTCAAGCCGGCCGTGAAAATCAATGCTGCCATCGGCCTGCATCACCACGGCATCGCCGCTAAGGTAAATCCTGTCGCCGGGTAAGTCTGCAAGTGAGGCTGGCTTAGCCAGGAATTTTTCTTTGGTTAATTCGGGGCGGTTAACATATCCCTCGCACACACCGGGGCCCGATATAATCAGTTCGCCCTGCTGGCCTACGGGTAAAATATTAAACTGCTCATCAACAACGGCCAGGTTATAATTGGGCAGCGGGCCGCCTATAGTTATAGCATCGCCGGGTTTTAAAGCTACCATGGTTGATGTAACCGTGGTTTCGGTTGGCCCGTAACTGTTGTAAAAAACATTTTTACCAGGCTTGCTCCAGCGGTTTAATACCGCGGTTGTACAAGCTTCGCCACCGGCGTTAATTAATCGCAGCAGTGGTATATCGTCATCAATAACAGCTAACAAGCTTGGTACCGCATGTAAAATGGTGATACGCTGCTGTCGTAATGTTTCGCTCAGCTCGTCGATTGATTTTGCCGTCGTAGCATCGGCCACCCAGATGGTTGCCCCGGCAAAAAGGCTGATCCAGGTTTCTTCGCACCACATATCAAAGGATACCGAGAAGCCCTGGTACACCTTATCTTCTGGGCTTATGTTGATAACACTTTGTTCCGACCGGATGAGGTGGCAAATATTGCGGTGCAGTATCGGGATGCCCTTTGGCTTACCGGTACTGCCCGATGTATATAAAACGTAAGCCCGGTTATCAGCTGTGGGGCCGGCAGGCACTGTAAAATTTTCAAACTCCTCCTGGAAAAGGGGAACTTCAAAAACAGGACAAGATAATTGAGGCGATCCATCACTAAAACAGGCCGAAGCGCCTACTTCTTGCAAAACTATCTGTAGCCGCTCTTCGGGCATCTCCCTATCCAACGGTACATAAGCCGCTCCCGATTTTACTATGCCTAATATCAGCGCGTGCAACTCCAGCCCGCGGGATTGCCATACGCCAACGGAATGGCCGTTGCCTATTCCCCGGGAAGCGATAAAATGTGCGATATAGTTGCTCCATTGGTCAAGCTGGCGGTAAGTTAGCTGCCTGCCGCCAAAAATAAGCGCGGTTTTATCCTGATATAGTGCAGCTGAATTTCTGAAAATATCGGCAATGGTCTCATCTTTAATAAGGTCTGGGCGAAAGGCGCCCGTTAGTTGGCTCTGGGATATCATAGGTATTGGTAATGCCGAAAATTACAGTATAGTTTTTGATAAAATTTCAAGTTTATCAAGAATAATTTTTACCATAATACATGGCGATACCTATAACGAACAAGCAACTAATTTGTGATAATATTCAATAAAAATAAATATCAACCCGGTTTATTTATTAACATACACCACGCCGTCCTTCATTACAAAGTGTACGTTCATGATGGCGTGGATATTTGTATCTACATCACTATCTACCGCTATAATATCGGCCAGGAAACCTTGTTTCAGATTGCCTATCCTGTTAGGCATATTAAGTTGTTTGGCGGCATTGATAGTGGCAAACTGCAGGAGTTGCGGGATGCTTACACCCTCTTCATGATAACCTATAAGCGTATGCTTGGAAAATGCCGAATAAGGCATATGCACATCAATATAATCATCAGACCCTGCGGCTACCGTAACGCCAAACTTTAACGCACGCTGCAGCCTGTTGGCCTGGGCATCCGTCATCTTTTTTAATTGGGGTGCTACATTTTTATCGCCCGGATAGGCTATTGCGGCGTAATTGGCATATATGGTACTATCGCCATCGGTAGGTACCAGGATCACTTTCTTTTTTGCCATCAGCATCAGGGTGCTGTCATTTACCTTGTAACCGTGTTCAATGCCATCAACGCCTGCAATTACGGCGTTGTATACTGCCTGGTTATCCGTTGCATGGGCGGTAACCCGCAAATTATAACGATGCGCCTCCTTTACAATGGCACGCATTTCATCAACAGAAAGCGCGGTACGGTTTGGGGTGTTATTGGAGTAAATTTTAATTACATTGGCTCCCTGGGTAACGTTTTCGCGCACGGCCTGTATGGCATCGTCGGCGCTGGTTATAATGCGGTATTCGTCATTCGCTATATTCCGGTGCTGGTAAATTAACCCCGGTAACTGTCCGCCTTCGCTGGATAATCCCTGCCCCGCACAACTCATTCGCGGGCCAACAACCAACCCATCTTCAATAGCTTTACGCAAAGCGATATCGGCAAACTTACCCGAGTTACCCAAATCCTGTACAGATGTTATACCCGCTTCCAAATAAGCCTTTGCCCGTACAGCACCATATATGGCCCGGTAAGCATCGCCCTGCTGGGTTAACACTTTCTCTAAAGACAGGGTTGAAAAATCCATGCCAGCCTGCAACTCTTCCCTGAACAGCAAATGCGTGTGTGAATCTATCAGGCCGGGAAGAATGGTAAATTTAGAAAGATCAATCAGTTCGCGGTCTTTCTTTTCTTCAACGGATAAATCCCTATCGGCTTTTATAGCTTCTATTTTATTGCCATCAACCAATACATCCAGCCCAGTTTTAAACTGACCGGTTTCGCTGTCAAATAGCTTCCCCGTTTTAATAAGGTATTTTTGCGTGATTTGTGCCGAAGCAAAGTAAGGGATGGCTGATAAGGCAAGGATGAGGAGTTTTTTCATTGCAGAATTGTTGGAAATTATCTTCCCGTAAGCCTGGTTAAAACCAGCTTTGGGATAACGCAAGATAATATTTAAAATTCATACCCCTTTTGTTACCTTTTTACAGCACAGTGCGGGCAATCGGCTGGAGTAAGCATTAGAAAAATAGCGGCTAACCAATCTATTTACCTGGCAAAGTAGCCCGTATTTTTTTTACTTCAGATGCCGTAACCAGGCTGCTGTTGTTACCAAAATTACTCCTGATATAGGTAAGCACACCTGCTATTTCGGCATCGCTCAAAAAATTGTGCTTGGGCATTACACTGTTGTATGGTTTGCCCTTAACGGTAACCGGCCCTTCAAGGCCGCTTAATAACACCCTTATGGCGGGCTCCTTTTCCATGTACTTGCCGCCGGTTACCCACTCCGATCCGCCCAGGGGCGGAAAAAGATTACCATCTCCCTTACCATCTTTTTGATGGCAGCTAACACAGTGCGTAGTGTAAATTTTTGCACCGCCTTTAAGCATCCCGGTAGCAAAATTATTGCGTGCTTTATCGGGTATTTTAAAATTGGGCAGCTTTTTACGCAGTTCCATTTTGGCAAGCATGGCGCTGGTAAATTTAGTTTTATCGCCCTGGTAAAAAATGCGCCACACCCTCCCTAATTCGGTATCACTTACATATAATGAACCATCGGGCCCTGTGGATAAACCCATGGGGCGGCAAAGCGCATCGCTTACGCTTACCACAGTGTTACGGCCCGCAAAACCATCGGCAAATATCTCCCACCTGCCCGTCGGCACGCCATTTTTAAAGGGCACAAAAGCCACAAAAAAACCAGCCTGCGGGTACGGCGAGCGGTTGGTTGAACCATGAAAGGCCACAAAAGCGCCATTCTTATACCTGGCCGGAAACTGGTTGCCTGTGTAAAACAACAAATCGTTGGGTGCCCAATGCGCTTGGAAGGCAATCAATGGCTGGGCATATTTTGCGCCATCGCCCGCTTTTATGCCATCGCCGCCATACTCGGGGTTTAACAGTTTTTTATGCTGAATGGGATCGTAATAGTAGTATGGCCAGCCTACATCTGTGCCTTGTTTTATCTTTAAAAACTCCTCGGCAGGCATAACGGCGCTTTGCCAGGCGCTGAATTTTTTGGGAAACAACAACCGCAGGTCGTCGCGGCCGTGGGCTACAACATACAGGCAATTATCTGCCGTATTCCAATCCATGGCCACCACGCTGCGCAGGCCTGTGGCGTATCGGACACCGTCCTTTTGTTGCTGGTTGGGTTTAGCTTCATCAAACTGCCATATACCGCCATACTCCTGCAACAAGGGGCAGCCTTTTATCCCCGGCGAACCCGGAACCCGGTTTTGCTCCTGGCAGGCGTTGGATGGCGCACCAAAGGCCACGTACATATGCCCGGCATTATCAAAGGCCAGTGGCTTGGCATCATGCTCATGCTCGCCATGGGCATCGTGTAATATCAATTCCAGCGGACCATCGGGCACCAGCGTATTCGGATTTAATTTGGTACGGTAAACGTTTACCTCCGAACTGAAATACAGGTAGCCTTTATGCACCCGCATACTGGTACCATAAGGACCTTTATCGTCATAGTTGCCAAATTTTTTAATCGTATCTGCCTTACCGTCATGATCGGTATCCCGGGCGGCAATGTTGCCTCCAGTAGAATCGGGAAAACGGAGTTTTACATAAATATCGCCATTGGTATTTACTGCCAGGTGGCGTGCCCTGCCGGCCAGGCTGTCAATAGCGATGACGGCTTTGAAATTACCGGGCAGGTACAACCCGCCGTTGTTTTTATCGGCCGTTAGCGTTTTATCGGGATGTTTAACTAAAACAAAAGCCAGTGTTATTGCTGCAATTGCCGTAGCCAAAAGCACTGTAACCGTTTTTCTTGCGCCTAAAAAATTATTTTTCTTCATCCGGGAATTATACGCCGACTATGAATCGGCCGCAGGTTTGCCGGTATTAAAAGGAATTTGAAAGGGAAATGTTTAAACAAAATTCATGTTGCTATAAATAACCGTCTAAAAAAGCAGCCCTGCCCGCTCATTAAATTACTACGGCAGTATTTAATAAAAACCCTATCTTATCATCCTCAATTTATTTACAGCAATGCCCAACTCAGAAAAAAAATTAGGCTTATGGACAAGCACCTCCCTGGTGGCGGGTAATATGATAGGCGCGGGCGTTTTTTTACTGCCTGCCGCTATGGCCAGTTTCGGGAGTATTGGTTTGCTGGGTTGGGTATTTTCGGCAGTGGGATCGTTTTTCCTGGCAAAGGTTTTCAGTAACATGAGTAAGCTGCTGCCGCACGCCACGGGCGGCCCTTACGCATTTACACGTTATGGACTGGGCGATTTTGCAGGCTTCCTGGTGGCCTGGGGTTACTTCTTATCTACCTCATGCGCCTGCGCGGCCATTACCAAATCGCTGGTGAGCGCCTTAAGTACGTTTTTTCCGGCGCTGGCAAACGGCCTGCCCGCGGTAGCCACCGGTCTGTGCGCTATATGGCTGCTTACTTATATTAACACACGCGGAGTTGTAACCAGCGGCAAATGGCAGCTGGTTACAACCATACTCAAAATATTGCCACTGGTGCTTGTGGCATTTGGCGGCCTGTTTTTTTTACAGGCTAAAAACTTTAGTCCGTTTAACAGCAGCGGTACAAGTACCTACAGTGCAATAAGCACCACCGCAGCCATGACCCTGTTTTCTTTTATCGGAATTGAGTGCGCCACTATACCCGCCGGGAGTGTGGAAAATCCACAAAAAACGGTGCCGCGTGCAACATTGCTGGGCCTGTTAATTGCTACATTGGTATATATTTTAGGTAGTGTAAGCGTAATGGGCCTTATTCCCGCTGCCGAATTAGCAAAGTCGCAAACGCCTTATGCCGATGCCGCTGCCATAATTTATGGCGACAATATTCGCTACTGGGTAAGCGCCGGCGTTGCCATTGCCGCTTTTGGCGCGCTTAACGGCTGGACACTAATGCAGGGGCAAATGCCCTTTGCGGTTGCCAGGGATAAATTGTTCCCCGCCATATTTAGTAAGCAAAATAAAAAGGGGGTGCCTTACATGGGCATCCTGCTTAGCAGTACGCTGGTTTCTGTTTTTATGAGTATGAATTACTCTAAAGGATTTGTTGAACAATTCCGGTTTTTATTATTGCTTTCGCTGCTGTCGATGCTAATTCCTTACCTGTTATCGGCTGCGTCCTATCTTATCATCAAAGTAAAAAACAAACAGGCAGATGGCTGGCTTGGCGCCGTGGTTTTGGCTATCGTAGCATTTGGTTATGCGCTGTGGAATATTGTAGGCACCGGCAAAGATGCTGTTTATTACGGTTTTGTTTTGCTGATGATGAGTGTGCCTTTTTATGTTTGGGTAGCTTACCAAAAAAATAAGGAACAGTAGATAGCCTTAAACTCATCAAACTTAAGTTAGCAGTAAAAAAGGGTAAAATTCAGCTTATCGTTTACCGCTTTACCCTATTGTCTTGCGCAGCAACCTGTGTTGTACCTCGGCGGCGCTACTACCTCCTGTTATTACCAGTATTTTAAATAAAATGTAATAATATTATTACACAGCAAACCCGCATCTGTTTATTAAGATGAAAATCAATTGCTTGTAGGCTTTAAAAAAGTCATAAATGTTAAATTTCGGGCTTTAAATGTTAAATATACAGGTTCAATTGTTAAATCGTTTTGATTACTAAAAACTTAGTTATACCTTGGTTTCCATAAATAACCTTATGAAAATCACAATTACTGCACTAATAATACTCCTGTTTGGTACAGCTTCCGTTTTTGCACAAAATACCTACTCTATCAAAGGCGGAGTTGCCGATACGGCTTCAAATTCTAAATTAACTAACGCTACCGTTGCTGTTTTAAATGCCAAAGATTCCATCCTGCAAAAGTTTACCCGGGTAAATGATGGCCAGTTTGCCATTACCAATTTAAAAAAAGGTAAATTCATTTTGCTGGTAAGCTACTCTGGCTACGCCGATTTTGTAGAGCGTTTTACGCTCGACTCGGCACATACCACGCACGATTTTGGCCGCATAGGCATGATACTTAAAACCCAGCTGCTTAAAGAGGTTATTATAAAAGCCCAGGTAGCAGCCGTTAAAATTAAAGGCGATACCACCGAATTTAACGCCAAGGCATTTACCGTACAACCGAACGCCAAAGTAGAAGATCTGTTAAAAGAGCTTCCGGGCATCCAGGTGGATAAGGATGGCAAAATTACTGCCCAGGGCCAAACCGTAAGTAAGGTTTTGGTTGATGGCGAGGAATTTTTTGGCGATGACCCTACCCTGGTTACCAAAAACCTGCGTGCCGATATGGTAGATAAGGTACAGCTTTACGATAAAAAAAGCGACCAGGCCGCATTTACCGGAATTGATGACGGGGTGAAGAATAAAACCATCAACATTAAACTTAAAGAGGATAAAAAGAATGGCTATTTTGGTAAAATAGATGCCGATGGCGGTACCGATAAATACTACCAGGAGCAGATTTTATTTAATCGCTTTAAAGGCAAGCAGAAATTTTCTGTTTACGGAACTTTAGGTAATACCGGTAAAGTTGGTTTAGGCTGGGACGATAACAGCAAGTACGGCGGCAGCGGCGGCCTTGAATTTGGCGATGGCGGCGAGATATATTTTAACGGCGGCGGCGGCGACGACCTCGACTCGTTTAGCGGACGGTTTGATGGTGAGGGTATTCCGCTGGCACGGTCGGCAGGAGCGCATTATGATACCAAATGGAATGGCGATAAGGAATCTATCAATGGTAATTACAAAATAGGATCGTTAAACGTGGATGGTACTAAAAATACCATAGCACAAAATAACTTCGACGGTACATTTAACACCAACAGCTCAGATCAAACTTTTCATAACCACATGTTCCGCCAAAAACTGGATTTAACCTACCAGGTTAAGATAGATACCAGTCAAAACCTGAAGCTTATGGTGGATGGTACATCTAAAGACGCCATCACCAATACCAAATATGATTATGTAAGCAATTATGCAAACGGCGGGTTACAAAACACCAGTAAGCGTAATGTTGATAATGATGTAAAATCGAAGATATTTAATGCAAGCGCTTTTTATACTAAAAAATTTAAAAAGGTTGGTCGTACGTTTTCGTTAAATGTATCCGAATCACTTAACCAAAGTGAGTCAAAGGGGCAGTTGTATGCCCGTACAAAATCATATGATACAACTGCTACATTAACGCAGGATACAATTATCGATCAGCGCAAGGTATCAAACATAAAAAGCAATGTGTTAAATACCAACCTTACTTATACAGAACCGCTCACCAAAAAGCTTTCGGCGGTGGTAAACTATGGCATTAACCTAAGCAACAACAGTTCTGACAGGCGCTCCTATAACGATCCGGGTGGAACCGGGAGCTATACCACTCTTGACACCACGGTGAGCAACTTTTATAAATTAAACCAGGTGGCCAACCAGTTTGGGCTTAACCTTAATTATAAAGGCAAAAAAGCCACGTTCAATTTTGGGTCGAGGGTGTCGGTGGTAAACTTTAAACAAATAGACGAGATCAGAAATACACCTGACAGGACCAGAAATTTTGTAAACTGGTTTCCGCAGGCTACATTCCAATACCGCTTTTCGCAGCAGGAATCTGTACGATTGAGTTACAATGGTAATACAACACAACCTACTATTGACCAAATTCAACCCGTATTGGTAAATAACGACCCGGTAAACAGAACAATTGGTAACCCCAATTTAAGGCCATCATACACCAATCGTTTAAATTTTAGCTATAACTCTTATAAGGTGCTCAGCGGGCAGTCCATTTGGTTATATGGCTCATACTCCAATACCTACAACCCTATTGTAAGCAACGTTACCACGGTAAATGGCAGAAACACGTATGTGTACACCAACCTTAACAGCAACCAAACAGTAAATATGTATGCAAGTGCCTACTTTGATAGAAAAATCCCCAAAGTAGATGTAAACGCTGGTTTAGGGATTAACGGAAGCGGTAATACTTATTACAATTTTGTTAAGTACAACGATGGTCCCAACGCCTTAAATAAAACACAATCATACACTTACAGCCTCGATTTCAGGTTATCCAAATACAAACAAAAAAAATATGATATGTGGGGTTCGGTAGGGCCTACCTATACTGTTAACTCCTCGTCGTTACAAACTAATATCAATAACAACGGCCGGGGCTTACAGGCAAATGGGGGCTTTAATATTTACCTCCCCCTACACTTTAGTATCAACTCCGATGCTACATACCAATACAATGCGGCAACACAATCGTTTCCGCAGGATTTCAGGAAAACGATCCTGAACGTAACCATTGGTAAAACATTTACAAAAGACGAAAGCTTTAAAATATACTTTGCCGGTAACGATTTGCTGAACCAAAACACCGGTTACAGCCGTACGGGTAATGCTAACCAGATCTCGCAGGAGCGTTATACTACTATCAGGAGGTTCTTTATGCTTTCGCTTGTTTGGGATTTTAACCATGTTGGCGGCGGCGCGGCCCCCGCAGCTAAAAAATAATTGATCATGAAAAAACTCATTTTATATACAACCTGCTTATTTATGCTTGGGGCCAATACCTTGTTTGCCCAAAACAAGCACTTTACCACCAATGGCATTATTGAATATGAAAAAAGCGTAAACATGTACGCTGTTTTTCAGAAGATAATTGATAAGGATAACGAAGCCTGGCTACAACCTGCCTTTGACTCCTATAAAAAAACGCAACCTCAATTCAGGAAACTGAAAAGCACTTTAGCCTTTGGCAACAACAAAACCCTTTTTACCCCCATTGAGCCCGAAGCCCAGGGCAATACCTTCTTTTTAGATAACCCGATGGTGGGTCAAAACAATACCGTACAAACCGACCTGAATACCTATACCAGCATTGACCAGAAAAAAGTTTTTGAATCGGTATTCCTGGTGAAAGATAGCGTACGCAAAATAAACTGGAAGATTACTACCGAAACCCGCGAAATAGCAGGTTTTACCTGCCGCCGCGCAAACGCGCTGGTACTTGATTCGGTTTATGTGGTAGCTTTTTATACCGATGACATTACAGTACCAGGCGGCCCCGAATCATTTGCCGGCCTGCCGGGCATGATATTAGGACTGGCTATTCCCCATGAAAATGTAACGTGGTTTGCCACCAAAGTAAATGAAATACCGGTTGACGATAAAGCGCTTGCCGCCCCTAAAAAAGGAAAGGCAGTAAATCGGAAAGAGCTAACCGCCACCCTTACCGATGTAATGAAAAACTGGGGCAACCAATCAAACATCTACTTAAAAGCCTTTATCCTTTAACCTAATCATAAACTTAAGCAACACCCTGTTATGCCCTGCATAGCAGGGTGTTTGTGTTTTAGGGGCTGGGCTACCGTGTCCCTACACCTTTTAATAAAAGAAAATTGTCATTTCGATGGAGCAAGAGGAAGCAAAGAGCGGGAGCGCGAAAGAGAAATCTTGAACGCCTTGCATCCAAAGCAGCTTATCGGAATGCAGGGCGTTCAAGATTTCTCCTCACCACCTGCGCACAATCCAGCCCAGGTTCGTTCGAAATGACAATTTCTCATGATGAAATGCTAAAAGATACGCACACGCGGTAGCAAAACCAGGGTATGGGCTTTACACATGCAACCCAACCATCGGCCACACAATTTGCCTGATAAACTGCGGGTGAAACAGCAGGGGCATGGGCGCTATCACCCAAAACAAAGTCCATAAACGGGCGGCGAACGGGTATTTTAAAAAAGCAGCCCCACTATCTGTCAATACCTTTTCCAGCAGTACCATAACTCCCTGGATAACAAAATATATCATGGGTAAACCATATCCGCTATTTACGGGCACGCTAAGCGCCAGTTCATGCAACAGGCCCGAGAAGCCGAAGGCGACCATTAACGCGGCCCCCGGCCCTATTTTATTGCGCAATGGGCGAAAGATGGTTATGGATGTCATTTCGCTAAAGGCCATGTTCCAGCGTTTGCCCCAAAATTCGGTAAGGCTCATGGCCCTGGCAGGTTGCTTAAACAGGTAGTAGGTATTTACGCCCTTTAACCGCCACGTACCTGCACTAATACACAACAGCCCGAAGTGAAGAATAAGGCTTAGCCCTACCAGCAAAAAAGCAGTGGTTAACAGGTAGACCGGCTGTGCACCTAACGGCAGCAATACAATTTGGCGCCCCAGCAAAATAAGTACCCCGCCGGCTATTACCCGACTCACACCAAACCAAATCATGGGCCAGGCATTGGGTAAGGGTGGCTGCCCTAGGTTTTCAAAAGGTTCGGCACGCATACCGGCCCAGCCGCCAGCAAAAACCAGCCATTGATTAAATTGAAGGGTAAGTTTTTTGTTTTTGTAACTCTGGGCAACGGCAATAACCTTCATGGAGGTAAAGGTTGTGGCGATGATAGCCAGCATGCGCAAAATGGGGTTGGCCTGTAAACATACAAAGTGTACAATAAAGATGCTTGCAATAAGCAAAACCCAGCTTTGCCACACCATTTTATATTTTATAAATGCATAACCCAACAGTACAACGCCGGCGTTTGTAATGCCGAAATAAAAAAGGGATATTAGCACCGTTGTGTTAATCATAACTGCATATAATTAAAGTAACAGGCCCTACTATAAACAACACTGAGGAAAACAAAAAGGATGATCAATACCGCCTCGGCCAGTTTATGCAATTTACCAGTGGGAAAATTTGTCCTGTCGAAATAAAGGAACTGGATCAACACTCTCGAAATCCAATACACGGCGATAAAACCGGTCAGTAATGTTGCAAGCCGTGTTCCATTAACAAGGTCATTAAATGCCAGTGCCGAAAGCAGCCCGAAGCAAAGGTTAATTACCAGGATATATGCGGCATACGTCCAAAACATTTGCTTAATCAGGGGTTGCACTTTTAGCAGCTCGGGCCGCCAGTTTAAAACCCGGGGAATGGCCAGGCTGCCAACCACCAGCCCTACCTGCGCCAGCCCCGCAAACCAGATCAATTGCTGAATACTAAAACCTATGGTTTTCATTTTACAGGCTATTTATTTTTATCCGTTTGGATAGTACAAATTTAAATAAAATATTAAACTTTCAAAATATATTGAAAATTAAATAATAATACATTAAACGGATATCGAATGGTGTCGGGAAGCTGTTGAAAGAGTGACCAAGGGCACACTAACGATACAGGAAAGGACAGGTAAAAAATCTCAACTATTTCATTATCAACAAAAAAACAGCGAATAATTATCAAAAAACAACCCCGCCGGGCATTCCCGCAGGGTTGTTTTTTGCGGCTGTTGTTTTTGGCCGGATTATTTACTGCTCATATCCCACATCTTTAAACTTTTCACCAACGATTTTCCTTCCGAAAATATGGTATTGTAGGTGGTGTTTTCCCCGGGGTATATCATGGTGGATATCACCTTTTCGCCTCCATTGCCAAAAATTTCCAGCGAGGATCTGTCCAGCAAAACCTGGAGCTTTACAGTCCCATTCAACGGTTTTAAAGGGGCGGTCTGAACAAGGTTTATGGCATCCTTATTCGCGGATTCAGCGGTTGTACAATCTATAAAAAGTTCCTGTTTTACGGCATCATATCCTACTACTACTTTTTTTGTTGTACCGCGTTCCCGGGCTAAAACAAAGCCTACTTTTTTGGCCTCATTCAGCTGAAAATCAACATCAATCCAGATCGATCGACTAAATGTCTTACTGTTCTTTAGCGACATCGCTCCGGCAAGTGCATGGCTGCCAAGCGAAAGCCCCTCCACTTCTTTTGAAATTGTCTTATTAACAACAGCCGATGGCGCCTGAATAAGCCTGATGCCCTCATCAGTAGTTTTTAAGGATAGATCATGGGGGATTGACATCTGGCCTTTCCACGGATAGGTTTCCTTGCGGCCGTTTACCAGCCAGCCCAAAAGCACTTTCTTGTTGCCAGGTGCATCGCGCCAGGCAATAGCGGCATAAAACGAGTCGCCATAATCAACTTTGAACAGGCTGCCTGCATCGTTGTTATTTTTAAAGGTTGTACCATCAAAATCGCCAACATAATACTGCATCATTGGGCTATGCTCGCCCCAGCACGATACAAACAACACCCATTTTGTATTGGCTGCATCGCCGTCAACAGTTAAAGGCAGCAGCGATGGGCATTCCCAGCCGCTTTTGGTGTAACCAGCCGGGCCAAAATCGCTCAGCTTTGTCCACTCCTTCAGGTTTTTAGAACCGTAAATTCTTACCATATGCTCATCAACCATGGCTACCGTCATAATCCACTGTTTGGTTGGTTCGTGCCAGAAAACATTGGGGTCGCGGAAATCTTTTTTATTCAGATCGATAACCGGGTTGCCAGCGTATTGGGTATAGCTTTTGCCATCGTCATTACTGTAAGCTATATATTGCGATTCTTTTTTCTGTTTGGGCTGATCGGCTGTAAAAACGGCAACTATAGAGGCCTTGCCGTTTTTGCCAAAACCGCTGGTATTATTTTTATCCAGCACCGCCGATCCCGAATAGATGTAGGTCAACGTATCCTTGGTCACTATTTCGGGAATGGCAACCGGCAGATTTGTCCAGTGCAGCAGGTCGGTACTGGTAGCGTGGCCCCAGCTCATATGTCCCCATTTATTTTCGAAAGGATTGTGCTGGTAATATAGGTTATATTTTCCGTCCAGGAAGATGAGCCCGTTAGGGTCATTAGTCCAGCCGGTGGGTGGCGTAAAGTGATATGCAGGCCGCCATTGCGGGGTTGGTGTTTGCTGGGCAAACACTTTAACAGAACACATCGAAAAAGCAAGGCAGTAAATAAAATATTTAAACATAGGTGGTTGTTTATAAAGTTGGTAGCATAAAAGTACGTTAAAAATTAACTCCGGGGCAAATGGAGCAGAAACAAAGCAAATATTCGCGCTATTGTTAAATAAAATTTTGAAAGTTTGTTTTAAAGTCACAACTTTAAACAACTCTTTTGCCTTTAAACCAGATTGAAAAAATTTATTGCCTTAATGTTACTCAACATTCACCTGCTAAATATTGGCGGGCAGCTGGCATTTCATCAATATTTGGTTTACAAAACAAATAAGTTTTATACCGAGCAAACCCGTAAAGGGCTTTACAATATTAAAGATCTAACAGAGGTAGTTATCCCCGTTAACCTCCCCAATATTCACGACTGGAAAAGCTTTGAGAACATTGCCGGGCAAATTCAATTTGGGAGCACCAACTACAACTACGTAAAAATGAAGATGACACGCACTGGTTTACACCTGATGTGCATCCCCAATTACGAAACCACACAACATATTGATAAAAATGTAGTTAATGCCAAAGGCGTTAAAGATATCCCGGTACCACAAAAAGATCATGTACCCTACGGCAAAACCATTGTGCAGGAAAACATAAGTTTCTCTTTTGCGCAAATTGAGTTTAATTGCCCTATGAAAAACTTACCGAAAAACGTTGTACAACCTGTACAGCCGTTGGTTTATTACCACCAGGACATTCCTGAGCAACCGCCAAAAGCCACCTGCTAATCCCCTCTTTTTAATTCATTTTTCCGGACGGTACTGTTAGTATCATTGATTTGCTTTTATTGGAATTGGCCTGTGCGCTTTAACGCAGTTTGCTGCTTTGTATTTAGCCAGAGCAAAAACGCGGCAGTGGCGTAGTAAGAGTATCGATAAGCTAATTACCCTCCCCTCCGGCAATTTTCAAATCTTCAAATTTTCAAATTAAAATGCCTTATATTCCTCTTGAATCCCATTTACCGGGCATAACCGGGTTATTGGAGTACAGCAAAGAAAGTGCTGCACCTATTCGCGAACTGACCCAAATTTTGCTTCGCGGCCCATCGACCCTATCCGAGGGCGATCGCGAACTGATAGCAACCATTGTATCGCACGGCAACCAATGCAAGTTTTGCACCACCGCCCACACTGCCGCCGCCGACCTGTATTTAGGCGAAAATGATACCGCCCAAAAGATCAAAGAAAACATCGAGACCGCTCCTGTGAGCGAGAAAATGAAGGCACTGCTCACTATTGCCAAACTAACCGGCCAAAGTGGTAAAAATGTAACCCCCACCGAAATTGAAAGGGCCAAAGCTGCCGGTGCGACAGACATCGAAATTCACGACACGGTACTAATAGCGGCACTCTTTTGCCTGTACAACCGCTATGTTGATGGCCTGGCCACAGCGTTGCCGGCAGATGCCGGGTACTATAATGTCCTTGCAGATCGCCTGGTTAACCATGGTTACACGCGCCTGCCGCAAGGCTATGATCACTTAAAAAAATAAGCCATTACCCTAATTAATTTAAAACCAAAATCACGATGAAAAAACTTTTATTTATCATATTGCTGCTCTCGTCCGTAAACCTGTTTGCGCAGGAAAGCAAAATAACGGGTACCCTAACTGATGCTACAACCGGCCAGGCTGTTGTGGGTGCCAGCATCACCGTTAAAGGTAAATTAACCGGTACCATTACCGACTCAAAGGGTAACTACTCCCTTAACCTCAATAAAATTAAGCCGCCCTTTACGCTCATTATATCGGCCGTGGGCTATGAGCAAATAGAAAGCAATGTTACATCCACCGGCGAAGTAAGCCTCAAATTACAGCAGAAATCCATCGTACTAAACGAGGTTGTATCATCTGCTACCCGTATTAACCAAAGCATATTGCAATCGCCGGTTAGTATCGAAAAAATGAGTTTGAAGGCCATTAAAGAAAATCCTTCATTTACGTTTTATGATGGATTGCAAAGCTTAAAAGGGGTTGAAGCGGTAACCAGCAGCTTAACCTACAAACAGGTGAACACCCGCGGCTTTAACAGCACCGGTAACGGCCGCTTTTTACAGTTGGTTGATGGAGTTGATAACCAAACACCCGGCCTTAATTTTTCGGTAGGTAACCTTTTTGGCGCATCGGATATTGATATCGAGAGTGCCGAAGTTATACCAGGTGCAGCATCAGCACTATATGGCCCGGTGGCCTTTAATGGATTGTTATCGTTAAAAACAAAAGACCCCTTCAAATACCAGGGCTTAACTGTACAGGTAAAAACGGGAATGAACCATTTTGGCGAATCGTCTGTAAAACCGCAGGGTTTGTATGATTTTGCCGCGCGGTATGCCAAAGCCTTTAACGATAGATTTGCCTTAAAAATCAATGCTTCATATTTAACCGGCAGGGATTGGTATGCCGAAAACTATACCGATGTAAGCGCATCAACCCCGGTTGCCCAACGGGGGCCTAATAACCCCGGCCGCGACGCGCTGAATATTTACGGCGATGAAGTATCGCGCACACTTCCCGGCATCGGCCTGGTATCAAGAACCGGTTACGAGGAAAAAGACCTGATGAATTATAATGTGTACAGCCTTAAGTTAAACGGCGCGTTGCACTACCGCATCAGCAATAACCTGGAAGCCATTTACCAGTACAACTTTGGTAAAGGAACCGCCAGCTACACAGGCAGCAGTCGTTTTGATTTAAATAACTTTGTTTTGCAAACCCACCGGGTGGAATTGAAAGGCAGCAACTTTTTTATCCGCGGATATTCCGTAGCCGAAAACTCGCACGACTCCTATAATACCCGCTCGCTGGCGCAGTTTATCAACCGCGATTGGGTGCAGGATTTAAGCGGCAACACCGTTACCCCCGATAAAGCCGACGATACCTGGTTTACCCGGTATTCAACAGCATACAACGGTAGCGCAGCCGGCGTAACTGCCCACGATAATGCAGCAGCACGGGCTTTTGCAGATCAGGGCCGTTTTTTACCGGGCACAGCTGCCTTCAACGCTGCCAAAGATGCATCTATCCATAACTACGGCCTAAGCGGCGCGGGTGTATTTAGCGCAAGTAAATTTTACCATGCCGATGGCCAATACGATTTTACAAGCGCTATCAAAGTGTTTGAGCTGCTGGCCGGCGGCAGCTACCGCGATTACCGCATGTTTACCAATGGCAGTTTGTTTGATGATAAAACCAACCGCGTAACCATTGCCGAATACGGGGCGTTTATGCAGGCTGCCAAAAAACTGTTTGACGATAACCTGAAGCTAACAGCCTCTATCCGTTATGACAAAAACGAAAACTTTAAAGGCAGCTTTACGCCACGCTTCTCGGCAGTTTATACGGTCGATAAAACCCATAATTTCAGGGCATCATACCAAACCGGTTTCCGGAACCCCACCCCGGTTGATCAGTTTATCCACCTTAACGTAGGCCCTATCACCATTTTAGGTGGTGCGCCCAAAAACAGTGCAGGGTTAAACGTGTATGAAAACTCGTTCACCGCATCATCAGTGAGTGCGTTCGGTGCGGCAATTGGCGCGGCTGTTGCCGGCGGAACACCTTTCCCGCAGGCGGTTGAGCAAAACAAAGGTTTATTGCAAAAATCAAATGTGGCCTACATTAAGCCCGAGCAGCAAAAGGCCTTTGAACTGGGCTATAAAGGTTTAATAATGGATAAATTACTGGTTGATGTAAATTATTACTACAGCAGCTATACCAACTTTATCCTTAACACGGTAGTAATACAGCCACAAGATCAAATATTGGGTGCGGATGGCAAGGTTACAACAGCATCGGCAAGCGATATTCCTGGTGGCAAGGTGCATGCCTTTCAGCTATACACCAACGCGCCCGATAAAGTATCGGCACAGGGTGCAAGCGCGGGTTTAACTTATTTGTTTGATAAAGGATATGCCCTGGGCGCCAATGCTACGCTATCAACATTTAATCTGCGCAACGCAAATCCAAACAATATTGCAGCTTTTAACACCCCTAAATGGGCTACCAATACCACTTTTGGCAACAGCAATTTTGCCAACAATTTTGGCTTTAACCTGGCCTGGCACTGGCAAAGCGCGTTTGACTGGTACGGCACTTTTAACGGTACGCGTCCGGGCCGTGTAGATGCTTACTCGGTGGTTGATGCACAGATTAGCAAAAAGCTACCAAAATTCAAATCGACAGTTAAGCTGGGCGGCAGCAATATTTTCAACCAGCACATTTACCAGTCATACGGTTCGCCGGCTATTGGCGCTATTTATTATGTATCGATAGTATTTGATGACCTTTTAAAATAAACAATATGAGCACACTTGTAATTGATAAGCCGGGTTCAAAACCGCAAACAGATATCAGCGTACCATACCGGGTAATATTATTTGCTATTTGTTTTTTGAGCAGCGCCCTTGGGGGTACGGTATCTACCCTGATGTCGGTTTATCTGCCGGTGGTGGTTAAAGATTTGCAAGGCAATTTGCCTCCAAACGAAATTAACTCCATCAGTGGCTATATTAACGCCATCTTCATTTTTGGCTGGGCCTTAGGTGGCTTTACCTGGGGCGTTATCAGCGATAAAATGGGGCGTAAAACCGCCTTGCTAATGGCCATTAGCTGTTATGGTATTTTCACCATTTTAACAGGCCAAATGCCCACATGGTGGGGCGTTGTACTTTGCCGCTTTATGAGTGGCTTTGGCGTGGGCGGTGTATTGGTAACAACCATTACACTTATAAGCGAAGTTTGGCCTGCAAAAAGCAAAGCGGTTGTTATTGGCATCCTCTCCATCGCGTTCCCCGTCGGTATCTTTTCGGCCGGGCTTATCAATTACGTGGTGTCGTCGTGGCGGTCAGGCTTTCTGATCGGCGTTATCCCGCTGGCCCTGGCGCTGATTGGCGCCTGGATTTTATCCGAATCGCCAGGCTGGCTAAGCTATCGCAATGATATTGCCAACCGCAACAACCCGCTGAATAAATTACTATCGCCCGCCCATCGCCGGGAGTTGGTAGTAGGTTCGTTAACCTTTGGCACTATGTTAATAGGCCTGTGGGCCATATTTTCCTGGCTGCCAACCTGGGTGCAAAGCCTTATTACCAATCATGATGCCGCTAAAGAGCGTGGCCTGAGCATGATGTTTTTGGGCATGGGTGGCCTAACGGGTGGCTTCCTATCTGGATGGCTGGTAAACCTGCTTACTTTACGCCGGTCGATGCTCATTTGTTTTGCAGTTTGCGCCGGTTTATCATTCGTATTGTTTAAAACAAACAGCACATTCAGCCCAGTTATCTATGCCGAGATCTGCATACTGGCTTTATTCTTCGGCGCCAGCCAGGGCGTGTTATCAGCCTACATACCACAGCTGTTCTCAACCGGCATTCGTGCCACTGCAACGGGATTTTGCTTTAATATCGGTAGAATATTTACCGCTACAGCCGTACTGTTTGTAGGCATCCTGGTATCGGCCCTGGGCGGCTATGGCAACGCCATATTCATTTTTTCGTTAGTATTTATAATAGGCCTACTGGTAGTATTATTTGGCCATAAAAGGGGAGGTAAAAGCTGAAAGGTTAAAGGAAAAAGGTTTTAAAGAGTAATAATTCAATAATTCAATAATTCAATAATTCAATAATTCAATAATTCAATAATTCAATAATTCAATAATTCAATAATTCAATAATTCAATAAAAATATGGCACACATCAATGTACCCGAAGGCGTTCCGGGCATCCGCTCGCTGGTAATGTTCAGGCCCGAAACAGGTAAGCCTTTATACGAGCTGGCGCAGATACTGCTACGGGGCGAATCTACCTTATCACCCGCTGAGCGCGAACTGATAGCCGCATATGTATCGTACCGCAACAACTGTACTTTTTGCTACAGCAGCCATGCAGCCGCGGCAAGGTGGCTGTATGAAGACGATGCCCTTATTGTTGACGAGGTATTGCGGGATATGCAGGAAGCCCCGGTAAGCGATAAGCTGAAAGCGCTATTAAATATAGCCGGCAAAGTGCAAATCCTGGGTACCGAAGTTAAACAGGTCGATATTGACGCCGCCAAAAATCTTGGCGCTACCGACCGCGAATTGCACGATACGGTATTGATAGCAGCATCGTTCAGCATGTTTAACCGTTATGTAGACGGGCTGGCCAGCCTTACACCAACAGATCCGGAAGCTTATGCAGAAATGGGCGTACGTATGGCAAAGGGATATACTTTACCTCCAAATCCTTCAAAGCAATGAAAGAATGACTAAATATCGAACACAGAATATCCAATGTCGAATAATGAAGAAAAACTTCGGTGTTGGATATTCGACATTCGTTGTTCGATATTGTTTTTGTCCAATTTTCTCTTAAAATATCTATCGTAAACAACACATACCATGGCACATATTGAATTAAATAACGACTTGCCAGGCATAAGAGGCCTGATGTTTTATCGGCCTGAAATCGAGGCCCCGTTGAATGCCCTTGCCGAATTTTTGCTGCGCTCGGATAACTCGCTAACCCGTGGCGAGCGGGAACTGATAGGTACCTATGTATCGTACCTAAACGACTGCTTTTTTTGCCAGAACGTGCATGGCGCAGTTGCCGGCCACTATCTTAAATGCAGTATAGATGATATAGACGCCATCAAAGCCGATTTCACTTCAGCCGATATATCGCCGAAAATGAAAGCTTTATTAACTATTGCCGGCAGTGTTCAAAAAGGGGGCAAAAATGTAACCATTGAACAGGTAGATGCCGCCCGAAGCGAAGGCGCTACAGATAAAGAGATACACGATACGGTGCTGATAGCCGCATCATTTTGCATGTTTAACCGCTATGTAGATGGCCTGGGCACATGGGCACCGCAAGACAGATCGTTTTATGTTAACCGCGCTCCCCAACGGGCAGTTGAAGGATATGTGGGCAGTATTTTAAAATAATTTTTAGCCGATCCGATTTATATTAAAAAGACCCCGTGTAATGCGGGGCCTTATTTATTTCTTCAAAATTCACTTTGGATGGTCACCGGGCCAAGTAGTCCGGATTTTAACAAAGGCGAATCTTTACTGTAAAATTTATAACTCGAAAAAGTAAACCTTCCGCTTGTGCGTGGCAGGCCTTTAACCAGCCATTGGGGCCAGGCATCGTTTTGAATGCCATCATCGGGTTTTGTTTCGTCGCCAATAAGCCTGTTTGGCCATAAGTTTATTACTTGTATCTCCAGTTTGTTGTGCTTTTTTAGTGCTGCTTTATTAATCTCTATACGCCAGGGGGCAGTCCAAACCACGCCTAAATCTTTCCCGTTTAGTTTTATGCGGGCCATGTTATTAACGGTGCCCAGGTCTATATAAAGTTTTTTTGCTTTTTGGGTTTGGGCCGGTAAATCAAATTCCTTGTGATAAACAGCTGTTCCCGAATAGTATTTAATGCCCTCTTCCGGTCTTAATGTCCAGTCGGTCAATTCGTCAAACTTAATATTTTTAGGACCACCCCATTTTGGATCAAACGACACCAGCCACGCACCGCTTAAGGTTTTAACAATGGCATTTTCTCCAAAGTTTTTATGGGCTGCAGATGCTGTAATATTGCCTTTGGCAAATACAACAAAATAACTTTGGTACGGCGCAAATTTTAAGGATACAGATGTTAGCTGGCCCTTTACGCTGTATTCGGGAAGGCTTGTAATTTTGCCGGTAATGGCATCCCACATTTGCGGGGGACCTGTTACCGTCCTGAATGATGCGGTTGTCTTTACTACCTGGTCTGTGCGGTTGGATACAAAATAGATATCCGTATCGCCGGTGGTGCGGTGAGTGTATCTTAACTGCCCATTGGATGTAAAATCCTGCTCTATATCCATGGACAGGAGCAGTTTGGCGGTTAGCTCGTATTCGGGGTAAAGGTCATTGATCTGCTTATCAATATCGCCGCCCCAAATTAATCTGCCTTTGCCGTAGCTCCGGCTTGTTTGTGCCGATGGTTCCTGCAAAGTTCCCCAGATTACTTTGGCCATATCACTCACCTGGATATCGCAGGCTGGGTAGCCCGTTAAGCCCGGTGATTTTACTGGCGGCATGCCCACTACCACCGCGCCATCATTTACCAGCGATTTTATTTTTTGCAGCAACACCGGGGTCATGGTTTTAACGGCGGGCAATACCAATAGCCTATAACTCGCCCCACCCGGGAATACCACCATCCCATTTTTAACGCTTGCTGTATACAACTGCCCCGGCGAGCATCCATCAAAATTATACCCTTTTCTATCGGGTAAAACCACGTCGCCGTCCATGGCCGATGATGGCGGGCGGAAAACATGAGGCGATCCTTCCGGCGTTAAGTACAGTACATCGGCTACCGTACGCCCTTGCTGTAAAATATAGGAGCACCGTGATATATAATCATGATAACCGCCTACCATTGGCCACCAGGTTTGATTTCTGTCCCAGTGTACACCATATGGCCCCATGGTTGCACCGGGGCGCAACGAATCGGGCAGGAACTGGTTTTGGAATGTATGATACGTAAACCTATTGATACCCGCAGCAAAAGCCCAGTCGCCCTGGTTTTTCATGGCGCCGGGGTATTGTTTCCAACCCTCGTTATCCTGCGATGTAAAAGATTCGGCAGGGATTAATGATTTACCGTTCACGTGCCCGATAGAAGTCGCTTCAACCACGCTGAACGACGAATTAAAGCCCAGCCCCTTACTCCAAAATTCGGCCATAGGTACATCGGCCAAAGCACCCAGTTCCAAATCGGCAGTTGGGTTCATATCATATGGCTCGATAGATAGTTCCATGCCATTGCGGTGCGCATAGGTTTTAACCTGCCCGGCATGGTTTTCCAATACCAGTTCCTGCGCGGTTTGACGTAAATCCCATAAAAAACGTTCGCTTATTTCCTGGCTTTGTACAATGTTGCCGGCATAAACAGGATAAAATGGCAAGGGATCATAGCCTCTCCGTTTTATAAATTCCTCGCGGAAATGGCCCGTCCAGTTTTGCGAGCCCATTTCCCAGCTATCCATGTGCAGCTTTTTTAAGCCGCCTGCATCAGTGGGTTTCGGCATCCCGGTTTTGCGCAGCAACTTGCCTACATAATTATCCAGGTGGGCATTTAAAGCCACTGTATCCATTTTATCGGCCTCAAAACCTAAACCAGGTACCGGCGCGGGGCGGGTTATAGCGCCGTTATTACGGCGGCCAAGGCGCATAATTGTCCAGTTACCCTCGGGGGCAACCCAATTCAGTGTGCCATCTGGTTTAAGTTTACCCGTTAAATCAATGATCTTGCTTTTATCTATAGCACCAGCCGGTCCGGCGGCATATTCGGTTACCGACGGCAAAAACTGTTTAACACTGGGAGCCGATGAGTATGGCGCACGGTAATACAACGCTTTCTCATCTATATCTTTTATTTTAGGTAATGCAATTGCCGGTGTTGGATAGGCCAGCACGGCAACATCTTCATAAAAATCAGTCCAGGTTTTTTTTAATTCGGGGCTAAACGCGCCTTCGCCAAAATAGGGTGGTTTAGGTGGCGGCACCGGCAAAACAATTGGTTGTTTGCTACCGCCGCTTACGTTTATGGTACTGCTTACCAAATGCTGCATTGATTGCCCTATGGGCACCCAGGGCCCGCCACTGCCCGTCCAGCCCGGGCCAATACCCAAAGTAATTTCAATGCCCAGGCGTTTGGATTCGCTTACCGCGTGGGCAAACATATTTTGCCATTCTTCGCTCAAAAAATCAACCGGGCCACGCGGGATGCCTACATTCACCTCTAAAAACACAAGGTTGCCGATGCCTGCCTTTTTCATTGCTTCCAGATCCTCGGTTATGGATTTCGCCGACATATTGCCATCCATAAAGTACCAGTAAACACCGGGTTTGGCCGAGTTGGGCGGGTGAACAAACCCAGTTTTAAGTTTATTAACCTGTGCATAGGGCGCGTTTAAACCTAATAAAAAGGCTATAAAACAGCTCACAACAATTTTATACATAAACGGTGTTTGTTTGGTTAGTGTGCCACGGGATAACGAAGATAACAAACCGGTAACTGAGGGGCATCCTTATCTATCCTTAAAGCATTTACCTGTTATTGTCAGCCTGAAATTCAACCCAAATTCAGCAAAAACAGCCGGATTCATCCGCTAAAGCCCTCTATACTAAGCTTTGGAGCGCCTAAAAACGGTAGTTGTTACACTTATATTGTTTAAACATCCAACTAAAAATTCTGCTTTTTACCCGGCAATTTCTTTATCGAGTTATTTAGTCTGTTCATCGGCACATTATGCCCCCTTGGGTGCACACCTCCCATATTTGAGTCATTGTTTCACCAGTTAAAAAAACACTATGATCTCACATCGACTATTTTTTTTCATTTAAAACCCCGATAAGTCAATTATGAGATCGTCAATTCAAATTACAGGCTTGCTGCTAATAGTGCTCAGCTCCTGCCAGTCAAAATTATACAATACCCCGGCCACCCGTGCTGTTTCTGTAAAACGGCTCATCCCGCCGGCAGGCATGGTGTATATACCATCAGGCACTTTCCAATACAAACTTCAGGATGATGATGATAAAGCCGAAAAACGCAATGTAAGCGTAAGCGCCTTTTTTATCGATAAAACCGAAGTAACCAACAAGCAATACCAGGCTTTTGTAAACTGGGTTGCCGATTCGGTAGCCATTACCGATTACCTGCACGATGATTCCTTTTACCTGCCATCTACAGGGGCAACCGTTGGTAAAAACCGGAAGGAGATCAGGCTGATAGACTGGGATAAAGTGCGCAAGATTTCGCCACTGTGGAAACGCGCGCCGGCAGACGTAAAAGAAAAGCTGGCCGGGATGATGACCATGCTCAATGGCCAGCGTATGCCCGACCCGGCATTAATGAACTACCGGTTTTATTACGTGCGTATGGACGGCGAAAAAAACAACCAGTATGTAATGGATACGGTCGGCGTTTATCCTAACGAGCATGTATGGTCGACGGATTTTCCGAATGCGCAAATGACGGTGATGGATGCCAATTACTTCAGCAATAAAATTTACGAGTATAACCCTGTAGTCGGGGTAACCTGGAAACAGGCCCGTGCCTATGCCGACTGGCGCAGTACGCAGTTAAAGGTACTCATCAGGAACAATCCCAACCTTAAAAATTTTAAACTAAGTTTTGGTTTGCCTACCGAAGCGCAATGGCAATACGCCGCCGAAGCCAAGCTCGATCCGGCTGATACCGTAGAACGCACGGTAAAAACCACCATTGATAAAGCTACCGGTAAGGAAAAACTTTCACTCAACTTCAAACAGGGCGAGGGCGCTTACTCCAGCGATGGATCAACATTTACGCTGCCTGTTACCTCCTATACGCCCAACGCCTTTGGCATTTACAACATGGCCGGCAACGTATCCGAGTGGACTATGGACGCTTTTAGTCCTTCAGCTTCGCAACTGGTAAATGATTTAAACCCGGCATTGCTGTATGATGCTACCGATAAAGATTCGCCCCTGCTAAAACGAAAAGTAGTACGTGGCGGATCATGGAAAGATAACGGCGAAATGCTGAACAGTGATACCCGCAGTTTTGAAGACCAGGGCAACGCCCACTCCTACATAGGTTTTCGCTGCGTGATGGCCGCCTTTGAACTCCCCGGCGAGCAGGTAAAAACAAGAAAATACGCTAAACGATAATTTTATGAAAAAGATAATAATAGTGATTGAAACCTTTCTGCTGATCGGTTTCGGCAGGGGTATGGCCTTTGCACAGGCAATAGTGGCCGATAGTACATTAACAGATACCCTGCCCGCATATGATAATTTAATCAAATCGGCCGATTTAGGAAAAGCAAAACCCTTCCCCTATCCAAAGGCTAATGCTGCCAACATCAGGCTATACGCGCAGGTTTGGCGGGATATCGACCTTTCCGATTCGGGCAACAGCATCCTTACCATTCCCGGTAAATCCCTTATGGAAGATATCATGAAAGGGATAAAAGCAGGCAAGCTTACGCCTTATGAAAAAGAGGATCTGAAAAAGAAACTCAGTGCCAAACAAGGGGAACTACGGTTTGCCGACTCGGTACTGATACCAATTTTTGATAAAGACGGTAACCAAACCGGCTCAAGGATGGCCCTTAACGAGTTCAACCCCGATAAAGTACGCCGGTTCCGGATTAAGGAAGATGTGTTTTTTGACAGGCAGCGCGGCCGGGTTGATACCCGCATTGTAGCACTGGCCCCCATGATGCACATCAGCACATCGACCGACCTGGCCGACAACCTGGCATTTACGCCTGCCTTCTGGTTGTATTTCCCACAGTTGCGGTATACACTGGTACAGGAGGATGTGAGCAATCCGGATAAGGACATTTTTGATTTTACGCTGGATGATGTGTTTATGCAGCACAAGTTTTCGGCCTACCTGGTAAAACAAGCATCGCCGGGTGGGGTACAAAGCGGGCAACTGGAGCCGGGCAGCACCGAAGCTGTATTGCTTGAACAAAAAATTGCCGACCTGAAAAAACACATCTGGCAAAACCCCAGGGGCGTAAACGCAAAAAATTTAGCACAAACAGATAGCAAAAAGGAGGACAAGCTATGACAACGCAAGCAAAATTATTGAAAGAGTTTTTATTGATGATGCTCATATCGGGGCTGTTGTTTTGCTGCGGCAAGGCCAGCGCCCAGGTACTGCCCGAATACAGTGCATTCCCAACATCATCATTTGGCGTACAGGTTGGTACGCAGGGATTAGGCATCCAGGGATCATACAGTTTTTTGAAATCATTTAACGCCAGGATAGGTTTCAATGCATTCCCGGGGATGACGGTGCAATACAACGGCCGCGATGCCCAGTTTAACCGCACATCGGTATTTGCCATTGCCGATTGGCAGCCGCTGTACGGCCAAAGCGGCTGGCTGGCCCGTAAGTGGTACATCTCTACCGGGATAGCTTATTATTTTTCAAATAACGTGAACCGCGAGGGGATAGGCACTACGCCCAATTACACTATCTACATGTCGAAGGTAAGACCCTATATCGGCACCGGGCTGGGTAATATCCACCTGTTCAAAAACATAGGTATGCGTACGGATCTGGGTTGGTTTATACCAACCAGTTCGGCCACATCAACCTATGACGATAAGGCCAGCAAAGTAAGCAGCGGGTTACGGGGCCTGCTGCCTGGCCTTAATTCGGCAGTAACCATTTATGTAAAATTCTGATCTGTAAAACCATTAAAAATTAAATATCATGTTAAAGAGCAAAAAAATCAACTGGCTGCATGTAGCCATTTCCTGGGGTGCCAGCATAGTTATCCTTGGTGCTATGTTTAAAATTAATCACTGGGGTGGCCAGCTTGGCACCTATATGATAGGGCTTGGTTTATCGGTAGAAGCCCTGCTGTTTTTTACCCTGGGCTTTTTCCCTCCGGCCGAAGAGCCGGAATGGGAAAAGGTGTATCCCGAACTGGCTGTTGATTATGCCGGCGAATTCCCAAGGCATAGCCACAGGCCTGTTCACCAAACCAATGGCGTTACCGCGGCCCTCGACGGCTTGCTTACCCATGCCGACCTGAGCCCCGAAAAGATTAACAACCTGGGCGAGGGACTGAAACAATTTTCGGATAAAATGAGCCGGATAAACGCTATAGCTGATGCTTCATTAGGGACAGACGAATTTGCGGCGAAGCTAAAAAACGCTTCGTCCAAGTTTGATCTGTTGGGCACTATGTTCGAAAAAGCATCGGCAGGTTTTGCCACCATTGCCGATAGCCGCGATGATGCCCATGCCTACCAGCAACAGGTTTTAAAGCTTACCCATAACCTGGCACATTTAAACTCATTATACGAAAGCGAACTAAGTGGCGCCGATAATAACCTCCGCCGCATTAACCAGTTTTACCAGGGCCTTACCGGCACCCTGAATAGCTTGCACGAGTCGGCCGGCGAAACCAGGGTATTTAAGGACGAGGTAAACAAGCTGGTGCAAAACATATCATCATTAAATGTTTACTACGCCAATATGCTTTCGGCTATGAATCAGCAACGGATGTAGTAAAAGGGGGATGTGGTTTTGAAAGATGATGCTGACGGAAGATGGTGTACATCGCATGGCGGCAACGACTCACCCCGACGAGGCTACGCCCGTCTGCCCCTCTCTCCGCTTCGCGCAAAGAGGGGCAAAAAAAGAAAAATGAGCTTCAACCCTCTTTGCGGCGCAGCCGGAGAGAGGGTCGGCCAGCGCAGCGTAGCCGGGGTGAGTCTTAACCAGCGTTCAAAACCGATGTTTTTCATGTCCCCCAAACACTATGGATAACAACATCTCACAAGATGTCTATACCCTATCAAACAATTAATAAATCAATTAAAACTTTAAAAAAATGGCTGCAGGAAAAGAAACCACCAGGCAAAAAATGATCAATATCATGTACCTGGTTTTATTGGCAATGCTGGCCCTGAATGTATCAGAAACCATATTAGACGCGTTTAAAACCATAAACGACAGCTTAACCGCATCGGCGGCAAATGTGGGCAATTCGGTACAGCAATTATTCAGCACTTTTGAGCAAACCCGGCTTAAGGAATCGCCCGAACGGGCCAAACCTGTATATGAAAAAGCAAAACAGGCAAGGGAAGCAACAACAGATCTGGATACTTACATCAGGGACATCAAGGCAGAACTTACAAATCAAAGCAACGGATACGACCTTATAACCGGCGATTTAAAACAGCGCGATAATCTTGATATCGGCTTTGATGTAATGATCAACAAAAAGCGGGCTACCGCGCTAAAGCAAAAAATTAATGATACCCGCGAAAGGTTGCTCACCTTGCTGGGGCCGCAGGATAGTAAAACGGTATCATTCAACCTTAATGCCGATGACCCGGTAAAACGTGGTCCCAACCACCGCAACTGGGAAGAACTGAACTTTGGCGAAGGTGTGCCCTTAACCGCTACGTTCACGATACTATCGCGCATCCAGGCGGATAACAAAAATGCCGAATCGGAAGTGGTGAAAAAGATACTGGGCAAAATGGACCAGGCCGTAGTGAACCTGGATAAATTTGAGGCTGTTGCCGTGGCGCCAACATCGTACCTGATACAAGGCCAGCCTTACACTGCGCAGGTTTTTTTAACTGCCTATGATTCACGCTCGACCCCAACCGTACAGGTTGGCGGCAACCCGATATCAGTTAAGGATGGCCGGGGTGTGTACAACGTAAATACCAGCCGCGAAGGGGTATTTAACTGGAAAGGCACCATCAGCGTAAAACAAACCGATGGTACCATAAAAACCTATACCACGCCCGAGCAGCGTTATATTGTTTCAAGGCCATCGGCAGTGGTATCGCCCGATAAGATGAATGTATTTTATATTGGGGTGGATAACCCGGTATCGGTTTCTGTGCCGGGTATCCCCTCAAAAAATATCAGGATAGGTATTTCGGGCGGCACGCTCAGCGGTTCCGAAGGGAAATATGTGGCCAGGGTGACTACTCCGGGTACAGTTACCGTTTCGGTATCGGCAGAAATTGCGCCGGGCAAAGTGCAGGTATTAAGCCATACCCAGTTCAGGGCCAAACGCATTCCAGATCCTGTTGCAAAGTTCTCGGGCCGGTCAGGCGGCAGCGTACCTACTGTAGCGCTAAAAGCTCAGAACGCTATTTTTGCCATGCTGGATAATTTTGATTTTGATGCCAGGTTCAAAATAACCCGGTTTAGCCTTATTATAGCCAATCCGCGCGAAACCGCATCCGTGCAGGTTGGATCGGGCAATACCCTGAATGATTCCATGACGGCATCCCTCAACAGCATTAAGCCAGGCTCAAGGGTAATTTTTGATAATATTATAGCGGTTGGGCCCGATGGTTCGCCAAGGCAACTGGCGCCGGTGGCACTCACGGCCAATTAATATTGATATTGACTACCCATACCATGGGATCGGCATTGGGTAGTCAATATTTGTTGTTAAGTTCCAGGTCATACCGCCTTTCGGTAAGCTCTTTGTCAAACCCGTTAGATACCTTTTCTTCGGTTAGCCGGAAGCCATACCGTGTATACAACGAGATGGCGGCATGCTGCTCGTTGGTTGTCCATAAGTATGATTTGTTTATCTGCGATTCATGCATATATTTTATAAACCTGTCCATCAGTTTTTTGCCCAGGCCAAGCCCCCGGTATTCGGGCCTGAAAATAAAATAGCGTAGTTGTATACTATCACCGCGGTTAACACCAACCAGCACACCTATCATTTGCTGCCGGTGTTCGCAAATCCATACCCTGTCTTTCCCGGCGTTGTATTGACTGGCAAAATCGGCCAGGCCTTGTAATACATAACGCTCAAAGTTAAGTCCGTAACCGCACTCCCGCGCATAAATATCCCCATGCAGGTACGCTATGTAGCCCAGGTCGCCGGGTTGTAATACTGTCCGTATGGCAATATCGCCGATGTTTAACGTTGCGCTTTTTTCGTTATTCATTGTTTATCTTAAAATATTCATGATCTGTTGCATATGCGCTACCAGTTCCAGCTGCCTGGCGGCAGGCAAATCTTTTATCACCTGGTTAATTTGCTTATCTGATGCCTGGTTAAGTTTTTCAAATTCGGCCATTCCTTTATCTGTAAGCGAAAGCACCGTCGCCCTTGCATCATGTTCTGAAGGTTTCCGGGCTACCAGTTTATCCTTTTCCAATTTCTTCAATAGCCGGCTTAAATAGCTTTTGTCTATATACATGGCCGAGATTATTTGCGAGGCCTGCATACTTTTAGCCGCGTGAAGCTCATATAAGATACGGGCCTCGGCCAGCGAGTAATCACTTTGCAGCAGGTGTTTATCCAGCAAGCCTATAATATCTGTATAAAAACGACTAAATGCCCGAATTTGCTGAACCGGCGACGACTTTGTTTCCATTTAAATAAGGCTAATACAAAAGCTAAGTTCACAAATATAGTTGACTTTGTCAACTATATTTGTGATTAATTTTAATTTTTTATCGCAATTAAAACCTACCTTGTATCAACCAATTAGTTATGAAAAGAAAAACTTTTATCCGTTTAGGCGGCACACTTATGGCTACACCTTTTTTATCTCCTGTTATCAGCCTGGCCGGCCAGGCCCCTTTGCAAAACTGGGCTGGTAACCTTACTTACAGCACGGCTAATGTGCAGTACCCGGCTACAGTGGCCGAGGTACAGCAGCTCATAAAAAAACACAGCAAGCTAAAGGCCCTGGGTACCAGGCACTGCTTTAACCGCATTGCCGATAGTAAGGACGACCTGCTATCAACCAAAGAACTCAATAAAGTAATCTCTATCGATAAAAAAGCCATGACCGTTACTGTTGAAGGCGGCATAAAATATGGCGAACTGGCCCCTTACCTGCATAAAGAAGGTTTTGCTTTACATAACCTGGCATCGCTGCCTCATATTTCTGTTGCGGGCTCCATCACCACGGCTACGCATGGCAGCGGTGTAAAAAACGGTAACCTGGCCAGTGCCGTAACAGCATTGGAGGTTGTTGTTGCCGATGGCAGTATAGTCCATTTTTCAAAAGCTGCCGACCCGGAAAAGTTCAACGCGGTAGTTGTTGGACTGGGTGCCATAGGTGTAATTACCAAAGTTACCCTGGCCATCGAGCCCACTTACATGATGCGCCAGCGTGTTTTTTTAAAATTGCCTATGGTACAGATTAAGCGGCATTTTGAAGCAATAGTATCTGCCGGTTACAGTGTAAGCCTGTTTACCGATTGGCAAAATGATTATGTAAACGAGGTTTGGATAAAAAGCCGCATGACCGAAAAAGACCATGACGGCCCCGAATTTTATGGTGCCAGGGCCGCCACCAAAAATTTGCACCCCATTTATGACCACCCCGCCGAAAGCTGCACCGACCAATTAGGTGTACCCGGGCCATGGTACGAGCGTTTGCCGCATTTTAAAATGGGCTTTACCCCAAGCAGCGGTAAAGAACTACAGGCAGAATACTTTGTGCCGATAAAACATGCCGTAGAAGCCATTGAAGCTGTTGCTAAATTGGGTAAACAAATTGGCCCGCATTTATTTATAACCGAGATCCGTACTATAGCCGCCGATAATCTTTGGATGAGCCCCTGCCATAATCAAACGTCGGTAACCATTCACTTTACCTGGAAACCCGAAACCGAGGCTGTTACCAAGCTACTCCCCGTCATTGAAAAGGCCCTTGCCCCTTTTAATGCCCGGCCACATTGGGGTAAAGTGTTTACCCTCGATCCGAAAGTGCTGGCCTCGCGGTATGAAAAAATAGCCGATTTTAAAAAGGTGGTGGCCGAATATGACCCGCATGGCAAATTCAGGAACGCGTTTCTGGAACATAATATTTATGGGGGATAGCAGCCAGGTGGGAAGAATAGTGTTTTAAATATTTTAATATTTATCTTATCTTTCTGGCTGTAAAGCCTTGTCATGTCCCGTTTGCGCTATTTGCTGCTATTTATCCTTATTGCTACCGTTTACAAAGCTCATGCTCAGCAGGATATGGACCTGCATCTAAGTGACACCTTTTTGGCAGGCAAAAATATACTTAAAGTAAAACGGGATTTTCATGACCCATATTTGTGGGTGCTTGCAAAAAACAATGAAGTTTACAGAATTAACAGCGTCACTAAACAAGTAGATGATTATTCGGATAAGTTCACGACATATAGCAATTTTCGATTTACCGACATCGCGGGTGTTAACAAGGATTTGGTATTTGTTGCCACCAATGCCGATGTTTTACTGGAATATAAAAATAATGCGTTAAAAAAAATAGGCAATCCAGAGGGGGTGCCAGGCGTAATCACATCAATAGGCGCAGATTATACAGGCACTTACGTTACCGATAATACGCAAGGTTTGGCAGCACGCCCTACCGCCAATTCAATTATCATTGGCACTGATAAAGGTATGTGCCACTATGATTATGACAATGATGTGATGTTAGCAGGGTCGTCTAAAGTGTCGGCCAAGGTATTCGATGCTACCTACCGCACGGAAATGTTCAGCGATCTGGAATATGGACCATGGTATACCGGACAGGATTACCAATATGATGTAATTGAACTTACCCAATGGACAATATACGGTGGCTGGCTATATTATAAATATCAGGATTTTGCAAATAGCATTAATACCGCATGTTATACCTACGGCTGGATTGATGACATGAACACCGCAAATGCAGGCGCATATTTTATCCAAATTTGGGGAACCGAGGACGGCATATTTCAGAACAACCGAAACTACTCCTATACTTTAGATTGGCCGCACAAACAATACCTTAAAGGAATTAATGTTAACAAGGTAACTTCCATTTTAGGACTGGTTGGGTTTGGCTATATTAACCAGAAGGCAATAAGTAAAGAAAACGTATTGGCCGGCACAGATAATGGCCTGTATTTTACCAATTCGGGTTATAAAAACAATATAAATGGACTGATGGGAAATTATACCTTTTTCCACTATGACCCATTAGGCAATAAAAAGATTAATGACATTTGCGTTAACGCTACATCGTATACCACACCTGTTTGTGAAGATGGCGTTTGGGTGGCCGCTATTGACGGACTTTATCTTTTAAAGCCCGATTTTGGAGCTTACGTTGATAAAAAGCAGCCATTACAAGCTATACAATTTGAAGGAAATGGACCCGAGGTTACCAAAATAGAACTTTGCGCCAATGTTAGTGTTAACGCCTATTTAAGCTCTTATGTTTATAGCGATAACATTCAACAGTGGTATAAGGATGGCAAAGAAATGGCTAACCAAAGCGGTGCCTCGCTTGCAATTAAGGAGGCTGGCGAATATTATTTGGTGATGTATGATCCTTGCTCTGAGGTGCATTTCGAATCCAATCACCTTAAGGTAACCCAGGTAGCCGCCCCCGTATTTACCTTCAACTATCCCGATGTATTAAACTACTGCGCCGGCTCATCGGCTTCATTAAAAACCGACGACAAACCCAATTACCAGTACCGCTGGTATAAGGATGGAATACTAAACGGCAATACATCACCCCAGCTTGATAATATTACCGAAACCGGCAAGTACAAAGTAGAAGTAAGCGCCTGTGCAGGTAATTGGGTAGCATCAAAAGAGGTACAGGTAAACTTTATTGCTATCCCAACGCCGGTTTTAACCACCGATAAAGCAAGCTACTGCGATGGCGACCAGGCTACACTATCGGCCAAAGTACCTATTGATGCCTCGGCTATTTTGAATTGGGCAAATTACCAATATGCCTGGTATAAAGATGGCAGCCCCATAAACGGCAGTGCTGCATCAATAAAGGTGAGCCAGCCGGGCAAATACAAAGTGGTGGTAAGCGGTTGTTCCGGCTCAGTTTCGTCGGCCGAGTTGCAGGTCGATTTCATTAAACTACCAAAACCTGTTATCACCGCAGGCAAACCGGCATATTGCATTGGCGATATAGCCCAATTAACCGCAAATGTTAATATAGACCCGTTTACCACAGTAAACTGGCTCAGGGACGGAAATATACTACCTGACGAACAGGACAAAGCGAGCATAACAACCAATATAGGCGGCAATTATACGGTAACCGTTGTAAATGCAGGTTCCTGCAATATCGCGTCGGCTGCATATAATTTAGGATTTACCGCGCCGCCCACTGTCAGTATTCAACAAATTATAAATACCACCTTATGCGATGGCCAAACGGTTGACCTTAAAGCAAGCTATACCAGCGGCAACATCAGCTGGAGTACCGGCGCTACATCCGACAAAATAAGCATCCAACATTCGGGCACATTCAAGGCTACGGTTACAACAACGGCGGGTTGTGCGGTTGATGAATCTGCTACGGTTCAGTATTTTCCAAACCCAACATTAAACATGCCGTCGGCTACGCTTTGCCAGTATACCAATGAAAGTATTATACTTACAGCCCCCGCAGGTTTTGCTAAATACGAGTGGAACGGGCAGCCCGGCACCAATACCTTTACAACCAATAAATTAGGTACAGTTGATTTAACGGTAACCGATAATAATGGGTGCCAGGCATCACAAACCATTGCCATAAACAGCCATTGCGATGATATACATATACCAAATGCATTTAGCCCCAACGGCGATGGCCATAACGATACCTGGGTAATAGCCGGCCTGGAGGGCGACCCAACCACAACGGTGAGGGTTTATAACCGCCTGGGCAGTATGGTATTTCAATCGCAAGGTTATGCCACGCCCTGGAATGGTACTTATAACGGCAGTAAATTACCCGCTTCGGTATACTATTACGTCATCAGCACAAAAGGAACAAAACAGGTGCTTAGTGGTTCAGTAACTATATTTAATTAGGAAATATTAAATCATCGGGTAAGTTATTATAATAATTGCCAGGCAATATTTTTTATTCCATATAAAATTGCTGTAGATTTATGTAATCTATAAACCCAATTTAAAGTCTATGAAAATCCTTACTGAACCTATCGGGAGTATTCCGAGGTCGCCTGAGCTTGTAACGGCAGTTACCACACAAGCCAATGCCGATGAGCTAAATAAACTTTATGCCGATGCAATTGCCGACACCTTAAAGGAGTTTGAAGAAACCGGTTCGCCCGTTATTACCGATGGTGAGCAAACCAAATCAAGCTTTGTTACTTATCCACTGGAGGGCTTAACCAACCTGGCATCGGAAGGCATGACCATCAATTTTGAGGATGGCCACTCGCGGCAGTTGCCTTTGCTTACCAAAGGGCCTTTCAGGTACGGCAATTATGCATCAAAATATCTTGCCGCAGCTCAAAAACTAACCACCCTGCCCGTTAAACAAGCCATCATATCGGCATCGGCCCTTAGCTTAATTTACCCGCCGGATGGCATTAACGGCTATCCGCAAGCTGAATTTATTGCCGACCTGCTGAATGAATGCGAAAAAGATATCAGGCTTTGCCTGGAACAGGGTGCATATAAAGTACAGATGGATTTTACCGAAGGGCGGCTATCGTTAAAACTCGATCCATCCGGCGGTGTATTGAAACACTTCATTGGCCTTAACAACCAGGTTTTTGACCGCTTTACGCCCGAAGAACAGCAAAAACTGGGCGTACACGTTTGCCCTGGCGGCGACCACGACTCGACACATAGCGCGGATATTGACTATGCAGATTTTTTACCCGATTTGTTCGAACTGCATGTAGGCAGCTTTTATTTGCAGCTGGCCAGCGAACCCGACAGGGCAAAAGTTTTGAAGGTTATTAAACAATATCTAAAGCCCAATCAGCAAGTATTTATTGGCGTAATAGATGTACTCAACCCCATAATAGAAACCGCAGAAGAAGTGCGCGACAGAATACTTGAAGCGGCAGCCTTTATCAACACCAACCAGTTGGGCACCACCGACGATTGCGGCTTCTCGCCATTTTGCGACGATGTATCCACAACGCGCGAAACTGCTTTTGCTAAAATAAAAGCCAGGATTGAGGGAACGAAATTAGCCGGGGAGCAATTGTCGGCATAAAAAAATCCTGTATTATAATTAAAATTTTAAGCCTTTCGGAACACCGGGAGGCTTTTTATATAAGGACGTAAAATGCTACCAGGATATTGGTACACAAATCTGTTAACTTTTTTCCTGTCAATTAAATATTTCTTTAAAAAGCAGTACAGCATTTTTTTCAAATATTCTCAAACCGGGTAAGGTGTAAATTACGTATAACATAGTAATTTAGGCTTACTGCAAAGGTAAATGAAAGCATAATTTACTTATCATTGTAATTTGCCAGATATCCCACGTTTTAAATGACAAAACCCCTAACTACGGCGTACAGTTACCGTATTAAATTTATTGTACAGAGGTTTATCTTCTCGCTGCTTTTTTGGCAGCCTATAATTTCCATCGCCCAGATATCTGATGTTAAGTTCAGGCATATCAGTAATGAGCAGGGGCTTTCTAACAGTACCATCACCTGCATTTTTCAGGATAGCCGGGGTTTTATGTGGTTTGGCACCCGCGATGGCTTAAACCGTTACGATGGCATTAAAGCTATCATCTACAAAAACGATCCTAAAAATAAGGCCAGTATCAGTGATAATTTTATCAATTGTATTTTTGAGGATGCTGATCATAAACTTTGGATAGGCACTACTTATAGCCTCAACAAGTTCGACCCGGTTAACAACACCTTTTCAAGGTTCGACATTGGCAAAATTCCGGGTGGCGTTACAACCATTTGCGGGCACGATAAAGATCATATATGGGTAGGTACTTTATGCAATGGTGTCAGCCTGGTTAATATCAAAACAAATCAACTAAAACATTTTAGCAGCAATGCTAAACAGGTAAGCAGCTTGAGTTGCGATTCTGTTAACTGCATATACCGTGATAAGCAAAACCGGCTTTGGGTAGGCACGCAAAACGGACTTAATATTTTTGATGCCCAAACATCTACGTTTAAACCCTATGCTATCAATGGCCTGAATGCACACAACAAAATTGTAAGCATAGCCGCCGATCATAAGAACAACTTATGGCTGGGTATCAACGGCGGTGGCGTGGGTGTTTATAATCTGATCGATAAAACGTTCAAGCTGCTAAAACATAACGATGCCGATGCAGGCAGCCTTTCCGGCGATTTGGTGCTGGACGTACTGGGCGATAAAAAAGGAAACATTTGGGTAGGTACGGTTAACGAGGGCATGAACTTGTATAACCCGAAGGATAATTCATTTTTTAAATACCGCCCGCGGCTTGATAACGTCGGCAGTCTTTCAAACCTAACCGTTTCGGCCATTTACGAGGATGCCGAAGGCGATATGTGGGTGGGCACACACCGGGGCGGCGTTAACTTATACACGCCCGAGTCGGACAAGTTTCGGCTGTTAAGGCAGGGAATTGACCCCAATGGTTTAAGCTATAATGATGTAAAAGCTTTTTTTGAGGATAGCAAAGGCAATTTATGGGTAGGTACCGATGGCGGGGGGCTTAACCTTTTCAATCGTACAAAAAACACCTTTAAGCATTATAAAAACGTACCGGGCAATAGTTCAAGTATTTCGGCAGATGCTATCCAGGCCATAGCCGAAGATGGCGCCGGGGCTTTATGGGTTGGCACATGGGGCGGCGGCCTTAATTTAATGAATTTTAATACCGGAACTTTTACCCGCTTTAAAGCCAATCCGGCCGATCCGAACGCTTTGAGTTCCGACTTTTTACAGCGCATGCTGCTGGATAGCAAAGGTAACTTTTGGGTAGCCACCTATGGAGGTGGCATTAACCTGTTGGATGCCAAAACGCACAAGTTTAAACGCGTTACCAAAGACCCCGACGGGATAACCAGTTTTAGCGGCAAAAATGTGGTATCCATAGGCGAAGACCACGAAGGCAATGTATGGTTTGGCACCGATGATGGCGGCCTTAACCGTTACAATTTAACTACCCGCCGCTTCTCGCATTATTTTGATCACGAAAAAAAACAAACCGATTCGAGGGTAATATTTACAGATAGCCGCGGCCAGGTTTGGGTAGGTATGGCCGGCTTGTACCTGTTTGATAAAGCAAAAAACACGTTTAAGCTATACAGTCACGATTCGGGCCTTGATATTAATTTTATTAAGGGCATAACCGAGGGCAACCGCCATAACCTGTGGATCTCCACCTCGGATGGGATGGTAAAACTAAACCCGCGCACCGGCAAAAGCAAGCAGTTTAATACTTACGATGGCTTGCAGGCCATGGAATTTGAAGCTAACTCGTACCTGAAAACCCGCGACGGCGAAATGTATTTTGGTGGCATCCGTGGCTTTAACCGCTTTTACCCGGATGAGATCAGGATTAACAGCTTTATCCCCCCGGTGCATATAACCGATTTCCAGGTGTTTAATAAAACCATTATTCCCGGCGATAAAGATTCATTATTAAAAAGGGACATTGATTTTACGGATAAGATTGTGCTCGATCACAATCAATCGGCCATTGCTTTCAGCTTTGTGGCGCTCAATTACATTGTAAACCGTAATAACCAATACGATTATAAACTGGATGGTTTAGATACAGAGTGGCAGCACGCCGGTATTGAACGCCGCGCCAGCTACACCAACCTCGATCCGGGTACATACACTTTCCATGTAAAAGCATCCAATAATGATGGCGTATGGAATAATAAAGGTGCATCAATCACTATAATTGTAACGCCTCCGTTTTGGGTTACCTGGTGGTTCAGGCTATTGGTAATTGTTATTATAGTTGCCACCGTTTATAGCGCTTACGCCTACCGCGTTAATACCATACAACGGCAAAAAGCCGAACTTGAAAAGCAGGTAAAGGAACGCACCCGCGAGATAGTACAAAAAAACGAGTTACTGCAATCCCAATCGAACGAGTTGCAGGAGGCTAACGAACAATTGCAGGCACAAGCAGAGGAGCTAACGTCGCAATCGGAAGAGTTACTTTCCCAGGCTGAGCACCTTCATGAGCTGAATGAGGAACTGAAAAACCAACAGGAACAGGAACACCTGGCCCGCCAGGAAGCCGAAAAAGCCAACCAGGCCAAAAGCATTTTCCTGGCCACCATGAGCCACGAGATCCGTACACCGATGAACGGTGTAATTGGTATGGCATCGCTGTTGGCCGAAACTAAATTGGATTACGAACAACGCGAATACGCCGATACCATCATCAGCAGCGGCGAAAGCTTGCTGAGCGTAATTAATGATATCCTTGATTTCTCTAAAATAGAATCGGGCAAGATGGACCTGGAGCAGGAGGAGTTTGACCTGCGCCAAAACATCGAAGAGGTAATGGACTTGTTTGCCCGCAAAGCTGCCGAACAAAAAATCGACCTGGTGTATCAACTCGATGAAGATGTGCCTATACACATCATAGGCGACAGCCTGCGCTTACGGCAGATTTTGATAAACCTGGTAAGTAACGCCTTAAAATTTACCACCAAAGGCGAAGTGTTTATAAAAGGATCGCTTAAACAGAAACTTGATAACGATGGGGTAGAGATCGCTTTTGATATCAGGGATAGTGGTATAGGCATCCCCGAAGAGAAGCTATCCAAGCTGTTTAAAGCATTTTCGCAGGTTGATTCGTCAACCACGCGCAAATATGGAGGTACGGGCCTGGGCCTGGCCATTTGCGAAAGGCTGGCACATTTAATGGGCGGCGAAATTGGTGCCGCAAGTACTTACGGCCAGGGATCGGTATTTAGCTTCTCTATCAAAACTACCAGGAGCAAAAACCCTGTCAAGCGATCGCTTATTTGCGATTTAAGCAGCTTAAAAGACTTAAGGGTATTGATAGTTGACGATAACCAAACCAACTTAACCATCCTTAAAACACAATTGCAGCATTGGAAGCTCGACCCGGTGGCAGCCCTATCGCCTTTTGACGCCTTAAAGCTCATGGAAACAGACAACAGCTTTAAGCTGGTAATAACCGATATGGAAATGCCATTGATGGACGGGGTTGGGTTTGCACGGGAGGTTAAGGCCAAACACGACGCTATGCCTATTGTGATGCTAAGCTCCATAGGCGATGAAACCCGCACCAAATTCCCCGGCCTGTTCTCGTCCATATTAGTGAAACCGGTTAAGCTGAACAACTTATGCCAGGCCATTGAAAAAGCATTTGATAAACAGGGCAGCGCGCAGGTAGAAACCATTTCGAGAAATGTACTCTCTACCGATTTTGCTGCCGAACACCCGATGAACATCCTGGTGGCCGAAGACAATATGATCAACCAAAAACTGATTGAGCGGGTATTGAACAAACTGGGCTATAAACAAATAGATATGGTGGAAAATGGACTTGAAGTTTTAGCAAAACTCAAGCAAAAAACTTACGACATCATCCTGATGGACATACAGATGCCGGAAATGGATGGGTTGGAAACAACCGCCGGGATAAGGCAGCTGGACATGAAACAGCCCTACATTGCCGCCATGACAGCCAACGCCATGCCCGAAGACCGCGAGATCTGTATCCAGGCGGGTATGGACGACTACCTATCCAAACCCATGAAGCTGGAAGACCTGGTAGATATTCTTAAGAAAATAGGATAAAGCATAGATGCATGTATAAAATATCGAGTAATGAATTTTGAATATTTAACATCAAAATTTGCTGTTCAGTATCCGGTGTTCAGTATCCGATATTTTTTTTGCTAACCTACAACAAAGGCAACTTCCCTACCGCTTACCATCGCCTTTTTCACATCAATGCTGCCATAAACCACATTTAAGGATGGTTTGCCTGCCTTAAGTGTTACTGTACCAAAACCTGTTGCTGTTGACAAGAAGCTGGTAAAATCGCCAATTTTTGAATCGACATGTAATACGCCGGAAACCGCGTCGAACCGTACACCGGTGAGCGCCTGCAGGTAGCCGTAGCTTGATAGGGCGCGGGCATACCAGTGGCCGCATTCGTACTCGTTAAAGGGGTTGCGCACTTTACCGTCATAACGGTTTCGGGATGCACGCAGCACGTTTAGGCCCTGGGCCACATTGCTGGTGAGCATTAAATGCGATGCCACCTGGTGTTCAATACCTGTCCAAACTTCGTCGCTGTATACAAACGGCAATGATAGCTTGCCGCCTTTGGGCCAGGTGCAAAGCAGCAGCCCGGCCTCGTTACCCAGTGCAAATGACGGGCGTTGCGGGTTGGCATGTTCGCTCAGGTCGGTTTTAAAATTATATTTGTATACCGATTGCAGGTGGCTGTTTATTTTTTTGCTGTCGATAACATCCTCCAATCCGCACATGCGGCCTATCCAGGCGCCAAGTACGCCGTCGCTCAGGCAGCCCTTGCCGTATTGGTATTTGGGGCCTTCGGTATGCAGCAATGCTTCGGCCTCTTTTGAGTATTCGCCGCCGTATGATTTTTCTTTGGATGGATCTTTGGCGTTAAGGCTGGTATAATTAATTTCCTGTATAAAAAACTCGCCGTTGTAAAGCGTATTTTCTATCATCGCCTTGCCTTTGGCCTGCAATTCGCGGTAAGCGCCAACATCCTGTTTTAAAAACCCGCCCATTGCTATAAAGCTTTGCAGTGCACCAAGGTAAAAGCTGGTATGCATGCCATCGGCACCCCAAAACTCAATATCGTAGGTGTTGTGGTGCGGTTCTTCTATCACGCCTTTGTGGCGTGGGTCCCAGGTTTTGATGCAGTAATCCATACTTACTTTTACCATGGGGAATATCTTTTTAAGCCACTCGTTATCGCCGCTGATGCGCCAGTCGCGGTAAACCTTCATGATGCCGCCAAGCTGCCCATCGGCAGCCGAATGAAAATCGTGCGTCACTGGGTTTATGGGCAGGTTGGCCCTAAACGTTTGGTGGCCGTCTTCGCTTTGGTCTTCGCAAAATTCGGTAGCCCGCAGGCTGCGTTCCAGCGCGGGAAACAAATGCGGAATGGCCTGGGCATAATTCCAAACATGGGTACATGAACCATGGCAACAACCCGAGTCATCGCCGCAGCCTTCAAAATTCCACAGACGGCCATCGTACTGCCGCATTACGGTTGGCGATTTTAAAATAGAAAGGTTACAGGCTACCGCTTCAATAACTTCGGGCGGTAAGGTGCTGGCATAAAACGCCTTTGTAAACAACCGCGACTTCGCCCTAAGGTCATTATAGTTTTGCCGCCAGTAGCTGCTCACGCTATCTATATTTCCGAAACGGCTGCTATACCAGGGCTTATAAAACTTACCGTCAAAATCCTTGTCGTACTTATCCAAACCAATATCTGCCGGCGAATTACAGCAGCCCGAGGCCGGGTCGCAGCCCTCTTTCTTTTTACCCGGTGTACCAAACGTCAGCCGGGTTTCGGGCGAATACCAGGCCAGCATCACCTTTATTGTTTTTTGCTTGCCGGGTGCTACATCAAAAGGCACGTAAAGGCTGGCGCCGGGGGCATTTGCAGGTACAGCAGGATTATTAACCACGCGGCCATCTTTTATAGCGTTCCAGGCCATGGTAAATGGATCCCACCAACCACCCCTGAACCAGCAATGATCAACAACCGTATGGTCATCATCGGTAAATACCGTAAAATCTAAAGGGAAGCTGGTTTCGCCGTTGCCGGTAGCCGTAGCGGTAAACCCGTTTTTTGCAGGTAACACCGCATCCTTTCCTTTTGCGTCGCCCCAAAAATTACGGGCGTTAAAGCTAAACACCGCACTAACTTTTGATGTGCCTGTATTGGTAAATTGATATTCAATGGCCCCAACGGGCAGGCTCGAGTTATCGTCATCGGTAGGGATAAATGGGCTCCACCCGGTGATGCCAACAGATAATGGGATATCCTGGTCAATAAGTTTAATGTGACAGAACGGGAACTCGGTTTTAAACTCGGCGGCATGAAAACGCGGCAAGCCCGTAGTTGAACCGGTAAGGCCATTGCCGGCATCGCGCAGGCCAAACTTTTTCCAGTCGGGTACGGGGCCTTCCAAAAGCTTCGCTCCCCGGGCAACACCCTTTACGTGAATAGCGGCAAATATCCCAGGTTCGTTAAAAATATCGGGCTTATTGCGTATCGATACATGCGAAACAGCACCTGTACCCTCCAAACAAAACATGCCCGCGCCCATACCACCAATGGGGAATGCAACCCGGTTTAAATGATCGCCGGTATAGGCGGTATTGTACGCCCGCTTTACGGGTTTGCCCAATGTATCATTAATATCTTCAGCGGGTTCGTCCAACGTTTTGGCATCTGCAATATTTATAACGGCGGCCGGCATCATGGCCATAGCTCCGCCAACACCCACTTTTTTTAAAAAGCTTCTGCGACCTTTTTTATCCTCCATTATGTTGATCCCCCGGTTTATATGGAAATGAATACCAACTTATCATTATTTATTGATAAATCATAATGTTGCGGTATCGCGCAAAATTCAGAACCATTTCAATCCATTCGTTCTCTGCTTTTATCCCGTAGGTTTGTTAAATTCAACCATGAAAACAAAAAAATTTATCCGTAGCAACCCGCACCTGCCGGTAAAGGATTTAAAGCAGACCCTTGATTATTACCGGGAAACCCTTGGCTTTTACGATGAATGGATCGAAGGCGATAAAGACGGCGGGATAAGGCGCGATGACATGCGCCTGCTGTTTGGCGAAGATGCCGGGTTTACCGCAGCCATTAATAATGCCCAACACCGCCTGCCCCTGATGTGGTTTGTAGATGATATCGACGCCGTTTATGCCGAGCTACAGAAACGAAATGTTGAAATAGCCGACGGCTTAAAAACACACCCGTACGGATTGAGGGAATTTGCTTTTATTGATATCAACGGGTATTACATCAGGGTTGCGGAGAGTATTTAGGGATAATAGTGAGATTTGATTGAGCCCGAACAAAGAAATACCTGCGCGTGTTTTTTGCTGTTTCAATTATACATCACAATAACCTCATCCACCATACCATCACCGTTAAAAAATAAATTCTCCACGGCATTTTTGCCGCTATCGGTATTATGATAATATATGCTGATGCTGTTTACGCCGGTAAGTACTTCCAACAGCTCGAAATGCAGGTTTGGCAGTTTGCTCAGGGCGGTTTGCCAGTATCGTCTAACGTTGCTTTTACCCGATATAATACCTCCGCAATCGGGGTATATTTTCAGGGCGTAGGGTGTTTGAATGCTAAAATCATCGGTGTAGTGCGCCATCAGCGTATCTAAATCCTGCTTGTTCCAGCAGGTTATCCATTCAGCGGCAAAACGGGCTGCAGATTGTTGGTCTATCATTATGTATAATCAAAAAGGAGATTCATTAAACGGTTGCCAAAATTGCAACACAGGCTGCAACCCTATCCACAAAAATAAAACATTTGTTCTCCCGGCTACCGCCCAAATTTTGAAACTAAAATAAGGTAAACTTCAATAAATTTCAGTCTTTTTTCAACTGTCCCCGGTGCCAGTAAATCATGTAACGGGCGTCGTGCAGTTTATAAAAAGGGATTAACTCCAGGTTATTGTAACGGGCGGGGCTTATCAATTGCGGTGCCGTGAAAGTTTGATCTTTCCCGCTAACAGGTTTCAGGTAGGCGGCAATATTAACAATATTATCAGCCAGAAAAGGCGCCTCGTTCAGCGGGTACATTTTGCCCCTTGCGCGGTAGCCACCAAACTGATTAGCGTCTCCAATTAAATTATCCAGGTCTGTAGTATCGGTTTTTGCGGCTAATACAATGGGGCCGTGTACAAAGGCCACGTAACCAGAACTGTCGGGCAATGCTTCTGTGCTTACTTCCATAGGTAAATACACCGCAATTTCGTCGCCCTTTTTCCAGGCGCGGTTAAGTTTTATATAATTGCCGGGTTGTGCTTCAACAGGCACTTCGGTACCGTTTATTTTAATTTGAAGCTTACCTGCCGTTACCCAGCCCGGATAACGAATATTTATGCTGAAAACACCGGGCCTCGCCGCCTCAACCAAAAGTTTGGTGGTTTGGCGGTCAGGAAATTTAGTCTGCTGCGAAAGCACTAAACCTTGTGCAGCCCAATTTAGGCGCGAAGGGATAAACAAGTTTACAAACAAATCTTTTTGCCGGTAACTATAAATGAGCTCGGCGTATTTTCCGTGATTTTCCATGCCCGATCCTACACAACACCACATGGTTTCCTGTGGCTGCGAGTATACGCGGTAATGCCGTGGCCGCATAGAGGTGTAATAAACAAACCCTCCGTGTGTTGGGTGCTGGCTCGATAAAATATGATTATATAAAACCCGTTCATAAAAATCCATATACTTCACTTCGCCCTGTTTTTCAAACAGATGGCGGGTTAGTTTAAGCATATTGTAAGAATTGCAGGTTTCGGGACCAGCAACATCGGTAATCATCTTGCTAAAATTACCGGTTGGATTAAAATGCTCATTTACGCTATTGCCACCAATTACCACAGTACGGTTATGTACTACTGTTTCCCAAAAAAAACCGGCAGCTTTGCCATAATCTTTGTCGCCCCCAACTTCGGATATCCGTTGAAACCCAACTGCCTTCGGTATCTGCATATTGGCATGCAGCCCGTTAAGCTCATCCTGTCCATTTATTAACGGATTTAAAATGGCTTTGTGCGAAAACCGGCGGGCCAGTGTGAGGTATTTATCCTGCCCGGTAATTACCGATACATCGGCAAATACCTCGTTTAATCCGCCATGTTCTGAAATAAGCATCGTTTGAATTTGCTCATCAGTCAGCTTATGCGAAACGCCATCTATGTAATCTGTCAATCGTACCAATATTTCTTTGGCCAGTGGCTTTCCGGCAATCATATATGCATCCCTTAATCCGGCAAAAAGTTTGTGAATATTGTAAAGCGGAACCCATTTTTTGTTCAATGCAAAGGTATCAGCTTCAATTTTGCCGGCTGCAATATCCTTCCACATGGCGGTTCCTCCGGGAGTGCCACCAAGGTAGCCGCTCCCTATTTTGTCCTGGCAACGTTTCAATTGCGCCAGCATATAATCAAGGCGCCGGTTCATTTCCGGATTATGAGTAGAAGCATACATGTTGGATAATGCCGAGAGGTAATGCCCGCCAATATGCCCATCCAAACCTGTGTTTTCCCAATTGCCGTAGTTTTTCTTCTTAGGCTTTAAACCAGCTTCTGTAAAATAAGGGGCAAGTAAGCGGTCGGGATCCAAAGCCAGCATATAAGCCATATCTGTTTGCTGCGCGCTTTTAAACACACCAGGCAATAAGGCCACCTGCTGCAGCTTAAATGCATGCAATGAAGATTGAGCCTGTGTTTGCACCGGCAATATAAAACCCATAGCTATTAAGCACAGGTATAGAAAAGGATGGGTAATTGTCCTGTTAATCATGTTATAATATCGACGGTAAAAAAAATTCGAAACCGGTTAGCGCCACTAAGATAGAGAATGTTTTTAATGATTGTTGTAATAACACTTATTTTAACCTGCGTTGCTGGTTCCCTTATTCAGCATAACGACCGGTAACACAAATGTTGTAACGTGCTAAATTGGCCGTTATATTACCTGCAATTTGCACATCATACTCATTAGTTTCCGCGCAAATCGTTGTTCAATGGGGCGGGGTTGTTTTTATTTATCGTCAAAAGGCTTGTCTTTATTGTTAATGCTACAACCATAAATGGCCAGGGTGAATTTCTTTTTATTGGTGCATATAAAATTACCATTATTTGCGTTTAGTGTAACTTTAGCCGTTTAACTTCGTCCTATCAATACATCACCCAATAACAAATTGGGGCATCCTATGAGTAAAACATGCCCATTTTGACCCTTACTAAACCCTATACCGATCAACAGCTACTGGATTTGATCAGGAAGGACGACCGCGGTGCATTTACCGAGTTGTACAATCGTTACTGGGATAAAACCTATACCGTGGCCCTACACCGGCTTGACGACGAGCATGAGGCCGAAGAAGTGGTACAGGAAGTGTTTTTAAGCATATGGCAGCGGCGGGCTACACTACAACTTACGCACACAGTGGCTACTTACCTTGCTGTTGCCGTAAAATATAAAGTGATTAACCACCTGGCCAAACAATACCGCCGGCAATTGCAGCATGATGAACTTATCATCACATCGCCGGTTGTTGCCGACAGCACTGCCGACTGGCTGCATGAAAAAGAATTGCGGCAACTGTTAGAGAAAACCATCAGCCAGCTCCCCGAAAAATGCCGTATTGTTTTCCTGCTCAGCCGCGACGAAAATAAAACCTACGCCGAAATTGCCGCCGAACTGAACATATCGCAAAAAACAGTAGAAGCACACATGAGCAAAGCCCTGCGCGAATTAAGGGAAACCCTGGGCGTATCGGCACCCATACTGGCTTTCATATTGCTAAATGCAGACCGGTTTTTGTAGAACTTGGCAGTGATTTTATTATTTTAACGATTATTTTTGATGTTGTTATGATAGCTATAGAATTATCACTCAAACAATTGATGGATGCTGTAAAGCAATTGTCACTCTCCGAAAAACTCAAGCTCAATGAGATGATTTGGAAAGATGATATGGCTATTCCCTCTGAACATCAAAAATTAGTTAAGGACAGGAAAAGCAAATCTGACGCAAATCCTGACCTGCTGTTGGATTGGGAAACAGCATCCAAAAAGCTTGTTTCTTAACTTGTCCCGTGCAGGTGATAAAATTTAGCAAAACGCTGAAGGGGCAATGACGTATATCGCATGGCGGCTACGACTCACCCCGCCAGGCTACGCCGGCGACCCTCTCTTCGGCTTCGCCGGAAAGAGGGTTTTTGAAATTACAATCAAATAAGCAATTGACTATCAAATAATTAAAAGCAAAAACCTTCTTTCCACCGCAGGTGAAGAGAGGGTGGTCGGGCGTAGCCTCGACCGGGTGAGTCTTAGCCAGCGTTCAAGCGAACGTTTATGTAAATTCCCATACGTGATAGGTAGGTACGAAGCAATGACGGTCTGTTTACTTATTTTCTCTTAGCGATCTTTGCGCGAAATCAAAACCCTCATATTTCTCTTAACTTAATCCCCACACACAAAATAAATTTCATTTCCCACTAAGGGTATCCGGCCCCGCTGTTGACTATATGTACAAAAGGTAGATATATTTTACGATGGAAAACAACGCCTACGATATTAAAGAGCTTGCCCATAAGCTTGAAAACGGCACCATTACCCCCGAGGAAATGGCCTGGTTTGAGCAATGGTACCAGGGGTTTAATGATGAAGAGGTAATGCTCACGGGCAGCAGGCACTCCGGCACCAATGAACTTAAGGATAGCATTTTTAATGGTATTGCATCGCAAATGGAAGCGGCTGCACAACCAAAACGCAAGGTGATTACCTTATGGCGCAACATAGCTGCTGCAGCGGCTATAGTGTTATTGGTTGCCTTTGCGGCGTTTTATAAAAACGCTATCCTGGATATTGTCGACCCGGTGAAACAGGTAGATTTATTGAGCAAAGCAGGCCAGCACAGTCAAATCAGTTTGCCCGATGGTACCCAGGTATGGCTAAGCCCGTCGACCCATATCAGCTACCCGGATAACTTCAGGGACGAACAGCGTTTGGTGAAGTTAGATGGCGAAGCCTTTTTTGATGTAAAGCACGACCCTGCGCATCCCTTTGTTATTCAATCGGGTGCCATCAAAACGGTGGTGTTGGGTACCAGCTTTAACGTAAGGGCTTATACCGATGCAAAAACTGCCGAAGTTACCGTGGTAAGCGGGAAGGTGGGCGTGCTCACATCGGCAAGCGGCAAAAACCAGCAGCAGATCATGACGGCCAGGCAACGGGCGGTATTCAACAAAACTGATGGCTTGCTGCTGAAAGAAAACTATCCCGATGCCGCAAAATTCCTTAGCCAGCGTAATGGTAATTTTGATTTTGAAGGCGCATCAATGCAAACCGTTGCCGATGAACTTGGCAGGCAGTATGGCGTACAGATAAACGTCGACCCGCGCATTGCCAATAGCTTATACTACGGGCACTTGAACACCACACGCCTTATCGGCACCGAACTTGATGTGCTTTGTACAGTAATGGACAACACCCGTTGGCAAAAAGTGAACAACCAGTATTACATCCGCGAAATTATAGCTAAACATTAACGTTTTTGTCCGGCTAATTACCGGGCATGAAAATCAACTCAAACCAGGGAAGCTTTTAACCGGCTTACCTACATTTAAAAACCTACACAAAATGAATAAAACCAAACCCACATGGTTATCCATGTTGATTTGCGCCGTACTGCAAATACCTATACTGTTCCGAACGTTACTTTGCGCCATCGTTTTATTGATAGCAAACCAACAAGTTTACGCGCAAAATCCGCTTGATAAAACCGTAACCATCAGCATAAATAATGAACCTGTTAAACAGGCCTTAGATAAAATAACCATCGCCTGCGGCGTAAGGTTTACCTATAACCAAACCGTTGCCCAAAGCCCGGCAAAAATCAGCATCGATGCCAAAAAACAACCTTTAGGCGATGTATTAAAGCAGGCTTTTGCATCGGCCCCCTTCAGCTTTTCGGTGTTGGATCAGGACGTGATGATTAAATATGATGCGGCTAAAATAAAAAAGTTGCCGGCCGCCGTGGCAGGCGGCAAATTCACCCTAAGCGGTACCATTAAATCAAAACAAAGCGGCGAAACCATTATTGGCGCCACCATCAGGGTTCCCGATGCCAGCCAGGGCACCTCGAGCAACGAGTACGGCTTTTACTCCATTACCCTGCCGGCCGGCAGCCACCAGCTGGCCATCAGCGCTGTTGGCCAAAAAAGCGCCTTTGTGCAGGTAGACCTGGCAGCCAACCAGCAGCTTAACATCAGCATGGATAATAATGAACAGGCCCTGCAGGAAGTTACCATCAGCGCCAAAGCTCCCGGCACCCGCGATTTGGCCAGCCCGCAAATGGGGGTTGAACATTTAAGTGTGCAGGAGACCAAAAATATCCCTGTTTTACTGGGCGAACGCGATATCATTAAAACCATACAGCTGCTGCCTGGCATCAAATCGGCCGGCGAGGGCAGTGGCGGCTTTTATGTGCGTGGCGGCGCATCTGATCAAAACCTGATACTGCTGGATGAAGCGCCGGTTTACAACGCATCGCATTTGCTGGGGTTCTTCTCAACCTTTAACTCCGATGCCATCAAAAACATCAGTATTTATAAGGGCGATATGCCTGCCCAATACGGCGGCAGGCTATCGTCCGTGCTGGATATTAAAATGAACGAGGGCAACAACCAAAAGTTTGGCGTAAGCGGCGGTGTTGGGCTGATAGCCGCCCGAATTAATGTGGAAGGCCCCATCCAAAAAAACAAATCATCGTTCCTGATATCGGCCCGCCGTACTTATGCGGATGCTTTCCTGGCTTTCTCCAAAGATTCCATCGCCAAAAAAAGCCAGCTGTATTTTTATGATATCAATGCCAAGGCCAATTATATTTTAGGCGATAAGGACAGGATTTTCTTATCCGGCTATTTTGGTAAAGATGTATTGAAGGCCAGCGATATAGCAGGCATTAACTGGGGCAACACCACCGGCACCCTCCGCTGGAACCACATTTTTAACAGCCAGCTATTTTCAAACACCTCGGTTATTTACAGCGACTATGATTACAAAATCAATATTAAAGAGGATGTAAACCAGTTCCAGATCTTCTCGCAGATAAAAGACCTTAACCTGAAAGAAGACCTGCAATACTACGCCGGCGACAAAAACACCATCAGCTTTGGCTTTAATGCAATCTACCATACCATTAAGCCCGGCGAAATTTCATCAACCGGCAATTCGGGTATTATATCGCAAAGCCTGCAAAACAGGTACGCGCTTGAAAATTCGGTGTATGCTACCAATACCTGGAAAGCATCTGATCGTTTTAGTCTTACTTATGGCGTTCGCCTGTCAGCCTTTACCATCCTGGGGCAGGGCGATTATTATACCCTTGATGCCGATGGCAATATCACGGGCACAAAACACTACTCAACCGGGCAGGCGGTTAAAACATACGTTAACCCCGAGCCACGCATCGCGGCAGCCTATTCATTGAATGATTACAGCTCGGTAAAGGCTTCGTATGCACGTAACGCGCAAAATTTGCACCTTATCTCCAATTCCAACTCGGGTTCGCCAACGGATAAATGGGTGGCCAGCACCAACATTATTAAACCCGAACTGGCCGACCAGTTTTCGGTAGGTTATTACCGCGATTTTAGCGATCATAAATATGAGTTCACGTTTGAAACTTATTATAAAAAGTTGCAAAACCAGGTTGATTACCGTAACGGGGCCAATATTTTTACCAACCAGCCTATTGAAACCCAGCTGCTTTACGGCAAGGGCCGTGCCTATGGTGCCGAGTTGCTGCTTAAAAAGAAAACCGGCCGCTTAACGGGCTGGGTAAGCTATACCCTGGCCAAAACCGAACGGCAGATTGATGGCATTAACAATAACCAATGGTACAATGCCAGGCAAGACCGTACGCACGACCTGGCCATTGTAGCCATGTACAAAGCCACCGAAAAGTGGACCCTATCGGCCAATTTTATATACTATACAGGCGATGCCGTAACCTTCCCCAATGGTAAGTACCAGGTAGATGGGGCCAATTACTATTACTACACCAGCCGCAATGCCGATAGGATGCCGGCCTATAACAGGCTTGACCTTGGCGCCACACGCCAGTTAAAAAAGAGCAGCAAATTTGAGTCGGATTTAACTTTTAGCCTGTACAATGCGCTGGGTAACCACAATGCCTACCGCATTTATTTCCGCAATAATAAAGACGATGCCAGCCGTACCGAGGCCGTGAGGACCACCCTGTTCACCTTTGTGCCTTCCATCACCTATAACTTTAAATTTTAATTGTATGCACACCACTATAAAATATATAATACCCGCCCTGTTTGCCATAGCGCTATGCTCGTGCGAAAAGGCCATTAACCTGACACTGAAAGATACCACGCCCCAATACGTTGTTGAAGGCGTGCTCACCAACGAAACCGGCGGGTGCAAAGTAACCCTTAGCCAAACCAAAAACTTTACCGATAATAACGATATAGTAGGTATTGATGGCGCACAGGTAACCATTACCGACGACAATACCGTTTACCCGCTTACCGCATCGGGCGGCGGTATTTATAAAAACAGCACCCTGACAGGGGCCTACGGCCATATTTATAAACTGAATGTGCTGGTTGCCGGCAAAACGTTCACATCAACCTGCGCCATGCCTGCGCAGGTACCACTGGATAGCATTTACCTGGTTAAAAGCGACTTTGGCAACAACAAGGATGGCAGCATCCGTAAATATGTAACCGTGAAATACCACGACCCGGTAGCTACCAAAAACTATTACCGCTTTGTGCAATATGTAAATAACCGCAAAGAAGAATCGGTGCTGCTGGATAACGATGAATTTACCAACGGGCAGGAAGTAAACACGCGCCTTAATTTCAACAACGACAACGACGACCCCGCCCGCGACATCCGCCCGGGTAACCAGGTAACCATCGAGATGCAAAGCATCGACCCGGCCGTGTACAAATACTTTTTCAGCCTTACTACAGGCGCCACCGGCGACGGTAATAACGCCGCCCCCGCCAATCCGCTTAGCAACGTTACCGGCGGCGCGCTGGGCTATTTCAGCGTGCACCCAATTTCCAGGAAAACATTGACCGCGCCGTAATGGGGCGCGGGGTGATTTGTTCAAAAATATTGATGTTTGGCGCTGGCCAAAAACAAAGCAGCCAACCACCCGAAACAAAATTTTTGACTTTTGATTTTTTACTTTTGACTTAAAAGATGGCGTCCGCCGCTGGTAGAAGCGGCGCCAGGCTTTCTATTCATACTACACAGGCATTAGCCACCTGTCCGGTATCCACGCCAATCCTTTACGCGAACTGCGGGTATGCAAGAACACCCGGACGAAATTAAACATCCGGGAGTTGCATATTCATTACTTAGCATAGCGTTTACCTATCAGCGCGCGCACAAGCCTGGAGGCCTGCGAAAAGCTCTTGCGGTAGCTGGGCGAAGTTTTTGCGTCGATAGTGAGCGCGAATGCCATGGCGCTATATAAATATCTTAGCGGCCTCCTCGGGAACTACACCGAACCCATTTTCGTATTATGGAAGATATGTACTAAGTAGGAAAATTCGATGCTTCAGTGAATCTGTTAAAGGTATTTCCGCCCTATAAGTTCACATTTTTTTGTAACATTCCAAAAAGCAAACCCGGCATTTCCAGATGGAATCAACCAATATATAATTTCACGACTTTGGGTTTTCAAACCAAACTCAGCAAAATATCCATCTGACTTAATTCCTCTTGACGTCCCTTCTATCCTTATTGAATTATAACCACAATGCCATATAAAATCTGTATAAAAAATAGAATCAAGATGAGATTCGCCGATCCTTATGAATCTATGAGTCGTATTCAATACAAATCCGGCGTTGCCACAATTAAGCAAGAATACGGGTTTTTCATGCTCATCTAAACTTGCTCGCTGAAGAAGCGCCCGTTGGAGATCTTCAGGTATAAGATCAAAAAAGGTAAAAGTTTCGAACCCTGAAAAGGAATCTCTATCCTTATGATGATAAGAAAGGAACCAATGCTGCATTAAAGCAGATATTTGATCAGGTGTTTTAAGAAACTTCTCCATGTGGATTTCTGCAATGAGGTAACGGCTTCAAAAATAACAAAAAAGCCGCTTAACTTATGCTGAGCGGCTTTGTGGCTCCCGCTGCCGCAAGTGTCCTCACTTGTGGCCCGCCTGCTAAGTATACGTCATGCCTTTAGGACAGATCATCGTTTTAAGTTATCTGCATTTAATCTAAAAATACAAAAACACCCGGATGAAATTAAACATCCGGGTGTTGCATATTCATTACTTAGCATAGCGTTAACCTATCAGCGCGCGCACCCCGATCAACCATCTGGGCGAAGGCAATCAATTTAGTGTTAACCATGATAAAATATAAAATATTGACTATAAAATATTGACTATAAAATATTGACTATCAAATATTTATAAAAAATATATTTAAAATGTGTTAAGTTATGTTAACCCTATTAGGTGCGTTTACCCTGCGGCAAAGTCCTGGTTTCTTGATATTTTCAGCGAATACCTTTATATTTATTCTGTTTATATAAACGTAGTTATCACCGCCTCAGGAATGAACCTATCGCAAAGCACTAAAACCGAAGTTGTACCACACAAACCATGGGTTAAAGGTGCGCACTTTATCATCACCCTAAGTTTTTTGGCGCTTACGGTTAGCGGCTTTGTTATCCTGATGTCGCACCCCAGGCTTTACTGGGGCAAGGCCGGTAACGATCTTACCCCGGCATTGTTTGAGCTCCCGATAAGCCGCAACTACCACCATGGCGGCTGGGATAAAAGCATCCCGTTTAAGCATGTAACCGGCCGGCAGGTAACCGCGGCCCGCACTTACGATATTTTTAATGAGAACGGCTGGGGGCGCAGCACGCACTTTTTGGCTGCCTGGTTCATGGTATTAACCGGCATCATCTATTTTATAGCAGGATTTTACAGTGGGCATTTTTGGCGTAACCTGGTGCCGCGCCGCCGCGAATTTAGCTTAAAGCTACTTTGCCGCGATGTTGCCGCGCATTTGCGCAGGCACATGCACTATACGGGCAAATATGGGCTATTGCAAAAAATCACCTATTTATCGGTTATCTTTTTGCTGTTCCCGTTGGTTATTTTAACCGGCTTTACCATGTCGCCGGCTATTACCGCATCTTATCCCTTTTTACTGAAAATATTCTTCGGCCATCAATCGGCGCGAACGATCCACTTTTTTGCGGCGGTATTACTGTTGCTGTTTTTGCTGGTACATGTGGTTATGGTTGCCAGATCGGGCTTTAAACGAAATATTTGGGCGATAACTTTTGGCAGGTAGCTATGAAAAGAAAACTACTGATGAACCGCCGCCAGGCCATTTTAACAGGACTTACCTCCGCCGGTGCGCTTTTGCTTTCGGGCTGCCTTAAAAAAGCGCCGCCCACTTATGGCAATATTTTGCGGATGGGCGACGATTTAACCTACATTGCCCAGCGCGGCCTGCTTTCGCAGCGGGCCCTGGCTATGGAGTATCAAAAAAGCGAGATAACCAGCTTTCCGGTAACCGATATTGGCGACCCTGCCGACCCGGCGAGCAAAAAAGCCTACAGCAAAACCTATCAGCAACTGCAACGCAATAATTTTAAAGATTTTGCACTTGTTGTAGAAGGTTGCGTGGCCGCACCACGCAAGTATTCAATGGATGAGCTTAAGAAACTGGGCGCGCGAACCCAAATAACGCGGCACACCTGCGAGGAAGGCTGGAGTGCCATTGCCGAATGGACTGGTGTACCACTAAGCGCTGTGCTAAAAGATGCCGGTATTTTAAAAACCGCACGTTATGTAGGCCTTTACGGCTTCGATAATTATGCCGAAAGTATTGATATGCTTGATGCATTTCATCCTCAAACCATACTGGCCCATACCATGAACGGCGAAGAAATACCCGCACGTAACGGCGCTCCCTTACGCCTGAGGGTAGAAACGCAGCTGGGTTACAAAAACGTTAAATTTTTGCAGCGCATTGTGGTGACTGATAAATTCACTGATCCGGCTCCCGATATTACTTCAGGATGGTCGTGGTATACCGGCATCTGATTTAAGTTAAGAGAAATAGAAGTGAAAAATAATATCGAACACTGAATTTCGAATATCCAACACCAAGCTTTTTTCCTTCAATATTCGAAATTGGACATTCGGTGTTCGGTATTAATCTGGCCTTAGTTGCTTACCTAAATTTCAAATGCAGTGTTATAAACATGACATAGTTATCGTATATAGCCATATATTACGTTTGTTATTCTAAACATCAACAACTAAACCTAACCATGAAAAACAAATTCTTTGCTCCTGTTTTATTTGCCTGCCTGCTCGCCGCCTGCAAACCCGATCATAAACTAACTTTCACATCCGGCACTTTCCCCGAAACGCCTGTAAACCTTGGCGATATTAATTCTGAGTTTGATGATTATAACTCCGCCCTATCTGTTATTGGCTCAACATCGCCTTTATGTTTTTCTTCAAAAAGGAACAGCAGCGGCGGCAATTTTGATATCATTTATAAAATGCTGGATGTATACACCTCGCGCATAGACGGCAAATTAACCGTTGCCGAAAACACATCAAGCAGCCTGATGGATATTGTTATCGAAAACGCCAACCTGAATAATGCCATGGGTACTATCAATACGTCCGCCGATGAGTTGGGGCCATATTTAATAAGCCAGGGCATGAAATTTACGGGCAGCACCAATATGAATAAGCGCTATAACAGCTATATATTGTTATATGCCACCAACCAAAGCGGCAATTTGGATATCAAATACACCGAAAACCTTAACCAGGAAAGCTATACTACCCCCAAGCCTGTTAAATTCCTCAACTCGCTAAAAGATGATGCCTACCCCTCATTTACGCAGGATTTTTCGTCGGTTTATTTTTGCTCAAACAGGGACGGTAACTTTGATATTTATCAAACAGACCTTGACAAAAACAAGGATATTATATCCAACCTTGACGATGCCAGCACAAAAACAATCGCCAGGGATGCCGTATTATCATCGGCGGCCGACGACAAATGCCCTTACATTGCTAACAATGTGATGGTTTTTACCTCGAACCGTGCCGGCGGATATGGTGACTTCGATTTATATTATTCGTTACTGGTAAACGGCAAATGGTCGGCACCGGTAAACTTTGGCCCGGCCATTAACACCACCGGCGACGAATACCGGCCAATTATAAAATCGATGCCCGGCTTTACCAATGATTTCATGATCTTTTCGTCTAACCGCCCGGGCGGCAAAGGCGGATTCGACCTTTATTACGTCGGCGTAAAAAAGATGATAGTGCTTTAGGGTGAAACCTACCAAAACCGGCTTTTAGTGCAGTTATTGTACCCGGGCTACGGGAGGCTTGCGCTTTTCTATATGTTTGGTCAATAACTTTGCAAGCGAGTTATATAAGGTCTAATAATTAATTTCACAAACGGTTTTTAGTTCAATATTGGGTTTTAGGAAATGAGAGAACATTTTCCAAAAAGCAGCCTTTCTTTCTTTAAGGGTCTTAAGATACCTGTTATGCGTTATTTTCTTTCTCATATACCACCACGCCCTTTCAACTGCATTGAGATCAGGGCTGTATGGTGGTAGGAAAAACAATTCTAATACCGGATGCCTTTCAATCCATGCGTTTATTTTCTTTGCATGGTGGTAGGCTACATTGTCTAATACCACAATTATCTTTGATACTCCTTTATAGGTTGCCAGTATTTTCTTCAGATGTTTCTTAAAGGTATGGCTATTGCCTTTATCTGCAAAACTTACCGTTATTTGGCCCGTATCATAATTATAACTTCCGAAAACAGTTTGCCTTTCCCTTTTTCGCTGCTTACACGGTATCTGAGGTTGTTCGCCTTTCTTTGACCACCCGTAGCTTACCGTAGCCGTGTTGGACAGCGAACACTCGTCTTCGTAAAGCAATACACTATCCGGGGGCAATTCAAGGAGTTTTTTTTAATGCCACTTTAAATGCTTCTTGTTTTTGTGTATCCGTTTCAGGGAATAAACCCCGCCCTTTCTGATAGGTAAAGCCTAATGATTTAATAATATTATAAATCTGGGCTTTCTTATAAACAAGGCCGTAATTCTTTGCTATCCATTCGATCAACAACGGCCCTGTCCATGTAGCGGTGTTATAACCATGGCCTGCGGGCGATTCCTTTGTCAACAAATCAGCTATCCTGTTCCGCTGTACCTCATTCAGTCTTGCTGTCCGGCCCCTGCCTGGCTTATCCCTTAAACCGTCTATGCCTTCTTTTTCAAACCGATGTACCCAATTAGTGATTTGTTTAAAACTGGTATTATATAATTCTTCCAGTTTTCTGCTTGGCTGTCCTATGGATACCTGGTAGACAGCATACAAACGTATCCCTATTGTGTAACGCTCATCGTCCCGGAACATTGCTTTTATCTCATCCGGCGCATAATTCTCTACCTTTAATACTGGCCTTGACATTTTGTATCTCCTTTCTTTTTATAAAGATACAATTATTATTGTGTAATTATTTAATGGACTTTATGTAATTGCTCAGTAATCCGCACAATATTTTGGCACTGCCATGATTTAATTGCACCAGGCTGTTATTCCTTTATTTCGGTTGGTTAATTGCTATTCGCAAAAATTACTTTATAAACTTCAAACATCCGAAAAAATTTGAAGTACTGAAAGTAAACACGCCGAACGCTATTTCTTTGTTTTTTGAGGCCCAGCGAATGTATAGTTAAAAAAGTCGACATCTACATATCCTTTTTCCTGTTTGTTATTGTAAGAATATATTCCCAGTCGATCACCTCTATATGATTCCCACATTAACTTGTACGCAGGTCCGAAATCCTTGAAATTTTTACCATCAGTACTGTACGAATACTGGCTAACACCATCAAAGCCCCACACCGACCGTAGCCAAACAACATTTTGATTTATTTGATCCCCTTCTGTTACCTGGCCCTTTAAGTTGTATTCCAATCTTTTTATTTTACCATCACAATGTACGCCTATGGCTGAGTAAGCCGGGTGCCCGAAATGAGTGAAGCCAGCCTTCTGCCCGTCGGCCATTCCGCTTAAATCCAGTTTAACAATTACTTCGTTAGCCTTAGTAGACATAGACCGCTGGGTAAGTATGTTACCCACTTTTGTAAGATTATCATTCCTTTCGAGCGAGCCAAAAGCGTAAAGCCGGAGCCAGCCCTTTCTTTCCCGCAAAGACCACTTATCAGCCCTCGGCTGGTAGTTCCACTCCCATTGCTCATTCAACCGGGTTCCCAAAAAAGAATCGCTTGTTTGGGGAGTAATAATTTTTGTTCCGCTAACCGGCTTCTTGCCTTCCCAAACCATGGTACCAACTCCATCTTCGCCCACTTTTCCTAAAATAGGCCATCCATCTACCCAGTTCACGGGGATCAAACTCATGATCCTGCCGAACCAGTCTCCGTCTCCGTGATGGGTAAGAAAATACCAATCGCCCCTCTGCGTTTGCACAATACCGCCCTGGTTGGGTGAGTTCATATCATTTTGAGCATGGCTTAACTGCTTAAATTCGGTATAAGGCCCCCAAATATTCTTTGAGCGCTCCATCATTACAGTCCGGCCGTCGGCTTTCACTTCACTAAAAAAATGGTAGTAGGTTCCGTTTATCTTATAAAGTTTGTTGGCCTCACTTCCCTTTGATTGATAGATAACCTTATCAGTCCCCTTTATGATATCCTTACCATCAGCTGCAAGTTTAAAGAGATGTATTTTATAGCCATCCTTAAAATTTGTACCGACGAAATAGCCCTGGCCATCATCATCCCAGAACGGACTGCAGTCGTCCCAACCCGCTTCCCCCATAATTTTATGTAACGGTTCCCAGGGCCCTTCTATATTTTTAGCAGTTGTCATAAAATACCCCTCGTCGGGCGTTCCGAAATAAATCCAGAATTTACCCTTGTGATAGCGTATTGCACCAGCCCAGATACCATTGCCGTACCGGTTCATCCTATCCCAGTTCATTTCTGGAGATATTTGTGTAATATCGGCCACTGCATGGCTTTTTATGGTCCAGTTTACCAGGTCTTTTGAATGAAGGATGATTATTCCGGGAGAATATTGAAAAGTAGAAGATATGGCGTAATAATCGTCTCCTACACGGATACAATCAAGATCGCTGTAGTCTGCCGGCAATACGGGGTTCCGATAAGTGCCGTTATTCTGATCTCCCCAGGTGGCCCAGGTGTTCCATTTCGGATGCTGATTATCCTGCCCTTTTACTGATTTATGAGTAGTTACCAGGATGATGATGATGATAAGAAATTGCTTATACATAATTTGAGTAATTACCTCGTTTTAATTGCACCTGGCTGTTATTCCTTTATTTCCTTTTGTTAATTGCCTGCTTATCCAACTGTATATAAACAGGCTTATCCCTGTCTGCCGAAATTATTCCGTTTTTATATTCCAGTTCCGCTACCTGGATCACACTCCGGCGTGTTTCAATGTTATCGGCATATTGCTTCGTAATTCTTCCGGGATGTGTAAAGTAATAAACGAAAGCCCGATCGCCCGAAACCACTACATCTGCATGCCCGCCAATCGACTGGTCGTCTTTCCCCTTTCCTGGAAACTCCAGGATTCTTTCCGTCTGCTTTGTCCAGTTGGTTGCATCATCTGAACTATAAAAGCTCATGCCTTTCCAGTGATCCACCAACATCCAGTATTTTCCTTTCCAGCGAAATACCTTTGGCCCTTCACCACGGTCTTCATTTACCTTTCCTTTCAAATCCCAGTTTTCTAGGTCTTTACTGTCCGCATAATAAATAGTTTTTGCGTCTTCCTCATTGTTATACCAAAGCCGCCATGTGCCGTTCGTTAACTGATAAACAGTAGCATCAATCACCTTATCGCTGGCCAGTTCCAGGGTAGACTTATAGTCCCAATTCAAAAGATCATTGCTTGTTAAGTGAACTATTTCACGTGGGTGGTTCCAATTGGCAAAAACACCAGGTACATATGTGAGAAACATGTGGTATAAACCCTTGTATTCAAACACATCGGGAGCCCAATGGGTATATTCGGAGGTTGGGCGAAATTTAATGTTCGCAGTATCGCGGTATTTCCAGCTTGCTCCTCCGTCGCTTGATTCTGCAATCCCGATTCGTGTTCCATGTACCCATTTAACGCCATCCAGGTTCATGTCTGTTGCCCTGCGATTGGTATAGAACATAAACCACTTATTTTCCTTCTTATTCCAGATAAGAACAGGATCAGCCGCTCCATCGTACACTGGGTCGGTGAATACAGGCTTATCTGCCAGTTTTCCTTTAGGCACCTGTCCAAAAACTGCAACAGACATCAGGATGCCGCAAAGTATCAGGAGTGTACTTTTTACTTTTGTTTTCGCATTGTTCATGTATTTATTCGCAAAAAGCATTTTGTGAGAAACCAGGTTACGCCTTTTTTGATATTGTCGCCAATAAAATATACCGTAATCCCAATTACCCCACCACCATTAATAAATTTCTATTTTATCATTAGTTATATGAACCGGGAGCCATAAATAAGTTGATTTCTCCAGGTCGGTTTTATTCCATCTGTCACCCATAAAAATAAATGAACCTGGCTTGTTTGCTACAGGCAATACAAACCCGCCCTGTGAAAAAAAAGACACTTCGGCGTTTTCTCCTTTACACGGATTTTCACGTTCTTCCCATGGCCCCATTATATTATCGGCAACGGCATAAGAAGCCGCATTAGGCGACCAGCCGGAACAGCCGGAAGTAATTAAAAAGTATTTGCCCTGGTTTTTAAAAATAGCCGGACTTTCTCTCCCTTTGTTCACCAATATTCGGGTATAAATTTCTGTTGTTGTCAAATAATCATTACTTAGCAAACAAACATGCATGGTGTTATTATTTTCGGACGAATAAATAAGATAAGCCTTCCCGTCATCGTCTTTAAACAAGGTCATATCTCTTAACATTTGATCATTAGGCTTTACACTGCCCAGGTATTTATAAGGACCAAAAGGCTTATCGCTTATAGCAACACCTCCCTGGGAATAACTATAGTCATTCTTGTCTATATGCATCCACATAATAAATTTCTTTGAATGTTCATTATAAATCACTTTGGGCCTTTCAATAACCATGCTGGTATCCAGGTCGTAACCGGGTTTGTTTGTAGTGGACTTTAAAACTACTCCCCTGTTTTTCCAATGTTTAAGATCTGTAGAAGAATAGCATGAAACCCCTCCGGCGGGAACCCGGAAGTCTTCCCAATTTTGCTTAGGGACAAGCCAGGTGTTACCTTTCTTCACTTCACCAAAAAGGTAATAAATACCCTTGTAATATAACACGCCTGCCCCATGAGCATTAATTGGCTTCCCGTCCGTATCTATGAACACATCGTCAGTAAAACACGTATCCTTCACAGCATGTATACTATTTGAAAACGATAGGCTGTTACAGGTTATCAGCAACGCAATAAGTAGGGTATGTTTCATTCATCGTTAATTTATATGATGTTTTTATCGTTTTACTAAATTACAAACAACTGACTAACAATTTTTTAATCAGTTGTTTGGGTGCCATTTACTAAGGAAATTCTAAACTTCGGTGTTTCTGGTGAAGGGGTGCGGCTTATTTAAATTCCAAATACCCGTAACCGCTATCTGCCTTTTACTTTTAATACCAGTGTGGTTACCAATGGATCTGGTTGTACTGTAGCCAGGTTAAGGGTGATGCCCGTAGCGTCCTGGTGAAATTTAACCTTTTCACCGTGTAGTACAGTACACGCTGTAATAACCTGCCCGGTTGGCGGTAATTTAATAACCGCATCACCTGCCGGCATTTTCAGCAGGTGGATATATATTTTATTCCCGCTGTAGGTAGCTCCATAAAAATCATCAACTGGTTGAAACGGCCCGGGGCGTGTTTGATATATCCCTTCGCCATTTTTAGCTAACCATTGCCCCACTTCTTTCAGACGTTCCACATGAGCAGGGGGAATGACACCATCCGGGTCGGGGCCAACATTTAATAACATATTCCCCCCGCGGTCAACCGTATTAACAAGCATGTCTATAATCTGTTTCAAGGGCATCAAATTCTGAGCCTTATTATATCCCCAGCTTGTTGCGTTAAGGTTGAGGCATTTTTCCCAGGGAAAAGGGATAATAGGCCCTTTAACATCCGCGCCGCCCTCGTCGGTCTGGAAATCTCCAACCATTCCCGATCGTGGGTTAATAACCACATCCGGGTTATAGCTGCGTACCATCGCGTTAAGTTTTAACGGTTCCCAAAACCAGGCTGCGTCGGCATCGCTACCCTTATGCGCTAACCAGCCGCCATCGTACCACAAAATATCTATTTTGCCATAATTTTTCATTAACTCTTCTACCTGCCCATAGGTTTGTTTTTTGAGCAGTGCGGCATTGTCGGGAAGCTCCCTGGGGTCGAAATAACCGGGAAAGCGCCAATCCAGCGGTGAGTAATAAAGGCCTACATGAAGGCCCGCCTTACGGCACGCATCGGTGTACTCTTTTACAAAATCGCGGTGAGCGGCAGTTTCCCAACTATCAAAATGCCGGTAACTTGCCGGGCTGTTCCAAAGGGCAAAACCATCATGATGCCTGGTAACCATTACCATATACTTCATTCCGGCTTCTTTGGCTACCCTGGCCCATTCCGCAGCGCTGAAATGTTTCGGATTAAACTGATCGGCCAGTTTGGCGTATTCCTCAGCCGGTATTTTTTGATTAAACATGGTCCATTCGCCGGTAGCCGGAATTGCATATAGGCCCCAGTGTATGAACATTCCAAATTTCTGATCTTCCCACCATTGCATCTTTTCGGCCGGCAGGTTAGAACCCGGACCCGATACGCCCTGCCCTACACCTTTTAATGAAGTGTAGATCAACCCTTTCTCCATTGATTTTTTTTCTGCGTCGCCCATCTGCTGGCTTTTTGCGGCAAAAGAATGGCTCAATAATATCACCAGCAGGCAGATCACCTTAATTGCTATTTTTCGTTTATATATCATTGGGGTTTCAGAATTTGTGTGTTCCTTTTATCGGTTGGCTTGTAAAGGCTTTGGCAAATAACTCATCTGGTGGTCGGCCAGGCTATTTTATTAAAACAAAACTATATAAACTCCCCCACCCTGTATTACTCTGAACAGACATTATTTTATACAAAACCGACTTTATACTGCTGCGTATTTTCCCTGAGAGAACGCGACAGACTGTTCAAAATCTCCGACTTCGAACAGTAGATCAATAGGAAAAAACAAGCGGCACTGCGTTTTTAGCACAGCCCCGCTTGTATTCATTTATTCTTCAAATGGTTAATAACCAGGGTTTTGCAGTAGTTCGGGCGCATTCCTGTCAATTTCCGGCTGAGGAATAGGCCAAAAATCATAATTGTCGGCATATTTTGATTTTACAGCAGGGAATAAAGGATTTTGAACAAAGCCGTTCAGTTTTTGCGTAGCAATACCCCATCTCCTTAAATCAAAGTAGCGTATCCCTTCCAGGGCAAATTCTACCCGCCTTTCGTGGCGGATTTTATCCCTCATTTGGCTTTGTGTTAAACCTGCGGGCAAATCAGGCATAGCCACCCTTCTCCTCACCAGGTTAATCGTATTGTAAACACTTGCGTCTGGTCCGGACGCTTCGTTTTGTGCTTCGGCATACATCAATAAAATATCTGCGTAACGGAGTAAAACAAAATCATTATCACCTTTTGCTCCGTAATCAGGATCTGTCAAAGTGGGATCAAGCCACTTCTTTACCGGGTAGTAGCCAACAATCCATGAATCTTTTCCGGGCGTAGCCACGGCGTAAGATCCCGTGAACGGCCATCCCTGGGCTTTAGTATCGCCAGGAAAGAATAAGGTCATACGCATCCGCGGGTCCCTGTTATCAAATGGTTTCCCTTTAACATAAACGGCAGAGCTGGTTGTGTCTTTACCATCTGCAGCCTCATATTCGTTAACAAGGTCCTGTGTACCCAGTTCACCTTTCCAACGTTGTAAGGGAACGCTGATTCCGTTATCCTGATGGGACAGGTTCGGCAACTGGTATTTTACCGAGAACATAATTTCGGGGCTGCTGTTTTGAGCCGGCTTATAAAAGTTTCCGGGATAAGACGTGCTCAGCGAAAACTTTCCGCCGGTTATAATTTCATTGGCGAGGGCGGCGGCTTCTGCATACTTTTTCTCAAATAACAATGCTCTCACTTTATAACCTTTCGCAGTTGCCTTAACTGCATGGCCGCTGCTGTAAGCAACGTCGGGCAAACCGGCAATTGCCAGGTCCAGGTCGGCTTCAACCTGCTTCAAAACATCAGCCCTGCTTGATTTAGCCATGTGTTTAGTATAATCAAGTGTGTGTGGATCTGCAGTTGTAATAATCACATTGCCATATAGCACCGCGAGCCAATAGTAATTAAAAGCGCGCAGAAAATAAGCTTCGCCTTTATACTGCTTAAGCTTATCGCCCGTAAGCACTTTATCTACATTGGCCAGGAAATAATTAACAGATGCTATAGCTTCATAATTATTAACATAATAAGATGATTGAAAAAGGTTATAGGTATCAAAAACGCCGGCCGAAAGACCGGAAGATAACGCGCTTGTTCCGCCTCCGTAATTATATTGCCCATAAGAGTTATCACTGAAATTATCCCAGGCCACCACCTGGTATTGCGAAGTTGAATAGCCGCCTCCCGAGGCATATAAAAAGTTGTAGCATCCCGTTAAAGCAAGATCCGCGTCGCTTTCAGATTTCCAGAAACTTTGTGTTGATAATTTATCGGGCGGATTAAGGTTCAAAGAGCTTTTATTGCAAGATGCCAGCATGACTGATAACATAACCAGCATGAATATATACTTATTGTAGAGATTCATAATTGTATTCATTAATTGGGTTAAAGTTTAATGGATGCACCAAAGGTTATTGTCCTGTTTTGCGGATAGGTTACATAGCTTCCGTCCCCAACACGCTCCGGATCCAAACCCGGATATTTACTGACGGTGAAAACGTTATCAGCAGCTACAAAAACGCGGAGGCTTTTAATGGAAATCTTATTGAGTATTGCCATTGGAAATGTATACCCAAGCTGTACGCTTTTCAGCCGCATGAAAGAAGCATCCTTCAGGAAATAAGTAGACGGATAATTCTGCACAGGTGCATAGCCATCTGCTACATATATCTTAGGCATCGTGTTTGTGTGGTTGGTTGGTGTCCAGCGGTTCAACCAGTCTGTTGTTGGAATAGAGCCCTGTCTGAAAGGCTCAATGCCCCAGCCGTTGACATATGCTTTCTGGCCCTGCGAACCATAAATCTGCGCACTAAAGTCGAATCCCCTGTAGCCAGCCCCTAAATTAGCCGAATATTGATAGGATGGGAACCTACCGCCTACATAGGTCCGGTCGTTGGCATCTATTTTCCCGTCACCATTTACATCCTTTATTTTTAAATCGCCCGGAGTAGGGGTAACCGGCTGTTTTGGAGAATTGTCAATCTCGGCCTGGCTTTGGAATATACCATCCCAAACATACATGTAATAGGCACCCAGTTCATGCCCCTCTTGCATAATGCTATGGTCGCTAATATCTTTTGATCCATATCTCTCGAGCTTGTTTTTATAGGTTTGCAGGTTTAATCCTACAGAATAGGTAAAATCTTTACCAATTCTGTCATTGTACTGAACTGCAAATTCGAAGCCTTTATTCCTTACGGCGCCATCATTTATTATGGGAGGGTTCAGGCCAACGTAGTAAGGCACCTGTGAACCCCTTAAAATATCGAAAGTATATTTATTAAAATAATCGGCAGATACAACCAGCTTATTATTAAGAGCAGTCATATCAAAACCCACATCGGTTACCCGGGTAGTTTCCCAGGTAAGGTTCGGGTCAACCAGTGTATTGGAAATAAAACCAGAAGTAACGGTACCGCCAAAAGCATAATTAGCGCCCGATAATATGGGCTGATAGGGATATGTTCCGATATTCTGGTTACCCAATTGTCCCCAGGAGCCGCGAATCTTAAGGTCGTTCAACCAGGAAATATCTGCAAGGAAACTTTCTTTTGAAATTCTCCATCCACCTGAAAATGAGTAAAACGTTCCATACCGGGTATCGGAC